>JAMLHH010000005.1 GCA_023957215.1 Chitinophagales bacterium
TAGTGGATCATTTGAAGTTGCATTAGATGATGGTAAATACAAAAGACAAATATCACTCAATAGACCTAATATGGGCTTACATATTCTACCCGGAATATGGGCATCAGAGATGAACTTTTCAAGTGGAAGTATTTGTTTGGTTTTAGCTTCTCATCAGTTTGATGAAAATGATTACATACGAAATTATAGTCATTATTTAGATTATCGAAAAAATATTGATGCTAATGAATAGAATAATATAAAATTCTACAACTCTAATTCATAATAATCTTGTACTATTCCCCGAGCTCCCATCAATTCCTTTTGATGAATTAATCCTTCATTTAATATTCTACCTTGATTATGATTAGAAGTTCCAAACGAAAAGAATTTTTTATTTGAATAAACCTCATTCATTAGATAGTTATTAATAAAATCTAATGAACTTAACTTTCTGCCTATCTCATTACTAGCCATATATTGTGTATGTACAACTCTACCAAAATCAAAAACAACTACACCAGAAACAATATCTTCCTGTTCTTTTACAATAAATAATTGTATTTCTTGTTTGAAATCGTATTTCAATTTTTGTATTTCTTCCAAAGAATGTGTTGGTTTAGAATTGTGCTGTCCTTTTAATACATTAGTCAATAGCTCCCAAAATCCTTTAAAGTCACCAGGATTTTCCACTTTATAGTTCTTTTTTATTAATTTATTAATTAAATTTCTTTTAGAAGATGAGAAGCTTAGCTTATTTTCAATTTCAATAATTGAAAATATATCTCTACCAACTATACTAGCATTATTTCTAAATAGAGCGTATAAATCTTCTTGGGCTGGATAAGAGGAAAATATGGGAGGGATAGCTTTATATAATATTTTTTTAAAACCTAATGTTTTATAATATTGAATTAAGGCATTGAAAATTTCTAGCACTTCAATAGTCTTAATTTTACTTTCCATTAATAAGGAACCAAAAGTCAACCCTTGATGAGAAAAAATAGTATCACCATTTTCATTAGCAGGAAAGACAGCAATTAATATATCTTCTTTATAAAACATCAAAGAGTGATCTTTAAACCTATCAGAATGATAATCCATAAAACCTCTATTAAAGAAAAAGAGTCCATTTTTAGCTTTATCAATAAACGAATTCCATGCTAATTTACTATCTACACTATATCTATTAATTATAATACTCATAACTCTATACTCATTTTTATATATACCTCATTCACTTCTACAATCTTAAAGCCAAATTTCTCATAAGCTTTAATAGCCCTAATATTATCTAATATAACATTTAAATAAAGTTGTTTAAGTTTGAACATATCTATTGCAATGAATGATATCCATTTCAACATTTCGCCTCCTAGTCCTATACCCCAATAAGATTTATTCCCAATATAGCCAAAAAACTCTGCCTTTTTTTCTTCTAAGTCAATATGCTTTAATCCAACGATACCAATAGTCTCATCATTTAGCATAATTCCACGAACAAAGTATGTACTGTTAGAAGAAAGAGAATCAAACCATTTCCTTTGATCTTGTCTTGTAAAATTAGGAGTATTTGTTAAGTGTTTTATTTCTTCATCATGTAACCAGTCCCAAGATTGTTCTAAAATTTGTTCTGTATATTCAACAAATGAAATTTTCCTACCTTGTATATTTTTAAAAAATATATAATTATCAATGTAACTAGCTTTTACTTTAGAACTTAGGGATATTACTGCCCCCAATTCTTCACTATATATTGAGAACCAGCTAAGTTTTGGTATAAATACTCCAATATTTGATTGAGACAAATTAAACTTTTGTTTGGTATTATCTACCAACTCAATGTCAACCCAAACTTCCCCTAAAATTGCTGTCAGAATGACATCTGAATCTAAATAAGCACGAGGTTTATATGGCAATGTATCAACATTACAACTTGTCCAAGAGATGGTCTTTGTTTCAAATGGTTTTGATTTAAATATTTCGAATAATCGTTCCTCAAAACCATTATTATTCTTATCAAATTCAATAATAACAGCCTTTTGCATAACCCATCTAAATTTCAGTTTTATCTACAACATAATTGGGTCTATTTCGACTAGCATCTAATGTTCTCCATAAATACTCTCCTAAAATCCCCAAAGCTATCATTTGGAAAGCAGATACAAATAAAAAAACTAACATCATAGCTGACCATCCTTCAACATTAATATTACCGTTTAGCCTATTGTAAACTATAATTAAAGCATATAAAATAGCTATCAAACCTAAAATAAAACCAGAAACGCTAATAATTCGAATTGGTAAAAAAGAAAAAGCTACAAAAGAGTCAATAAAGAATTTAATTTTTTTAGAGAATGTCCATTTGCTTTTACCAAATTTCCTTTCAAGTCTTTTATACGGAATAGCTACATATTCATATTTAAGCCATAGAAACAGATACAAAGTATTTGAATTCTTTTCATTAATTTCAATAGCTTTCTCACGCAGTTCCTTGTCAAATAACACATAGTCAAAGCCACCATCAGGTAAATTGGACAATGCAAATCGTTTAATTAAATATTGAGTTGTTTTCCCAAATATCTTAGAAATGAATGGGTCTTCTCTATCTATTCTATTACCCATTACTAGCTTTATACCTTTACTCCAATATTCATACATTTTAGGCATTAATTCAACAGGGTCCTGCAAATCAGCAGCAATCAATATATTACAATCTCCCGTGGCATATTTTAACCCTGCTAGAAAAGCATTTGGGCTACCAAAATTACCTGATAGTTTTATTAAGGAAACTTTGTCAGGATATTCTGCTTTGAATTTTTGTAGTTCAGTATAAGTATTATCTTTAGAACCATCATCTACCATAACATACTCAAATTCAGTACCTATAGGAAAATTTCGTTCATTTTCAATCAGTGCTTTTTTGGTATGAGGGATATTTAACTCATTATAATAACAAGTTATAATAATTGATATTTTTGGCATATAGTCTAGTTGAAAAATTGTCTGATAGCTTCAATCACAAAACCTTGTTGTTCTGCACTTAGACCAGGATAAAGAGGAATACTTAAACAAGTTTCCGCAATTTCCTCAGCTAAAGGAAAATCCCCTCTTTTGTAACCTAATTCTTGATATGCTTCTTGCAAATGCGGCGGAATAGGATAATGTATTACAGTCCCAATATTTCTATTTGTCAAGTGATTTTGTAATTCATCTCTTTGTTTTGTTCTTACTAAGTATATATGATAAACAGACGTCGCATTACAAGAAATTTGTGGAAGTATTAAATCCCCTACGTTTTTTAATTCTTCATCATAAACTTTTGCCAAACGAACTCTTTCTTCATTCTCTGCAGATAGATATTTTAATTTTTCAGATAGAAATGCTGCTTGTAACTCATCAAGTCTTGAGTTTACCCCTTTAATCTCATTGTAGTATTTTTTTTGAGATCCATAATTGCGAACTACTCTAATTTTTTGGCTTAGCTCTTCATTATCAGTCGTAACAGCTCCCCCATCACCTAAAGCACCTAAGTTTTTGCCTGGATAAAAACTTGTAGCATTAATATCTCCCCAACTACCTGTAGGCTTATCTTTATAACTCGCACCTTGTGATTGAGCATTATCTTCAATAACATATAAATTATACTTAATAGCTATATTACGTATATCTTCTAATTCAGCAGCTTGACCATAAAGGTTTACAGGAATAATAGCTTTCGTCTTATGTGAAATCTTTTCTTCTATGAGAGCCGTATTAATATTATAGGTATAAATATTAGGCTCTACAGGAATAGGTGTTGCACCTACATAGGATACTGCTAACCAAGTAGCTATATAAGTGTTAGAAGGAACTATCACTTCATCTCCTTCTCCAATATTTAATACTTTTAAAGAAAGGATTAAAGCATCTAGTCCATTAGCAACTCCTATACAGTATTTAGTTTGTGTGAATAATGAAAATTCTTTTTCAAACTTATCCACTGCTTCACCTAATATAAACCATCCAGATTTTAAAACATTCTCAAACGCTTTTTTTAAAACTTCTTCTTTTGAAATATTAAGTTGTTTAAGATCTAAATAGCTTACTTGCATTGTATTTATTATTTCTTTTTTTGAAAACAGTATTAATTTTAGAAGACTTATAGTCCTTAGAGCTAAGGTAATAAATATCTTCTTTTGATTACTTCTATTAATAATGATTTTTTGAAATAATCAAAAATGAATGTACTTTGTACCAAAAATCAAAAAAAACAGGACTATCAAATAGTCTATTAATTTAGTATATTAAAGCATCCATCTAACGTAATTATTTATGGAATATATAATAGTATTTATTTTTATATTGATATTAATCAATGTAAAATTATTTAAAGTAAACACAAGCTTTTTCAACTCATCTTTAAATCTTCTGTTAATCACAGGATTATATGCAGTCATTCAAACTAAGTTCAATAGTATATTTATAGTGTTCTTAGCTCTTCTTATAGTAACTCAATACAAAAACATAACTTTTTCGTATGATTTTTTGGGCTTAAAAAAGTCTTTAATATATGGAATAGGAATAGGGGGAATAGTTTATTCAAATCTATATAAAGTACTCAATTTTACTACTTTCCCATATGTTGATGATGTTTTTTACTCTAGGGTTGCTACATGGATTAACTACACTGGAATTGAGAATACATTGTCTCAATCAAATCACTTATTTGCAGACCAACAACTAAATGCTCAATATTACCATTGGTTCGAACTTTGGTTGACTAACTTTATTGGAATATTAAATCATGGGAATACATTTATCAACCTCTTTATAGTTATTACATCTATTGTTGGCGTTTTAATTTGTTTAGGTATTCATGAGATAATAGAAAGAAAAGCTTCATCTATTCATGGTAGATATATTTTCATACTTACATTTTTAATGTTTTTAATAATTACATTATCAAGTAGCTTATGGAATACTATCATTTACATAGCTCCTTTCCAAATTCCCAAATATGGTTCAACTACAGCAATTTCTAATATATTAAAGACCATTTACGTTGTACCTATCTGCCTATCAATTTATTATGTTTTTACCAAAAAGGAAAACGGAATATATTATCCAATTCTTTTCTCTTTCTTCTATTTAACAACTTTTCCAGCAATTGTTATGGGATTGATATTTACAGGTATAATAATATCTTATCAAAATAGAAAAATAGAAAAAAAGTATATCATACCATTCTTAGCACTATTATTATTTGTAGTTTTTTACAAGTTAAATGCAGATTCTAGAATGCAAGATATAGATAAAAATCCATTAAGCATGATACCAAATAATAAACACATGATCAATTGGTTTATTAAATCCTATATATTCATTCCCATAGGATGGTTTGTGCCTATTGTATATTTATACATTAAAAGAAGAGAATTAAAAGATTTTATTATTCCCTTTGTTTCTATTTACATCAGTTCTTCACTATTGTGGTTACTACTATATACAAAGGCAGATGCTCAACAGCTTTTTGGAAATTTAATGGATACCTTTTTTTATGTACTTATTGCAATATTAATAATAGACTTATTGAATAATAAGAAGTATGTTATTTTAATTATTATAGCAACTATCCATATTATACCATTACAAAAATATCGAGGTACTAATGCATCACCCGATAAAATAAAACGTCTAAATTTTATAAAGCCTTATTTAGAAGAAAAGATAATTTTTCTAAATAGCAAAGATAGTGTAAGCTCTATATATAGATATAGTGAAAATAATTTTTGCTTTTCTCCTGAGATTTATCTATTAAATTCAAAAGCTAAAATATACTACCCTTTAGCCTCATACCCAATATTGCCTAAATTTAATCATGAAGAAAGTCAAATAATAGAATCCATTAGAAAAGAAAGTATTTATTTCCAATCATGCGGTGAGCTAAATTTTAAAAATTACGATTGTTTGCTAGATTTTATGAAAAAGTATCAATTTACTACTATATTTTCTGAATTTACAATTGATAATAATCAACTACAATTTAAAAACGCATATAACGGATTCTACATATACAAAATAAAACCCTAATACAAAATCATACACAGAGTACAATTAGCTGATAATTATTATTTGACACCTTTAAGTATCCAACATTTCAAATACTCCCAAATAGTAGGATGTGTCCAAAGTTTACTTTCAGTCACCTTACTTTCAATAACTGTCAAAGCATTATTATAAATAGACTCTATTGTTTTTTGCATCAGCTGAACTCCCTTTGCAACTTGAAGTAATGGGTATGTAATAAAATTATCATTTTTTGAAACCTTAATAATATCTTGAAACAAAACACCACCAGTATCAATGCCTTCATCAACAAGATGAACAGTAACTCCGCAATTATCCTTATCATTATTCACAAGCGCCCAATAGCCACCGTGAACACCTCTATATTTCGGAGTAATACCTGCATGAGTATTAATAAAAATAGCATTAATAGCATTTAATACTTTTTTCGATATGATTCTAGTTCCATTAACTATAACAATATCAGGGTTTTCAGCTATTAAATATTCAATACATTCATTGCTATTAACGGATGAAACATTAATTATTTTAGATGTAGGTATAAATGATGTATCAATTTTAAAATCGTTTATTATCTCTTGTATTCTTTGTTTAGAAATTCTATTTAATAATCGAGGAATAAAAAGTTGAAAGATTATCTGACCAAAAACTTTCCAATAACCAATTTTCTTTATTCTGTTCTTTAAAAATGTTTTTCTATTTGGTTTGTCTTCAATAACAATACTATGTATAGGATAGATTTCATTCACTCCATGAAACATTATTCGAGTAGATTGGCCATTGCAAGCTAACATGATAATTTTCTTAGCTCCCATCAGTTTAATATTTCTTCTGCCAATGCTCTCATTGTAATACTCTCAAAGTTATACTTAATGTTCAATTCAGAATAATGTTTGAGAATTTTTTCTAAGAAAGAAAAATTTTCCTCCTGATTAGCCCCAAAATTATGAGGATGCCACCATAAGTGAAATACTTTATTATGTTTTGCAGCATAGGTCATACTTTTAATAATCCTTTTCAATCTTAAGTTTTCTAATAATTTCAACTTCTTTGAATAAGGTCTCAAAAAGCGGCTTGAAGGAATATTGTATGGTTGCACTTTTGATATTTCAACAATATCGCTACAGTTATGTCCTGAAAGATTAATATAGGTATCAAGCAATCGAAGTGCTCTTTTCAACAAACTATTATCTTCACCATTAGACGCTTGATAAAACCACTTAGTTTCATTCCCTCGATAAGAATACAACCCAAGTTCTTTAACAATTTGCAAATAATCCGCCTTGACTTGATTCCTTGGAAATACAATACTTTTTATTTCTATTGCTTTTTGTTTCGCAATTTCCAATGCTAACATCAGATCTTCTCTGAAATGATTAGCGACTTGTCCATCTTCCAAACAATAATAATGAGAAAAGGTATGAGTAGCAATCTCTTGACCTGGAGTCTGTTGAATCAAATCAATTAAATCAGGGCAAAAATGATATTTATTGAAGTCTTTATCTATAGGAAAATTATCAAGATATAAATAAGGTGAAAGGTTATTGTCTGTATATAACGGCTTTTCACTAGGAATATAATGCAACAATTCATTCTTATCCTTGGCAAACAATAAACCTACTGTCGCAAAAGTTCCTTTAATATTGAATCTAGAAAATTCTGATAGTAATCTTGGAATAACTTGATAAACAGCAATTATTTCTTTCCCATAATTATCTATTGTTCTTTTATCTCTAACACCCCAGTACAGTTCAAAATCAAGTGATATTACAAACTTCCCATTGTTATTCATGAGTAAAATATAATCTTTAAAGTAACTTACTTTTGAAAAATGTTTTTAAAATACTCTATTGTTAAAGGCAATCCTTCTGAAAATTTATGTGTAGGATTGTACCCTAGCAATAGCTTCGCTTTAGAAATATCAGCAAGAGAGTCTCTGATATCTCCCATTCTTGGTTCTCTATGAATCGCTTTAATATCCTTATTCAAAATTTTACAAATACCATCATAAAGTTCGTTAATAGTGAATCTTTCGCCGAGAGCAATATTATACACTTGATTTACAGCTTCTGCATTCGTAGTTGTAAGTCCCAAAATATTAGCTTGAACAGCATTATCTACATAAGTAAAGTCTCTGCTTTGCTCCCCATCTCCATTAATAAAAGGGGCTTCATTATTAATCAAAGATTTTGCAAATAATGGAATCACAGCAGCATATTGACCATTGGGATTTTGTCTAGGTCCAAAAATATTAAAATATCTAAAGCCTATAGTTTCCATACCATATACCTTAGCGAAAACACTAGCATAAATCTCATTTGTAAATTTAGTGGCAGCATAAGGAGAAAGTAGATTTCCTATCCTATTCTCTATTTTAGGCAAATTAGGTTCATCTCCATATACTGAAGAAGAAGAAGCAAAAACAAATCTCTTAACATTCAATTCTTTGGCAGCAAAAAGCATATTCACAAAGCCAATATCATTATTGGCATGAGTATCCAATGGAACATTGATAGATCGAGGTACTGACCCTAAAGCAGCTTGATGAGAAATTGCATCTACTCCTCTACAAGCATTAGAACAATCTTCAATATTTCTAATATCACCCAACATAAATTCATAATTGGGATGATCTTTAAATAAATCTACATTTTCTTGTTTGCCAGAAGAAAGATTATCTAATACTCTTACATTATAACCCAAATGCAATAACTGCTCTGTAATATTACTCCCAATAAAGCCTGCGCCTCCAGTTACAAGAATTTTTTTCATATTATAAATTTAACTTAAACTTTTAAAAATTTCATCCATTTTGCTAAGAGTTGACTCCCATTGAAAATTTTTCTTAGCATAAGATAGATATTGACTTCTATTAGCCTTACTATCTTTTTCAATTGCATGAATAAGCCCTCGAGCTATATCTTCTGGGCTTTCAGGGTCAAAATAAAATGCATTATCGTTACAGACTTCTCTAAACACTGTAATATCTGAACAAGCAACAGTACACCCAGATGCAAATGCCTCAATCAGCGGGATTCCAAATCCCTCATAAAGTGAAGGACTAACAAATATTTTAGATTGATTGTACTTTTGGATAAGTTCATTTTCTGATAAAACAGTATTATTAATAAATATCATATCCTCCATTTCTAATTTAGCAACTAAATCAATCGTATCTTTTAAAGTTCCTTGGTCTCTGCCTACACACTCTGCTTTAAAAGAATAACCTTTTTGTTTCAAAATACTTAATGCTATAACTAGGTTTTTATGATTCTTCCGATATTCAAAAACACCAATAAATAAAAAATCTAAATCTCTTTTTACTTCACTTGAAAAGTCTAAATAATTTTGATTAATTCCATTATAAATAACCAGAATTTGACTTAAAGGTATTTGACATAAGTTATTTAATTCACTACGAGTATAATTACTAACTGTAATAATTCGTTGAGCTTTTTGCCATTGTCTCACTTGCATTTTTGAATTAAACAAAGGCACTTTGCCTCTATGGAATAAAGTAAAGTTTCGAACATCATGAATGATTTGAAAATGGAAATGTTTTTTAAATGCAAAAGATGAAAAGGGTAAAAAATCATTAATTATAATTGATTGAGGAGCTCTTAAAAAAAATAGAGATAATTGTAAGAAGTGAAAAACCCTTCTAATAGCGCCTGGTAAATTCGAATATTTTTTAAAAAAAATGATATTCCCTTTCTCCACGCACCAAATAGGCGCTTCTCCCTCCAAAATAATCAATTTTACATCCCATCCCTTACTAATCAAAAATTTAGCTGTTTCATCAAATCTAATATTAGCTCCCGTACGTTCATTTATTTTATAATAAAGTGAAACTAAAAAAATTGTCATTATATAATTGCGATATTTTTGTGAGATTCTAAAATAATAAATTTTAAATAGCCTATTAATTTACTAATACAAAAGGTTTGCATTTGATAATTGAACTTAAAAAGTTCAAAGTTAATAATATTAAAATCATAAATTACTTGCTATTCTTTTTAAAATGCTTAAAATATGATTGATTAAACTCCATATTATAAAAGACAAACAGCCCTATTAGATATAAAGGCAATAAAGGAATCTTATATCTAACAAGAGACCCAAAATTCTGTGACGATAAACCAACAGCAAAACCAAAAATAATACTGAAAGTAAAACAAAAAATTAACATACCACTACCTAAAACTCTTTTTGGAATTTTCAAAAACCCAACCTTAAAAAATATATTAAGAGTTATCAATAAGATAATAAGGCTTTCGATACCTGATAGAAGCATTACAGGATTATTCACCTCCCAAATATATGGTCTAAATAATGATACATTAATGGCAGCTGGAGCTTTTTTTATAAGTCCAAATAAACTTGGTTCTATTGGACCTAGGTCATAAGAAGAGCCAGCATCTTTATTCACAAGAGCAGCATTTAAATTAAGAGCAGTTTCAACAACATTCTCAACTGCATACTTATCGAGATTTTCAGTAAAGACTTGTAATCCAATAAAAATACCCAAAACGATTATTGCAATAACAAAAGGCGTTACTGATTTCCGAATAAAATTACTTTTTATTTTATCCCTATATGAATAAAAAATCCAAATAGTCACACCTGGAATAAAAGCTAAAAGTTGATATATTTTAATACTAGATACAACATAGGAACAAATTAAAAAGGAGACAAAATGAATTATAATCTTCCAGAAGCTTCTTTCACCTTTAAGAAAAAATATATTACAAATATTATAAATCATTATCCCCAATGCTCCAATACATATTGTATCTTTCATCAAACCACTACCCCAAAAAACTACTGATGGAATAAATAAAGTTGACAAAGCAATTTCTAATTTTAATTTAGGAAAAATTCCATATAACCCAATAAACATATACCACAGTCCAACCAATGAAAATATTGAAAAACACAACGTATTGATTAAAAATGAATTAAATGTAAAAAATGAAAGATATCCAGAAACTTTATTAATTAAAAAGCTAGTGTCTGTAAATCCATAGGAATAGTCAATTTGAAAAGATATTATATTTTTAAAAGTATCATTAGACATAAATAGCCACTCAAAAAAAGATAGGTTACTAATTTGAAATAACATGTCTTTGTAATACTGACCAAATCTAAAAAATCTCAAAGTATCACCATATCCATAGTAGTATAGATAAACATGGACATACATAAAGGCTGCAATAACTTTTAAAAAAAAGAAATAGTTGAAATACTTTTTAAAATCAAAAAGAAAAGTTTTACGTAAAAGTCTAACTAATACAGCATATAATATAAAAGCGTAAATTACAAACAATAAATAATCATACCATCTGATATACTCAACACTCATTTATCCACATTTGAAATTAAAAAAACATTTAATAAACCCAATAATATTTATTCAATAGCAAAAAAATAAATTGATTCATAAATTTCGTGAATTTAGTAAAAACAAAGAATAAGTCAGGGTCAATGTTATAAATATATTCAAAAAATATCCTCAACTAATTGTAAGTTTATACTTTCATTTTTTAAAAAATGCCAAAATCAAAATTACTATTCAACTCTGCGATATATATCATTTTAGGGTTTTTATCCCCAGCAATCAACTTTATCCTTTTACCTATTTATACAAAATATTTAGAACCAAGTGACTATGCATTAATAACTCAATCTACAATGATTCAAAGTCTCTTTGCTAATTTTTTAGGTTTTGGTGTAGCTACAGCTTTTTCAAGATTTTATTATGATTATTATAAAGACAAAGAGAAGCTAAATGAAATTTATTCAACAGCCTTAGTTAGCCATTTTATTTCTGGTGGAATAGTCATACTACTATTTAGTATAATTGGTGATTGGGTTATCCAATTTAGCTTTAAAAACAATATATTTACATATTGGCAATGGGGAATTTTCTCAATATTGACAGCACTTATATATAACATACAATCAGTTGCATTAAATTATTACAGAAATCAAGAAAAAGCAATTCATTATGCTGTATTGGCGGTCCTATTTTTCCTTTCTGTAGCAACATCTATTTATATTGGAGTTGTCATATTGGAAACAAAGGCTAGGGGAAGTATTGTTGGGCGTTTTATAGGCACATTAATTCCAATAATTATCTATTTGATATGGTATTATAGCAAACATCCAATAAAATACAATAGAATTTTCAACAAAAATATGTTATTATACGGACTGCCTATCGTTCCATATACCATATTAAATGTATTAATTGATCAAGCTGATAGATTTACTATAGAGCGACTTTTTGATATGAGATTTTTAGGACTTTATGGTTTTGGATTTTTAATTGCAAGTGTAAATGAAATATTTTTAAATTCATTAAATTCTGCAATAAGCCCACAAGTATATAGGAAAATGATTGAAATAGATCTTGATTCAAATAGAAAAAGTATCATCAAATTGATGAGTATATATATATCAACTGGAATTATTGTCAATATAGCAATCACTACTATAGGAACAATAGGAATATATTATTTATTGAACGAAGAATATAGACCTGTAGCAGCCTTTTTCCCACTTCTATCTATAGCATTTATTCCACGAGTATTTTATACAGCTTATATGATGCCGGCATTGTATAATAAAAATACTAAAATTATGCCCGTCATTAATATTGTAACTTTTATAATTTCTATTGTACTGTTTATCTCATTGTCACGAATAATAGGAATTTATGGAATTTGTATTACTGTTATTTCAATAAAAACAATTCAAATGATATTAATGCATACCTACATAACTCATAAAAAACTTCACTCAAAGCAGCAGCCATTATATAGTTTAAATTTAGAGAAAATCATATCTATTCTATTTTTTACCTATATAGGAATATGGTATCTATTATCAAACCAATTAGATGATTCATACAAATACCTTTTGCTTTTTCCAGTGTTTTTGATTCTACCATCCATAATGTTAAAAAGAATCATTTCTTTAATAGGAATACATCCTCTCAAATTAATTAGGCAATTATTGCGTAGATAGCCTTCTTTAAACGAGTAATACTAGACTGTTTGGCAACATTAAAATATTTTTCTTTAAAATTATTATTATTATTTGCCTTTAAAGGTTTGAATGTAATTTTATCTAAGTTCAATATTTCTGACACATCATATACATTACACAGATTTTCCTTTTCTATAAAATCAATGAATGAATGTTCTTGAGTCTTTATAATAATTGTTGGAACAAAGTATATTGCAGGTATAAGAATGGTACTATAAAAGCCTATACAGCATTTAGCATTCTGAATTAAACTATTGAGGTCACAATCTTTAACATATTCTATATTGTCAATGTCTTCTAGCCAATTACTATGATAATTATAAGGGTGCAATTTTAATTTGACCTTTAACCCTTTTTCTTTAGCAATATCACTTACTTTTTTATATAGTTCTATATGAAGTTCAGTTGTAAAAAAATAATAATGATGTGGATTATCAGAAAGAGGTGAATCTATAAATAACAAATATGACTCATTAGATTGGTCAGGGGATGCTCTAAATTTATCATACTCAAAGTTTCCGACATAATGCACATTTTGCTCTTTGGGTCGGTAAATTTGTTGATTAACTGTATTATTCAAAACAGAGTATGTTATAAAAGCATTGGGTTCTGCTAGATATTTTTGAAACAAATTTTTATGTTTTAATCTAATAAATGAAATTTTATTCATCAAATTCTTAACAAGAACAGTAATTAATTTAAGAAATGAATAAGAGCTTAGGAATGTATTTAATACAAAAGTATGATTAGAACTTCTTCTGCTTCCAATATTCTCAACTGTTGAATTAGCTACAAATTTTATGGCTTTTTTTTCACCTTCATTATAATCTCGTTCTAATCCATATAAGCCATGATCCATATAAACAAATGGAATACCCCATTGATTACATACATCTTTTATAGCATATGTTTGATTACCATAAAGACCCATTGTAATAAAAATACTAGGCTTTATTTTATCAATAAGCTGTTGAGCATTTTTAAAATCTGAATAATAAAGAACTTTTGAATCAGTATAATTTGCATATTCGTCCATCTTACTATTAAAGTGGATAAAAATTACTTCAAACTCATCTTTAATAGCCTCAAATGGATAAATCCAATTTTTTCTTTGATAGCCAAAATTTGTTAAAATAACTGGCTTTGTATTTGAACTCATTCATCAATCATTTCCAATGAAAAAGCATCTCCTTTCTTAAGATTACTATTAGCCTTCTGGCCTAAAATACTATTAAGATATTTAGGGTGTAATCCAAATCCTGGTCTCACGGAACGTACATTCTTCTCCGTAATTATTTCACCTGCTTTGATATCTTCTGCAACATAAAGTGAACGAGAAAAGGCTTTTCCAGCCTTTTGTTTCTCAGTCAATTCATAAGATTCTATCCCAATAGCTTTTTCAGCTTGTCTAACAGCACTAACCATTTCTGTAAACTCTTTTTCATTTAAAGAGAAAGAAGCATCAGGACCACCAATAGCACGATCTAAAATAAAATGTTTTTCAATAACAGTTGCTCCCATTGCAACAGCTACCACTGGGACTGTAATTCCCAAAGTGTGGTCTGAAAGACCTACTTTTACACCAAAATCTTTGGCAAAACGCTTCATCATTACCAAATTTGCCTCGTCAATGGGTGCAGGATAAGATGATGTGCATTTTAAGAGAGTAATATCATTATTACCCACCTCTCTAATAGTATCAACCGCTAATTTGATATCATCATACTCTGCAATACCAGTTGATATAATCATAGGTTTACCTTTTTCTGAAACATATTTAATCAAAGGAATATCTGTGATTTCAAATGATGCTATTTTATATATGGGAGTATCTAATTGCTCCAAAAAATCAACCGCTGTTTTGTCGAAGGGTGAAGAAAAACAAAGCAATCCTTCCTCTTTTGCTATACGAAATAATTCTTCATGCCACTCCCAAGGCAAATAAGCTTCTAAATACAAATTGTACAGCCGCTTATTATCCCAAATCGTACCACCTTTAATTATGAAATCATCTTTATCGGAATCAAGTGTTATAGTGTCTGCTGTATATGTTTGCAATTTAATAGCATCAGCACCCGTACGTTTAGCAGCACGAATGGTTTCAATGGCTGTTTCTATTTTTCCACCATGATTGGCAGATAGTTCAGCAATAATAAATACTTTATTCGACATAGTTAATTATATTGAAATCTAAGAGCATCTATTGAATTAATCTCTATTTTATCTATAAAAACAAATCCAGCTTTTTCAAAAGATTTAATTGAGGCAAGATTCTCAGGCTTAATAAATGCAAAAATATCTTCATTATGATTTTTCCTAAACTTTTTACATGAAATAAATAAAAATTTTGAAGAAAAACCTCTATTTCTAAATTCAGGAGCAATATTTATACCTATTGTATAATAATCTTTATGCTTATCAAAACGTATAATTCCTGCTCTTTTAGAATTTACTTCTACAATAAAGTAAGTATTAAACCTAATTTTTGAATTCCACCAATTTGAATGTTCTTCAAAAGAGATTATATTATTAGAAAATGAGTTTTTGCGCGTTTCAGTATCATTAGTCCATTCAAAAGTTATTAATTCATCACTTTTTTCAGCAAGCCGAATAGAAATATAATCATTAATTTTTCTGTGAATAACCACATCAATAAACTTATCATCAAAAAAACAATGTTCTTTTAAAACGGCTTCTTTGATAAATCCAACTTTTTCTAAAGCTGTATATAAATGAGGCCTCAAGTCAAAAGCATAAGTATATATCTTATGAAACTTTAAAATATCAAAAGCTACTTTTTCTAATAGCCTTAAAAAAATACTCCAATATTCTTCAAAATGATCTTTTTCTATGGATGTATCCATAATAAAGGATATTTCAGCATTTTTATCGTGCCAATTAATGTGAACCAATCCTCCGTAACCAATGCAAGTACCATTTTCTAAATAAGAAAATAATAACTGATTGGGGTTTTCATCGTTAAATAATTTTGATACAACATTATTGAAGTAATCATTTTGATTTTCTTCTGTCAATGGTTGTTCTTGACGTAGATGATAGATTTGCTCATTACGCCATTTCATAATAGCTAATCTGTCTTCGTAACGAATAGGCACAATCGAAAAACCCGCCAATTCAAACGAGTTTTTTGTTAGACAATTATATTTACTTGGAAATTCCATTTTTTAATTGATATTTTAATTCGGCTAATTTCCAATCGTTCTCATTATCAATGTCTTGTGCGTCCATTTCTGAAATGATAATCGCACCAGTTGAATCACCAATTATTCTTTGTTCTTCCATCACCTTCTCCACATTGAAAAAGTAAAATTGACCTGCATCGTGGTATCTTTTTGGTAAATCTTGTGAGCGTGTTAGAGCAAATTCAGGTTGAGCAAACGAGATGTTATTGTTATTGATTTGCAAAGCACGTTGTATCGGATAACTATATTCAATTACTGGAAAAACAGTATTTTTCTTGTTTTTAGTTAGTACTTCAAAAGCATTACTAAGACTTTCAGTAGTCAAAAAAGGATTACATGGATAAATACAACAAGCATATTCAAATTTCGTTGTATATGAATTAATAACTTCTTGAATTACCTCAAAAGTTGTAGCAAAATCAGATGCTTTTTCATTGGAACGCATAAATGGAATTTTAGCGCCGTATTTTGTGGCAATTTCAGCAATTTCAGCATCGTCAGTAGAAACCATTACTTCGTCAAATAAATTTGAATTTAAAGCTGTTTCAATTGCATAGGCAATAATAGGTTTTCCAAGAAAATCTTTGATATTCTTGCGTGGAATACGTTTACTTCCACCTCTTGCCGGTATAATACAAAGATTAGCTATTGTAAAATTGATTTATTTTTTCAATAACAAAATCCTGTTCCTCATTAGTTAATGTTGGATACATCGGAATACTTATGCAATTTTTATAATAGTTTTCTGCATTAGGCATATCACCTTCCTTCCATCCTCTGTCCCTATAATAAGGCATTAAATGGCAAGGTATATAATGTATCTGTGCATAGATATTCTGTGTTCTTAGATAATTATATAGTCCTAATCTTTCTTTTACTTCAATTACATATAAATGGTAAGCGTGCCCCTCTATTACTCCAGACTGTCCTAATATGAAATCTTGATTTTTAAAAGCATTGTAATATCGCTCTGCTATTTCCTTTCTTCTAACTAAACCTGTATCTGCTTTCTTTAATTGACTATTACCTAAAGCTGCTTGAAAATCTGTAATTCTATAGTTATAACCTAGTTCTTGCATTTCCATATACCAACCTGGGTAATCTTCTGATTCTTCTCCACATGCAAAAGAAGGATTATTTATGTAAATAGAATCATTTTTCACAATTCCGTGAGTGCGCAATTGCAATAACTTCTTATACAAGTCTTCTTTATTAGTAGAAATCATTCCGCCTTCACCAGCAGCGATATGTTTTACAGGATGAAATGAAAAAACAGCTAAGTCTGCGTATTTCCCATTTCCACAAAGTTGTCTATCTCTGTTACTATCTATGAAATATCCACCCGGCGAATGACAAGCATCTTCAATTATCCACAAATTGTATTGATCTGCAATATTCCGTAGTTTCTCTAAATCTACAGACCTTCCTGCAAAGTCAACCGGAATAATACCAGCAAATTCATTAGGGGTAGAGTTTGCTAAAATTTTCTCAACTGATTCGATATCTATCAAGTAGGTATCTGGATCAATATCGGCAAAAACAACTTCTCCACCACAGTATCTAACACAGTTGGCAGAAGCAGCAAAAGTAATAGGAGTAGTTATCACCTTTTGTCCAGGTTTCAAGCCTAATGCTAACACAGCTAAGTGTAAAGCAGCCGTTCCATTAGATACTGCAACCGAATATTCTGCACCTATATATTTCGAGAAGTTAATTTCAAACTCTGTAATTCTAGGACCTTGTGTTAAATAATCAGACTTCAGAGCCTCAACTACAGCAACAATATCTTCTTCTGTAATATTTTGGCGACCATAAGGAATTGCTTTCATATTTATACCTCAAAAGTTGGATCCACAAATTCTTTTATCAAATTACGGAGCGTTTCAACATTTAGCCACTCAGTATTATTTCCTGAACTATAACAGAATCCTTGCGGAACTTGCTCAGCATTAAAATGAGTAATATAATCATCAATTGACCACATTGGCACTTGCGGAATAATTGAATAATACTTGCCGATATCATAGGTATTATATGAATCAGAAGCAGTAATCATCTCTTCATGAATTTTCTCCCCTGGTCTTATCCCAACAACTGGCTTTTCACATTCTGGGCCAATTGCTTCAGCTAATTCAGTAATCTTATATGAAGGAATTTTAGGAACATATAATTCTCCACCCCAAGCATTGAATAATGCATATAAAACCATTTCTACTCCATCTTCCAAACTAATATTAAATCTAGTCATTGTAGGATCCGTAATAGGAAGAATTCCTGATTTTCTTTTAGCCAAGAAAAATGGCATTACAGAGCCATTAGAACCCATAACGTTGCCATAACGTACTACTGAAAACTTAATATCTTGTTTGCCTTTAATGTTATTTGCAGCCACAAAAAGCTTATCAGATGCCAACTTTGTAGCTCCATATAAATTAATTGGAGCAGCAGCTTTATCAGTAGATAAAGCAACAACATTTTTAACGCCTGTTTCAAGACATGCTTGAATTAGATTTTGAGCTCCATTAATATTCGTTTTAATACACTCATTGGGGTTATACTCTGCTATATGAACATGTTTCATAGCAGCTGTGTGAATTACAGTATCTATTTCATTCAAAGCTGATTTTAATCTATTAAAATCTCTGACATCACCAATAAAATAACGAATCATTGGATATTTAGACTGAGGAAACTCTTGAGCCATTTGAAATTGCTTCTGCTCATCTCTAGAGAAAATCACCAATCTCTTAACATTTGGCCATCTTTCCAAAATTGTTTTTGTAAAACACTTGCCAAATGAACCTGTACCTCCAGTTATTAATACTGATTTTCCATTCAAACTATTTTCTTGCATAATTATTTTCTAAAATATCTAAAACGAAGTTATAAATCTATTGTAACAATATATTCATAAGAAGTCTGTATTTTATTCTTTTTTCTATTCTACCTCATCTTACTTACTATCTCAATAGACTTTTTCACCTCTTTTATCCTAAACCCTCGACCACTTAAAATCTCTTGATAGCTTTTTGTGTGCAAGTTATGAAATCCATTATCAAATTCTATTTTTTCACCACTAATTTCTAACAAACGATAACTATTTAGACTTTTATCTATTAAATCATTTTTATCTATACTCAGAGTCCAACGAACTTCTGCTTGCTGAAATTGTATTATACCAGACATTTTCTTTTCTTCTTGATTGAGCATTTGGGATGATTTTGCATCACCAAATAACCAAATCAATAAATCAAAAAGATGAATACCTATATTCGTGGCTAAACCTCCAGATTTACTATTGTCTCCTTTCCAACTATACTGATACCAATTGCCTCTTGGAGTGATATACTCTAATTTGACTTGATGGAAGGTATTAGAATTAGCTAATTCTTTTTTTAATTTTTGCAAAACAGGTTGTAATCTGAGTTGTAAGATGGTAAAAACTCTTTTGCCAGTCGCTTTTTCTTCATTTTCTATAGCTGTAATATTGTGTAGATTAAGTACCAAAGGTTTTTCACAAATTACATCTGCACCTAATCGCAAACCAAATCTCACATGTGTATCATGTAAATAATTGGGGGTGCAAACCACGAAATAATCTATCCCTTGTCCTTCATTTTTGAGTTTGACCAAATATCTTTCAAACCTTTCAAATTCTGTGAAAAAAGCTGCTTCTGGAAAATATTGATCTAATATACCTACAGAGTCACTTTTGTCCATAGCGGCAACTAAAACATTTCCAGTTTCCTGTATGGCTTTTAGATGTCTCGGTGCGACATATCCTGCAACTCCTATAATGGCAAATCTTTTCACCTTGTGTCTGATATAAACCCTAACGAAAAATGAAAGTAAGCATTATTTGTCATTTTCAGCGCATTGCAAAATCTATTAAAGATACTATTCAAGTATATCATATTACAACAAAAAATCTTCATAGTTTTGAGGTGTAATTACCTTGAAATCACTTTTATAGCTTTCAATAAAAACGGACGGTACTTTCACTTTTGCCTTTGGATTCCACTTAAATTCATAGCCTGTCATCTTGCCGTCTTTTTCTTCTATATAGTCTATTTCTTTCTGCTCTTTTGTCCTCCAAAACCAATAATTAGCCCAAATATGATCATAAGCTAATTTTTTAATCCGTTCTGATACTAAATAGTTTTCCCATAATCCTCCAATGTCGCTTCGAGTTTCTGCTATTTCAAAGTTAGCTATCAATGCATTTCTGACTCCATTATCATAAAAATATATCTTCTTGCTGTTTTTCAATTCATTGCGAAGATTACGACTAAATGAACCCAATCTGAAAATCACATAGGATTGTTCTAAAATTTGTATATATTTTTCTACGGTTTTGGAATCCATTCCTATTATTTGACCGATCTCGGAATAAGATACTTGGAAGCCAATCTGGAAAGCCAAGGCTTGTAATAGTTTGACAATTTTTTCAGGTTTTTTGATTTGTTCCAATAATAAAACATCCTTGTATAAAAAACTATCTGTCAGTTGTTTCAAAATATCTTTCTCCTGCCCGATATGTGTAATGACTTCTGGATATGAACCATAAACTAATCTGTGATTCAGAGAACGTTTTTCTTCTAAAAGACCGTGATGCATGACCATTTCAGCAAAAGAGATAGGATACATTTTATATTCCCATTTTCTTCCAGTTAAAGGCTCATTTACCTGATTAGCAAGTTCAAAAGATGAACTGCCTGTCGCTATAAGCTGAATATCAGGAAGTGTGTCTGTAATTAATTTTAATCTTAGACCTATATCTGTAATTCTTTGTGCTTCATCTATAATGATTACTTTCTTATTGCCCAAAAATTGTTTCAATCTTGTGGCACTCACATTTGAAAAAAGTTCTTCAACATCTAATTCATCACCATTCAACCATAAAATATCTTCCAAATTCTCAAAGGCGCTTTTCAAGAGCGTCGTTTTTCCTACTTGTCTCGGCCCCATTAGAAGTATCGCCTTTCCCGAAAAAAGCTGTTCTTGTAATCGTGATTTTAATACTCTTTCTATCATCTGATATGGAAATTTATCGCAAAGTACAACTTTCTTGGATTGGGTTTCTCGAAAACACCAACTTTTTGGGATTTGATTCCTCAAATTCTGCAACTTTTTGGGATTTGATTCCAAAAAAGTAAAAATATCAAAAAATGGATTCTATTAATACCACCTTGTTTTGAACCAATTGATAAGTCTGACCACTTTCCTTACAAGTAGCCAAACCCAATTCGTCAAACTCTAATTTGTTGCCATACACACTTACCCAATATAAATGCCTTGCCGGATTACCTACCACGAGTGAAAAGTCAGCTACATCCTTCGTTACCACACTTCCTGCTCCGACCATCGCATATTGACCAATCGTATTGCCACATACAATAGTGGCATTAGCGCCAATACTCGCACCTTTTTTAACCAAAGTTCTTTTAAACTCATTTTTTCGTCCTATAAAAGCTCTTGGATTGATAACATTGGTAAACACACAAGCCGGTCCCAAAAAAACATCATCTTCACACTCTACACCTTCATATAAAGAAACATTATTTTGCACCTTTACTCCGTTCCCCAATACCACCTTATTCCCTACAAAAACATTTTGCCCGATGATACACTTTTGCCCGATGACTGCCGTAGCCATGATATGAGAGAAGTGCCAAATCTTGCTACCGACACCTATTTGAGTGCAGGTTTCAATAATTGCCGTTTCATGTGCAAAATAAGAAGAGTGATTCATCTCAATGGTTTCTTTTACAAATATAGAAAACTCTAACAATTACCAATCAAAGATTAGTTCTACTAATTATTGTTAATGATTTGATACCTTTTGCTTTAAAGATTTAGGAGACCAAAAAATTAATACATACATTTGATACTTTCAAAATATTATCTTCTTGTAATGAAATTCAAATTTATAGGTACAATACTGATTACGACCGTTGTTTTAATCAATACAAAAACTGTTTTTGCCCAATCTCAAGGTGATACTTCTGTTGACAAATATGCAGAAATAGCTAAAAACATAGAAATCTTTACTTCACTCTTTAAAGAATTGAATAGTTATTATGTGGATGAAATAGACCCTAATATTGTAATAAAGGATGCTATTGATGGAATGTTGGACAATTTAGATCCTTATACCGAATATATACCTTCATCAGAGATAGATGAATATCAGTTTCAAACAACAGGTAAATACGGTGGGATAGGAGCTGTCATCTCCGAAAAAAACGGTAAAGTAATGATACGCCAACCGTATGAAGGCTCTCCCTCACAAAAAGCAGGTTTACTGCCGGGCGATGTGATTTTTGAAATAGACGGACTCAATACCAAAAATAAAAATTCTGAAGAAATCCGACAATTGTTGATGGGACAGCCCAATACATCTTTGTCATTAAGAGTTATAAGAGCCATCAGCAATGACACACTCAGCTTTACTTTTGACAGAAAAGAGATAAATGTGGGAAATGTTCCTTATTACGGAATGTTGGGTAACGGAGTAGCCTATATCAAATTAGATCAATTTACCGAAGCGGCAGCCAAGAATGTGGCAAATGCTTTAAAACAACTCAAAACTCAAAATGATGTCAAAGGGATTATTTTGGATTTGCGTGGAAATCCGGGAGGTCTTCTAAATGAAGCGGTGGATTTATGCAATATTTTCTTGGACAAAAAAACTTTGGTGGTGGAGACACGCGGAAAAGTAAAAGATGTCAACAATGAATATAGAACACAAGGCAAGGCGGTAGATACAGAAACTCCTTTGGCTATCTTGACAGATGGTGGTTCTGCTTCTGCATCAGAGATTGTTTCGGGAGTAATTCAAGATTATGACAGAGGTGTGATTATTGGTCAAAATACTTATGGAAAAGGACTTGTACAGACGATGCGTTCTTTACCTTATCGCGGAAAGTTGAAAGTGACGACCTATAAATATTATATTCCGAGTGGAAGATGTATTCAGGCAATAGATTATGCTCATAAAGACGAAGACGGTCATGGAAGTGTAGTGCCTGATTCATTGAGAAAAACGTTCTATACAAAAAACAACCGACCCGTTATGGATGGTGCCGGTATAGAACCTGATGTCAAAACTGAAGAGACAAAATATTCGCCGATTTCTTTATCTCTTTACATGAAAGACTTATACTTCAATTACGCCAATATTTATAAGTATAAACACCCTAATATAGATACAAACCAAGTTTTTACTTTGACAGATAAAGAATATGATGATTTTATAAAATATCTCTCAGATAAAGATTTTGATTATACGACCAAAACAGAGAGCATTTTAAAAGATTTAAAAAATAGTGCAAAAAAAGAATCCTATTATGATGCAATTTCTGATGCCTTAAAAACATTGGAAGAGAATATGAAGCATGATAAAAACCAAGATTTGATCAAACATAAAGACGAAGTGAAAACTTTGTTGGAATCGGAATTAGCTTCGAGATATCAGTTTCAAAGAGGTAAAATAAAAGTAGAGCTTGCACATGACAAGGATGTAAAAGATGCCATTCAGCTTTTATCGGATAGTAAAAAATATTCTGAAATTTTATCCGAAACACAGAAAAAATAATGGCTGAAAAGCCCTATATATTAACTATTGAGACTTCACAAGGAATATCGTCTGTCGCATTGGGAAGGGCGGAGGAAGTAGTCGATGTCCTCATTGAGGAAGAAAAGAATAAAGCTGCCGATAAAATCAATTTGATGATAGATGGAATTGTCAAAAGAAATACTTTGCAGTTTTCGGATATAAATGCCATTGGTGTGAGTGGAGGTCCGGGCTCATATACCGGATTGCGTATTGGTGTTGCCACTGTAAAAGGTCTGGCTTATGCTTTAAATATTCCGTTGATACATATTGAAAGTTTGATAGCCATGAAAGTCGGCTTGGAATCAAAAGTGAAAAAAAACTTTGATTTCTATATCCCTTTGATAGATGCCCGGCGAAAAGATGCTTTCACTGCCGTCATTAATAAGGAAAATGAATATATTTTAGAACCTTCATGTCTGACGATAGAAGAAAATACTTTTCAGACTTGGTTAGAAAAAGGAAATGTCGTCTATTTTGGAGACGATATTGAAAAGTTTAAATTCTTGTCTGAAACAAAAAATACTGCCTTTTATACAGATGTCAGATTAAAAGCTTCAGATTTAATACCTCTGACCTATGACAAGTATCTTTCCCAAAGATTTGAGAATATTATCTACTATGAACCTAAATACTATAAAGATTTTTACACTTACAGATAAAAATACTTGTAAAGAAGTAAAACTTAACGTTTAATTAAAGTTATATATATACCTTTTTTTATCTTTGTAAATTGTGTAAAAATGGCAAAGAAACATGTTGTTCTTATACGCTATTTAAAAATGTAATGTATAAAAAATGAGTAGTAAATTAGTAGAATTCGATCAAGAAGTGCTTTCAAAATCAGTATTGATTTTGCGGGCAATCAATCACAGTCTAAGACAACAAATTATTAGATTATTGGATGAAAACGGGAGGCTAACTGTCACAGAGATTTATGTCAAACTTAGATTAGAGCAATCTGTTGCTTCCCAACATTTGTCACTTTTGAGAAAATCTGAAGTGGTGATTACAACGAGAGACGGTAAATTCATCTATTATTCTGTAGATAAAAACAGAATTGCCGAGATATCAAAGCTATTGAAAGAATTAGTGGGGTAGTTTTCATTCTCAAGGAATCTTTGCGTTTCAAGTTGAAAACTGATATTCAGTAAATTTCTATTATTTGGAAGTCTGTATCGGGTTTATTTTATTGAATCCGATAATGACATATCTTTTGCTTTATTTTAATTTCTGCTCGAAATTTCTAATCTTGCAAATGAATTCAAGCACACATGACTAAAAAAACCTTTTACGTTTTAGATTCGTTTGCACTGATATATAGAGCGTATTTTGCAATGAGCAAAACTCCTTTGATAAATTCCAAAGGACTAAATGTTTCGGCAATTTCCGGTTATCTGAATGTCTTGTACGAAATTATCCGTAAGTACAAACCTGACTATCTGGCCTGTGCCTTTGATGCCCCTCATATTACGGACAGACAGCAAAACTATGAGTTTTACAAAGCAAATCGGGAAGAAACACCCGAGGATATAAAAACTTCCGTTCCCTATATCAAAGAAATAGTGAAAGCTTTCAATATCCCTATCTTGGAAGTGGATGGTTATGAGGCAGATGATTTGATAGGCACTATTGCCAGACAAGCGGAACAGGAAGACATCCAAGTTTTCATGGTGACTTCTGATAAAGATATGTCACAGTTAGTTAGTGAAAATATTTTTCTTTACAAACCTCCTTATATGGGAAGACCTTTTTCAATACACGGACTGAAAGAGGTAAAAGAAAAATGGGAGGTCGATGATCCTTTGCAGGTGATTGATATTTTGGGTCTGTGGGGTGATGCCATTGACAATATCCCGGGAGTAAAGGGTGTAGGTGAGAAAACCGCTAAAAAACTCATCAAGGAATTTGGGTCTATTGAGAATATTTATAAAAACATAGACAAAATTACGGGTTCTCTAAAAAATAAATTAGAAGAAAATAAAGAGCTTGCCTTTATTTCAAAAGAACTTGCCACTATCGTTATAGATGCGCCGATCCAATTTGATAAGATAGGATATGCACTCCGAGAACCCAACAAAGAAGTTTTAAATGAAATCTTCACAAACTTGGAATTTAGGACTTTGGGCAGGAGAATTTTGGGTGATGATTTTACCGTGACAAAACCTGCTATTCCTTCAGACGGTCAGATGTCACTATTTGAAAACTATACTGAAACTGTCTCTCCACAAGCTGAAATATCTATTCCTACAGAGAAAAAAGAAGTGGATTACCAGCTTTTGACTGACATAGATGTACTAAAAGAAGTTTTGAAATCTGCCGAAAGGAAACAGCACTTTGCTCTTGATACCGAAACGACAGGCTTAGATGCCATCTCTTGCGATTTGGTAGGTATTTCGTTATCGGTAGAAGCGCATAAAGCATTTTATATTCCTTGGGAGAAAGTCAATCAATCCTTGTTTATCGAAGCTTTGAGAGAAATATTTTCTAATGAAGCAATTTTAAAAATAGGTCAAAATATAAAATTTGATTTGCAAGTTTTATACAGACATGGATTTGAAAAGATTCATCCCATCTTTGATACAATGATAGCACATTACCTCATTGATCCGGAGACCAAACACAATATGGACTATCTATCCGAGACTTATCTCAATTTTACTCCACAATCCATAGAAGAACTCATTGGTAAAAAAGGTGTGAATCAAAAAAATATGTCAGAAGTGGAGATAGAGCAAGTCAAAGATTATGCAGCCGAAGATGCTGATATCACCTTACAACTATATCAGAAACTCAAGCCTGAATTAGAATCAAATCAGGTAAAACCGCTTTTTGATGAGATAGAAATACCTTTAATAGATGTTTTGACCGAAATGGAGTTGTCTGGTGTGGCAATAGATATTCCTTTCTTGGAAGAATATTCTAAAACCTTGGGTGAAGAGATACTGCAAGTGCAAGATGAAATTTATGAAATATCAGGGACGACTTTCAATCTCGAATCTCCTAAACAATTAGGTGAGGTACTTTTTGACTATATGAAAATACCCTATAAAGGGAAAAAGACCAAGACCGGACAATATTCTACTAATGAGGCTACACTCCAAAAATTAGCCGCCGAACAACCTATTATAGATAAGATTTTAAATTATAGAGAACTCGCAAAGCTTAAATCTACTTACATAGATGCTTTACCTAATTTAATAAACCCTCTGACAGGTTGGGTGCATACCACTTTTAATCAGGCCGTCACATCGACCGGAAGATTAAGCTCTACAAATCCTAATTTGCAAAACATTCCCATCCGTACAGAAAGAGGTAAAGAGATACGTAAAGCTTTTATAGCACGTGGCGAAGACAGAGTGATTATGTCGGCTGACTATTCACAGATAGAACTGAGAGTCATTGCATCAATAAGCGGAGATGAAAAAATGATAGAGGCTTTTGAAAAAGGGCAAGATATTCACGCTTCTACTGCTGCTAATGTGTACAATGTCCCGATAGAAGAGGTGAATAGTACTATGCGTAGAAATGCAAAAATGGTCAATTTTGGTATTATTTATGGAATTTCACCTTTCGGATTGGGACAAAGATTGGGTATTGCGACCAATGAAGCAAAGGAATTAATAGACAATTACTTTGAAAAATATCCGAGTATAAAAGATTATATGGATAATACCGTCGCTTTTGCTAAAGAAAATGGATATGTGCAGACTTTATACGGGAGAAAAAGATATCTGAGAGATATCAATTCAAGAAATTTTACCGTGAGGAGTTTTGCTGAGCGAAATGCTATCAATGCGCCTATTCAGGGTTCGGCAGCCGATATGATAAAGCTGGCAATGATCAATGTAGCCCAAAAAATGAAAAGTGCCGGCTTGAAATCACAAATGATACTGCAAGTACATGATGAACTTTTATTTGATACATATAAAGAAGAGTTAGTAACTTTGCAAAATATTGTAGAAAACGAGATGAAAAATGCTTTGAAACTGAAAGTACCTATCAATATTGGTATAGGATTTGGTGCTAACTGGCTCGAAGCACATTAAAAATTAATTTATAAATGAACGATTATGTTAAAGAAGTTTATTGTTCCGTTCTCATTGGTAATAGGTCTGATGGGAACTTCTGTATCCGCACAAGAAAGTGATTTTGTCGTCAATGAAATACAGCAGACGATTAGTCAAGGAGAACAAACAGGTTTGGAAGTTTTTATCCCGGAGGTCTCATTAAAGACTGTGCAAAGTACTTTGTCAAAATGGACAAAATCCAACAAAGGAAAATATATCGCATCTAAAAAATCGGAAGAAATTTTTCAAGATAACGTCATGTTGACAGATGTAAGTGATAATACAGTAGATATGTACACTTATTTAAGCCCTGAAAATGGAGGTGTCAAACTCAAAACTTTTGTCGATTTGGGTGGTGCATTTTTGTCATCTGCCAGTCATCCGGAAGCATTCCAAGCGATGGGAAAAGAATTGGAAGATTTCGCTAGAAATATGTTGATTGCCAAAGTAAATACCGATATTTCCAATGAAGAAAAAGCACTTAAAAAATTGCAATCTGATTTAAAAAGCTTGGAAAGCCAAAATGACAAGTTCCATAAAGATATAGCTAAAAACCAAGATAATATCCAGAAACAGGAATTGGCAATGAAACAAAACGAATTGGATCAAAAAAGTAAAGAGGAGCAAATTAATATCCAACAACAAATTGTTTTAGAGACGAGAGCTAAAAGAAATTCGATGTCATCTACTTT
This sequence comes from Chitinophagales bacterium, assembly GCA_023957215.1. Lineage (GTDB taxonomy): Bacteria > Bacteroidota > Bacteroidia > Chitinophagales > JADIYW01 > JAMLHH01. The sequence continues at coordinate 28,679 of JAMLHH010000005.1, forward strand.
AGATGATGCATCCAAAAAATTGTTGGATGGCCAAGTGAAAACGGAAGAAAAATCCTTGAAAAAGTTTCAAGACCAATTGAAAAAATTGAAAAGCCAATACTCATCTTCGGCGAAATCTATTCAAAACAGTAAAACAATCATCTCTCAAAGAGAAAGAGATATCACTAAAAACGAAAGTGATCACGAAACCAAATTGAAACAAATAGAAATCCAGAATAAAATTATTGATGCTGTTAACACTAAGAAAAGTGAAATAAAGTAACAGAAAACTTGAATTTTAACTAAATAATGCAAGAACGATTAGTACTTTGGGGAACGGTAGGTGCCGGAATAAAATCTTTGTTGGCTATTGGGCTGAATGATGAAGAAAAAGAAATTGTCATTAGAGCTTTCCCGAAAGAACAAGTGACAGAACAAATACAAAGAGACCTGTTTGCTTGGAAAAATGGCGCTACTTACACTTTCCCCCAAAATGAGATGGTGTGGTATGTTGATATCAGTGACGATAGTATTCTCCCAAGAGAAATAAGTGTAGATAAACCGGAATTTATACAGCGCGCCCAAGAAAAATGGAGTAAACTGTTGATGAGTAAACGCATGTTTCAAGTTTGTAAGGAAGAAATAGTTTTACATAAAACTTTTGTACAATCTAATAGAAAATTTGAGCAAGCTAATTGGGATAAAACGATAGAACTTTGGAATAAATACTCTGAACTCTTAAAAAAACATGAACTCACATTTGACTTTTCCAGATTATTAAAGTCAGAAGTGGACGATGTCTTTGAAATACTAAAGACTCAAAAATTCTTGGAAAAGGAAGGTGATAAGAAAAAAGAGAAAGAGATATTTAAAGCGATGGATAAAAAATTGAGCGATATTAAAGCTTTGTTGATTTATCCTGACGAGTGGAATACTATTCATGAGCAGTTGAAAACTCTTAATGAAGAACTCAAAACACTTCCAATTAAAAACGAAGCGAAACGCAAACTGTTTAAAAATATCGATGAAATATACAATTCTCTAAGAACATATAAGAAGACACAAAATCAGGCGCATATAGAAAAGCGGTTAAATGATTTGTACCGCATTGTAAAAGGTATCGAAAGAGTCATACAGAAAGATCGTGAAAACCTTTCTCAGCAAGAAGAAAAAATGTCATTCTATACAAAAGGAAAAGGATTGAGCGGTATGGGCGGTTTGCTAAAAATTACTCAAGATAAGATTGATGAAAATACTGCCAAAGTTGCCGATATTAAAAAAACAATAGTTAAGTTAGAAAAAGAATTGGCAGAGATTCAAAAATCGAAAATAGTTCATCCGGATAAATTTGCTGCTTCTGTGAAAGAAAATCAGAAAATCGAAACGAATCAAAAGATGGACGAAACTCCACAAAGTGAATCCGGTGAAAATTTAGAGGAAAATATAAATTTATCTGATACAGAAAATCAAAGTGAAATAAAAGAATAGCTGTTATAGATTGCTTAGAGTATAAAAGAGGCTGTCCGAAATCGGCAGTCTCTTTTATTTTTTACACGACAAATTGCTTTGAAAATTCCGTAAAAAATAAAGGTGCAGATTTCTCTGCACCCTTAATAACCCCCACTATGAAAAATCGTGGAACTGACGTCCCACTGTTCATGGTACGAATATACAACAATCATATCTTGCCATCCAAATAATTCGGCATGATTTTGGTGAACCATATCTTAAAAAAGTTTAAAATGAGATTAATTGGTCTTTTATTGGGGCTTTCTATGTTTTTTCCATACTTAATGAGTGCCCAAAATACATGGACTTTGGAAAAAGACAAAGATGGGATTCAGATTTTTAATAGGAAAATGGACGGTACTAAACTCAAAGAGTACAAAGGGGTGATGAAGATAAAAGCAAGTGTAGATGATGTCGTAAAAGTTTTGACAAATTACAAAATGCACGATAGATTTATTTATAAAGCCAAACAGGGGAGTGTGGAGCTTCTTAAAAAAAATAGAAACGAATTTTATACCTATATGATTATAAGCACGCCGTGGCCGGCCGCCAATAGAGATATTGTTACAAGATATTATCTGAAACCTAAATCCAAGGATGGCTCTGTTATCATTGAAGTTTCTTCCGTAGAGGGAATGAAGCCTGTCCAAAGTAAAATCGTAAGAGTAGAAGATATGAAAGGTTATTGGAAAATACAAGATCTCTCGAATGGCTATGTAGAGGTGACACATCAGGCATACAGCAAACCGGGCGGTAGCGTGCCGGAGGGAATGGCAAATTCCGCTTCTGTCAGTGCACCTTTTGATATGCTCAATGATTTGAGGAAAATCCTTGAATAATATTGAACTTTTTGTTGGAGGATGAGTTTTAACTGAATGCATATTGAATCCTTTAAATTTTCCGAAGTTCCCTTCTTCTCAAAGTTTTTATCTGATTATACTAATTCTGTTTTACCCGAAGAAATACTTCCGCCATATCCAATGGATATGAACGGTATCAAAGCACAGATTGAAGAGCCGTACCCTTTAAAAATACCTCGTGAAGATTTGATAAAGGCACTTTTTCTTCAGTATAGTGAAGTTGCTATTAATGATGAAGTAAGAAATAATATTGACAAGCTGGGTCTAGATACAACTTTTACGGTGACGACGGCACATCAACTTTCTTTTCTATGTGGTCCACTTTATTATGTGATTAAAATAGCTAACGCTATTGCTTATGCAAGAAAACTAAAGCTTTCTTTTCCGGATTACGATTTTGTACCGGTCTATTGGATGGGTGGAGAGGATCACGATTTTGAAGAAGTCAATCACATTTATCTCTTTGGTAAAAAAGTGACTTGGGAAAGTGAACAGACCGGTCCGGTGGGACGTTTTCATCTTGACGGAGTCAAAAGTGTAATAGATGAAGTTTTTGAAATACTGGGCGATTCCAAACCTGATGGGATAGAAGAGCTTATCAAAAAAGCATATTCCCACAAAAGAGTTAAAGATGCCAATCGTGAACTTGTCAATGGATTATTTGGCCAATATGGTTTAGTAATAGTAAGTGGTGACGATGTCATTTTAAAGAATGGGATGAAAGAAATTTTTAAAGAAGAGATGATTCATCAAGCCTCATTTCCTTTACTTCAAAAACAATCTGGCTTACTTGTCAAAACCGGTTATCATGCACAGGCGAGTGGGAGGGAAATCAACCTTTTTCATCTTGGAGATACTCACCGTTTCCGAATTGAGCCACAAGGAGAAAACTATCTAATCGGTGAAAAAGTATATACATCAGAACAGCTTTTTAAAGAGTTGGACGAACATCCTGAGGCATTTAGTCCAAATGTTATCTTGAGACCTATTTTGCAACAAAGTGTTTTACCCAATATTGCATTTATAGGTGGTGGTAGTGAAGTTGCATATTGGTTTCAATTGCCGACTATTTTCAAATACTATCAAGTGAGGTATCCTTTGGTCATCCCACGTACTTCTGTTATGTTGATTAGAGATTTGAATTATAAGAAGATGCAGAAGTTAGAAATGAGTGTGACAGATTTATTTAGAGATAAAGACCAACTCAAAAATAGGTTTTTGGAAACACATGTTAACGTGATGCCTTCTTTGGAAAATGAATCTAAAGAGATAGAAAAGATTTTGGGAGAAGTACAAGAAAAAGCAACAGATATTGACCAAACTTTGGACAAAGCTATTGGTGCTGATATTCAAAGAATAAAAAATGTTTTGGAACAGATAGAAGGAAAGATGTTGAGAGCTATCAAAAAGAATAATGCGATCTCTCTCAATCAAATAGATAGTCTGTTTAACTCTTTGTTTCCCGAAAATGTCTTACAAGAAAGACATGATAATTTCCTCAATTTCTATTCTGTGTACGGTCAGAAATTTATAGACTTTTTAGTAGCGCATTTATCTGTCATAGATCAGGATTTTGTAGTGGTAACGGAGTCAGAAAATTAGAATATTAAAATATCAAAGACTCTAATTTCCCATAATCTCCAAATTTCCCATAATCTCCAAAGTGTAAAATCGTTAATGCCGCAAAATTTACAAATCCGTGTGTTAGTATGGAATACCAAAGATTTTTTTGTACACCAAGAAAATAATTCCAAATAAGAATCCTATTATTCCTGTACTGATAACACCACTCCAACCTTGGTAGAGATGACAGAGTCCAAATAAAATTGATGTGAGAAATAATGCATTGATATCAGTTGTTTGATTACCTTTTAAAAATTTTGAGATTCTGGTCATTAAAAATCCTCGAAACAAGATTTCTTCCAAAAGTCCACCTAATACAAAACCTATCACTATCCATACTAAATAATCCACAATACTATTTGTTTCTATTTTGGATAAATCAATTTGGGAATTTGTCAGCTTTTCTATCGAAGGATTGGCGAAAACTTCTATGATGAGTTCTATTGAGATACTCATCAGAGCGGAGAGCATAAATAAGTGTTTCAAATTATCTGGTCTGACTGATCCAATAGAAGCCCACGTTTCCCTTCGGTTTTTGTTAAATCTTAAATAGACCATTACCATTATAAAAGCTGTAATAACACCATATTTCGGAATTATCAATATGAATATGACAGATAAAATGTAAGTGCCAGTTCTTGTTTTTCAATTGATAATTTTTTTGAAATATCCATCTTCTTTAATTATTGGTTTGTTTTTAATAATTTTATTATGGTCTCTATCGTAGTTCTTATAGTTGACGATTTCCGAACCATTATTCCCGACCACTCAACTTTTGACTGATATTTATGTTCTTTCATTTTGATATTGTTTTTTGCTTACGACTAAGATTGTTGTCATTAATACAAGATATCACAAAGCTTTGAATTGTAGTAGTTTTTATGTTATTTCTATCAGTTCAGTCAACTTAAACAAAACTCCTGTTAATTCTCACATTTTCTAATTCACTCATTACCTCGCCAGCTCTTTCCTGACTCTACTCAAACTTTCCGGTGTAATACCCAAAAAAGAGGCGATCAGTGTCTGTGGAATTCTTTGAGTCAGGTCGGGATATACTTTGATGAAATCAAGGTAGCGCTCTTCGGCACTTGCGCCCAAAAGTTGGATAATGCGTTTCTGTAATTGACGGATGTGGTTATTGAGCAGACGGTTGTTAAACTTCATAAACTCGGGACTGGATAGCGAAAGCCTGTCGATTTCTTCTTGACTAATCGTGGAGACAAAAGTGTCTTCGACGGCCTGTATAAAATAGGTTGATGGTTGATCGTAAAATATGCTCTCCCTGTCCGAAACTATCCAGTCTTCCGGGGCAAACTGTATGATATGCTCTTTGCCTTTAGAGTCGATAATATATTGTTTGAGTAAACCTATTTCTACAAAAAAAGAGTGTTTGCATCTTTCGTCGGTTCTCAGTAAAAAATCACCTTTTGCCACTTTTTGTATAGAGCATTGGCCGAGAAGTTGGCCGATAATATTGGGGTCGATGTCCGCATGAGATCTGAGATAAGATGAAAATCTTGATGTATCCATTGAATAATATTGATGTTAAAATACAAAATCTATTTGGTTTTCGTATTTTGATTATAAATTTATGTACTTATTATTTATGAGAAACTGTATTTTCAAACAGATTGTTTTACTGCTATTCATAATTGTACTTTTTGGTGTTTGTAACTCCGTAAATTCCTTAAAATCACTGCTTGATTTATAGACTATTTAGTAAAAAAGTTCTATTTTACACTGCATGAATATAGTGGTGGTAGATGGATACACACTCAATCCGGGAGATTTAGATATAAAGGATTTGCAAAAATTAGGTGCGGTCACTGTTTATGATAGAAGTAGCTATCATCAATTGGCAGAACGACTACGAGATGCAGAAATTGCTGTAGTGAATAAAGCCGTTTTTGACCAAGAATTGATCCATCAATTACCAAAGTTAAAATACATAGCTGTCACGGCTACCGGTTATAACAATCTTGATATCTCTTACTTAAAAGAAAAAGGTATTCTTGTTTCTAATGTCACTAATTACGGCAGTCATGCTGTCGCTCAACATGCTTTTGCCTTGCTTTTAGAGCTTTGTAATCACGTGGGGTTACATCATGAAGAATGCAAACAAGGACGATGGAATGAGATTACAGATTTCTGTTTTTGGTCAAAATCTATGACGGAACTGTATGGCAAAAAAATGGGAATTATTGGTTTGGGGAATATCGGTTTGCAGACTGCGAAAATTGCACAAGCTTTTGGAATGCATGTGTATTACCACAGTCGTACCGATAAACAGATAGCTGATTTTAAATATGTAGAAACTGTTGAAAAAGTTCTTTCAACATGTGATGTGATAAGTTTGCATTGTACTTTAAATGCTGATACTCAAGAGCTCATTAATAAACACACACTTTCACTTTTTAAACCAGATGCTTTCTTAATGAATACTTCTCGTGGAGGGTTAATCAATGAAAAAGATTTATTAGAAGCTTTAGATAAAGGTAGATTGGCAGGTGTGGGGTTAGATGTTTTGAGTGAAGAGCCACCTAAAACCATCCATCCGCTTATTCATCATCCTAAATGTATCGTGACACCACATAATGCATGGGCTGCAAAAGAAACGCGTCAGCGACTTTTAGATATCGCTATCCAAAATATCAAGTCTTACATAGAAGGAAGTCCGGAGAATTTGGTGTGGTAGTTTTTTAGTGTGCCTTGGCTTTTGAAGTATTTTTAAACACTCGATATCCTTTGCGTACATTCTCAAATTCGCAAATTCTCAAACTTGCTAATTAACTTCTTCTCTTCACTTTTTTTAGAAAAAAGTAAAACAATGCTTCGGCTATTGCTCAGCAACCGCACACTAAAGCGATTCAATGACCTTCGCTTCGATGAACTCAGCGCAGCATATGTCCTTAACGACTAAATCTTCAAAACTCGCTCTTCGAACTCAAACAGTTGAAGATTTTACGCCGTTTTCATCCTAAAGGTGTCTATCGAATCACTTAAAAGTACAACAGTAAGTTCTTCAAAACTGTCTATGGTCTATGGTCTATGGTCTATCGTGTCTATCGTCTATCCTATTTCCTTATTCACCTCATCAATATACTCCAAGACAGCGTCTTTGCCGGAGCGTTTAGAGGCAGTTGTTACAAACTGTGGAGGTAGTTCCTCCCAACTCTTTTTTAACTCCTTTTGAATAGAAGCGATATTGCTATCTATTTTTGTCTTGCTAATTTTATCGGCTTTGGTGTATATAATTGCAAAAGGCAGACCTTTATCGCCGACCCAATTAATAAATTCCATATCTATTTTTTGAGGACTAATACTGACATCTATTAATACAAATAGACATGTTAACTGCTCCCTATTTGTCAAATAATGTTGATTGGTTTTATTAAATTCCGCTCTGGAGGTTTTTGAAACTCTTGCATAACCGTATCCGGGTAAGTCCACCAAATGCCAGTTATTATTAATGATAAAAAAGTTAAGGAGACGTGTTTTCCCAGGTGTACCGGAAACTTTTGCCAAGGATTTCCTACCTGTCAAATAATTGACCAAAGAAGATTTTCCCACGTTTGAACGACCAATAAATGCATATTCAGGAATAGTACTTTCGGGGCATTGACTGGTTTGGGCAAAACTCCCAACAAATTGTGCATCTTTAACTATACTCACAGTTTATCTTTGCGTAAAGATACATATCTATTCAATCTATCTTGTACTTTTGCATTTTTAATCATAAAGTGAAAGGTAAAAACATATCTATTACAAAAATGACTGATACTTTTTATAACTGAAAGACGTTTATGAAGACAGACAAAAATATTTATCTTTAAAGAAGGAAAATGAAAGATTACTGTTCAGCAAGTCATGCCATTAAACGAAATAGTTTCATCATTTTTATGATGTTTATTTTACTTCCATTTTTATCAGAAGCACAAGAACGGGTAGCTAAAAATGATTCAAAATTTGAAAAACGAAAATACCATTTTGGCATTCAGGTGGGTTTTAATGTCGCCGATTTTAAAATCAGACATTCTGAAGATTTTATTTATGATGATGAAATTTTAACCGCATTGACAAAGGTGGGACCCGGTTTCAATTTGGCTATTTTGGGAAGTTACCACTTATCTAAAAATTTTGAAATCAGAACAGTCCCCGGCGTATCTTTCGCAGAACGACATTTATTATATGACACGAGAAGTTCACAAAGGGTGGACAAAAAGATAGAATCTATTACCGTAGAAGCTCCCGTACATATCAAATTTAAGTCTGACCCGATAAAAGACTTTAAGGTATATGTTTTTGCGGGAATGAAATATGGTTTTGATATGGCTTCTAACTCCAAAGCACGAAGAGCCGAAGATTTAGTCAAACTCTCCAAGCATGATTTAGCATTAGATTACGGAGTCGGATTTGAGATACATTTCCCATTATTTATTTTGGCACCGGAGTTTAAAGTTTCTAACGGATTGATAAATATACACAGTGCCGACCCTTTTCTCAACTATTCCAATGTCTTAGGCGGTTTGCGTTCGAGGATGTTTATGTTTTCACTTAATTTCGAAGGTTAATTTTATCTTTGTAAATAATGGTTCAGTCTTTCCCAGAAATAATACGTGATTTAAAAAATGGACAGTTGGCTAATATCTACTTTTTATGTGGAGAAGAACCTTATTTCAGTGATGAAGTAGAAAAGTTGATTTTGAAAAATGCTTTAAGTGATTTTGAAAGGGATTTTAACCAAGACATTTTATACGGGAAAGATGTTGCGAGAATGAGCGATGTCATTTCCATCTGTCAACAATATCCAAGCTTTTCTCAAAGAAGATTGGTTATCCTACGTGAAGCCCAATCTTTTAATAAAAAAGAACAATGGGAAGCATTTGAATCTTATATTCATCAGCCGGTAGATACCACGGTTTTCGTCATCTTGTACAAACACAAAAAATTAGACGGAAGGTGGTCATTAAAGAAGGTACTGACTTCATCCAAGAAATCGGTCTTTATGGAAGCCGGAAAACTACGGGATTATGAAATTCCAGGATGGATCAATGATTACATGACCGGTCAAGGCTATAAGATTCAACATGATTCCACAAAACTGATTGCAGAATCATTGGGAGATGATTTGAGTCGGGTGGTAAAAGAGTTGGATAAATTGAGTCTTGTTATTGACAAAGGTGGGGAAATCACTGCTGAAAAAATTGAAAAGTATATCGGAATTTCAAGAGATTACAACAGTTTTGAGCTATCAAAATCCTTAGTAACCAAAGACTTGTCAAAAGCCGTAAAAATCATAACTTATTTCTCTCAAAATCCTAAAGCCGGTCCTTTTCCATTAATTATTACAGCATTTTTTTCTGTCTTTTCAGGACTTTGGCTCTACTACTCATCTTCACCACAGGATTTGAGAAATAGTGCTTATTTGTACAAAATATTAAAATATAAGGGAAGAATTGATGAAGTAACTACTGCCGCAAAATTTTATAATGCTCAACAGACAGAAAGAGCATTACACCTCATCGCAGAATACGATGCCAAATCAAAAGGTGTCAATAATAAAAACACGACCGATGATCAGTTGTTATTAGAATTGGTTTATAAAATTATGCGGTAATGATGAGTTCAAGTAAGCCTCTTTTCTCACTGCTGTTTATCTGTATTTTATGGGTTTCTTGTAATCCGATAGAGCATTTTTCCTATTATACTTTATACCTCAATATTGATGATTTACATGGTCTTGTCGAAGATGGAGATATCATTTCAAATAATAAAAAAATCGGTAAAGTTGGTGATATTACCACAATCAATAACGACAATCATATAGTCATCCTAAGGATAAACAGAGATGTTTTAATACCAAGAAATTCTGATATAAGAGTTATCACTGATATGGAAAGTTCAAAGGCTTATATCGAAATTGTTTTTTCACATTCAAAGAAGAACTATAACGAAAACGACACCCTACAAACCGAGGGAACCATTCTTTTCAATAAAAATATCCACCTGCAAGAAGTCAATGATATACCAAAGGATTTACCGGAAGGTATTAAAAACTTGTTGAAATAAAGTTTCTCATGTCGCATTGAAACATAAAGTGACTAATAATATTCAACTACCATTGAAGTTTCAATAACTATATTTTTATAGAATACGTATGAGATACCAATCTTAACAAAAAACACCATGTACAATAATTTGCACATGGTGTCCATTCATCAATCAACGCAGAATTTTATGAAGCTTCCACGATTTCGGTTGTTGAGGGTCTTTTGACGAGTTCAATTTCTTTAGCGACAATTTCGGTAATATATCTTTTACCTCCGTTTTTGTTTTCGTATTCTCTGTAAGCGATTTTACCTTTGATGACAACTTCTTTACCTTTTTCAAGTTGTTCTTCAACGGTTTTTACCAAATCTCCCCAAGCGACTACGTTGTGCCATTGAGTTTCTTGAACTTTTTCTCCTGCTTTGTTTAGATAGTTTTCAGAAGTAGCCATGCTAAACTTAGCCAAGGATCTGCCGTTTTCAAAATTGATGATTTCAGGGTTTCTACCCAAGTTTCCTGTTAACTGTACATAATTTCTAACTGTGCTCATAACGATAAAATTTAATAATGAAACAATACACCATTGAGATGCAAGAACATAACAGATTCCACAAAATAAATTTACTTTTTTAAAAATAAATTCATATCATGCTGAAAATCAGTATTATCTGACACGTTGTCAAAATGTTTGGTGTTGTAAAAATGAAATTCATCACCGGGCTTTAACACCTTTTGTAATCTATTTGTGTTACGCAAAGGAACAAACATATTGTTAGAGCCATAAAAAATAGCCACTTGCCCTTTGTAATGACTGAGAATAGTTTGTGTATCAAACCGGTAGTTTAGCAACAGTTTAAAGGGAAACAATGGGATATATTCTCTATACAACTGTGCCAAGTTAGAAAAAGGAGTAATCAATGCTAATTTTTTAATATTGTTGTTATTAGCAAGACGGGTAGCAATAGCTGCGCCAAACTCAACACCGACAATTACAATATCCTGAATTTTTATATCATATTTGGATGCAAAACTATCCAACATCATGGAAGCATCTTCATAAAGATTTTTTTCGGTTCTCTCACCGGTTGTTTTACCAAAATCTATATAGTCCATCATCCAAACCGTATATCCCAAATCAGTATAAAAAGGAATAAACTGGGTATGATACTCTACATTCTGATAATTTCCGTGAAGATAAAAGATATAGCCGGCGTTTGCTTTTTTAGCCGGAGTGTATATAGCATTAAAAATCTCTCTCTTTGAGGATGTATCTTGCCAAATGTATTCTTGGTGAGGAACTAAGATTTTAAACTTATAATCTTCGGATACAGATTTAGATTGAAAGATAATTTGTTCTTGAAAGATGAGGGCAAAAAAAACAATCAGATGTATTCCCACAAATACACCGATAATTATTTTCAACCATTTGATATACTTGACCAAGTAAAATTCCTAATTTCATTCAAAATTAACACAATTACTTATCTTATTTGAAAAGAGATTTGAAAACTTTCTGAAATGCTTCATCCTCCACTTTTGTTTTGGGGCTGAAACTTGCCACTATATGACCATTTTTATCAATCAGAAACTTTTGAAAATTCCATGTGACAGGAGCATCTATAACACCATTAAAGGCTTTATTTGTCAAATAGAGATATAAAGGGTGAATATCTTTCCCTTTGACAGAAATTTTTGAAAACATCGGAAAAGTCACATTGTAATTGAGTGTGCAAAACTGTTTGATTTCTGCATTCGTCCCGGGTTCTTGACCTAAAAAATTATTGGCCGGAAATCCCAAAATAACAAAATTTTTGTCCTTATACTGTCTATACAGATTTTCCAAACCTTCATATTGTGGTGTATTCCCACATTTACTTGCTACATTGACTATTAGTATTACCTTACCCTTGAAATCCGATAAAGAAACCTCTTTCCCATCAATGTCTGTCATCATGTAATTGTATATCGAACCTTTTTCGCTGTCTCTACTGTTATCGGCTACGATATCTTTTGCATTACAAGCCCAAAAAGAACACATAACCAATATCAGCAAACCATATTTATTCAACATAAACCATTTTTATTATAGTGATATAAAAAATTTATCCGTATTTTAGAGTTGAAGTATTTTCATACTAATAAGCTAAAATTAATCCATTTTGTTCAGAATTTTTTTACTTTTTTTATTCTCTTTTTATTTACTGACTTCATTGCAAGCCCAAGATAACATTCCGGCGACTCCCATCTCACCTCAAACCGGTACTTTAAAAATGATGGCATGGAATATTTATATGTTACCACCTTTACTGAAATTTACGGGCAAGAAAAAAAGAGCCTCTGTCATCGCAGATACTGTCGCCAAAATGGATAATGATTTTATCATCTTTGAAGAAGCTTTTCACAAAGGCGCACGTAAACGTATTAGAGAAAAAATCAAACATACTTTTCCCTATATGATTGGACCTGCTTTCCCCAAGAAATTTTCTATCAAAACATCTGACGGACTGTGGATAGTATCAAAATTTCCCTTACAAGAAATTGACAAAATAAGGTTTAAAGAGCAATCCGGAATAGATAAAATGGCTCGAAAAGGCGCATTGATGGTCAAAATGAAAAAAGACCTGCAAGCTTTTTATATCATTGCCACCCACATGGATGATGCAGGAACTTTAGATGGTAGAATCACCCAACTCAAACAAATCAAAAACCAACTGATAAACAAATACAGCAAAGACAGTATTCCCATCATTTTAGCAGGAGATCTTAATATCAACAAATATGACATGATAGGTATGGACAGTCTGCTTCATATCTTAAATGTAAAAGATTATAAAATATCCGGACCACAAAAGCTCAGCTATGATTATAAAACTAATTCTCTCGCTTATGGAGCTTATCAAGGAACTTTAGACCATATTTTCCTGTTTCCTTATCATCTACACGTCATTTCCGAAACCTATCGCATTCCTCTCATCAAAAAAACTTGGAAAAAAGGCAGACACTTTTTATCTGACCACCATCCTGTGGAACTTATTTTGCGCTATCGGCAAGAGTGAGGAGCGATGCATTAGTACATGGGTACATTGATACATTGGTATATCACATAGGCACTTGCCAAACGACTTGTTATCGACTGCCCTTCTTTCGTCACATTAAAAATCCCTTTTGTAGTCCGTAGCTTATACCTCTATCCCAGTCAGGAGTCAAGTGATTACGAACTGTGCCAAAAGGGTGTTGAACGATATCTTCCGACTTGTCCGAATTAGTACGACAAATTTAAAGGGTTTTGAACATAATTAACTGAATGTCTGGGTCTGTATTTTATTAGAATCTAAAGGTGGACGGGTCAGAAAAAGTATGTTAGATGAATACAAGAGCGGGCTTCATGCGATAGGTGCAATTTGGAATGATTCTAATTAGTATTGTTAAGAGCACAATTAAGCTGAAACTTTCTTATCTTTAACTTTAGATTAAAAAGACAAAAGTGTGACATTTGTCACTTGGAATGAAAATGTCTGATTGAATCTTAGAGTTTGTAAATTTTTTAAAAAACCAAATATGAAAAGAATTAGAGTTATTGCGTTATTGATGGTGATACCTTTTGTTTATTTCGCATGTAATGGAAATGCGGAGAAAGAACACAAAATTGTGGATCACGACGAAAGCCAGGTTAAAGAAGTTGAGAATTATGACCCGGAAAGAGGACTTGGTGAGTTTGATGAATCAAATGTGAAATTAGGTCCTTTGGATGTAGCGATGGCTGAAAAGGGCGAAAGAATTGCGCAGACAAAATGTATGTCTTGTCATAAATTATCTGATGAAAGACTTGTCGGTCCGGGCTGGAAAGGGGTGACTGAAAGACAAACTCCTCATTGGATTATGAACTTTATCACCAATCCTGATCCCATGTTGGATGTGGATCCCGAATTACAAGCACAACTTGAAATGTGTCTGGTACGTATGCCTAATCAAAACCTTACAAGCGAAGATGCAAGAGAGGTATATGAATTTATGCGTAAAAATGACGGTGTAAAATAATTTATAACGGAAAATTTGAAAAAAGGTGATTGCTGATAAAGTAATCACCTTTTTTACTTTATGTTTCTATCTTTGAAGTGTGAACAAGGGAATCAAAATAAGTGCTATTGCAATAGGTGTTTTTACTTTGACAGTTGCAGGAGCTTTGTTGTATATCAATCCTCTTGTCACAGGTGCTTTACCTGATGGTTTCTTTAATCCGATTACGGCTTTGGAATTTGTACGTGAACCGACAGACTTAATTTCAATTTTTAATATCAGTACGGTTCTTGAAGTCAAACAAGCTTTTGCTTTGGGTAATCAAGTGGACTATGCTTTTATGTCACTTTATACTTTGTTTATAGTCTTATGTACGGTTTTGATTTATATAGACAGCCGTGCAAGGGTTCTCTTTTTGGTTATACCATTGGCAATAGTCGCACTTGTGGGAGATGTGTTTGAAAATATGACCATTGCTGAAATATTGAAAGTAATAGATTACTCAAATTCTGATTTATTGATAGAGCAATTGATGTTTTATACTTGGCTTAAATGGGGGAGTCTGGCTTCTGTTATGCTCATTTTTTCAATGTATTTCATACAGGGGAATTGGTGGAATAGAGTGATTTCTTTGGTGATGATAGTTACATTTTTCTTGTGTATCGTCGCTTTCTTCAAAGGAGGAATTTATTGTGAAATTTTTTCAAACCTGATAGTTGTGAGTTTTCTGCTTTTGTTCACCTATGTCATCACTTGGAAAAGAGTAACCCATCCGACAGTTATTGCATAGTTTTACATATTGTATGAAATCGAAACGATGTTTAACAAGCCAATTGATAAATTAAAAGTATTTTTGCCATAAATAATTACTGAGTGTCAGGGTTTTTGAAAAATATTATACTCTTTGTTTTTTCTGTGTCGTTTTTCATTGTAAATGGACAAGAAATTCAGACTTCCGCACCGATAAAACTTTCTACCAAAGCCGAAAGTTTTAGCATACTTGGGAAAAATGAGAATGGTATTTTCGTTCATTATTATGGAAATTCAAAAGATGAACTTGAACTTTTTAATGAACAGTTAAGATCTGTCATCAAGCGGGAAGTCAAGTTAAAAGATAGGAATACAAAAGTCGAAGAGATATTTCTGAGAAATGAAGGTGTCGTGGTTTTTTATTCACAAGTTGTAGAAAATCGCCAATACCTGAAAGCTGCTTATTTGAATGCCCAATTGCAGACGACTCAAAATTTGGTACTCGATAGTTTGGAAAATACGAAGGTAAACTCTTTTGAACCGTATTATATCAAACAATCTCCCAATCTTCATTTTTTTACTTTTTTCAAAATTTATAAAAGCTCTGATGAGATACAAATTAAGTATCAGATATTAGATACCTTATTGAATGCCGTCCATTCCGGTGACTTTAATATACAGGATAAAGGCTTGGTCTTGAAAAGTTTTAAAATCAATAACAATGGAGTGATTTATGCAGTCATAGCAAGAGAAAGCAAATCTGTTGTCAATGATTATATATATGATAAAATTCACACATTTTTGTACAATCCGAAAAATGGATACGTAGAGGATAGAAATTTTGAAGAAAATGAAAGCTTATTTAAAAACATAGTCAGCCAAATAGATGGATATACTGATAAAGCATATTCTGTTTTTAATTACAGAAATAAAAAGAATACCGACGATATCGGACATATCATCATAGCATCCAATAAGGGTGATGAAGATTATTTTAGATTCCCTTATACGGAAGAATATATGAATAATATCCAGTCCATAGATGTAAAAAATTGGAAAGAAAAAGCACTTTTGATACGTCCGCAACAAATCATTCCACAGAGCAATGGCGGATGTCTAATATTGACAGAGGCACAATATAAATATACAAGAGTTGTCAGACAGGCTAATCCCTATGGATATGGCTACGGTTATGGCTATTACAATTATTATAACGATGCATATTCAAGACAGTATGATCAACATCATTTCTTTGATGTTTTAGGAGTCTCTCTGAATGCTGATGGCACTATCAACTGGTCAGTAGATATCCCTAAAGCACAGATTACCGAGGATGATGAAGGACTTTATTCTTCGTTTATTGTTTTTCAAACCAATAATCTTCTCAAAGTACTTTTTAATGAGAATGTATATTCTAACGGAAATCTGATAGAATACAACCTCAATCCGAATGGTCAGATGAAAAGAAGAATATTGGTGAATACGGAAAAGGGGGGGTATACCTTGATTCCAAGAATGGCGGTGCAGATTTCAAAAAACGAAATATTGATACCGGCAGAACAGAAACACAGTTTGCAGCTCTTTTTACTCAAATATTAGAATCTTTTTGTGCTGAGTTTATTTAAAAATCAACAACCTTTTGCGTTAGTTCTTTTACTTTTAGTATTAGTGGTCTTTCGATTGCCTTTTTTTATTTTTCCTTTGGAAACAAATGGTGAATTTTATCTCCATTTGGGAAAATGGATGGGTTTCGGACTTTCAAGTATTCTCGTTTTTGCCCAAGCAATTTGGCTAAATTATATCATCACCGATTATAAATTATCAGAGGAAAAAACTGTCGTGCCTGCACTTATCTGGATACTGATTACATCCATTAACAAAGAATTATATTATGTGGGAGATATCTTGATAGTCAGTAGCCTTTATCTGATGATTTTACATCTTTTCATTTACACGGAAGAACGATTTGTGAGTGTGGGACGGGCGTTTTATATCGGTATCTTGTGTGCGATTATCTTTTTTATCCATCCGCAAAGTATTCTTCTTATCCCTGTCTTCCTGATCATTATATATAATAAAGGGATAGAAAGTATCCGAACCTTCTTTGCTTTTATATTGGGAGTTGCCGCTATGGGATTTTGGACTTTCAGTGCATCATATCTTTTTGGTTTCGACTTGTCGTGGATAAAAAGATTTCAAGATTCTTTTGGCCTCTTATTTGAAACGTATAGTGCTTTAGATTTAGCCAAGTACATCTTGCTCATTATTCCGGCTATGATAGGATTTACCTCATTTTTGATGTCATCAAGAAGTAATTTGGCAACGATTAGAAAGGCATTTTTTGTGTTTGTTTTATTTTTTATCGGTGCAGTGATAGAAACTATTTTTTCTGATGATTTGAGTTTTAGTCGACATCCGTTATTCCTTTTTCCTCTGTCCATACTCATTGCTGAGTTCTTGTTAATTATGCATAAAAAGGTCTGGTCGGAGGGTATATTTTCTACCTTTGTAGTAACAATTATTGCATTCATTGTGTTAGAACTTAAAGTTCTGAATTTTTAAATTTCTAAAAAATATGATACATATTTCCACTGTTACAAAAAGAGTTTCTTTTTTTATAATAGCGTTTGTTTTAAGTACAATCCCTACTTTTGCCCAAATAGATATGCCGGTCAAATGGTCTGTCTCTTCAACCGTCATAGACAATGACACTTATGAATTGAGCTTTAAGGCAAAAATTGATAAAGGTTTTTCTATATACAGTTATGATATAAAAGATGACGGTCCTATTCCGACTTCCATCCATTTTGAACCTTCTGACGATTATAAATTATTGGGTGGTATCACTCATTTAGGAAAGAAAGAAACCTTTTTTGACCCTATATTTGAAATGGAACTTTCTAAGTTTAAAAACGAAGTAACCTTCAAACAGAAAGTAAAATTACTCAAAGACAAAGCGACAGTCATAGGATATTACGAAGCGCAGGCTTGTAATGAGATAATGTGTTATCCACCTGATGGGGATGATTTTAAATTTTCTTTGACGAGAAAAAATGATAAGTCGGAGAATGTAGAATCTGAGACAAAAAGTGAGGAGAAAAGTGGGATAGGTGAAAGTGAAAATATAAAAAAAATTGAAAGTGAACCTGAATCCGATGTACAGTCAAAAAACGCCGAATTTAATTGGGAAAATACCAATGTAAGTTGTGTGAAAGAAGACCGGACAAATGACGGTGGTATTTGGGTAGTATTTATTTTAGGTTTTTTGGGTGGATTGATTGCCTTATTGACGCCCTGCGTATTTCCAATGATACCTTTGACAGTTAGTTTTTTTACCAAGGGAGGAAAAGATAAGAAACAAGGTGTCAAACAAGCGATGATTTACGGCATTTCCATCATTCTGATATATATTGCGTTAGGACTTTCCGTTACTTTGATTTTTGGCGCTGATGCACTCAATGTGATGAGTACGAGTGCATTTTTCAATATCTTGTTTTTCATTATTTTTATACTTTTTGCCTTGTCTCTTTTTGGGTTGTTTGAGATTACCTTGCCCTCTTCTTGGGCAAATAAGACTGATCAGATGTCAGATAAAGGCGGTTTTATAGGTATTTTTTTCATGGCATTCACTTTGGCATTGGTTTCATTCTCGTGTACTGCCCCGATTATCGGTTCACTGCTTGTACAGACAGCTACCGATGTAGCAGGGCCGGCAATTGGCTTTATTAAGCTAAAACCGGTGATAGGAATGTTGGGATTTTCATTGGCATTGGCTTTGCCTTTTACGTTATTTGCACTTTTCCCTCAATGGATGAAAGGTTTGCCAAAATCCGGTGGTTGGTTAGGAAAAGTAAAAGTTATTTTAGGTTTGTTGGAGTTAGCTTTTGCCTTCAAATTTCTTTCAGTGGTGGACTTGACACAGGGTTGGGGTATCTTGCGTTGGGAACTGTTTATGGGAATATGGATAATCCTATTTATGATAATAGGTTTTTATGCCTTAGGGCTTTTCAGTAAAGATAAAACGCCTAATCTGATTAGACTTTTTGGACTTGCCTCTATACTTTTTGCTTCATATATGATATACAGTACGGTAAATTACCAGCCTATCAGACTTTTGAGCGGATTAGCGCCTACTACCCATTATAACTTCTTTAACAGCCAAGTCAAAGAATTGTCCAACAGCAAAGATTTTGAGGAAGCAGTGCAAATGGCTCAGGCTGAAAATAAACCGATTCTAATAGATTTTACCGGTTATGGCTGTGTCAACTGTCGTGAGATGGAAGAGCAAGTTTGGGTAGATGATGATATTAAATCTATGATGGGAGAATATGTGATTGCCTCATTGTATGTAGATGATAGGACCCCACTTCCCGAAGAAGAACAATATCACTCATCAGCCTCCGGTAGGAATAAAAAAATCAGAACAATAGGAAATAAGTGGACGGATTTTGAAATTAAGCATTTCCAAAAAGCTTCACAGCCGTTTTACGTTTTGGTCGATGCAGATATGAATGTTTTGACGACTCCGGTCGGATATAGTGATATAGAAACTTTCAAAAACTTTTTGAATTGCGGTCTTACGCAATACAAAAATAAGTGGGCTTCCTTGAAATAGAGTTTTAAAGGTGTCCACCTAATTTGGAAAACTCTATATAAAATATGACCAAAGAAAGTACAAAAATCATGTAGCCAAAAGTCTTTCTCAAAGCCTGATTGCCGATTTTCTTTTTGAAAGGATTGATGGCAAAGACTCCGGCAATCGTAATAAAGGTATAAACCAATAAAAAACGCCAATCAATATTTAATTCCGGATTGAAATCTCCGAGAAAGCCGATTGTGGTACTGATAGCTATTACAAGTGAGGATGTATAAATCGCAATGTTCATTGGAACTCTTGAAGAGATGACAAAAGCAGGAATGATGAGAAAACCTCCTCCTGCACCGACAAGACCTGTCACTAATCCGACCAACATACCCTGAACGATAATCAAGGGATAGTTAAACTTGATAGGGCGGACAGTACTCGGGGCTTTTTTGGAGCGCAAAGAATTGACACTGGCTACTATCATCAAGCCGGCAAAAATGAGCATGATGACAGATTGTTTGGTCACAGTGATATTTTCGTAAGTGAAAAATATATTGGGTAAAATGGGTAGTAAAAACTTTCTGATGACATAAGTCACTATCAAATCCGGAATGGCAAAAACAATCGCCAATTTGTAGATGATCATTTTTTTCTTTGCATTGTCTATCGTGGCTAACCAAGAAGAAATGCCTACTAAAAACATGGAATAGGAAGTCGCCAGATACGGATCTACTTTAAACAAATAAACCAAAATGGGTACTGTCATAATAGAGCCTCCACCACCCAAAAGATTAATAACAGCTCCGGTTAAAAAGGATAGAATATAACCTATAATTAAAATCATCTGCAAAAGGATGTTTTGTAAAAGAAAACACCAAAATTAAAAGTATGTTGACAGAAAGATAGGAATGATTGTATTAAACTTGTGAAACTATTTTGTTATCTTTTTCGCTAAGAGTTTTATCTTTTCATTTTATTCTAAGGCGGTATTCCGTGTTTATAACCCAAAAATAAAGCAGTATCTTTGTTTGTATTTAGATGAAAAGACTCACTTTTATATATAGTTTGGAAGAGTTGCCACTGATTGCTCAAAGCATTCTGCAAAATATCGGATTGCAAAAAGTAATTGTTTTGGAAGGTCATCTCGGTGCAGGTAAAACCACGCTGATAAAAGAAATTATTGCTCAATTGGGTTCGACAGATCTTGTCAGCAGCCCGACATACACCATCGTTAACACATATCTATATCCGAAAGGAGAAATCTATCATATAGATGCTTATCGTTTGAAAAGCGACGAAGAAGCTTTGGATATTGGAATAGATGAAATTTTATATAGCGGTGAAATGGTATGGATAGAATGGCCGCAAATCATTGAACATCTTTTACCCGAAGGAACGGTATATATTAAAATTACTTTAGAAAACAATCAAAGAAAACTAACTTTGCAGATACCTTAATTAAAATGGAAGCAGTCTTAGAACAAATAAAAAAAGAATTTGCACTGACACCGCAAGAAGCTTTGGCTCAAATTTCCTTTATCAAAAAATCTCTTCAAATAGGTCTTCCTAAGGAAGATGCATTGAAAGAGAGAAGAATAGCACTTACTCCTAACTCAGTAGCTACTTTGACCAATCAGGGACACAAAATCATCCTTGAAGCCGGAGCCGGTGAAGGAGCGCATTTCTCTGACGATGAATATACATTGGCAGGAGCACAACTTTCCGGCTCAAAAGAAGAAGTCTATCAATCTGATTTAGTTTTTAAAACAGCTCCCGTTCTATCGGAAGATATTAACTATTTAAAAAACGGTCAGTGTATATTTTCGCCTATTTCCGTTTCGGTAATGAATAAAAATGTCATTAAAACCTTGATGCAAAAACGTGTAACTGCCATTGCTTATGGATATATACAGTCAGATGATAAGTACCTACCTTATATGGAGACCACTGGAGAAATAGTAGGTGCTTATTCTATTGTTTTGGCTGCAAAATACTTGAGCAGTGAATTTGGTAAAGGTCTTTTATTAGGTGGAGTGGCAGGACAACCACCCTGTAAAGTGCTGATATTGGGAGCTGGTAAGGTAGGTTTGACCGCTGCCAAGACTGCCATTGGAATGGGAGCGCAAGTTTTTATTTTTGACAACAATATTCGCACATTGAGTCATGCAAGAGAGCAATTAGGTCATAATATTTATACCTCTGTCGTCGATACTATCAATTTGAAAAAAAATATTGCAAGGGCAGATATTGTGATAGGTGCATTGACTTATGAAGAATTTGAAGTGCCACAGATTGTTACGAGTTCTATGGTCAAACAAATGAAGAAAGGTGCTGTATTGATAGATACTTGCATAGATAGAGGTGGATGTTTTGAAACTTCAAAAGTGACCACTTTAGATCAACCGACTTTTGTTCAGGATGGTGTGATACATTATTGTGTGCCTAATATATCTTCCAATATTGCAAGAACCGCAACTTATACGCTCAGTAATTTTCTAACACCTTTGGTAGCAAAAATGGGGCAAAAAGGAGGCGTGGAACAACTCATCAAATCAGATGTCTTTTTTAGAAACGGCGTGTATTTGTACAAAGGGATGTTGACACAACAACAATTGGCTTCCAAACATGGTCTTAAATATACAGATTTGAATCTCATCCTGACAGCAGACTTTTAAATAAATGAAAACTTTCTTCCAAACATTCTTTTATTGCGAATTAAGAAAAATTCAAAATCTATTTGTCATAAGTTTTTGCTTTATTCTTTTTTATCCCAATTTTCTTCAGGCAGAAAATAATGATAATATTGAAATCAGTTTACTGACTTGCGGTACAGGAACGGAGGAAGTATATGAGGCTTTTGGACATACCGCTATCCGTATTAAAAATAAATCCGATAGGACTGACCTGATATATAATTACGGAATGTTTGACTTCTATGAAGAAGACTTTTTGTCAAAATTTATCAGAGGGAAGTTATTATATTATGTAGATACGGAAAATTTCAATGATTTTTTATTCTCCTATATGCAGGCCGGAAGATCGGTAAGAGAACAAGTTTTAAACCTAAACGATGAACAAAAAGAACGTTTGCAAAAGGCTCTAAATGAAAATCTGTTGCCGCAAAACAAATACTATCTATACGATTTTATCTATAACAATTGTTCTACTCAACCGAGAGATTTGATAAAAAAATCAATAGGAGAGGACTTTCAGTTTAAAACACTGCAAACTGAAAACACCGAAACCATACGTGAGTTAATAGACAAACATACTACTTATAACGAATGGTTAGATTTGGGAATTGATTTGCTGTTGGGGGGAAGGACGGATAAGATAGCCGATAAATACACGCGTATGTTCCTGCCTGAGGAACTGATGATAGAGTTTGATAGTACGTATTATCATGGTCAACCCATTGTCAGTCATTCAGAAATGCTATTCGAAGGAGATAGCCCGAAGACACCAAATCTGATACATCCTTTTATTGTCTTTTCATTGATACTGTTGATAGTCATTCTGTCGCAAGTATTTTTACCAACCTTCAGATGGCAATTACCTGTTGCAATAAGTATTTTGTCGGTCGTCGGAATCGTCGGATGGATATTGGTATTTATGTGGTTTGGAACGGATCATTATTTGACCAAATGGAATTTGAACTTACTTTGGGCAATCCCTTTTTATTTCCCCTTGGCCTTTTTTCTTACTCGGTTAAAAGATATACGATGGATACAGATATGTATTGCCATTTGCAGGACGATTTTGTTTTTTTTATTAATTGCATGGCCATTCAATCCTCAACAATTTCATATATCCGTAGTGCCGATACTGTTATTATCAATATGGTCATTGGGAATTATCGGTAAAAACGAATTTAAACTCTCAAAAAGTGATTTTTAAAAACTTTATTGTATTAAAAAACTATATATTTATACTTTAGTAAGTAATTATTATATAAATGAAAATCTCAGTTATAGGAACAGGTTATGTGGGATTGAGTGACGGGCGTTTGTTTTGCAGAGACGAAATCAGGTAACATATAGATATTGATATTATGAAAAAATAAATAAGTTATCCAAAGGAATTCCAACAATATATGAGAAGGATGGAAAAATACTGTGGTGGATAATATAGTCAAAGGGAATATTTCTTTTACAACGGATTTAGAAAAGGCAGTTAAAGATGCTAAAGTTATCTTCTTGGCTTTGCCTACGCCCTCTTCTAGAAATGACTCTGCAAATTTGAACTATGTAGCAAAGATGTAGCAGAAAAGTTAGGTGAATATATAGATGAC
Organism: Chitinophagales bacterium; assembly: GCA_023957215.1. GTDB lineage: Bacteria > Bacteroidota > Bacteroidia > Chitinophagales > JADIYW01 > JAMLHH01. Next base: position 52,341 of record JAMLHH010000005.1, read on the forward strand.
TATAAAATTATTGTCAACAAAAGCACTGTACCGGTCGGTACTTCGGATTTGGTTAAAAGTATAATTCAGAAACAATCAAAACATGAATTTGATGTTATTTCTAATCCCGAATTTTTGAGAGAAGGACGTGCGATAGAGGATTTTATGTATCCTGATAGAGTTATTATAGGCACTACTTCAAATAGCGCAAAAGAAGTAATGGAGGAGTTATATACTCCTTATGTGCGACAAGGGAATCCGATTTTCTTTATGGATGAAAGATCGGCAGAGATGACAAAATATGCAGCCAATTCCTTTTTAGCGACCAAAATCACTTTTATGAATGAAGTGGCAAGACTGTGTGAAAAATTAGATGCCAATATCGATCAAGTCCGTCTTGGAATGGGGGCTGATCCCCGAATTGGAAATAGTTTTTTATATGCCGGCATTGGTTATGGTGGTAGTTGTTTCCCTAAAGATGTGAAAGCTTTAACTCATATAGCCAAAGAAAATGATTATAAATTTCAAATATTGGAGGCTGTTCACGATATAAATGAAAGTCAGAAACTGAGTTTAATCCCTAAAATTAAAGACTATTTTAATGGAGATTTAAAAGGCAAAAAAATAGCTTTATGGGGCTTGGCTTTTAAACCGCAAACAGATGATATTCGGGAAGCACCTTCATTGCGTTTGATAGAAAGTCTTTTATCCGAAGGCGCTAATATCAGTGCTTATGACCCCGAAGCCATTGAAAATACCAAAAGAGTGATTGGGAATCAGATTTTGTATTTTGATAATGAATATAGCGTACTTGAAGATGCGGATGCTTTATTGATAGCGACTGAATGGCCGACTTTTAGAAATCCGAATTTTGAGAAGATGTCAAACCTTTTAAAAAATAAAGTGATTTTTGATGGTAGAAATCTGTATAATCTGACAAAAATGAAATCTTTGGGATTCACTTATTATAGTATTGGTAGAAAAGTTATAAAATGAATAAAAAAAGAGTACTTATAACCGGTGCCGCAGGATTTCTTGGCTCACATTTATGTGATAAACTTATAAGTGAAGGTTTTTATGTGATAGGCATGGACAACCTTTCTACCGGTTCTCTTAGAAATATCAAACATCTCAGTCAATCAGAAGATTTTGAATTTAGGGAGTTTGATATCACTAAATATGTTCACATCGAAGGTTCTTTAGATTATATTTTACACTTTGCATCTCCTGCAAGTCCAATTGACTATCTTAAAATTCCTATACAAACTTTAAAAGTAGGGGCGATGGGAACGCACAATCTTTTAGGGTTGGCAAAGGCTAAAAACGCTAGAATTTTGGTGGCATCGACTTCAGAAGTATATGGTGATCCTGAAGTACACCCACAAGTGGAAGAATATTGGGGAAATGTAAATCCCATAGGTCCACGCGGCGTATATGACGAAGCTAAAAGATATATGGAGTCTATCACGATGGCTTATCACAACTTTCACGGTTTGGAAACCCGGATTGTGAGAATTTTTAATACCTATGGTCCGAGAATGAGAATCAATGATGGAAGAGCTATTCCGGCATTTATGTCACAAGCGATTAAGAATGAAGATATTACTCTTTTTGGCTCGGGATTACAAACGCGCTCGTTTGGTTATGTGGATGATTTGATGGATGGGATTTTTAAACTTCTGATGAGCGATTATCACTTACCGGTTAATATCGGAAACCCGCAAGAAATTACTTTAAAACAATTAGCTGAGGAGATTCTAAATTTAGTAGATACCACAAGCAAGATTACATATCATCCTTTGCCGGTAGATGACCCTAAGAAAAGATGTCCGGATATCACAAAAGCCAAAGAGATTTTAGGCTGGGATGTGAAAACTGATAGAGCAGTAGGTTTAATGCGAACTTTAGAATATTTCAAAGAAGTGATAGAATAGCAGTAGAACAGAACGGAACAATCATCAAAGTAAATGATTATTAACCAGATTGTTTAATATAGATATATTTTGTATATTTGTGTATGGAAAAACTTGATTTACGAAAACTCGACGAACAAGAAATACTTGGCATACGAAAATCTGCTATACGCCTTATTGAATCAGGGATGTCGCAGAAGGCTGTCTGTAAAAAGTTAGGCCTGCGTCCTAATACTCTAAACGATTGGAACAAGAAATATAAGAGCAAAGGAGTAAAGGGTCTTCATTCCGGAAAGCGTGGAGCGAGGTCTGAGGACAGAAAACTACTATCCTCAAAGGTAGAACGGCAAATACAGAAGATGATTATTGATAAAATGCCTGATCAGTTAAAACTTGATTATGCTTTATGGACAAGAAAAGCAGTCAAAGAATTGGTTGAAAGAGAATTTGGGATAGTTATTTCTATCAGTGCCATGGAAGAAATTTGCTTGAGAAGTGGGGTTTACCCCTCAAAAGCCAAAGAAGCAAGCTTACGAACAATGCCCGAAGAAAGTCCAAAAATGGCTGGATGAGCAATATCCATTATCAAAAACAAGCTAAAGAAGAAGATGCTGAAATTTCTGGGGCGATGGGACCGGAATCAAAAACCAGTGTAATCGGCAAGTATGCACCTAAGGAAACACCTGTAAAAATGTCCAAACGTTTTTCGGTAAATATGGTGTCGGCAGTCAACAATCAGGGTAAAGTCCATTTTATGATATACTCCGACTCTATGAATACCGATAGATTGATTAATTCATAAGCACAACTCATTAAGGCAAATCGAAGAAGGTTTATTGATATTGAATCATGCTGGGTTCATCACAGTAAAATCGTCAAGGAATGGGTTGAGAGAAACAAAGAAAAGATTGCATTATACTATCTGCCTTCTTATTCTCCTGAACGGAATCCTGACGAATATCTGAACTGTGATCTGAAACAGGGAATGTCGGCAAAAAAGTCACCAAAGAACAAAGAAACGCTACAAAATAATGTACAGAACCATATGGAAATGCTATCAGTCAGTCCGCAAAGAGTTATGAAATATTTCAAACACAAAGATATTCAGTATGCGGCATAGGAAAATATCGGTCAATATATGCCGGGTTAATACAGTTCGACAAACTCCTTGTATTTCTCTAATCAACTCTGAAAAGCGATTAATCCCAGATTGCGCATTAGAAAAAGGGGGCTTCTCTTTGCCGGTAAAGCTTACAGGGAAATCTATTAAAAAATATCTTTAATGCTAAGTGTTAGAAAAGTATCTCTTTTTTTGATCCTAACCACTATGTCAAGATTCTATTGCATAATTTGGGTTAAAATTACTGATGATTTTGCTGTCCCAATTGGATGAGCTTGTTTCTTTGTAAGAGGTAATAAACGGATGTGATAGGAGCAATGACTATCATCGCAATCAGCCAAAATGCTTTGTTATAGACGTTTTTGTTCAGGATGTCATTGACCAAAATAATCATGACTGCAACAGCTAAGATACTGCCCGCAATAAAGAAAAATGATGAAGCATCCGTCTGTGAGAGTTGGATATAAATACCATAGACTATCATCAAATCTGCTATGATGACCACACTCCATACTGTCCACAAACTGATTCTAAAATCGTTATTTGCCATATACTGATAGTCACAAGTTTTTTTTCAAAAATACGTGATTTTTCAAAAAATCCTATATTAGAAACCTCATGCAAAAGCAAGTTAATGAAATTCACCAAGACATTTATTTAAAACTGAGAAAATGAATGAAACTATCATGTTATTGTTTTAACCATTTTTTTGAAAATGAACCTTTGTTACTATTTATATGAAGAATATATGCACCCGATGCAATATCGTTTGGAATATTGATTGATAGTATTTGTGATGAGGTCGATAGGGTTTTATTTGACAAGGTAAACACATGAATCAATTTTCCGGATAAGTTAAAAATCTGTACATTTTTAATTTGTACCGGTGTCTGAAACTGAATTGAAATTTGGTCTTTCGCTGGATTGGGATAGAGACTCACGTTTTTACTGTCATTATAGTGCTGTTTAATACCTAATATAGTAGCCGAATAATCCCATTTTTGAATAAAATACTTCAAATCACTTTGCCAATTTCTGGAACCTACTGTCATCAAACTTCCATCTTTCCTGTTATTGAAAAATCGAAAATTTGAAAGACGTAATAGAGTAGGGTCTGTAACTATACCATTACTTCCAAAGTTCTCATCAAGTTTCCCAAAAGCATCTAATTTAAGAAATCCCAAATAGCCATAACTGACATCAGGCATTGTATATTCAAATCCCATCAACAAACTCCCATCCTGTTGGGGTAATATTCTATCAATTTGGATAGGGTGGTCTAATATTTCTGATATGCGGTATTCACCATTGAGACCATAACTTAAATCAGGTAAGCCACCGGTAGAGAACTTTCTGACCTTATTGATATCTCCGAAAGAAAGTACGTACAAATCCTTGTTGATTCCTCTCTTGAAATAGTTAGAAGTCTCTGCAAAACGGATATAGCCGTTAGTCCCAAAAGTATTATCTATTTCACCGTTGGGTTTGATTCTTAAAAGTGTCTTATCACTATATTGGGGTATTTTTCCTAAAAGTAAAATATATCCGTCTTCATAGGCAATCTGATCCGGTGTCAGGACTCCATTTCCGGGTAGATAGATACTTAATTTTCCATTATTTCCAAAAGATGTATTGAGTGTCCCATCGCTTAAATATTGCTCTAATAACAGTGTATTGCTATCTATTAAAGATACAATATTTAAAAACTTGTCATCTACGACTTGGTAATTTAGATAAGTTTTATTTTCATCCAATTTTATCCATCCTTCTTGATTTGCCCAGTTTTTATCAAATGTGCCATCAGCGAGTATTTTTCTAATCACCCTTTTATAACCTGTTTCACGATTTAATACTAAAGCCAAAAAACTGAGATGATCTATTTCGCCAATTAGATTGTATTCTGCAAGTTCGCTTCTATCAGGTAAATATATTTTTCCTTTATCAGCAAAAGATGAATCTACCGTGCCACTCGGTAGATGTTTGATTATAAATCCATTGTTGTAATTGATACCGTTTTGTGTTATCCCCGAAATGATTAGAGAGCCATCAGACATGGAAATATAAGATTGGAATAAAGTCGAATTGCTCAGTGTAATATATTTCCCTACTCCTTGATTCCCAAATGTAATATCTTTTTCACCTTTTGGGGTGTATTTGAGGAGTGTCATTTCGTAACCTCTTTTATCATATTGAGAGACATGTCCCCCTAAGATAATACTGCCGTCATTTAGCGATATCGCATGATTTACTATTTGCTCATAATCAGTTAAATCCGACAAAACCAATCCGTCTGTTCCTATGGAGTCTATCAAATGCCCATTTTTATCGTACCATCTCGTATTGATAGTATATTGCATAAATTCATCACCTTCAATATACCCATATATAATCATATTGTCGTGACTAAATACAATACCTTTATTGGTAAGCTTATCATTTTCATCGTCCTCATGTATATAACCACCGTCACCCCATAGTGTATCTAACTGACCGTCAGAATTTAGCTTTATAACTTCATTCTCTTTAAATAAGAAAATATTTTTATTTTCATCGACATGGATAGATTGAATATCAATCTCATAGATGCCCGGTTTTACGATAGAGTCTATAAAAGCTCTGCCGTCTTTTGCAAAAGAGGAGTCTATTTCTCCATTCGGAAATCGTTTCATTAGTATGCCCGGCGAATCATTGAGATAATCCTCATTGAGAGTAACATAACTATTGCCATCTTTATCATAAGCCGCCCCCATATCAGCTCTGTTAATATAGCCGTTGTAGGAATCCATATCCCTTAAAATTGTATAGATACCGCCTTGGTCACCAAAAGAAGTGTCTATGTTGCCGTCTTCTTTAATCTTCATCAGCATTTTAGCTCTTTTATCGATAGGTGGCCAAAATGAACTTGCTTCTGCTCCTACAATAAGTCCTATACTATTATCCTCATATATATACATATCTAATATACTGTTGAGAGGTATCGGTTCTTCAAAAAGAGAATTTAAAAACAGATAGCCTTTTTTGTTAAAATCAGTGTCAAGATGACCATCTTCAGTTAGACGTGCTATATAAGCACCATCGTATGATCCCCCTGCGATAAGATATCTATTGCGGGTATCAGATTTAATAATACTGCCATTATTATCCACATTTGTAAAAGTGAGGTTTTTGTTTCCGTCTATACCGAAGGTACTGTCCACTTTTCCGTCAGAGAAATATCTACTTATAATCACCTGTGAATAGTTGGTTGTCCACCATTTAGCATTGGATGTGGTCAGTATTCTATCTTTTGTATCTATGGTGATAGATTGTATATCGGCATTGGCAATGCCCAGACCATTGATAACCAATCCATTTTCTCCATAGGAATTATCTAATTGGGCAGATACTTTGAGTGAAAGTATCGCCATGAAAATGAATGTAATTAAAAATCTCACTCTCATAAGTGAATCTTATTTATATGTAAAAATATAAAATAATTATAAAAAAGGCAATTTGCAACCTCTTTTTAAGGCACATAGATACCTACTTAAATATTCCTATTTGATGCGTTTCTACACAATCATCATATTGTAAAACGATAAAGTATATATCACTTTTTATAAGTGGCAAATCTAATTCATACTCCGCTTGTTGTTCGTTTATATCAAATTCGCGTGCAATATAACCGACTTTATCGACTATTTGTACTTTATTCAGTGAATAGGAATGCGTTCCCATTTCGGTCTCATTTTTAGCCTTCATCTTTAATCTATTACTACTTGCAATAAATGATACGTCAAACAGCTCACATCCCGTAGCCAGAAGATTGTTGTTACAGGATACAGCGGTACTATAGAAGCAATAATACTGTTCTATACTTCCACACTGGTTGGATATCGTCGTTTTTAATACAACATTTTGATTGGGTGACTTAAACATTATATTGACATTGTTTGAATGTCCCGACCAGCTGCCACTCCAAAAATTATAGTTTGTAGGTATAGACCACATTTTTTGCCAAGTCACATTAGTAGCATTGTAAACCGGTTGTGCACACCATGTTTTGGTTATACTCGGTGAATAACATTGAGAATTACACGGACTGCCGTCAAAGTCATCAGAAATAACGGCTTCTGAGTATGAGCAAGGTGTCGCTCCCCAAAGTGTGTATGGCAAACCAACATCTATAGTTTTTGTGGCAACGTATGTAGAACAAGCAGAAACAGTTGCAGTCAATGTAACCTGACCATTAGCACTACCATTTCTTGTAACAGTACAGGTATTGCCATTAGGTGATAATGTTACAATACCATTAGGTGCAACACTCCATACAATAGTATTACCGGCAGGTACTCCATTGAGTGTGTAGGTAGAAACACCATTACAGATAGAATTAGCTCCACTAATAGACAATGGACCAATCAATGATGCAACATTTGTAGTATTTGTAGTAAGTACACCTTTGTTATCAGAATCAAGCCAATTGCTTAATCTTGTTGAATTTGTACCTCCACCTGTCCACGAAAGGTCGAAACGACCATAAAAGTCCCATAATTGACTACCATTGCAGTATGAAGGACCTCCATGTAATTGTCCAACAATTCTATGATTTTGATCAAATAATGGTGAACCAGATGAACCGCCCTCTGTAACAGGTGTAACTGTTTGCCCTGCACCATTATTTTGAGGACTCCAATCAGCTCGCCAATGTTGATTAGTTGTACCAAATGCACTTGCTACTACTACTGGATTGTTGGCTCTACTAATTTTCATTAAATCGCCACTCGGATGATGAATAGCTGTTGCATTATTGGCAGGTGTAGTACTTCTTGACCAACCAGCGTAATTAATTCCTGAATTGGTAGGTGGCGTTTGATTTAATTCTAATAAAGCAAAGTCAGAACTTGTATTATTAGCTCTTAATTTGCAGCCATTAAACTGTATATCTTCTGTCCATCCTGAATTGGGTGTGCAAGTGCTACTCCAAAATTGAAACTGAAAAACCCAATTGACTTCATTTCCTGCTTGTAGGCAGTGATTAGCAGTCAGCAAATAGGGAATATTAGTGCCACACGTATTCATTACTAAAGCACCAGTACACCACACAGTCCCATTTGCTACAATTAATGCTACTGAGTTCTTTTCATTATTCCAGCCATTGCCTAATGGACAATTGACATTAATTTGACAAGCACCTGAAGAACCCACTTCACCATATTTTGTTCCATATTCTTTATAACCAAAATTGACTTTTGAAATTGAGATTTTGGAAACTTCATTTTCATATAAAGGGGTTTTCAATACTATATTTAGAGTGTTTCCTTGATACACTCTAGTTGCCCATATATTATTCTCATTATTCTCTTTTGATGTAATGCTATCTGTTAATTCTTTTTCGTTGTAAATAGCTAAAATTGCATTCTCAGATAAGTAAAAATTTCCAAATTCTAATGATATATTTAAAGCATCTTTTGCAACTACTTTTAAAATATATACTTTATAGTTTTCATCTTCAAATTTTTCAGCTTGCTCTATCAAATTTATATTGTTTGCTAATGACACCGCAAATCTATTATCATTATCGTCTTTCTCTTTACTTCTCAAACTTTTAAATTCTTTAGGAGCATCTAAAATTATTTCCTTTGAAATTGTTCTTAAAGTTGGAAATAGGTTTTCAGGAATATTAGTTTGGTAAACTCTTGTTTTTACTTGTGCTTTTATGTTCAACGATAAAAGCATAAAAATTAAAACAGAAATAATCTGTACGTTAAGCAGTAATTTTTTCATAAGTTTTATTTTTTAGTAAATGAATAATTATATACCATACCTATTGATAAGCCTCTGAAACATTTTCTTCTTTTCGCATCATTTGTTTCTGATGGAAAAACAGCATCTGTTTTCCATACATCAAAAGCAGGTACTTGTATTGATAAGCCTATTTGCGATGATTTTATTTGCTTTGTAACTTCTAATGACATGAGTAAAGATGTTCCAAAATACCGTTTATTTTTTGTTCTATACTTTTGAGACTTGTCTGGTTCTGGATTATAAGTAAGATGATAATATTGTGAAAGCATAAAATAATTATTTGCATATAATGCTGTTTCTATTTGAAAATTCTTCTTTAATTGAAATATTTTTCCAATACCTATGTTTATATTTAGTGTATTGTACCAATATTTGTCTGTAATAAATTGAACTTTATAAAGCGATGGATAGTCTATCTCTCTTGCTTTTGCTTCTCCAAACTGTGTGTTTAACTTATTTAATTTAGTAAAAGAATGTCTATAATAACCCAATCCAGTAATTAAAGATATTTTATCGAATAATGTAATTTTATAATTTACAGTAGTTCCCCAACTTATGCCTTTCATCTTTAAATAATCAGTGCTTGGTCGTCCATTTATATTATAGGTAATTTCAGGATACCAATCAAATCTTGTGTAGGTATGTAGTTCTATTGAATGTTTAAGATTTTTGCTAATATTTATTTCAGAACTATCTAACTGAAATCGATTGTTTTTGTTATATAAATTGCTTTCATCTTCTAAATTAAAGCGAGCATTACAATTATAAGCTGAAAGAAATAGTATAAAAAGCAATAAGTTAATATTTTTATATTTCATAATACAATTTTAATAATATAATATTAATGCAATTAATTTGCAAAAACAAATAAGATTTTAACCCCAATCTATTTATTTTAATTACTCTGTTATCTCAAATATTATTTTTAGATCAGGAGGAATAATTGAAGTATTACAAATAAGATTTGCACGATTAATAGTATCTTCCGTTATCTTAAAATTTAACTTCATGCCCTCTATCCTATATTGGTCAGGCAAACTCATGGTAACAAAAGAATCCAAAGTATAATCTTCTACTCTCATCAGATAAGGTGGTGTATTTAACCCGGTACTTACACATTCACTATAATATCGTACTACTTCTCCGTTGTAAACCTTGTTTGGGTCTATAACCTCTTCATATTTTTTCTTTTTACAAGATGTATTATATACCGATGCGCATATAATAATCAATAATAGAATCTTGGTTTTCATGGTATCAATTTTAAGTTTTAAAACGCAGATTAAGTAATTAATATTTTAAATTTAATAAGAAAAAATAATATTAACATCCAATAAGAAAAATAATTATAAAAAAGGCAACAGAAAAAAGATGATAAGGATTAAACTTTTATTTTTCATTGTACTTCTATTTTGGTTAATAAAATATTTTCATAGGTATAATCTGCTGGTGCAAATACTTTGTCACAAATTGGTTTTAAATGTCCTGCAAATTTTACAGAAAATAATTGAGAGGTATCATTTTTTATGTTTAATATCTGCTGAGGCAATATAGATTCATTACAAATAATCATATAATGATTACAGTTAGAACAATTTTGTTCATTATATTTAATAAAAAATTTATTCTGAAATAAGTATCCATTTGCAATCTGTTGTACTGAGTAATATACTTTGCCTACTAATGCTTGAGTATCCTCAATAGTAACTCTCGTTGGTGCATTGCATCCACAGTCAGCATTATGCTTTTCTTTCTTGCAGGAAATTGTAAAAATACAGGCAATAACCAGCATAATTAAAGATATATTTTTCATTGTACTTCTATTTTGGTTAATAAAATATTTTCATAGGTATAATCTGCTGGTGCAAATACTTTGTCACAAATTGGTTTTAAATGCCCTGCAAGCTTTACAGTAAGTGATTGATTAATATCGTTTTTTAAGTTTAATACCTGTTGAGGTAAGATGCTATTGTTACATACAACCATTATGTGAACACAATTACCACAATCCGGCTCGGTATATCCAATTAGGTATTTATTTTTATACGAGTTATATCCTTGAAAAGCCATTGTGTTATATTGTATAGTGCCAATCAGACTTGTAGAGTCTGGAATAGTAACTCTCGTTGGTGCATTGCATCCACAGTCAGCATTATGCTTTTCTTTCTTGCAAGATGTATTATATACCGATACGCATATAATAATAATTAATAAAATCTTGGCTTTCATGATATCAATTTTAAGTTTTAAAACGCAGATTAAGTAATTGATATTTTAAATTTAATAAGAAAAATAATTATAAAAAAGGCAACTTTCTACCTTTTTTGAATCTTTTGTGGAGGAGAAATTCGAGTGAAAAAGTGATAGGTTTTATGTTTTAAAAAACTGATATATTGACTACAAAATAGCGTATCTCATCAATGTAAAATAAATACCGGAAGTATAGGCAATAAAAACCGTAAAAAATGGTTTTCTATGATAATAGGAAATTATACGGGCTTTTGTGTATTTTTGATTTTTTAAATTCTCAGATAGAAAAGGTTTTTTGTAAAAGTAGATATAGTGAAGAATTATAAGACGTTATTATTCAATCTTGTTGCGATGGTCATAGCGACCATTCTTTTATTGGTGGTATTAAATCTTTCATTTCGTTTCCTCACAAATCATCATCAAGAATATGAAGTCCCGGATGTCGTAGGTCTTAATTTGAAGGAAGCCGCTAATTTATTACAGAATAATAAGATGCGCTACTATATAGTGGATTCTGTCTATGAAACCCAATATAAACCTTATGAGGTGGTCAGTCAAAGTCCCAAAAGCGGAAGTTTTGTCAAGGCTAACAGAAAAATCTATGTCACGATTAACTCTGCAAAACCACCTATGGTAAAACTACCCAAGCTGATAGACTTGTCCAAAAGGCAGGCGCAGCTTATCATTGAAAACTCGGGTTTTATCTATGGCAAAGAGACCTTTGAGCCTGATTTGGCAAAAAATGCGATTTTGGCTGTCAGTGTCAATGGTAAAAATGTGAGAGAAGGAGACGAGATTCCCAAAGGTACTGTCATAGATGTAGTATTGGGAGATGGTTTGGGTATGGTGGATGTGGATATTCCCGACTTGATAGGTTTGACTTTGATGGAAGCGATGACGGTTTTGGATGCCGTCAACTTAAAAGTGGGAGATATTCATCAAAGTGAAGAAATCAAAGATCAATTGAGTGCCTATGTGTATTATCAAGATCCACAATTTAATAGTGGAGTACAATTAAATCCGGGTGGAACAATAGATTTGTATATCACCAAAAATATTCCGGGTAACTAAAGCAAAATGAAAGGAGTCTTCTTGTCAATATTGTTCTTGTTAGCAGGTGAAATTATTTTTGCACAACAGGAAGCATTGACACCATTACCTTCTAATCCGATATTGTTTCAACACAAGGGTGTCCCATTTGTAAAAGCTCGCCAGGCAGCACTCGGTTTGCCTTTTGCCGATGACTTTAACCAATCCGGTTTTTATCCCGATGCCGGTAAATGGGAAGACAGATTGGTATTTGTCAATAATACTTTCGGTGTAAAACCACCCAGCTTGGGAGTCGCTACTTTTGACGGATTGGATGAAAATGGACAGCCTTATAGTGAGTACAACAAAGATTTTGGTCAGGCGGATAAGTTGACGAGCTTACCCATAGATTTGTCTTCTTATCATACGAGCGACAATATCTATCTGAGTTTTTATTGGCAGGCCGGTGGTCTTGGTGAAAAACCAGGATACATGGAAGATTATATCGTATTGGAATTTCTAAACAAGGAAGGTGAATGGGTGGAGCAATTGAGAATTGATGCACCAATGGACGTCAACGACTTCCGGCAAGAATTTGCTTTTTTGAATGAAGATTTTTTATATGATAGTTTCCAATTTAGATTTGTTGCTTTTGGAAATCTTGCCGGAGCGACTGATCATTGGAATATAGATTATGTATTATTGGATAAAAACAGAAATCCTGCTTTTGAATCTTCCGTTGCCGATTTGGCGTTCGTGAGAGGAAATACTTCTTACTTGAAAAATTATTACCAAATGCCTTTTCGACACTTTACGGACGACATGTTGAATGATACCATTTCGGTATTGATAAAAAATAATTTCTCCAATACGGTAGATATCGTTGATAATTACGAAGTAAAATACCTGAATACCAATGCTGTCTTGAAAAAATATGAAGGTTCGTCTATTGATATTCCCAAAATTGAATTTAAAGAATATCAATATGGCAAAGTGGGTTTGGAAAATGTACAAGAGGTTTCTGATACGACAGAAATAGAATTTAGATACTTTTTTGAAACTTCCTCTGAAAATAATAGCCCTGCTTTTGTAAGAGCGAATAATCAAATTATTGAAAAACTGACTTTTGCCAATACTTTTGCTTATGATGATGGAAGTGCTGAAAGGACATACCGGTTGGTCAATTATGATATAGGTATAATAGCTGTCAAGTTTCATGCGACGATTCCTGACACATTGAGAGCCATACGTGTTTATTTTCCGGATTTTCCTAATTTTTCCGGTTCTACAAAAGATCCTCTTTTTAATGTGGCCATCTATTCTGCAATAGATTCTTTAGGTATCAATGATGAAGTCGTCTATCGTGAAGAGTTAATCGACAAATCAAATTTTCACATTCCTGAAGGAACGCCATTCAATGGATTTGCTTATTACACTTTTAATCCTGAAGTGAATGACGGAAAAGATTATATACTCGTGGATGGTGATTTTTATATCGCTATCGAACAGGAAAAGAAAAACGATGTGGACATAGGATTTGATTTGAATACCAATCATAGTGGAAATATGTTTTATAATGTAGGGAATGGATGGTTCAATTCTCAATTTCCGGGTTCTATTATGATCAATGCCATCATGGGACCCAGATTGAGTGGACTTTACACCACTGTGAAGCAAAATCGTTTTTCTAATCTTGATTTGAAGGTTTATCCCAATCCTGCAAAAGATATTATCCGTTTACAAGTTGAAACGGATGCAAAATACAGCTATCAGGTGTTTGACATTTCGGGTAAAATGATTTTAGCAGGTGACATGCTACATTCAGAGAATGTAGATGTTAGTTCACTAAATGCAGGTGTGTATTTTATCTATCTTCAAGATGTAAGTACAAATACATTTGGTAGTGCTAAGTTTATTAAACAATAAGATTGTTACCTAAGCAAATTATACTGTTTGATGGCGATTATTTCCCAATTCCTATCTCTGAAATCTTAGTAGCGACATCTATCATCCAACTTTCACCAAAATCCAACCAAAAAATATTTGGATGTTTTTGAGCATTGATAGCACCGACTTGTATCATACTATCTATTACCACTTGAAAATCGGGATTTGTCTCAAGTGCCAAATCTTTAATAGAAGGTTTTACATTGAGTGCACAAGCAATAGATTGTGTATCGTCAAGGGTTTGCTGATAGGAAAACAAAAAGGTCTTCGGATGTGCCGGTTGATATTGATTGTATTGTCTAAGTTGGTCTTGTTTGAGTTCTTGATATATATTTTTATTAGACCAGCCACCGACGCTTTGCATAATTTCTTCAGAGAAATATCCATTTTTTCTCCTGTCAGGAGTATTGGGATAACCTTCTTTGAATATCAAAATGACTTTTCCCGTTTTAGGATGATCTCCAAGAATCTTTCGTAATGACCAATCATAAAAATATTCTTCATACGCTGATTCTTTGTAAATCTTATCGCCGAGTGTAGAGTTTAATAAGTTTAAAAAACCTATATCATCAGGACTTGTCTGACAAAAATGATCAAATAAGAAGATGACAACCTCATTATTCTTTTCGAGAAATTCATTGGTATAGTTAAAAATATTTTCCATCAAATCACCACGACAGCCTACGCCTCCACATTCATTATAATGATAGGCAAAGTACTTTTGACCGGCAAGGGTGGGACGTAAGTCAAATATTCTGTAACCAGCTTCTAATTGCTGCTTCATATTGAGTTCTTGTGTTTGTGTATTACAAGCATTTCCCAATTTGCAGCTTCTCAAAACATACATTCCGGCATCGTGCGCTCCCGGCAAACAAATATCTGAAAACTTGATATCTATATTGGGATTTTCCTTTAATAAGCGACTCATCCAAGCATATCTCGGCAGTCCGTCATCTATACTTGTCGTATCGGTAGGTTCTTCAGGATCAGTGGGGTTTTCTATAGGATCTTGGATATCTGTTTTTTCTTTTTTGCAGGAGAAAGTGACAAGTAATATCAAGGCAAAAAGTAGGACTATATTTTTTTTCATCATTCGTATTTTGTGTTAATAAATTCTTTTCGTCCAGTCTTTTCTGATATTTTGTGAAATCTTCAATTTGCTGATATCTAAGCTAAAACTGATACGTTGACCAAATTTAGGTAAATTTGATTTATAAAAACTCCTAAAATTTTCCGACATCAATAACGGGAAGTAAATTTCTACAGCTTCATTGAAGAGAGAGAAGTTGAAACCTGCGTCGTAACTAAATTGTTTGACAGGTAAAATATCTTCCAACTGTATTACATTGTCTATATGATAACCCATATCTACAAATAACTGTATGGGCAACCATTTGACAGGCGCATCTATTTTGAAATTGAAAGCGATGAGTCCGTTGACCGTTTTTCCTTCCATTGGTGATTGCTGTGCGGTCAAAACTTTGAAATTCCCTTCGTTCATCATCATTTGTCTGGAAGCAAACTTTTGATTTTCACTTCTGCCAAAATAGTATGAATCGTATAAGTAATCATTAGCACCATTGATTCCACTCATATTGAAACCTACTACGGCATTCCGCCTGAAACTAATATCTTTGTTTTTATAATAAAATGCGCCTGCAAAAAGTCTTAAATGCACAAAAGCTCCTTTTTGAGTATATCTGATTTTTTGTTTGACTTCTAAGGATTGTCTCATATAGTCTTTGTCAAATCTGATGACAGTTTGTAAAAAAGTAGGGTAGAGGGCATGATCGTTTTCCAACGAGTACCAAAGTTCATTGGTGTTATATGAATTTTTTATTTTTGAAAAGGAGACTTCATTGCTGACGCTATCTCTGAATCCTTGGTAAGTATCATCCCAGATTTGTACGTTTCTATAACCGATTCTATGTGTGATACTTTTGATTTGTTGCAACTTTTTAAAAGAGGCTTCTATATGTGGCTGTAACTTGATATACTTTTGTAATATAGGCTTGTCATTGTCAGTGAAGGATTTTGAGTGTAATCCCAGTTCAATCTCAATAGGTTTTTGAGACTTGGGTAAAATGTGATAAGTCACATTTCCTATCCAATTAAATTGTTTTGACTTGAAAGCGTACATTGGAATCAGATCATATTCAAAGTTTTTAACCGGAAAGACATGGTTGTATGCTGCCATCCCGAGCATAAAGCCATCATACTTATTACCTGCAAGTACAGGTGAAAGAAAGAGCTGGTTTTTGGTAGGGTTTTCTAATGCACCGAATGCTCTTATCTGTATAGACTTCCAACTGTGAATACCATTAATTTTTGCAAAGTTATTTCTTTTATTTCTTTCGGGAAGGAGGTAATCATTGTCCACAAAAACTGCATCTGCCAGACTGTCTTTCGGGAAATGTACGGTGGTTTTATGATCAAATACATCTGCTTGTACCGTGTTTAAGACGTTTTTGTTTTTATCCAACAGAGCCACATGTACCGGTGTTCTTAATTTGCTTTTGTTTTTTATGGTGACTTGTATTTCTTTGTCTGTCTGATAGACTTTTTCGATCGTCATGTCTATCAGTTGGTTGCTTTTGAGTATCCCGTTAAAAAACCATGTTACATCTTTATGTGCTTTTTGTATAAAATGATTTTTTAAATCATCGATTGTAATATGTTGAAACTGATACTTTTCATAAAAAGACTGTATGATTTCATCAAACTGCTTTCTTCCCAAATAGCTTTCTAAGTTTTGAATATCTTTTGTACCTTTCAGATACATCATCAAACCATAATTGAGTGAAGAATAGCTTTCGGAAGGAAGATCAAGTGCTTGTTGCCGGTTGAGCCGGTATTGATGAAGCAACATCTGATTTCCTAAAGTTTTTTCGACAGATTCTTTAAATCCTAAATAATGGCTGACTCTGATAGAGTTGCTTTTGTTTATCAACCATGAATCGTAATTAAAAGCCTCCATCACCCTGTCTTCATAATAGGAAGTGAGGCTTTCATCCAAGAAAGGCTGTTCTCTTTCATTATTGGCCAAAATTCCGTACCACCAATTATGTACAACCTCGTGAATGACGGATTCGGCAAGTTGGGTCGAATTTTTTATCAATGTAATGGTCGGGTATTCCATTCCTATTTCAACACCATCTTTTGTTTCTACCACTGTACAAACGTCATAAGGATACTCGCCCACATGTTCCGACATGAATAAGACAGCGTTTTTGGCATACTGTAAAATGGGAGTGGAAATATTATTGCTGAGTGTATAAGCTTGTATTGTTACAATTTTTCCGGAAGATAATTGTATATTTTCAGTATTGATATTGAAATCTTTAGCTGCGAACCAAGCAAAATCATGTATGTTATCTTGGATGATATTGTAGGTGTGTTCAGTCTGTGTGGTGTCTATTTTTTGAAATTTATGAGAAGTTGCCGCTAATTTATATTCTGTGGGAAGTGTGATAGTTATATCGTATTTTGCAAAATCACTGTAAAATTCTCCTTGCTCCAAGTAAGACATGTTGTTCCAAATGCCGTTTTCATAAACTGCAAATTTGGGGTACCATTGTGTGAAAGCGAAAAAATTTTCTCCATAACCTGCACGAGAAACGAGGTGGGGTAATTTTACTTTAAAGTCGGTTTGTAAGGTAATGGATTGTTGGGGTAGAAGTGGTCGGTTTAAAACTACAATACCCATATCGGGTCGGTTTTCTGATTGTATAAAAGTCAAAGGTTGCTGGTCTGCGGTAAATTCTAATCCGCGGATGGCTCCGAAAGTATGATCATATTTAAAATCAAGTTGTTTTAAAGCTATCATTTGTTTGGCAAATGGTGTATAGTGATCTCGATACGCATTGGGCCAAAGATGTATCCATAGTTCTTGCAGCGTATCTACGGAATTGTTGGTGAATTTCATTTGGATATGCCCGGCAATCGCTTTCTCATTTGGAAATAACTTAGCCTCTATGATATAGTTATTTTTTGCATTTAAGGTAGATGAAAGGTGTAAAAATAGGATAAGCGATAAAGAATACTTGATCAAAAAAGATAGAGTGTTGATAAAGTTTTGTTTCATGTGTAAAAAAGGTTTAATTCGACTACCTGATGAAAAACTTGTCAATATAAGTATTAACTTTGTAAAAGGAGGTATAGATGGATTCGTATGAATATGAAAAAGAGCATGAGAAATATATTGACAGTATAGTTGAAAAATATGAAAATTCAGTCAAAGATAATGTTTCTGTGTTTTTTGATACCGAAGATTTTGAAGCGCTAATTAATTTTTATCAATCGGCAAGAGATTATACTACCGCCTTGTCTGTTGTCAATCAAGCATTAAATCAATATCCTTTTTCTACCTCACTGATGATCAATAAGGCAATGGTCTTGGCGGATGTAAAAAGATTTGCAGAAGCAATACGTCTCTTGGATAAAATATTGTTGATAGACAGTAATGACATAGAAATCTATATTGCCAAAGCCGACATCCTTTCATTTCAAGGAAAATATATGTCAGCGGTCAAAATATTAGAAGATAGAATACCTTTTCTAAGCAATAAAGAAGATATTGTTTTTGTCTATTTACAAATGGCGGATTGCTATGAAGACGGATTAAAGTATGATAAAGTGTTTGAATGCCTGACTAAAAGCTTAGAGATAGATCCCAATAATGAAGAAGCTTTAGGAAGAATCAATTATTGTGTAAAAATCACCGGTGAGTACGAAAAGAGCAAAAAATTTCATGAAGAATATACCGATAAAAATCCCTATTCGATTTTTGCATGGTGTAATCTGTCTTCGGCTTATGCCGGTTTAGAACAATACGATGAAGCCATTGATGCCTTAAAAAATGCGCTGGCAATTGATGATACCATTGACTTTATACATCACGATTTAGTGGATTTATACCTTTCTAATAACCAGCCGGAAGACGCTTTGGAAGCTGTCAACGAGTATGAAGAATTATTTGGTTACGATGAGTTTTCCTTTATTCTCTATGCAGAATGTTACAGGTCGATGGACAATCTCCGCATGGCAAAATATTATTACAAGCGAGCTTTGAATCTCAATTCCAATATGTCAAGTATCTATTACGAATTGGGAATGATTTATGAAGAAGAAGGCGAATTGGGAATAAGTTTTGCCCATCTGCAAAAAGCCATAGAATTAGACGAGTTAAACTGTGATTATTTAATTGATGCTGCTAAGATTGCTCAAGAATTAGATAAAAATGAGAAAGCTTTGGAGTTTTTAGATAATGCGTTCTCAATTGATAAAACACGATTTGAGATTTATCTCATTCAAGCCCAATCTTATCTCAATCTCAATGATGCCGATAATGCAATAGAAGCATTGGAAAACGGCATGGCTCTTTCTGCCAATAAAGATGAACTTCAATTTGCCCATATTGCCATCACCTATTTTCTCGGATTCGAGAAAGAAGCTATTCAGCAACTCTGTTTGCTCTTAGCTGAAATACCTGAAAAAGCAAGTGAATTATTAGAAATTTTACCGGAATTAAAAAACCATCCAGATATTATTCATTTGTTGGGTTAATAAAAGTAGAAATAATTTGTAAGTTATAAAAATATAACCTACCTTCGTGGGGTATAATATTATTTATGCCTACTGTATTTAATTTCTTAGGTTTTAGGTTTTACTTTTTTTCTAATGACCATGAGCCTATACATATACACATCAGCAAAGGAGGAGCAGAGGCAAAGTATGATATTTTACCGAAGTTGAGACTGATTAGAAATGAGGGCTTTAAAAAGGGTGAATTGAAGATGATAGAAGCCATCATAGAAGAAAACGAAGAGATTATCATTGAAAGATGGGAGTTATTTTTTAACTGAAAATGTATCGAGATGGAATTGACACAAAAGGACATAAAAGAGATAGTATTGCATGATGATTGCATTCAGATTACCACACAAGATGGTGATATCGGTAAAGAGTATTTTGCGGATTATCCAAGATTAAAAAATGCCGGAGAGCAAGCAAGAAAAGATTATACTGTCTCTAATTTTGGCTTGCATTGGGAAGATTTGGATGAAGACTTGGGCTTTACGGGCTTTTTTAAGCCCAAAAGGCAAGATTCGGAAATCGGCAGATTATTTTCGGAGTTAGAGGAAATCAATCTTTCATCTTTTGCCCGTAAAATGGGTATTGCGCAGCCTTTATTGGCTGATTATATCAGTGGCAAAAAGAAACCGAGTGTCCGTCGTCGCAAGGAAATTATGATGGCATTACAAAATCTGGGCGAAAGATTGCTATCAGTCGCTGAGCCTGAAGCTCCTTACCTTTTGAAAGAGGATAAAGAGAAGTGATAGATTTTAGAATATAGAAGACGGACTTACTTTGCTACTGCTACTTTTTTTATTCAATATGTCGTAAATCATCTTTTGTATTCGCGTGCGGTAATTCTCATGTATTAACTTTCTATTTTCTGGGTCGGGAAATGTCCTGTTAGACAAAAAGATGAAGATAATTTCATTCTCGGGATCTGCCCAAGCGATTGTTCCGGTGAAGCCTGTATGTCCAAACGAACCTTCTGAAACACAACTACATGCAGAACCGTCAGTCCCGTTTAAATTAGGTTTGTCAAAAGCCATCGCTCTACGATTGTTGGCACTGACTTTTGTGGTAAATCTTTTGACAGTTTCGGCTTGAAGAAATTGTACTCCGCCATACTTCCCGCCATTTAAAAGCATCTGAAAGTATTTTGCCAAATCATTGCTATTGCTGAAAAATCCGGCGTGTCCGGCGACTCCGCCCATCATAGCGGCTCCTTGGTCATTGACGTAACCTTGTATTTTTTGGTGTCTGAAATAAGTATCTATTTCGGAAGGGGCAATATCATTTACACTGATTCCGTGCGCCAAAGGATTGTACATGGTTTTATTTCCACCCAACTTTTTCCATACTAATGAATCTGTGACTTCTGCTAAGCTTTTACCATAGTTGTTTTCTATTATTTTTTTGAAGTAATAATATCCCAAATCACTATATCTATATGTTTTACTTTGTAAGTCGGATTGTGCAATTTCCTGATAGATAGTGTCTAAATAGTGTTTATTCATATACATATTATCTGTCACTTTCAGGCTATAAATATCATCGGGTGTACTGTGATAAATCGAAGCTTTGGGCTGTTTGTTATCATCTAATGTATTTTTGTAAAAAGGAATCCATGCGGGCAGACCGGATTGATGAGCCAAAATATCTTTGATGATTAAATCTTTTTTGTTGCCCTTTAAATCAGATAAGTAATGGGAGAGTGGTTGGGTAACATCAAATTTTCCTTGTTCTGACATCATCATCAGTATAGGTGCAGTGGCAGTCACTTTTGTGATAGAAGCTATATCGTACAAATCTGTATTTTGGACAGCTCTCGTTTTGTCATAAGTCTGATAACCAAATGACTTTTGATAAATAATTGCCCCTTTGTACGAAATCAACATCTGTACACCCGGTGTCGCTTTACTCCGAATACTTTTGTCAATTAGCTTTTCTATCCCGTTAAACTCTTTATTCTCAATATTAAATTCTAAGGGATTGCTATATCTCAATCTGAGGCCGCCTTCTTTTGTGATACCACTATTGACGGGATAAGTGCCGGCTCTGACAGGTAGTTTACCGCTGACTCCCATTGCTCCGAATATAATTTGGGAAGTGGCTGACTGGGTGATGGAGTCATCCACATTTGCTATCAGCACGGTATTCATTTTTGGTAATAAATTTAATGTATAAGGTATTCCGAAAAATACATTGATAACCTTTTTATTTTGATTGATATCTTTGATAAACTGAATAGAGTTTTGTGTCAACCCATGATTGTTTTTTGCAAATCGTGAAAGATCAAAATGGGCACTAATGATTAGATCGAAATCTTTTAAGCGATTGACTAACCGGTTAAATTCGTTTGATGAGGCATTTTTAGAGATATAAAAATGGGTAATGTCAGCATAGTTATTGAGTATATGTGTCAATTCATTGTTTGAATCACTACTGATGTGAACTGCTGCAATTTTCGTTTGACTTAAATCACCTATCGGTATTAAGTTTTGTGAATCAGACACCAAGGTCATAGAAGCATTGAGCAACTTTTCTTTTAGATACTTTGCATAATCGATATTGATGCGTTTATCAATATTAACCGTGTCCAATACGGGTTTTTTATTGAGTCCTAACCAGTATTTCGCTAATAAGACCTTTCTCACTTTTTCATCTATTAATTCTTGGGAAATCCGACCGGAATGAATAGCTGCTAAAACACCGGCTATCGCTTTTGGTACACTTTCCGAAAAAAGTAAGATATCATTTCCTGCCAAGAGTGCTCTGACTTCGGCTTCGCCGGAAGAAAAGTACTTTGTAATACCTTTCATGTTGAGTGCATCCGTAAAAATCAATCCTTTATAGCCCATTTCTTTTCTCAATATACTATCTACTATTTTGGGTGAAAGTGTGGCCGGCAGATTAGGTGTATCGTCTATGGCCGGAACATGTAAATGTGAAATCATCACTGAGCCAACGCCCGTTTTGGTCAAAACCTTATATGGGGCAAACTCTACCGAATCTAATCTGGCTTTAGAATGTTTGATGACCGGTAAATCGTAATGAGAGTCCACATCTGTATCACCATGACCGGGAAAATGTTTAATACTGGCTAAAATACCGCCGTCTTGTAAGCCCTTGATATACATATTGCTCTTTCTGATGATATTATCTATATTTTCCCCAAAAGCTCTGTCATTGATAACGGGATTGTTGGGGTTGATATTCACATCTACGACCGGTGCAAAATTGAAATGTATACCGAGTATCTTCATTTGTCTGGCAAATTCTCTACCCATTTCATATATCAACAAATCGTTTTGAATAGCACCCAAGACCATTTGACGAGGATAATCTATCGTATTTTTTAATCGCATAGCCAAACCCCATTCCCCATCAAAGCCTATCATCAAAGGTAATTGTGATGCAGATTGAAATCTATTAATTAGCCTGGCATGATCAATGGGTATTCCCTGCATCATAATCAGGCCTCCGATTTTGTACTTTTTGATGAAGTTCTCTATTTGTTTGGCATGTTCTTCTCCTTGATTAGAATATGCAGAAATCATAAAAAGCTGTGCTATTTTTTCCTCCGGACTCAATACTGTCATCAGAGAATCCACCCAGTGCTGACCTTGACTATCTACATTTAAGTAGGGAGGCAAAATTTGTGCTTCACTCACATTTGAAGGAGTAGAGGCTATAAAAGGAAGTAGTAATAAAGTAAGAATAAAAGGAGTAAACCGTATCATATTATCAACAAAACAAAATTTATACCTGAAAAAAAGAAAAGCGAAAACGAATTAATAGTGACCGGCTTCACTTTTATAGGAAGTGTAATATATGATTAAATTTGCTTCGCTTTTATATTTTGTATAAAAAATTTTCATACCTGCTTCGCTTTTATATGTTGTCATATACCAAATATTTTCTTTTTCCCGTGCTTCGCTTTTATACTGCGTTTTATAGATGATTTTATTCGCCTCGGACTTGTATTGTGTGATATATACTATCTTGTCAGCTTCCGATTTGTAAGGAGTCTTATAAACGATTTCTGCTTCAATGAAATTTATACCCAGCAAAATCATCAAAATGATTACAAATATTCTCATTGACATACTTTTTATATTTGATTAAAACTAATGTATTGTCAATTTAAAAAGAAATGCTTTTCAGAGTTTAAGCTTTTTTAATTGTGTCTATAAAAATTCAAAATCTTACTCTCCAAGTTAAAATATGTGAGGATTTCTTACATTTGTTTACTTATGATACACAAAGAAGGTTTGATTTTGGGTTCCGGTTCACCCCGCAGAAAAGAGATTTTGGAATTGGCAGAGATTGAGTTTGAAGTGCTGGTGTCTAATGTCGATGAATCTTTTTCAGCAGAGACTCCCATTAGAAATGTTGCTGAACAGTTAGCTGTCAGAAAAGCAAAAGCGATACAGACGCAATTTAAGATTGTTGATAGACCGATTTTGGCTGCTGACACGACAGTGATTGTTGAAAATGAAATACTTAATAAAGCAGAAAGCAAGTGGGAAGCCATACGGATGATACAAAAACTTTCTAATAGGACTCACGAGGTCATCACAGGAGTTTGTTGTCTAAAAGACGATATCTTAATTTCTTTCAAAGATATCACCCGAGTGACTTTTACCGAAATTCCACAATTTTATATCGAGTATTACGTGGACACATTCCAGCCTTTTGACAAAGCCGGTGCCTATGCCATCCAAGAATGGTTAGGTGTGCGATACGTCAGCAAAATCGAAGGCTCTTATTACAATGTAATGGGACTCCCACTTCCAAAAATCATTCAAGAGTTAGGTTGGTGATTGGGGCGTGTCCTTAATTTAATGATTATGAAAAAGAACAGCATTTTATATTTATTTATTATTGCAATTATAACTGCTTGTGGTACTATTATTGATCCACCGATAGTAAAATATGACAAAGATTCAATTAAGTATAGAATTATTTCTGACAATGATAGTTCTGAATATTTAAAATCAATAATTATTTCAGAAGTTAGCTATCACCTAAATTCCGCACGACTAATTTTTGGTTAGCTAGTTTATTTCGTAGGTTTTTACCCTGCGAGTAGGTTTGGTATATAGGCTTGAGCATCTAAAATCTAATTTTTGAACACAACTTCCCCTACCCAGTTCTGTCGATAAGCTAATCAGGGAGAGCTTTGTTGGAATTAAATCATTTGTTTAAGCCGAGTTAATCATTTCAATCAGTTTCTCGTTTTTAGTGGCAAACTTGTAGTGCTTCTGCCCGTTCTGAACTATTTTAAGAGGAATACAAATGACTCTAAAATAAACTTCTTTAACCTTGAAGAAGTATCTATCCCCTCTACCAAGACCAACAAATGAGTTTATAATGAACCGATAAAAGAATATAGGCAAAAGCCATAATGATTAGGTAAACGGTATTATACTCTAAGTCACTATGAGGCATGTATTTCAGTTGAAGTCATTGTTTTGAATGTCAGAAGCACGTTCCTGCCTCCTCTTTTATTGTAGAAAATGATGGCGTCTCGTTCGAAGTCTTCAGTCATTGGTGATGATGAATAGATAACTGTAGGCATCACCAGTAAAAGCATTGGTTTGCCCTGTAGAATTGGGTTGCCTATAAGCAATTATACGATGGGCATGCTTTCCGAAGTTATATCCCATACTATTGGTTTGATAGTTTTCGAATTCCAATCCACAGCTATTCAATTTTCTAATTTAGAAATTGCAGACCGAATTTTCAGATTGATTGCTCTGATGAAAAAGTGAGTACCCATCTGATGGAAAAAATCGGTTACTTCTTTGATGTAAGAACCTGTCCATCGTGCTCTTTGTGGATGGATACCTTCTGCTTTAATAACTCAATATTCCTTTTATGAGTAGCAAGTTGCTCGGTCTTCACGTTGCAGTTTCATTTCTCCCCTCCAGTGAAGAACATTCCCAGTGATTGCTGCCTGAAATACCCTCGTGCCCCTTTATAACTGTAGGTTGCATCGTATTTACTGTGGAGTGTGAATTGGTTGTCATAATCATACACAAGTGCCTTTATCTGAGTCCAATCTGTTTAAATTGGATTGCTCCTCGCAATAAAAGCGATTCATACGAGTGTTGATATTGACTTTATTCTCTTTACCTGTATCGATTCGGAAATCACAATCAACAGACAATTCTTTATTTGCTCTTGAATTGTATCTGCTGAAGTGAATGGAATTTCGATTCCTTTCAGATGATTAAGTGTGTTTCTCGAATGTAGTTAACGTCTTCGAGTTTGCACTCCACCGCAAAATGTTGTGTAGATTGAGCTTAACAGGATATCAGAATAATCGTATTTTGCCTGTATGCCTCTACTACCCAGCTCGTTATTTATGAAATCACCGCTCATGTGAAAATAGGTGGTGAATCATTGCTATTTCACTTCAGGCACCCTCTTTGAATTCAATGTTTTGTACATATCACTAAAGTAGTGAAAAACATTGGAAGGCTTGCAACTTCTGCAAGCCTTTATTTATGAAGCTTTCAAGAGGTTATTGTGAATAACGCTTGCGGAATTTAGGTATAATCGTAAAAAAGTAAAATTTTGAAATTTATAAACATTCTTTTCTTACTTTTGCGTTTTCATTTTAAAATTTTAATCCTGTAAGATTATGAAGTTATCACAATTTGACTTTGAACTCCCTAAAAACCTTATTTCCTATTATCCGTCAGAGACCAGAGACGAAGCCCGACTCATGGTTTTAGACCGTAAAGCCGGCACCATCGAACACAAAATTTTTAAAGACGTGTTGAATTATTTTGATGATGGCGATGTGATGATACTCAACAATACCAAGGTTTTTCCTGCCAGACTATATGGTACAAAAGAAAAAACCGGTGCTAAAATTGAAGTTTTCTTACTTCGTGAATTAAATGTAGATGCCATGCTTTGGGATGTCTTGGTCGATCCTGCCAGAAAAATCAGAGTAGGCAATAAATTGTATTTCGGTGATGATGACTTGGTGGCAGAAGTAGTGGACAATACAACTTCAAGAGGTCGAACAATCAGATTTTTGTTTGACGGAACACGTGATGAGTTTAGAATGAAATTGGATAAATTAGGTCAGACACCACTCCCTAAATATATCAAAAGAGAACCCGAAGAAATAGACAAAGAACGCTATCAAACCATCTACGCAAAAGTCGAAGGTGCGGTTGCTGCACCGACTGCCGGTCTCCACTTTTCATGCGAATTGCTAAAAAGATTGGAATTGAAAGGTGTCCATACACCGGAATTGACCTTGCATGTAGGCTTAGGTACTTTTAGATCTATAGAAGTAGAAGATCTTTCCAAACACAAAATGGATGCAGAATATTTTAGTGTGACACAAGAAACTGCCGATATTGTCAACAAAGCTATCAGAGAGAAAAGGAAAGTTTGCTCCGTGGGAACTACCGTTATGCGTTCTATCGAGACAGCTCTATCTGCTGATCATACCATGAAAGCGATGGAAGGCTGGACCAATACCTTTATCCATCCGCCACATGACTTTTCTATTGCAAATTCCATGATTACCAATTTTCACTTGCCCAAATCAAGTCTGATAATTTTGGTGGCTGCGTTTGCAGGATATGATTTGACAATGGAAGCTTATGAGCAAGCCATCAAAGAGAATTACAACTTCTATTCTTATGGTGATGCGATGCTCATCATCTAAAATCGTTTACCTTTTTGAAAATAGTTTCTTAGATTGAAATCTTATAAATTTAGGAGATGATAAAATATTTGTGGTCACTTGTGACTATATTCCTGTTACTTAATCAAAATACTATGGCAAATAATGTAGCCCAGCCCAAGCTTGTAGAAGAAGTGGTTGCAAGTGAAAATTCTATACAGATACCTTATAAAAAATACCTGTTGCCCAATGGATTGATTGTTATACTTCATCAGGATAATTCTAATCCTATTGTATATATAGATGTCACTTATCATGTAGGTTCGGCTCGTGAAACGCCGACTCGTTCGGGATTTGCCCACTTTTTTGAACACATGATGTTTCAAGGCTCGGATAATGTGGGTGATGAAAGACATTTTGCTATAGTTACTGAAGCCGGTGGTACATTAAACGGTACGACAAATAGAGATAGAACTAACTATTTTGAAACGGTGCCTTCTAATCACTTGGAAACAGCACTTTGGTTAGAAGCAGACAGAATGGGTTATCTTTTGGATGCCGTGACTACAAAGAAATTTGAAATTCAAAGAGCAACGGTTAAAAACGAACGCCAGCAAAATTATGACAACAGACCTTATGGCTTAGCCGGTGAAAAGACGTATGAAGCCTTGTATCCTTTTGGCCATCCTTATTCTTGGACGACAATTGGTTATCTGGAAGATATCGACAGATTTAATTTGGAAGATTTAAAAAACTTTTTCCTGAGATGGTATAGTCCTAATAATGCCACACTGACGGTAGCCGGCAAATTTGATGAAGCACAAACCTTAGAGTGGATTAGTAAATATTACGGCAATATCCCAAGAGGTCCGGGAGTAAAAAATATGGATAAAATGCCGGTTACGCTGAATGGAGATAAATTTATTTCGTATCAGGATAATATCCAATTTCCTCTCTTGCAAATCACCTATCCTTCTGCTCCGTCCAATACCAAAGAAGAAGTCGCTTTAGACGTATTGTCTTACCTGATAGGTGGTGAGGGTAATAAAAATGCTCCGCTTTACCAAAAATTTATCAAGACGAAAAAAGCGATGTATGCCAATGCTTCTAATCCTTCTTCTGAATTAGCAGGACAGTTTTCTTTTACTTTCCTTGCGTATCCGAATATGGCTTTAAAAGATATCAATGCCGAACTCCAAGAGATTATAAACGATTTTGATAGAAAGGGTTTTGACCAAGCAGCTTTTGATGAATACATCACACATGAGTACGCCAATTTGGTGTATAGCTTACAATCTGTCCAAAGAAAAGGATCGACATTAGCTTATTATCAGACTTTTACCGGTAGTCCTCAAAATTTTGACAAGTATATAAAGACTTTGAGAAACCTGACTTTAGACGATGTAAAAGAAGCTTTTGAGAAGTATGTCAAAAATAAGCCGGCTGTTTATTTGAGTATCTACTCCAAAGATCATCCTGATAATATCGTGGCTGCCGATAACTTTTCACGACCCGCCATACCGGCGGATTTTCTACCGGATTTGAGTGAGTATAAAGGTCTGACTTATGTGAAAGGTCAAGATGACTTTGATAGGAGTGTACAACCTTCACCCGGAGATAATCCTGTCGTAGAAATTCCTCAGTTTTGGCATCAAGTGTGGGCAAATGGTACGAAAGTAATAGGTATGAGTTATGCTAATCTACCGATGACGAGTATTACTTATTCTTTTAAAGCCGGACAATTATACGAATCTATCGAAAAAGCCGGGATTGCATCTCTTATGGGTCGATTGCTGAGAGAAGGCGGAGGTGATTACAGTTCGGAAGAATTTCAAAGTGAGCTGATGAAGATAGGTAGTAGAATCAATGTGGTTTCCACTATAGAAAATGTGAATGTACAAGTGACATCCCTCAATGAAAATTTAGACAGGACGATAGAGTTAATGAATGAAATGTTGTTTCGCCCGAGATTTGATTCTTTGGAATTTGAACGTATCAAATTAGAACAGATAGAGGATATAAAACATGCCAAAACGATTGCAAGTGAGATAGCGACAGAAGTAGAAGCCAAACTATTATTTGACAAAGACAATATCCGTTCATTTACAGAATTGGGAACGAAAGAAACCGTACAAAATATTAGCTTAGACGATATCAAGCAGTACTATGCAAAATACTTTGCACCGGATTATTCAGAACTTGTTATCGTAGGAGATATTACTGCTGCGAATGTTCTTCAAAAATTAGGTAAGCTCAATAAAGTGGAAAAGAAAGGTATTGAGAAACCGGAATTTCATTCCGTAAAAACTCCTGATAAAACAACTATTGTTTTTGCACATAAAGACAATTCTCCCCAGTCTCAGATAAAAGTTGTGACAAGAGGAATGCGCTATGATGCTTTGGGAGATTCTTATAAAGCAGATATCGCTAATTATCCTTTGGGAGGTATGTTTAACAGTCATATCAATATCAATCTGCGTGAAAGAAAAGGTTGGACGTATGGTGCGAGATCTTATTTTTTAAGTGGTCATTATTTGGATGAGTTTATAGTTAGTACGAGTGTAAAAGCTGATGTAACGGATGGAGCTGTTACTGAAATACTGAAAGAAATAGACTTGTATTTAAAAGAGGGTATTTCTCCTGATGAGTTAGAATTTACCAAAAAATCCATAGGTCAAAGAGATGCGCTCAAATATGAAACGGCTTCACAAAAAGGCTCTTTTTTGAGAACGGTCATTAAGAACGACTTTGATAGCCAACTTGTCAATAAGCAAAATAAAATTTTGGCAGATATCACAAAAGAAGAATTAGACGGTATCATGCAGAAATATGTCAACAAAGACAAACTTTATATCATAGTAGTCGGAGATAGGAATATTGTTTTAGATCCACTGAAACAATTGGGATATCCGGTTATAGAAATGGAGATAGAATAACCCAAAGCCTTGGTTATAAAGAAGTGGAATTCCTTTTTTAGTAACTAAGTAAAAATGATATCAGAAAGAAAATTTCATTTTTGCAATTTTAATATTTAGTTTAGTTGGATAGACAGAGCTTGAAAGATTGAAAGTGAACTTTTTATTTGTTGCAATAGCTTTATTATTTTATTCGGTTGCGCACGGACAGACTGTCGTCTTGAATGAATTGATGTCAAGTAATCATAAAACTATTCAAGATAAAGATGGTGATTATAGCGATTGGATAGAATTGTATAATCCGACTGATGAAGCAGTTCATTTATCAGGTTATAGCCTTTCTGATAAAAAATCAAAATTGGATAAGTGGACTTTTCCGGATATTACCATTCCCTCTAAAGGATATTTACTGGTCTTTGCATCGGGAAAAGATATTAAAAACCCGAAAGAGCTACATCTTAACTTCAAGATTTCATCGGATGGAGAAGACCTGTTTCTTACAAATGATTTTGGTGAGATCATCGATCAAGTTGGGAAAATTGATTTGGACGCAGATGAATCTTATTGCAGAATTCCTGATGGCGGTTTAAAATGGATATCTAGCAAAGTGCCGTCGCCGGGTGCAAGCAATAATTTTTCCAACCAATTGATTTTTTCCGAACAAGAAGGTTTTTATCGGGATTCTTTTTATTTGTTTATTGAATCTCTAAACGGAGATACTGTCTTTTATACGATGGATGGCAATATTCCAAACAGTCAATCTGAAGTATTTGACGGCTATTTGACCATCAAAGACAGGACTGATCATCCCAATGTATTTTCGGAGATACCTACAACACCCGTGCAAGATATCATTACCTACAAGGCATGGGAATCACCACAAACTCTTATTGATAAAGCTACTGTTTTGAGATGTGTTACTTATAGAAATGGAGTCAGAACGAGCCAAGTCTATACAAAAACTTATTTTGTAGATAATAAAAACAATCTCCGATATACTACGCCTGTACTTTCGTTAATAACCGAAAGTGATAACCTTTTTGATTATGGTAAAGGTTTGTTTGTACCGGGAAAATATTTTAGCTATGTCAGTCCGGAGTGGACAGGTAATTATTTCAAGCACGGAAAAGAGTGGGAGAGAGATGTTTATATCGAATATTTTAATTCTAAAGGTGAAAAAGAATTTTCACAGGATGCCGGACTAAGAATCCACGGAGGTAAAACCCGTCACGCCGCCCAAAAATCATTGACACTCTATGCAAGAGCGAAATATGGTGTCAAAAATTTCAAATATGAATTACTACCCAATAGGTCTAACGATAAATACAAACGTTTTATATTACAAACGACGATGGGAGCATTGTTTGGCAGTTCCATTATTAAAGATGTTTATGGTCAGAATATAGTTTCATCGTTTGATATTGACTATCAAGAATTTCAACCTGTCACGGTTTTTATTAATGGAGAATATTGGGGAGTATATAGTATTCGGGATAAAATAGACAATAGATATATTCAATATACACATGGTATAGACAAGGACAATGTCGAGTTTGTAGAAGATGATAGCACTTCTTATAACCAACTAATGCAGTACATCTCTGAAAATAGCTTGGAATCAAATGCCAATTATGAATATGTAAAAAAGAAAATTGATATCAACAATTATATAGATTATACGATAGCAGAGCAGTTTCTCAATAATTATGATTGGCCGGGCAACAATATGAAAATATGGAGAAGCAAGGAAAATGGGAAATGGAGATGGGTACTGTATGATTTAGATTATGGTTTTGGTGATGCAGGTTATGATATGTTTACCCACTCTATTAAAAATGATCCGAGTATTACTTGGCCCAATCCTCCATCCTCTACATTTTTATTTAGAAATTTATTGAAAAACCAATCTTTTAAAACGAAGTGCATCAAAAGATACGAAGAACTTTTAAATAGTGATTTTGCGGTGAAAATTATGAAGTCTAAATTGGACTCCATAAAATCGCTCTATCAACCTGAAATTCCGAAACATATCGAAAGATGGAATTATCCCAAAAGTATGGATAGTTGGGAATATCATATCAATAATGACCTTCTTTCTTTTATAGAAAAAAGACCTTGCGAGGTAAGTAGGCAAATAAAACTATTTTTTGGTTTGAAAGATTTTGGTTTTGATTGCCTCTCTAATGTGAATGAGTTAGCAAATAGAAATCAATTGATACTTGCCCCCAATCCAAACAGCGGAAGTTTCTTTATTTACAATAGTATTACGGATATGAAAGATGCAAATATCTTTGTCACCGATATGAGTGGACGTATTGTATATAATGCAAGCAGGGAGGTATTGCTTAGAAATGTAAAACTATCTTTTGATTTATCCAATCTACCCAATGGTGTTTATGTCTTACACCTCGTTTCTAAAGGATATTCGGAACAAAAGAGATTTGTAAAATTCAATTAAGTTTTTGTCTATTGCAAGAAAATAGGAATTTCTCATTTTGAGAAGGCGGAGAATATCAGGATGCTATCAATGAGGATGTATAGGAGTCACCCAGTTGAAAATATCTTCTTCTTTTCCTTTTTGAATATCTACTAATTCTTTTCTCAAACCGATGGAAACAGTGTATTTTGAAGTGTCAAAAAGATAATCTCTACCTCTGAATCCAAGACGGTAGATATAGGTAATCACAGCGGCTGTCCCGGAACCAAAAACTTCCGTGATTTCACCTTTTTCAATTTCATCAATCAGTTCATTGATATCTATCAATCTTTCCTCTATTTGATAACCTCGATGAGTAGCCAATTTTAAAATACTATCACGAGTGATACCCGGTAGCAAACCACCATCTAATTCCGGTGTAATGATGGTATTGCCGTTTTTTACAAAGAAAATATTCATGGTACCTACTTCCTGCACATATTGATGATGTTCTGAATCTAACCATAGTACATCTTTATATCCTTTGGCACGTGCAGCTTCCACAGGCGCCAAAGATGCAGCGTAGTTGCCGGCAAATTTTGCACATCCCATTCCCTTGGTAGCTCTTGCATTTTCCTCATCTACATATACGGAAACATCTTCAGAATAATATGCTCCGACAGGTGATGTCATTATGATAAACTTAAATTCCGTAGGAACTTTCACTCCTATAAAAGGCTCTGTCCCAAACATAACCGGTCTGATATATAAGGAAGTCCCCTCCGCTTTGGGAACCCAATCTTCATCTAATTTAATAAGTTCCATCATGCCGTCCATGAAAATTTCTTTGGGAATTTGTGGCATGGCAAGACGGGTGGCAGAGTTATTCATTCGCTTGAAATTCTCTTCCGGTCTAAAAACGACGATGCCTTCGTGGATATTTCTATGAGCTTTTATTCCCTCAAAAATAGATTGTGCATAATGAAAGCTGGTTGTTGCCGGTGATAGATTTAAGAGTTGAAAAGGGACAATCTTATTACTTATCCATTCTCCATTTTTATAATCAGCTACCAATATATGGTCAGAAAAATTTCTCCCAAATGGAATATTGCTGAAATCAAAGTCTTGTAACCGGCTGTTTTTTGTTCTTTCTACTTCTAATTTGAGATTGCTCATTTCTTTTTCTTTTATTTATTGACCTTACTTAGGTAAAACATTGTTATTTTGTCATTCAAAAATACGATAAAGACTTGCAAAACGAAACCTATTTTTATCCATCTTTATTAAAAGATATTAAAGAGTTAACTTGGCTCAATCAGGGCGATACGGATTTTCTTTGGATTTATCGCGAAAATCCGGAACAGAAAGACTTGGTGGAGGATATGCTCATCCATAAATTTTTACTCAATCCCAAAGTAATGGAGAGTTCAAAAGAAAAAGTGGCTATTCTAAAATACCAACCGGGCTTGCGCTTCCACTTTTTACATAAAAACTTACAAGTCAGAAAAATAGTACTGTTTGGCATTCCTCCGCAACAATTTGGTGTACAGCTGCAAATGCCTAAAAATCAAATTGTACAACATGATGGTTTTTATTTTTTATCTACTGATGCACCGGAGGAATTGGCAAAACAAGATGTCAAACACAAAATACTTTTTGCGAAAAATCTTCAAAAACTCAACTCTTTATAATTTTTTACAATGAAACTCATTTTAGCCACTGCTAACCCCAATAAAGTCAAGGAAATACAACCCTTATTACCTGATGAAATTGAAGTCCATACTCTGAAAGATATTGCTTACAGCAAGGAAATTTCGGAAGATCACGATAATATTGAAGACAATTCTTTACAAAAAGCCATGACTATATGGGAGCATACATATACTACTTGTTTGTCGGACGATACCGGATTATTTATCAATGCCTTAGACGGAGAACCGGGCGTATATAGTGCTATGTATGCAGGTGAAAAAAGAGATGACAAAAAAAATATCAAAAAAGTTTTATCCAATATGAAAGGAGAGGAGGAAAGAAGTGCCTATTTTAAAACTGTTTTTACCTTAATCATTGATGGAGAAATACACCAATTTACAGGCATACTCAATGGTCAAATCCTAGAATCTCCCCAAGGCAAAAATGGTTTCGGCTACGATCCGATTTTTTCTCATGCTCCCGGACTGTCTTTAGCAGAAATCGGTTTGGAAGAAAAAGATAAAATCAGTCATAGAGGTATTGCTCTCCAAAAAGTTGTCGAGTTTCTAAGAAGTAGAGGAAAATAAAATATATAGCTATTCTTTAAGAGGGCATTTCCTCTAACAATTTTCCAAAATACATTCCGTATCCGAATGTTCTATCTGTATGGTAGGATGTATAATATGATGTTTGCTCATTACTTCTTGTACTGCTTGATAGATAGGTGTATAATCTTTAATATCTGTTGGTTTTATAATGACATGAACTGAGGCGATGTGATAATTTCCGTCCATCGTCCAAATATGCAAATCGTGAAAATCTTCTATACTTTCGATAGATTTTAAATCAGCCTCTAACTGTTTGGCATCTACATCGTCCGGTATATATTGCAACATAATTTTGAAAGTCTGTATAATATTATCTATTGCATTGTATGAGATAAAGAGAGCAATACCGATAGCCAGCACGCCATCTATCCAATACCAATGTGTAAAATAAATAATAATGGAGCCTATAAATACCGCAATCCAACCTAAGACATCTTCTAAAAGATGCAACATTACAGCACGTTTATTGACATTGTGGGTATCTTCTTCATGTCTGATTTTTAGAAAAGCAAAACCATTGACGGTAAGTCCCAAAATGGACAATCCTAACATACCTATACTTTGCACCGGTTCCGGGTGTATAAAAGAATTGACGGCACTGTATATCATGACACCGACACCAATGATTAAAAAGATAGAAAGTCCAAAGGCAGATAAAAGATTAAATCGCCGGAAGCCATAACTAAATTTTTCCGTTCGTTTTCTATTGGATAACTTTTCAAAGAGTACGGCAATTCCGATAGCTACTGCATCCATAAAATCATGGAAAGAATCTGCAATAATAGCAGTCGAATTTGTCAAAAAACCACCTATTAATTCTATAATAGAAAATCCCAAGTTCATAAAGAAAGCCAAAGCCATTCCTTTTGAATTTGATTCATGATGATGGTGGTGATGTCCTGACATATCAGGGAGTAAAAATAGGTAATAATTTTTTGCGAACGCTTTTTTATTTATTGACTTAACAGTTTGGCAAATTATCTTTTATATCTGATTATATGGTAATAAAGCTTCTTTGGTGATATAATAGACCGGTTTTTTCATCCGTCTTTTTAGCCTCTATGACTCGACCGACCAAGATGATATGATCTCCCACTTTTATAATCTCTTCTTTCTGGCAAAATAATATAGAGGGAATATCTGTGATGATAGGCGTTTGAAACTCATTTTTCTCGTACTGAATAATTGAAAATTGCTCTTCGGACGTCAAACCTTTTTGTGCCAGATGTTTACAAATATGGATATGGTTTTCATTGGGAAAATGTACTGCAAAATGAGAAGTATTTTTGATGACTTCACAAAACTGAGAACCGCAATCAATATTAAAGGTTATTAAAGGTGGTCGCATAGAATGACAAGTAAAAGAGCTGATAGTCACAGCTCTTTTTACTCCATCAAATTCGGCAGTTATAATAGTGAGAGGAACGGGAAGTTCACTCATAATATCTTTTAATCGTTCAGCTACAGATGGATGATTACTTGTCATCATAGATTTAAAATTGAGGACCTAATTGATTTAAAAATTTACTTTTATCCAAAAATGTATTGAGTTCGGCAACTGCTTTTCCCAAGGTTTCTAAGCGTTGAATAATCTTGGCATCCGTGATGAGCTGTCCTTCATATTGGAAACTGTTGACATAGACTCCACCTACCAAATAAGCTCCAAAGAAAGAGGCAATAGGTCCTAACTCCTGGTTGATTAAAAGGTAGTGGTGGTCGGTAGCTCCCGTTCCTATAAAGCCTATGGGTCTATTTTGTAAAGGTGCTTTATCTGACTGCCACTTCCCTCTCGGTATCATATCAAATAAGTTTTTTAACACACCGGAATAACTCCCTCTATAAGCCGGTGTGCCAATAATAAAAGCATCGCTTTCTATGATTTTGTTTAAAAGCTTGGCTGTATCTCCCGTATATTCAATTAATTTTCTACTGTCTGCCGTATCTATTTTATAATCGGCTAATGAAACAATTTCTGTTTCGATATTAAATTCTTTTTCGGCTGCTTGTACTGCTATTTCTACCGCTGTCTGTGTCTTAGAAGGCTCTGAAACACTTCCTACTATTCCTAATAATTTGCTCATATCTTTTTGTTTTAAAATTGGCTGCTTATCATTTGAAGTAAGCATCCTTGTGAAAATAATTTGTGACGATTTGCTTTATTGTACGACTTCTTTAACGATAGTACGTGCAGGGTGGTCTTCCGGCAAATGAGCTTGTTCCCTTTGATATAGACGACTTCTTAAGTCTTTGTATTTATATTCTGTACGGAATATACCTCTTTTTTGAAGTACCGGAACTACCATTTCTACAAAATCTCTAACAGTTCCACTATGCTCAAGTTCAGTTATGTTAAATCCATCAGCCCCTATTGAACTCCACTCTTCTATCCAATCGGCAATTTTATCTGGAGTACCCACGACTACGGGCATAAACGAGCCTAACGCAGCAGTTTTTGCAATTTCTTCCATAGTCCAATCTCTCACATGTTTAGAGGCGGAGCCCGGAGTACTTCTTGCAAATATGCCCAACATCCCTTGATGTGCCTCTGTTTTGATATCTGCTATCACTTGTGTAGGTTGATATTGTGAAAAATCAATACCGGTGGCACCACCTGTATGTGCAAGTGCCGCATCATAGCTTGAGAATTTTTTATAAGCTTCATACTTAGCTTGTGCAACTTCTTCCGTTTCACCAACTATAGGTACAAAACCTGGAATTATCTTTATATTATCAGGATTCCTGCCAAAATTTCTTGCACGTTGACGAATGTCTTTGATATAGTCTTCTACTAAATCTTTGGTTGGATACATTGTAAAAACAGCTTCTGCATGCTTTGCCGCAAAATCACGACCTTTGCTTGATTGACCAGCCTGGTATAATACAGGCGTGCGTTGTGGTGAAGGTTCACAGACGTGAGGACCAGGTACCTTGAAATATTTTCCTATATGATTGATTTTGTGAACCTTACTTGGATCGGTAAACACTCCTTTTTCTACATCTCTAATAACAGCATCCTCGTCCCAGCTTTCTTCCCATAATTTATAAAGTACTTCTAAGTATTCATCTGCTCTTGCATAGCGTTCATCATGTGGAAGCAAGTCATCTAATCCTAAATTTTTTGCGGCATGGGGTAAATAGGATGTTACAATATTCCAAGCGACACGCCCTTTTGTCAAATGATCTAAGGTGGAAAATTTACGGGCTAATAAATAAGGTTGTATGTAAGTTGTAGAATGTGTAGTGGCAAAGCCTAAGTGCTGAGTTGCATAAGCCATTGCTGATATAATTAATAAAGGATCGTTGACCGGAGTCTGCATCGCTTCACGAATTGAAGCATCTGCATTGCCACCATAAGTATCGTACATCCCTAATACGTCTGCAAGGAAAATAGCGTCAAGCTTTCCTCTTTCCGCTATGAGTGCTAACTCTACCCAATAATCTAAATCTTTATAACGATAAGCTTGATCACTGGGATGTCTCCATAGACCACCATTGAGGTGACCTACACAGTTCATTGTAAATACGTTGAGACTGATTTGTTTTGACATTGTTTTGTTTTTAATAGTGAAAATTGTATTTTTAAATATTAGACGCTTTTATATAGATATCGTTTCTTGAATGGGATTGACCTTCTTAACGGCACTGATGATATCTTTTCCGAATTGAGCCAGGTCTTCTGAATAATGTAAAAAACCAGCTAATACAATATCTACACCTATTGCATCAAGTTGCCTGATTCTTTCTACAACCTGTTCTTGAGTTCCGATGAGACCTGTCTTAAACCCGTCATTGTATTGAATCAGGTCGTTAAAGTCAGAATCTGACCACATTCCTTCCCCTTCAGGTGAAGATTTTCCTGCTTGTCTCACAGATTGTTTAAAAGCTTCAACAGAATCTTTGGACGCATTACTAATAATATTTTCCAACTCTTGCTTAGCCTCCTGTTCGGTGTCTCTGGCAATGACAAAACCATTGATACCGACTTTTGGCGGTTTTCTTCCATATAATTGGGCATATTCACGAACTTTTTTAACGATTCCTTTTATCTTTTCTAAGCTTCCGCCATTGATAAATATTACATCAGCTGATTTTCCTGCCATTCTTAAAGCCCTGTCAGACCCCCCGCCAATAAATAGTGTTGGTTGTGTTGCAGGTTTGGGTTCAGAAGGGGCTTTGTCAATTCTATAAAATCGTCCATTGTAACTAAATTCTTTTTCTGTCCACAAACCTCTTAGTACATCGATAAACTCTTCACTTCTAGCGTATCGTTCGTCATGTTCTAACCATGGCTCTCCAAATTTTGTAAATTCATCTTTTAACCATCCACTAACGATGTTTAAGTGAAATCTCCCGTTAGAAATGTGTTCACTTGTTGCCACAAAATTGGCAATTGCAGCAGGATGCCAAAGTCCCGGATGTAGGGCGCCAATCAAGTTAAGAGAGTCAGTATTAGCGGCCAACGCATTCGCAACACTCAATGCTTCTAATTGAATATTAGCATTGTAACTTCCAATAAATCTAGCCTGTGCCAGTCCATACTTAAATCCGACTTGCTCTGCTGATTGAGCTAATTTTTTGTTGTACTGATAGGTCCAGTCGGTTTTCATGGGCCAATTTGTGATAGCTAATCCACCACTAACATTCGGCACCCAATATGAAAATTCTGTTTTCATAATAATTGATTTTAATTGTTTTGTAAATATTTTAAAAATTAATAAATTAAATAATATATTAAAACACGATTAACGTATTTTGATAAAGTTTTAAATTGTTGGAAAAATGAGGTCAAGGCTTCAGTTAAAGCCTACGACACTAAAAATGTGTTTGTTGGAATTTAAAAGGATAATGTGCTTAGCACATAGACATCAAGCAACACATACAACACATACAACACATACAATCATCTAAAAGATAGTGAGGTCTTGTAATGGTGTCTGAGCCTGTTTTTAAAACAAATGTGTCCTTCATAATTTTAATTTTTTATATTACTCTCTTTTCAGAGAATCAGGATTTAGTACCTTACATTTTGCAGGTTACTAGTAGGTCATTGAGCCTGTCTCTCGCTACTTCTTTATAAAAATTGGATACTTAAAAGTTCTTTCCTTTGCCGTATCTTGGACAAATGTAGAGCTATATTTTATAATTCAAAATCTTTTGCAACTTATTTTTAAAAAAAGATAAAAATTTTATGTTAAAGTATCTGACTTACTTTTTTACATACGTATTTTAAAAGTGTTTCATCCTCTTCGGTAAAAGGATTGACCTGATGACTATCTATATCAATCTGCCCGATATTTTTCCCGTCTTTAAAAATGGGAATGACAATTTCTGCTTTGGTCTCAATACTACAAGCCAAATAATTGTCTTGTGCATATACATCCGGTACGACAAAAGTATTGTTGGATACTGCTACCTGACCACAAATACCTTTTCCAAAAGGAATGATAATATGATCGGTAGGCGCACCTACATAAGAACTTAATTTTAATTCCGGTTTATCCCCATTGTTAAAATAAAAACCCACCCAATTATAATGTGCCACTTTATCGTGTAGCAGTTTGCAGACATTATACAATGTATCTTCTACACTTTCATTGGACTTAAAAATATGGTCAATCTCTTCTTTTAAAAGTTCTATCATGGTGTGAAGATAAATGCTTATACGGAATAAAATGATGTTGTGATATAAAAATTGGCATAAAAGCTCTATGGGCGGATAGATGAAATGACGAACTGACCCTGAAATACTGATGAGGACTGAAGGTTGAGAGATGGAACACAATAGAACTTTAATATTAGATTTTATGCAAAATAGAAAGTCTCAATACTCATTACAAAAAGTCTCAATACAAATAAAGATTTTAAAGTTCATTGTAAAAATTACTTTTCTTTTGAGCGTACTGATAACCAATCTCCCACCATTTTTTCATTTTCTCTTGATTGAAAATCAGTGGATTGGTGGTCAACACTGTGGGCGTATAGTATAAGTTGAGAATGACATTGTTTTTGGCGGCGACAAACTTTCCGATTTTAACGCTTTGATTTTCAATTCTATTTGCCATGTAGGAAAATAAATCCGTCATTAACGAGAAAGCATTTTTGGCAGGTAGCTTGTTGACATTTTCAAACTCGGTACGTAAGATAATAACATCGACTATCTTAGCTCCCCGCTGAATCGCTTCCACGATTGGGACGGTATCACCAAAGCCGCCATCTACATAATCGTGTTTATTTTTGGTACCGACACTCATAAATGGTGCAAAGTTAGCTGAAAGCCATATCCATTCACAAAAATCTTTATAACCGAAATCTTTAATAGATTTATATTCGACTGTATCTAAAGATAGATTGGAGACAGTGACCACGACGTCTTTGTCGCTGTGTTTGAGCTTGTAAAAATCTTCTTCAGTGAGTGTATTGAAAATGAGTTTTTTGAGATTTTCACTTTCTCCAAAAGTTCTCTTTCCTTGAATAAAACCCTTAATCATGCTCAGGTGGTTTATGCCGATTTTATCTTCCTGCACCGTGTTTTTGATGGTGAAAGGCATGTGGTTAAAGATATCGTCTTGACTGACATGGGTATAGACTTCCTTTATTTTTTGTACTTCCCCTAAAGCCAAATGGGAGATGAGCAGACTGCCGGTAGAAGTGCCTACAAATAAGTCGTATTTATATTGGAGGGTATCTATTAAAAATTCTGCAACACCGCCGGCAAATGCGCCTTTACTTCCTCCACCTGAAATGACCAAAGCTCTCATGCTTGCGTTTTGATGTTTTTAATTATAAACAACACAAAAAAAAGACTTGTTCAAATAAAGAAAATGCTTAATAAAAAAGAAATGGTTACAAAACCCTGTCAGGAAGCGCTTTTATAATTTTTGATTAGGTTTCTTAACTTGCCCCGAGAGTTGTTGCCGCTATTTTGAGTATCTTCCTTTTTGAAAATCCAAAGACGCTGTATTGTATAATTGTAGCCTAAAGAGACCACCAAATCAACAAGAATCCGACTGATGCGATAATCTAAATGAAGTGTTTCGGTCATTAAGTAAGTGCCACCGGATTTTAAGAGTACACTTCCCAATACAACAACCGAGAAGAATTTCAACAGTTGTTGATAGATATTTTCGCTCGTAGGTTCAAAAGCCCAGTATTTGTTGAGTGAAAAGTTAACCAATGCACCGAGAAAACCACTGATCCAAATCGCAAAGACGTAAAAGATTCCAAACCACTCCACACAAGCAACCATGACCGACCAGTCAAAAATTCCACCTAAGAAAGCAGAAACCTGTGACTTACCGAAAACCTTTACGCTGTCTTTAGTCAACATTAATTATGTACGGCGTTTTTAATTTCTTCATTTTTCCTTTTCTCTTCTTTTTCACGTTTATCTCGCTCATCACCTAATTTGATAGTTTTAACAGTGTCTATGATATCTATTACCATAATAACACCCGTGACTATCATCGCAAAAGTTTTAATTGTTCCTGCAAAGTAAACCTCTGCGAGTATTATCAAACAAAGAATAACCCTTACCTCGGTAGGACCGACTGGTCCAGGATCAATAATATATTGGTCTGTAATTTTGTATTTTAAAAGTGCCACTATCATAGCCCATGCGTAAAAAGTAGCAAAGAAGAATACGGTAATTTTATATGGTTCTTCCAAATAAATATAAAATCCAAAACTCATCATAATCAGTGCCATCCAATCCATAATCATATCTAGACTAAATCCAAACCATTTTCTTGGAATATTTCTGTAATAGGCAAGTCTGCCATCCAAAGAATCACCAAACCATTGTATGGCAAAACCTAAAATTGCTATGAAGAGGTAATTCCTATTTTGGTGAGTATGTGCCAAATAAAATGCAGTGGGAACTAAAAGAGAACCCAGCAGTCCAAAGACTGTAAGCATATTAGAAGTGACGAATGAGGGAACTATTCTACATAAAAATAAAAGAGTGGGTTGCTCTATGTGTCTAAGGATATTTCTACGATCACGTTCGATAGAGCCTTTTTGTTTTTTGTCGTTGCTATTTAAAGCCATTTGAAAGACATTTTATGAAAGCAAAGTTATATTTGAAGAAATCTTAAATGCATGAATCCGATGTTAAATAAAATGCATATATTTTAAAATGCCGATAAGCCATTAACTATAAAAGGTTAGAAATTTTTTGTTTGTGAACTAAAATGAAAACTTTAAGTTAAGTCGCTGTTATTCATGGTGATAAGGCAAGCCTTTGATAATGGAAAATGCCCGGTATAATTGTTCCATAAATATCAAACGAATGATTTGATGTGAGAAGGTCATAGAAGAAAGAGAGAGCTTTGAATGAGCTCTTTCGTATAGACTTTCATCAAAGCCATAAGCTCCACCAATCAGAAAGATTATTTTTATAACTTGTTATTTGCCACTCTTCTATTTGCCGGGCAAATTGTAAACTTATATAAGCTTTCACTCCCTTTCGTCTAAAAGTACCAGAAAGTCTTGTGCGCAGTATCTTGTCAAGAACAATTTTTGCCTCTTTTTTCATAAGTGAAGAAATGTTAGAGTCCTTTAATTCGGGGAAAATAATCATTTTGAACGAAGTCATCTTTTGAAGTCTTTTTTCGTAATCACTGATACCTTTGATGAGATAAGAAAAGCTTGTTTTACCGATGACCCAAAATTCTATTTTCATTTTATAGGTGAATATTCGACAAATATATTTATTTTAAAGCTCAAAATCGTTAAGTACACATTTATGAGTGTCATTGCCATTTTACTTTTGATGTTGTCAGGAACAGTTTTAGTATTCTTGGAGCTTTTCTTTTTACCCGGAATAATAACCGGTCTGATAGGAATTGGGCTGTATTCTTGGGGTGTGTATGAGGCTTTTACAAGCTTAGGTACTAATTGGGGATGGATATTTCTGATTGTTTCTATCATTGTAAATTTTATTGTCTTCTTTTATGCTTTTAAAAATCTGTACAGAAGTAGATTGGCAAATAAAGAAAATATAGATGGAAGAGTCAATAAATTGATTAAATTTGATTTGCAAGTGGGAGATAAAGGACAATCGTTGACAGATTTAAGACCTGAAGGCAGAGGTGTCTTTAAGGATGAAATAGTGACTGTATGGTCACGAGGCAATCGGTATATTTCTGCCAATGAACCACTTATTATTACTCAAATAGAACACAATAAAATTTTTGTAACAAATTTATAATTATGGGAAATACAATTTTTATGGTTGGAGGCATTATACTACTTTTTATAGTCGTCGTCTTTGTCTTTATTTTTATGCGCTATATCAGTTTATGGGTGAGTGCAATTTTGGCCAATGTGAAAATCGGACTGATAGAGCTGTTTGTCATGCAATTGCGGAATGTGCCACCGAGTGTGGTTGTCAATGCGATGATTATGGCTCACAAAGCCGGTATTAAAGTCACCAAAGACGAATTAGAAGCTCACTATCTTGCAGGTGGACGTATTAATGCGGTTGTCAGCGCCCTGATTTCTGCCGATAAAGCAAATATCCCTTTGAATTTTAAGGAAGCGACTGCAATAGATTTGGCTGGTAGGGAAGTTTTTGAAGCTGTACAAATGTCAGTCAATCCGAAAGTGATAGAATCACCACCGGTTACTGCCGTGGCAAAAGACGGTATTCAGTTGATAGCCAAAGCGCGCGTAACTGTACGTGCAAATATCCGTCAGTTAGTCGGTGGAGCCGGTGAGGAGACCGTATTAGCGAGAGTGGGCGAGGGAATTGTAACCTCTATCGGTTCGGCAGATTCTCACAAATCTGTCTTGGAAAATCCGGATACCATTTCTAAATTGGTATTGGGCAAAGGTTTGGATAGTGGTACTGCTTTTGAAATTCTTTCCATTGATATTGCAGATATTGATATAGGTAAAAACATCGGTGCGCAACTTCAAATCGACCAAGCAAATGCCGATAAAAATATTGCACAGGCAAAAGCGGAAGAGCGTAGAGCAATGGCGGTAGCTGAAGAACAAGAGCAAAAAGCAAAAGCGCAAGAGGCTAGAGCGAAAGTGATAGAGGCAGAAGCACAAATCCCATTGG
Organism: Chitinophagales bacterium; assembly: GCA_023957215.1. Lineage (GTDB taxonomy): Bacteria > Bacteroidota > Bacteroidia > Chitinophagales > JADIYW01 > JAMLHH01. Next base: position 97,294 of record JAMLHH010000005.1, read on the forward strand.
CGATGGCAGAAGCTTTTAGAAGTGGCAATTTAGGTGTGATGGATTACTATAAACTCCAAAATATCAAATCAGACACGGATATGCGTGACTCTATCGCTAAGGGTGGGGAGTGACGGACAACAGACGATGGACGATAGACGATGCTAACTGACTACTAAAAATGAATAAACGGGAACATAAAACAATGGAGTCTAAATTAGAGACACCGACCTTGTACATATCGGCACTTCAACGAATGATTTCTACCGTAGATACGTCCTTGGTTGAAGATGCAGCTAAAGTGTTGTTACAAGCTTACCGAGAAGGTAAAACTGTTTATATTTTTGGAAATGGCGGTAGCGGTATGACTGCTTCACATATAACGGGAGATTTTATCAAGGGCGTTTCTTACCAATTGGACAAAAAGTTTAAGATGATTTGTCTCAATGACAATTATACCGCTATGACAGCTTTTGCCAATGATGTTTCTTACGATTTGGTTTTTGTAGAACCACTCAAAAACTTCTTACAAGAAGGAGATATTGTCATCGGTTTATCAGGGAGCGGTAATTCCAAAAATGTAGTACTTGCTCTCGAATATGCGAAAAAAAAAGACGTACAAGTCATCGGTTTTTGCGGTTACAAAGGGGGCAAAGTCAAAGAACTTTCCGATATCAATTTCCATATACCGATAGACAGTATGGAAGTGACGGAAGATTTGCATCTTGCCATCTTGCATATCATAAAAAATAAAATTATCACAGAGTTACACGGTGGTTTGGGTAGAAATTATGGTGAAACTTATGATAAACGCATAGAATAAAAGTACTGAATCCATGAGTCAAAAAGTCAACAATGCGGCAGATTTTGAAAATATTTCTTACTCGTTTGTTATCCCCGTTTATAATCGACCGCATGAAGTCGCAGAATTGCTCGAAAGTCTGACCCGACAAACGAAAAATGATTTTGAAGTGGTGATTATTGAAGACGGCTCGACAATTAGCAGTGAAGATGTCTGCAACAAGTTTTCTGACCGATTGAATATCAGATATCATTTTAAAACTAATTCAGGACCGGGTGATTCGCGTAATGACGGTATGCGTATTGCCAAAGGTACTTACTATTTGATTTTGGATTCGGATTGTATTTTGCCACCTGAATATTTGGCACAGGTACATCAGTCTTTGGCACAGGATTATGTCGATTGTTTTGGTGGAGTAGATACTGCTTTGGATTCATTTTCAGATACACAGAAAGCGATAAATTTTGCAATGACTTCTGTGTTGACGACAGGAGGTGTGCGTGGTGCTTCCGAAAAATTAGGGAAATTTCAGCCACGGAGTTTTAATATGGGTATTTCTAAAAAAGCTTTTCAGGCTTCCAATGGTTTTTCTAAAATTCATCCCGGTGAAGATCCGGATTTGTCTATTCGTCTGTGGAAACTCGGTTTTGAAACACGATTATTCAAAAATGTTTACGTCTATCACAAAAGACGTATCGACTGGGACAAATACAAAATTCAGGTTAATAAATTTGGGAAAGTCAGACCGATACTCAACAAGTGGTATCCCGAATATTCCAAGTTGACTTTTTGGTTTCCATCGCTCTTTATTGTGGGTTTTGTCGTTGCTGCTATTCTCCGATTTATCGGTTATCCTGTCTTGCTAAAACTATATGCTACTTATTTTTTAGTCTGCTTTTTAACCAGTTCTCTCCAAAATAAAAGTTTGAAAATCGGAGCTTTATCTCTTTGGGCAATCGTCATCCAATTTTATGGTTATGGATCAGGATTTCTTACTTCCTTTTACCGCATTTTTATCAAAAACCAAAAACCAGAGAAAGCATTTCCTGAATTGTTTTTTTAATTTGACATGATTTTTAAGGTAAATAGTAGAAGTTTCCTTTGAAATAGTTTCAGATAATTAGAATAAATTTTCTTACTCTTTATTGAATTTATGGAATAAAGACTACTTTTGCATCTCAAAAGTTTGTCTTCGTAGCTCAGTTGGTAGAGCAGCTGACTCTTAATCAGCGGGCCCAGAGTTCGAATCTCTGCGGGGACACAAAAAATCTTTAATGATTGAGTTTAATTGGGTTGAGTTTCGTTTTATTATAGAAACTTATCCCAGTCTTTATTTTTGATGTCTTGGGTAAATTCTTTGATTTTCTGTTCTTTATTTTTATTACAGATAAGCAAAACATCTTTTGTATCCACAACGATATAGTTTTCTAAACCCTCTATTACCACCAACTTATTATTGGGAACATCAATGATATTATTAGATGCATCATAAATGATTACCTTCTTTCCGGATACGGCATTGTTGAGATAGTCTTTTTTCTTTTCCTCATATAAAGAAGCCCAAGTACCCAAATCACTCCATCCAAAATTTGCGGGAAGTACGTAAACATTTTCAGCTTTTTCCATCACACCAAAGTCTATGGAAATATTAGGACATTCTGCAAAAGCCCGTTCAATGAAAGAAACTTCCTTGTCCGTATTGATTTGCCCTTTGATTTCGTCAAAAATTTCACCTATTTCTTGTAGATTTTCATGGAAAGCCTTGATAATACTTTTTACATTCCAGATAAAAATTCCGGCATTCCATAGAAAGTCACCACTGTCAATAAATTGTTTGGCTGTTTGTAAATTTGGCTTTTCCGTAAAAGTTTTCACTTTGTGAATCGTTTCTCCCTCATGTTCTTCGATAAATTGGATATATCCATATCCTGTATCGGGTCTGGAGGGACGAATCCCCATCGTACAAAGTGCATCATTTTTACTAACAAATTCAAAGGCTTGTTTAACTTTATTGATAAAAGCTTGTTCTTTCAAAATGATATGGTCGGAAGGGGCAACGATGATATTTGCATTTGAGTCAATAGATGCAATTTTATAGGATGCATAAGCAATACTGGGGGCGGTGTTTTTTCTCATAGGTTCAGCTAAAATTTGGCTGTCCTTGATATCGGGTAACTGCTCTTTTACCAACCCTACATAGTCCTCATTGGTCAAAATAAAGATTTTATCCTCATCACAGACTTTTAAAAATCTATTATAGGTAGATTGTATTAAAGTCTCTCCTGTTCCCAGAATATCTAAAAATTGTTTGGGGAGATTTATTCTACTTGCCGGCCAAAATCTACTTCCTATACCACCTGCCATGATGGCAACATAATTGTTATTCATCTTTAATCCTTTTGCCAAGTTGCAAATTTACTGACATTTAAGTAATTGTTCAATTAAAGTTATTAATATATTTTAGTATGTAGATTTAGGTTTATTTTAAAGAAGAGTTTTGTTTTTTTTATTATATATCGTATATTACTTCTTTACTTAATGTTATGATAGAAGTTACAAAAGATCTTAATAAATCACTGAGAAAATTATTTGGGTTTGAGCAATTTAGAGGACAACAAGAAGCGATAATTAAAAGTGTACTTGAAAATAAAGATACTTTTGTGATTATGCCTACCGGTGGCGGTAAATCACTTTGTTACCAATTGCCGGCTTTGGTTTCGGAAGGTACTGCAATTGTGATTTCTCCTTTGATTGCATTGATGAAAAATCAAGTTGATCTAATCAGATCCTATTCTCAAGTGGATGATATTGCTCACTTTTTAAATTCCTCTCTCAATAAGACTCAAGCCAGACAGGTAAAAGATGATATTGTTTCAGAGAAAACCAAAATATTGTATGTGGCACCTGAGTCTTTAGTGAAAGAGGAAAATCAAGAGTTTTTGCGATCTATCAAAATTTCCTTTTTTGCGGTTGATGAAGCACACTGTATATCGGAATGGGGACATGATTTCAGACCGGAATACAGACGTATCAGAAAAATGATAGAAGATGTAGGTCAAAAAACACCTATTCTTGCATTGACGGCCACTGCTACTCCCAAAGTACAATTAGATATTGTCAAAACTTTGGCGATGAAAGAACCCAATATCTTTAAAGATTCTTTTATGCGTGAAAATCTTTATTATGAAATCAGACCCAAAGTCAGTAAAGAGATTGCCCAAAAAGAGATAGTCAAATTTGTAAAAAAAGAACAGGGTAAATCAGGTATTATTTACTGCCTAAACAGAAAAAGTACGGAAGATATCGCCGAACTTTTACAAGTCAATGGTATAAAAGCAGCTCCTTATCACGCCGGATTGGATTCGGCGGTGAGAAATAGAAACCAAGATATGTTCTTGATGGAAGAATTGGATGTCATCGTGGCAACCATCGCTTTCGGTATGGGAATAGATAAGCCGGATGTCAGATTTGTCATTCATTACGATATTCCGAAAAGTATAGAGAATTATTATCAAGAGACGGGTAGGGCAGGACGTGATGGATTAGAGGGGAAATGTATTGCACTATTTAGCCAAAAAGATATAGATAAACTGAGTAAACTACTTAGAGACAAACCTGTTGCCGAAAAAGAAATAGGAATGCAACATATTTCTGAAATGGAAGCTTATAGTGTGAGTTCTGAATGTAGGAAACGTTTTGTCCTTCAATATTTTGGTGAAGAAATGGATAGAGAATATTGTGGTATGTGTGATAATTGCCTTCATCCGAAACCGAAAGAAGATGCGACCAAAGAAGCCGTACAATTATTGACTGCCATTAAAGAAACCAATGAGCAACATGTATTTTCTAATATCTATGATGTTCTTTCCGGTAGAGACACCAGTGAAATAAGAGCTTTTAAATATGAGACCTTAAAGACATTCGGCAAAGGAAAGAATAGGGATAAAATATTTTGGGAGTCAGTTTATAGAAAATGTATCTTAGAAGGATATATACTGAAAGATATAGAACAATATGGTGTCTTGAAGTTGACTGAAAAAGGGACGGATTTTCTCAAATCTCCTGTTAAGTTTGAAGTGAGTATCAATCAAGCTTTTGAAGAGCAAGAAGATGGCGAAGAGATGGGAGTGAAAACGCAGGCTTTGGATGATGTTTTATTTAATATGTTGAAATCTATCCGTCTGCAAGAAGCCAAAAAAAGAAAAGTAATGCCGTGGGTGATTTTTATGGATCCCTCATTAGAAGAAATGGCAACACTTTATCCGATTACTATAGACGAATTGTCTAAAATATCGGGAGTCAGCCAAGGGAAAGCCATGAAATTTGGAAAACCATTTATCAATGCCATTGCGCAATATGTAGAAGATAATGACATAGAACGTATGGAAGATTTCATGGAAGTAAAAAATGTGGCAAACAAGCTCAACAGCAAAATTTCCATTATCGGTATGATAGACAGAAAAATTCCTTTGGAAGATATTTCACGATCGAGAAACATAGATTTGAATGAGTTGATAGATGAGTTGGAAAGTATCGTGTTATCAGGTACAAAAGTGAATATCCGCTACTATTTAGATGATGTCATGGATGAGGAGATTCAGGAAATTATCTTTGACTATTTTGCAGAAGCCCCTAGTGATGACTGTGAATTGGCTTTCAAGGAGTTAGAAGACGAAGATATAGAGATGGATGAAATCAGGCTTTGCCGAATCACCTATTTGAGTGAGGTGGCATTGTAGCAAGTCTTTATCTTTTCTTCAAATGGTAAAAATATCAACTTTTTTTAGCAGGTATTTTACTCATTGCCCTTTCACTGATGGCAGTGATGCTCAATGATGGGTTGACTCCCGGATTCGCCGAAATCATAGAGCCGTCACAGATATACATATTTTGGTAGCCAAAAACTTTATTGTCTTTATCAATGACACCTGTTTCAGCATTTGCACCCATACAGGCGCCACCCAAGATATGAGCAGTCGTCGGAATGCCAAAGAGTGTCTCCGTACTTAAAACCATCGGTTTCCCATTGATGATACTTGCTACACCATTCGCAATTTCACGGGCTTCCGGTATGTCGGATGTTGGTGCTTTTCCTATATCTATTTTACTACTCATTCCGAATGAAGATTTGGTAAATCTCAAAGTGCTGTCAATTGTTTGCATAAATAGAAGTATGATAGTTCTTTTAGACCAATCATCCACGGTAAACATTTTGAAGTTTTGAATTGGACGAGCGAGCAAATCTTTTGCCATGTTATAAAGACGGGTGAAGAAGTTTTTGCCACTCACCATAGGTGCCATTAGAAGTCTCCATGCACCGGAACCGGGAGAATATTTGACAGGCTCTACAGAACTATGTTCATCAGTATGCAAAATAGAACCAATGGCAACCCCATCTGAGAAAGATTTGTTTTTATCGTAGGTGGTCACCCCGATTAAGCTTTCAGAATTAGTCCGTATTCCGTATCCTATGCGGTTGGATAGTTTGGGTAGAGATTTCTTTTTCAGGTCAAGTAACAAATCTACCGTACCTAAAACTCCTCCTGAAAGAATAACATTATCAGTGCTGACTTTGTATTTTTTACTAAAAAGCTTTACAGATTCTTTGTAATAAATATTATATCCTTGAGTTCCGTCTTCATTTTTTGGTTTTATATCATAAACTAATGAATTAGCGACAATTTCAGTTCCCAATTGTTGGGATAACCAAAGGTAATTTTTGTCTAAGGTGTTTTTTGCATTGTATCTACATCCCAACATACATGCGCCACAGTGGATACAACCTGTCCTTGTAGGACCTTTGCCGTCAAAATAGGGGTCATCGACTGTAACGCCCGGCTTGCCAAAATAAACTGCTACATTCGTCGGACTGAATTGATCTTCTTTGCCCATCTGTTTGGCAAGTTCTTTAATAGCTTTATCGCTACGGTGTAAGACCGGATTTTGTTCTGCTCCCAACATTTTCAGAGCAGTACTGTAAAAAGGTTTTAATTCGTTTTCCCAATCTGCAAGCCCGGCCCAAGTTCCTGTCTCATAAAATGCTTTCTGTGGAATGGGTAGAGTATTGGCATATACCAAGGAGCCACCGCCAACACCCACCCCGGAAAGGACGGCAACATGTCTGAAAAAGGTAATTTTAAAAAGTCCTCTAAATTTTAATTGTGGCACCCAAAGCCATTTTTTAATATTCCAGTTCGTTTTTGGAAAATCTTCTGGTTCAAACCATTTCCCTTTTTCAATCACAAGTACTTTATATCCTTTTTCCGAAAGGCGTAAAGCAGACACTGATCCGCCAAAACCGCTACCTATGATGACATAATCATAATGAGACTCTTTAGACTGAGACATAGATTAATTTTTTATAAACTTACACAATAATTCTGTTAAGATAAGAATGCCTACATAGATTTTATTTCTTTAAAGTCTAATTTAAAATGATTTTACTTTATAGTAGTTTTCTCATTTCGTCTAATTTTAAGAGGGCTTCTACCGGTGTTAAAGTGTTGATATCCACCTGTTCCAAAATTTCTTTTAATTTAAACAGACGAGGGTCGTCCATTGAAAAGATATTGAGCTGGTAATCGGGTAATTTTGCTTGTTTGAGCTTGTCTTTGGTCTCGTTGGGTAAATTTTTAGATTCCAATTCTTTAAGAATTTGCTTGGCACGTTTCACCACTTCTACCGGCATACCCGCCATCTTTGCCACATGAATACCAAAACTGTGTTCACTTCCGCCTTCTATCAGTTTGCGAAGGAAGATTACCTTTTTCCCTACTTCTTTTACGGCGACATTAAAATTTTTGACACGTTTCCACTGATTGGTTAATTCATTGAGTTCGTGGTAATGGGTGGCAAACATCGTTTTAGGTTTAAATCCGGCGTGATTGTGCAAATATTCTACCAAAGACCATGCAATAGATATCCCATCATAAGTACTTGTCCCTCGACCGATTTCATCCAAAAGGACCAAGCTTTTAGATGAGAGATTGTTTAAAATACTGGCGGTTTCTATCATTTCCACCATGAAAGTTGATTCACCTTGCGAGATATTATCACTTGCACCTACACGTGTAAAAACCTTATCTACAATACCGATATTGGCCGATTCGACGGGAACAAAGCTTCCCATTTGCGCCATGAGTACGATGAGAGCAGTCTGGCGTAAAAGGGCTGATTTTCCGGCCATATTGGGACCGGTGATAATCATAATTTGTTGGTTCTCTTGATCTAAATATACATCGTTGGGAATGTATTTTTCACCCAATGGCATTTGCTGCTCTATGACGGCATGTCTTCCATCTTTAATATCTAATACATTCTCTGTACTGATGAGAGGTTTCCGATAGTTGTTTTTAATTGCAATAGATGCATGTGATTGTAGGCAATCTAATTGTGCGATGATGTGTGCATTTTGTAAAATCGGATGAAGAAAAAGACCTATTTCCTGCACTAAATCATTGAATACCTGTATTTCAAGCTCTAAAATCTTTTCTTCTGCACCTAAGATTTGATCTTCATATTCTTTCAGTTCGTTGGTAATATATCTTTCGGCAGTTGAAGTAGTTTGTTTTCTGATCCAATCTTCCGGAACTTTGTCTTTGTGTGTATTTCTCACTTCTAAATAATAGCCGAAAACATTATTAAATCCGACTTTTAATGATGAGATTCCTGTCTTTTCAGTTTCCTGTTGTTGCAACTCAGTCAGATATTTTTTACCACTTTTAGAGATATGTCTTAGTTTGTCCAAAGCTTCATCGACTCCCTCTTTGATGATATTTCCTTTTTGCAGTACGACCGGAGCATCTTCATGTATAGTTTGAGCTATCTTTTGGCTAATTTCGGTACAAGGTTTTATTTTATTGGCAAACTGTTTGAAAATACCTATCTCAGTGTTTTCACAAAGGGTTTTGATATCCGGTAATACTTTTAATGCTCTATGAATTTGCAGTGTTTCTCTCGGATTGATTTTCCCCAGTGGAACTTTTGAAATCAGTCTTTCCAAATCGCCTACCACTTTAATTTTATCTATCAGATGTAGATAAAAATCTTGATCTTTGATGATTTGCTCGACTGCATCTAATCTTTCCTGTATCGGTTGGATTTGTTTCAGAGGAGTTGCTACCCATCTCTTCAACATTCTGGCTCCCATCGGACTGACAGTGTGATCCATGACATCTAAAAGACTTGTACCTTCTGGATGATTGGAATAGATGAGTTCTAAGTTTCTGGCTGTAAATCTGTCTAACCATACATACTCTTCTCTTTCGATTCGGGTGATTTGTGTGACATGCTCCAAGTTTTTCTGTTCGGCATCAGAAAGATATTGTATAGTTGCACCGGCAGCTAAAATTCCAAGTTCATTTTCATCTACACCAAAACCTTTTAAGGTAGAAGTATCAAATTGGAATAAAAGCTTTTCTGTAAGATAATCAGGTTGATATATCCAATCATCTAAAGCATAAGTATAATAGTTGTTGCCAAAAATCTCCTTGAATTTTTTTTGGTCTTGCTTAGCAAAAATAACTTCAGACGGTGAAAAATTTTGTAATAGTTTGTCTATATATTGCGTATCGCCCTGAGCTATCAAAAATTCTCCTGTCGAAATATCTATAAAAGAGATGCCTATTTCTTTTTTGTCAAAAAATAATGAAGCTAAAAAGTTGTTGCTCTTGAAATCTAAAATTTTGTCATTGGTAGCTACTCCCGGAGTAATCATTTCAGTCACACCTCTTTTGACTATTCCTTTTGCCATTTTGGGGTCTTCAAGCTGTTCACAAATGGCGACTCTATAACCTGCCTTTACCAGTTTGGGCAAATAGGTATCTAATGCGTGATAAGGGAATCCTGCCAATTCCATTTCGGATGCAGAGCCATTGGCACGTTTGGTCAAAATGATACCAAGTGCTTTGGAAGTTTTAACGGCATCGGAATGAAAAGTCTCGTAAAAATCTCCCACTCTAAACAATAGGATAGCATCAGGATGTTGTGTTTTTATCCTATTGTATTGTTGCATTAAAGGAGTTTCCTTCGTTTTTTTTTGTTGAGTCAAGTCTATTGAGTTTTCTTAAATTTGCCAAGAAATCATAAAAATAGTACTTATGCGCAAACTGTCTATGGACGAGCTCAACAGATTATCCACAAACGAATTTAAAATAGTGAAAAAACTTCCTATCGTGGTTATCATTGACAATGTACGTAGCGGTTTGAATGTAGGTTCTGTCTTTCGCACTTCCGATGCATTCTTGGTGAAAGAGATTCATATATGCGGTTATGCTCCTCGACCTCCTCACAGGGATGTATTGAAATCTGCATTGGGAGCAACTGATAGTGTGGACTGGAAGAGCTATGAAAGTACAAGCGAAAGTATTCACGAACTCAAACAACAAGGGTATAAAATTTTTGCGGTAGAGCAGGCGACACCTTCTATATCATTACATGAGTTTAAGGTGCAAGAGGGTGAAAAAATAGCACTGATTTTTGGCAATGAGGTGAGCGGAGTATCGGATGAAGCCTTGGACTTGGTGGATGCATGTATTGAAGTTCCTCAATGGGGAACAAAACACTCTTTAAATATCAGCGTCTGTGCGGGTATTGTTTTATGGGAGTTTGTTAAAAAGATGAAGATCTAACCAGGATAAAAAGCATCTTCAATATGGTCAATATCCCATTTACTCTCGTTTTTTACGATTGAAATAATGTCAAAACGGACTTCACCGGAGTAATCTTTCTGATAAATATAATCTTGGGTAGCATGATATAAGTGATTGTGTTTCTTTTGATCGACAAAATCACTCGGTTGACCAAACGAATCAGTACCTCTTGTTTTTACCTCTACAATGACGAGGATATCTTCATCTTTTGCAATGATATCTATTTCTTTATGGCTTGAACGCCAATTTGTAGCAAGTATCTGATAGTTTTTATTTTTTAGATAATCAAGGGCAAGTTTTTCACCCTTATCTCCAATATTGTTTGCCATTTATTTTTTGAATCTGAGATTAAATAAGATTTAATTTGTAATTTAGACTTATTATTTATCATTGTTAAATTATTTATTGAAAACTGTGTGTACACTATGGAAAAATTAATTGAAGGATTTCCCAACCAGATGAAGAGAGCGATGGAAATAGGAGAGGGTATTCAATTGAAAAATTCTGAAAGCCCCATCTTAAATGTTTTGATTTCCGGACTTGGTGGTTCCGGAATAGGGGGAACTATCTTTTCAAACATCGTTAAAAATGAACTTAGAATACCTCTTACAATTAATAAAACATATCAAGCTCCTGTTTTTGTTAATGAAAACACCTTGGTAGTAGTTGTTTCATATTCCGGTGATACTGAAGAGTCAATATCCGTTTTGAAACAAGTACATCAAAAAGGAGCGAGAATTGTATGTATTTGTTCGGGTGGAGAAATAGAATCTTATGCTAAAAATAACCAATTGGATTATGTAAGAATTGATGGAGGAATGCCACCACGAGCGGCATTTGCACTTTCATTTACACAGTTGTTTTACGTTTTTAATACCTTCAAATTGATAAGTGATGCTTTTAGAAGTGATTTAATAAAGGCGACTAACTTACTTCTTTCCCTGCAAAACGATATTAGAAGCAAAGCAAAAGAACTAGCGCATCATATCCATGATACAATTCCCATTATTTATACAACTAGTGATTTTGAAGGTGTTGCTATTCGATTTAAACAACAGATTAATGAAAATGCAAAAATGTTGAGTTGGTACAATGTAATCCCGGAAATGAACCATAATGAGCTTGTAGGATGGACTAAAACCAACAAAAACCTATCGGTAGTTTTTTTAAGAAATCAGAATGATTATGAAAGAAATCAGTCCAGAATGGATTATGTAAAAAGTGTCATTGATAACTTTCCTGCTACTATTCAGGAAGTTTATTCAGAAGGTAATTCTATCATCGAAAAAACGGCGTTTTTTATTCATCTTTGTGACTGGACTTCTTATTTTCTATCAATAGAAAATAATGTAGATTCTATGGAAATTAATGTAATCACTTCTTTAAAAAATAAATTAGCCGAACAACCTTTATAGTGAGGGAAGTAGAAATTATTGATTTAGGAATTTGTGATTATAAAAAGACTTTTGAATTTCAAGAAAGGCTTTTTAATCAGATTGTCGAAAAAAAAAGAACAGAAGAATCTTATACTCACGGAAGGAATTATCTCCTTTTGGTGGAACATCCGTCAATATACACTTTAGGGAAAAATGGTGATATTTCACATATTGTCTTCAATAACGAAAATATAGAAGTATTGAGGGTGGGTAGAGGTGGAGATGTGACTTATCACGGACCGGGTCAATTGGTTGTATATCCTATTTTTGATTTGGGACAATTTGGGAAAAGTATAAAAAACTATATTCACTTATTAGAGGAGGTGATTATTCAAGTGCTGGCACATTACAGAATAAAAGGAGAAAGAAGTGAAGGAGAAACAGGTGTATGGATAGAGCCATCTCTCAATGATAAAGCTCGTAAGATATGTGCGATAGGAGTTAGAACCAGCAGATGGGTCACTATGCACGGACTGGCCTTAAATGTGAATACCGACTTATCTTATTTTGAAAAAATAATTCCGTGTGGTATCTATAATAAAGATGTGACATCAATAAAGAAAGAAGTCGCTAAAGAAGTTCTTTTTGAGGAAGCGAAAGCACTGATAATAAAAAGTTTTGAGGAAATCTTTCAGTTAGAATTGATGGAGTCGCAAAGGTTAAAACTTTGACTCAAAATGATTTTGGATTAAATTTTGCTACATCACTAATAATGTGTACTTATAATTTATTATTTTTGCCATTCTAAAATATTCCTTTTGGCAAAAGTTTCAATTATAGAGTGTCCTAGAGATGCTATGCAGGGTATCAAGGCTTTTATTCCTACAGAAAAAAAGATAGAATATATCAATAGCTTATTAAAAGTGGGTTTCCAAGTCTTGGACTGTGGCAGTTTTGTTTCTACTAAAGCCATTCCTCAAATGGCTGATACGTACAAGGTGATATCGAAACTCGATTTGGATGATACCGATACAAAACTTTCAGTAATTGTGGCCAATGAAAAAGGGGCTGACCTTGCTTGTGCTTATGATGAAATAGACTATTTGGGGTATCCGTTTTCAGTGTCGGAAATCTTTCAAATTAGGAATGCCAATTGTAAAATGGAAGAGTCCATTGAAAGAGTGGAGGCTATTATGAATACTTGTGAAATGCATGGAAAAGGCTTTGTACTCTATTTGTCTATGGCGTTTGGGAATCCATATAACGAGTCTTATCATCCCGATATCGTCGCTCATTGGGTGGACAGATTAAGTGAGTTGGGAGTTGAGCGATTTTCAGTTTCAGATACTATAGGCGTTGCAACACCTGCGCTTATCACGGAAGTATTTTCTTTATTGTATGGTGAATTTCCGGGCTTTAAGTTTGGAGCGCATTTACATACGACACCCGATACATGGCAGGGAAAAATCGAAGCCGCTTATGAGGCCGGCTGTGTGAGATACGATGGTGCTATCAAAGGGTATGGTGGTTGCCCAATGGCAAAAGATGATTTGACCGGAAATATGCCCACTGAGAGAATGGTGGAATTTTTTGAATCTAAAAATATAAATACTGGTTTAGACTTAGATGCTTTTGCAGAATCTATGAAATTGAGTCAAAGTATTTTTGGGTAGTTAGTGTACCAATAAATGTGATAATTAACTAATTCGAGAATGTGGGAATGCCCTTTTTTGCAGGATAATAAACTGTTTTTACTCCTTTGGTTGGTGTTCCGTCACCAATCAATTATAGTTCATTAGTATTTCGATATATACACGTTGAAACTTATAGTATCTTCGAACCTCAATATCCGTCGTACATTATCGAATTTGATAATCTCCGAACTTCCTATGTGAACTATGTATCTATGTGTTTCTAAAAACCACATAGCTTTAAGCTTTCAAAATTTCTAATTTTTCAATCTTGTACTTCGTATTTCGAACTTTGTACCTAAAAACCACATAGGCACATAGAAAACATAGATTTTTGTAGGATTCCTAATTTTCTAAACTATTCATTCAGAAACTTCCAGTATTCTTCCAAGACTTTTGGATTGCTTTCTGCATCAGTAAAAATTTCCAATATCCCTCTTTTGCCTTTGTCACTTAGAAACTCTTTTAGCACGTGTTCTATACTCTCCGTACTGTCAGCAGTGAAATATTCCCATTGATAATGTTCTGCAATTTTTTGTGCATTGGTATGCATCGGAGTGACTTGAAATAGTTCTCCTTCCTTTACTTGATTGGGACCGGGTATGATTTTAAAAATGCCACCGCCGTCATTATTGATGATGATAATTTTAATGTTTTCAGAATTTAATTCATTCCAAAAAGCATTTTTATCGTAATGAAAAGCGATATCTCCTGTAATCAGTATAAACTCTTTATCGGGAGCAACGCTCGCTATTCCGATAGAGGTACTTGTACAGCCGTCAATACCGCTGACTCCACGATTGCAATAAGTAGAAGCTAATTTACTATTGTCAAATAGTTGAGCATAGCGAATAGGTGAACTATTAGATAGATGAAGATGGGTGTTAGCAGGTAAGTTGTTGTACAAAATATCAAAAACTTTGAAATCACTATATCCACACCTTTCACTAAATGCTTGGTGACTTTGTTTTCTGTTTTGATGAAGTTCTAACCACTTAGCTTTGAAGTCTGATTTTGTATTTTGAATAGTATGCTTGCTTATCTGTTGTAAAAAGTCACAGCTTCCATTGGTACGCTTTGTGTCAGAGACTGATAGGTGGTCCATCATGCTATCAAAAAGATGGATGTTCCAATGTTCTATTGGAGCGTGTTCTCTCAAAGCTTTTTTAATCCTTTTAGAAACAATCGCACCACCCAAAGTAATCAATACTTCCGGCATAAGTGACTTCATTTCATTTTGACTCAAACCGGTAATACACCTGTCAATATTTTCAATAAAATCTTCATGATGAATATTAGAAGTGGATTCCGTCAAGACAATTACATTCCCTCTCTGAGATAAATGTTTCAGTTGTGATTCAAGCAGCGTGTCTTGTTGATTTTGTCCAACTAAAATCATAATTTTCTGATGCTGAGATATTGACTCTGAAAAGTGCTTCAGCATTCCATCCGATAAGTATTGGAGAGGTTTTTCTTCACGAAAAACTCTAACATTATCTTCTATATTTTGAGTGTAATTGTAAAGAGGTTCATCGACCGTGATATTGATGTGTACCGGACCACGATTGGTCAGCATTGCGGTATTGTATGCTTCACAGATACTTCTATCTATTTCCCACAAATCACTTTTGGAGGACGCATCGCCATTTAATTCAAAGCTTTTTCTGATATAGTTTCGAAAAACACCTGTCTGATTAATCGTCTGCCCGTCACCTTGATCTGTCCAAGCTTTGGGTCTATCTGCTGTCAAAACGATTAAAGGTATTCTCTGATAATAAGCTTCTGATATAGCCGGTGCAAAGTTAAGAGGAGCTGAGCCGCTTGTGCAAAGCAAAGCGACCGGCTCATTGAGCTCGACTGCACGCCCTAATGCTATAAAGGCAGCACTTCTTTCATCTCTGATGCTGATACAGTTAAAATTTGGATGGCGGTTGAAAGAAATAATCAGTGGCGCATCTCTTGACCCCGGACAAATTACCACTTCCTTCAAACCGAGTTGCGCTAATGATAAAACAATGTGCTGAATGCCTTTTTTGTCTGACAATTCCATGTCTGTCTGTTTTACTTTTTGGGTTGTATAATATCTGTCATGGTCTTACTCTTCAGTATCGTTTCCTGCCATTCTTCATCCGGTTGAGAAGCCGAAGTAATACCACCGCCCACGAAGATAGCGATATTATTTTTTCCTATTTGCATACATCTAAGATTGACGTAAAACTCTGCGTGTTCGTCATCATTATTTTGACCGATATAACCACAGTAGTATTTTCTATCGTAAGTCTCATATTTGAGGATACATTCTACACCTGATTTTGCCGGTAAACCACCGATTGCAGGAGTCGGATGTAAGTCCGTCAAAAGTTCTTTTATACTACTTGTACCTTTATCTTGAAATTGATAGTCCGTTTTTAAATGTACGACACGTCCGGCATCAGTAGTATAAGGTCCTTTTTTGCTCAAAATGGGATATTGATGTTGGCTGAAAACTTGTTCGATATGTGTTCCTACCATCAAATGTTCTTCCAGCTCTTTTTCTCGCCAGTGATATTCAAGTCGCTTGTCACTTCTAGCTTGAGTGCCGGCAAGTGCCATGACAAAAATTGCTTCCTTTTCTTTTTTCAAAAGTAATTCAGGGGCCGCACCCATCCACAAACCTGCTTGTGGGTGATGTAAAAAGTGAACAAACGTATTGGGATATTTTTTTGCTAATCTGCTAAATGTAGAAATGACATTCATGTCTTTTGGATGTTTTTCATAAATCACTCTGGAAAGGACTGCTTTCTCAAGCTTATGATTTTTTATCTCATCTAAAAAAGATTGAAGACTTGAAAAGTATTCTTGCTTTGTCGTTTCTTTGGGTAACTCTACATCAAATTCCGGATGCTGATTTATATCTTGAAAATACTGTATCAACTGCGCATTGATGAGAGTTTGACCTATCAGTTCAAGTTGTATTTCTCCGGCTTGAGATTGAACTGTAAAAGGTGCTACCGTGAAAATAACTTTTTTCTCTTGCTCTATGAAACCTTTTTCTATAGCAATATTAAAACTGTCTTGTTGAGGATAACGATAGATACAAAAAGGGATGTTTTTGGAATATAAAATCTGAGCAAGTTTCAAACAATTATCGTTCAAGAATCAATTTTTTAAAACTACAAAATTACTAAGTTTGAAGGATAAAGCATAAGTCTCGGGCAAAGCATAATTATTATATCACAATGCATTTGATATATCTTCAACTTAACTTTATACATATTAATGGCTCACTTTGAAAGTATCTTGTATTTTTGTAGCACAAAATTTACCAAATGTCACAACAAGAAGCGGTAACACCTTATGGTGGTAGTAAAGATGAAAAGAAGAAAGAAGTAGCTTCTATGTTTAATAATATAGCAGGTCACTATGATTTCTTAAATCACTTTTTGTCAGTCGGTATTGATAAGCTTTGGAGAAGAAAAGTAGTAAAAATCGTCAAGTCTTATCAGCCGAAACAAATTTTGGATATGGCGACCGGAACAGGTGACTTAGCGATTGCATTGACAAAAGCCCAACCACAAAAGATAGTGGGAGTGGACTTATCCGAAGGTATGTTAGAAGTAGGGGAGAAAAAAGTGAAAGATTTGGGGCTTCAAGATCAAATCAGTATGGAACTCGGTGATTCTGAAAACATACTTTTTGAAGATGAGAAATTTGACGCTATTACAGTTGCTTTTGGAGTGAGAAACTATGAAAATTTAGATCAAGGACTTTCCGAAATGTATAGAGTATTAAAAAACGACTCACCTTTGGTCGTCTTAGAATTTTCCAAACCTAGAAATCCTATTTTTAGAAAAATATACTTCTTTTATTTTTTAAATGTACTGCCTTTTATCGGAAGATTAATATCTAAAGACAGCAGAGCATATTCTTATTTACCCGAATCTGTAAAAGCTTTTCCCGATGGAGCTGTTTTTGAAAATAAACTCAAAGCCGTAGGATTCAAATCTGTGAAAACCCGTTCGCTCACATTTGGTATCGCAAGTATTTATGAAGCAGTGAAATAGGTCAATAATATACATGGCTCTTTCATCCAAAAGAAAATTTAATACATTATTGTTTTCTAAATTTAGTTCGGTTGCTCTTTTGTTTGGCAAAACAGCAAATTCGAACTCTGCCAAATCTAAATTTTTATTTGGTGTAATGCAGATTTCAATTCCATTACTTTCTACAACTGAATAACTTCTCGTACTCCTAACAAAATTAAAACTAATTTTCGCACTCGGTACTAATAATTGCTCGACCTTATTTTTAGTACCTGTTCTCTCAAAATAGGTAACACTTAATTCTGGAAGTATAATTTCTGACATTGGTTTAAAGATTAAAATTTGGCAGAGTGCTTCATCTATGCAAACATTTCCATTTGTCCGCTTTTTATTGGTGTCATTTCGTTTATGAAGTCGCACCAAAAGTCCAAAGTCAAGTTGAAATTGTATGTTTCGTTTATGTGATTTAGTTCTCTTTGTAATTCAGATTTGTCAATAGTTTGAGCCAATTCTAAAAGGTCAATACGCATTATCCCAAAAAGTTCACTAGGACTACGAGTCAATCACAATAAATGGTTGTTTAATATTTTCAATATTACTCCAGAGTTGTGTTATCCATTTTCGTCGTTTCATTTGTAAAGACATTTTTAGTACTCTATCTCTACCATTTTTTACGATGTAGCTGCCTATGTTTAAAGTTGTGTATCTGATTGTTTTGAGCATAGGTTTTGCTTTGCTTGGAATCACTACTTGTTTGAATAAACTCATTAAATTATAGGCTATCATAATGAAATTCATGGTAGTTTCTGTTGCATCAAAACTATTCTGATTTATCTTATCTACCGCATAGTCATACTTGAGTTCTTTGATTTGATTTTCGCAATTAGCTCTTCCTCTATATAGTCTCCAAACCTTTGCCGCAGGCAGTTTTAAGTTGGTTGCATAACAGCTATGTCTATAACCGGAGATTACTTCATCATCTTCAAAGAGTGGTAATGTTTTACCGGTAGCTTTAGGTCTTTCTTTAATTTCTTGCCTAACTATTATCAATCTTCGAGGCTCATTCCACATGGGAGACTGATATTGTGTTGCACAAATTTCGATGCCATTATCAAGCTGTATCCATGTCTTTTGGCTTTGAATATGTCTTTGTATCGTAGTGTACATAGGACAGGCTATGATGTAAGAAATAGGCGATGTTCTGTTTTCCAAAAGTTCAAATATTTTTTTGGAATAAAACCCACTATCCGCTCTCAATAATCCAATTTGTTTGTTTTGCAGATTGGCTAAAGTTGACTCCATAAATGCCTCAAAGTTGTTAGCCGTATGGGCATCACCACTTCTGAGCCAAAAATTAGCCACCATTTGCACATCCGCCACAAAAGCCATAAGTGGATGATGTGACTTACGACCCGGTTTTCTGGCATGATATCCCACTGCCGCTCCCTCTTGGTCTCCATAACGAGTAATCACAGAAGAATCAAAGTCTAATGTGTAGTTATCAAAGGAAAGATTGTCGAAAAACCATTTGTAAAAAGCCGGAAACACTTGATCGTTTGTTTCCATAGTAAATTTTTGAAAAAATCTTACAAAGGCTCTATGTCCTGCCATGCGTTTCTACCCAAATAACTGCTGCAAAACGCCATCAAAGCGTGCCACTTCTAAATGTTCGTACCTATTAGCACCACACCAAATCGAAACAATGAACTGTAGAATAATCTGAATAGGATCATACCCTCTGTTAGAATCAGGTTGAGGCAATGGAGTCTGTTCTAAAAAATGGGTAAACTCCATTTGTTCCAGCATCTTTTGTAACAAAATAATGCCTCCATGAGCAGTAACTTCCTTATCTGTGAACTCGATTTTGGTGATGACCATGACTGTAAGATTTTCTTACACCAAATTACTAATAATTTCAACAAACACTATGCAAGATAAATATATAAGATTCAATAACTTACGATGATAAAGTTCTAATGACCGTCATTAGAAATATAGCTCTATTGAACTTTTTGGGGTTATGTCGGTTCCTGCATTGAAATAAAAGCCCGAAACGCCCCAAGATATCCCGGTATTATATACCAAAAGTGAATGAGCCGGATCGGTGATGGTGGTGTTATCCGTGTTACCAATCAGAGAAATTCTCGGTATCAAGAAACCTTTATTGTTAAAATCGATGTCTAAGCCGGCACTTTCGTCCGGAGTTCTTGCATCAGAACTAATCCCAATATTTTGAGCATTCACTTGGACACTCAAGGTAAATATAAGGGTAAATGTAAGAGGTAAAAGATGCTTCATCATTCTTGTGGTTTAATGTTTTAGGAGTAAATTGTCTTATTTATATGACTTACTACTATTCAAATAGTTATTTTATATACAAGATACATATATTTAGTATTCTCTATACCTAATTATCTATTTTTCACTCATAGATATGATGAAAAAGGTATTGATGGCTGATAGGGAAAACGGCTTTGTTATTGATATTTCTGATGTTGTTGCATATCAAACATTGTATGTTAATTACATGTTAAAGTTTAAAAAAGATTTTGTGATTATTTCTACACATTCACAAATCTGATTTTCGTTGATGACCAAAGGAGGAGCAAAGCGTATAATATTTCCATGAGTAGGTTTGGCAAGCAGCCCATTTTCTGCCATTTTGAGACAAATATTCCAGGCAGTATTGCTTTCTTCGTCATCATCTATCACAATGGCATTTAATAGACCTTTCCCTCTCACTTCTTTGATAATAGGATTTTGGATATTACGGAGTTTGTTTCTCAAAAGCTCGCCTATTTTTTGAGCATTCTCTGCTAAATTTTCATTGACTAATACTTCCAAAGCTGCAATTCCTACAACAGCGGCCAAAGGATTTCCTCCATAGGTGGAACCATGTTCACCGGGTTGTATGCAAAGCATGATTTCATCATCCGCCAAAACTGCCGAAATAGGTATATATCCTCCCGACAAAGCCTTACCGAGAATGAGAATATCCGGTTTGACATTTTCGTGATCACAACAAAGCATTTTTCCTGTACGGCAAAGACCTGTCTGTACTTCATCTGCTATGAAAAGTACATTGTATTTTGTACACAAATCTCTCACGCCTTTCAGATATCCTTTGGAAGGAACTACCACGCCGGCTTCACCTTGTATGGGTTCTACCATAAAAGCAGCGACATTTTTATTGCTAATTATTTTTTCAAGCGCATCTAAATCATTATAAGGTACTAAATCATACCCCGGCATAAAAGGTCCGTAATCACTGTATGCGGTAGGATCTGTAGAGGCTGAAACAGCCGCTTGTGTTCTACCCCAAAAGTTGTTTTTTGCAAAAACGATACGTGCTTTGTCTCTTTCTACACCTTTTACTAAATATGCCCACTTTTTCGCTAATTTGATAGCGGTTTCTCCACCTTCTACACCAGCATTCATGGGCAAAACTTTATCGTAACCCAAAAGCTCAGTGATGTGTTTTTCAAAAAGCCCTAATTGATCATTGTAAAAAGCTCTGGATGTCAAAGTGAGTTGTTGTGCTTGACCTTGCATTGCTTCCCAAATATGTGGATGACAGTGACCCTGATTGACTGCTGAGTATGCGGAAAGAAAATCAAAATACTTTTTACCGTTGACATCCCACACGAAAACGCCTTTGCCTTTGGATAGTACTACTGGAAGCGGATGATAATTGTGAGCACCATGCTTTTCTTCTAAATCTATAAAATATTGAGCTGATTTTTTTGTGTCCTGCATGCTACAAATATACGATTTATGATAGACTAGATATCATTTGACTGAAACAAACTGATTCTCTCAAAAACAAAAAAGCTCATGACCGAAATCACGAGCTTTTGAATTGTAATAAGTAATTTATTCTACAACTTAATCTTGTACACATCGACAAGAAAAACCGAAAGCCTTAGAACGGAATGAATCAAAAAAGGTACTCGTATTGTTATGTAATGTAAGCATAAATGCTTCATCTCTTACGGTTGAGGTAGTTGGAGTGGAACTCCACCATGCACCTTCTGTTCCAAAAGAATAGAATGAAGGATAAGTTTGATAGACCTCCAACCGCCTGGACGTCCAGCGAAGCCACTTTCATTTGTTGCGTTAGTTTTTGGAGTTATCCAATCATCTGTTGTTGATTTTAATTTATCTCCTGCAAAATCTTGACCTCCATAATTATTTCGTAAAGTTACCCATTCTTCTAATGAAGGAATATGCCAGCCATTTGGACATAAATTTCCAGAGTTTACTGCGAACCAATTATAAAGCTTTCCATAAGTTTTATTATAAGTTGGATCGTTGTTGTAATAAGACCATGCAGGTGTATTGCTTTTGCTAGCAAAAATAGCTCTCCAATCATCATCATCTGTGATTTCTGCAATATTACCTGTGTATCTTAAATTTTCAGCAAACCATGTATGTTTGATTACCGATTTTGACAGTTTTATACACTTCCCCATCTCTAGAATCTACAAATACACCTGTTTCTGGTTCTACTGGTTCTTCAGTTTCATTAGTGTTTCCTTCTGCATCTGACCAATCGTAATAAATTCTCAAGCCTGCAATTTCTAATACTTTCTCTTCAGCATTGTGAGTATAGGTATATTGTGCTGTAGAGTCTATTTGTTGAAATTTAGCTTGGACTAAAATATCATTGTTATTCATTTTTCCATTGATAACTTTTTTACCAGTAATATGCTTGGATGCAATCAATTGATCACCTTGTACTGGAATGCTATAAGCATCTACTAGTCCCAAAGAAAAAATCCAATCAGCGAAAGTGTAATTATATTTTTCATATTTTATAGTATGTGATATATCTGATTCAACTATTGGCGAGCTTGGTTCGATATCATAATACATGTGAAATGCATAGTCTTCCAATCCTATTGGACTTACTCCTAGTATAGCTTGATTGACTTTGCGCACTAAGTCGGTAGGTACTCCGTCTGCTTTTTGATATGTAGCTTGGATTTTATAATCTTGTCCCACTGTAGGAATAATGTTATAGTCTTGCACATAATTTTTGACTGTATAGTCGGTCAATAAGCCATTAGAATAATTTTGGGTTTGAAGCTCTAAAGTCTTTTTGTTAGAAATTAATCCAGTACTTTTGATTTGTGTTAAAACTCCAGAATCATTATAGTGATAGTTAAAGTTTTTCTTTGATTCAGGACCACCCATTCCGAATATATCAATAACGAAATTGTTGACTACGTTGCTGATTTTACCATCACTTATCTTTAGTGTTGCTGATGAAAATACCAATCCACTATTTATCAGTACTGGATCGCTATCTAATTTTAGATTGTAATTATCGCTGTCAAGAGATTGATTAGGATAGGTATAGATTCGCGTTCCTCTTTTAACAGAGATATTACTAAGTAAACCATCAGTATAGGTATAATTTACATCCATCAATTGATCGATATCAAAAGGGAAGGAGTTAGGGCTGGTTGTTTGTTCTACTCTAAGAATCTTGACTGTTTTTCCGTCATCTGTCTGACTTCCACCGGTATCCCCAGGATTGTTAGTCGTAGGATTGCCTGAATTGCTGGAAGAACCGCCATTATTATTGAGCAAATCCTTTTTACAGGATATGATACCTAATAACATGGTGAAATAAATAAGCTTTTTCATAATCTATGTTTTTTAATTAATAATATTTAAAGTGAAAAATACCACACCATCATTTGCTTGTATAAGTATTTTATAGATACCTAATTTTAGGTCACTAACATCTAAATCAATTTGTCCATTATGGATATACGTTTGCTTGACAGTATTCCCTTCTGCACTGATTAAATGCTTGTTCTAAATTATTAGATAGTAAACTGCCAGTGTTAGAAACACACCCATATCAGACATTTACCAAAAGAATCAACCGGACTATTCGAAAAATCCTCAGGTATCATATGAATGGTGCAGGTTTTGGAACCTTTCCCACTCTTTTCTCCTTTTGTAGATTGAATTTCATAAATGGTAATGTTGTTATACCATTCAATTTTCTTTTCCTCATCGAAAATGATACCGTCCTTTAATATTTGCTTATACGGTGTAGCCTGTAGTTTAAAAGAATCTATCTTAACATTGTATTTAGATTCAATTCTATAAACATTACTTTCAGCTTTAGCTTGAAAATGACTAAATGTTAATAGGATGATAACCCCTATTATTATGGGAGAAAACTTCCTCCTTAGATTGATACTTCTCATAAACAAGTAGTTTACATTAAGTTTATATAAATATTTTATTCATTACAAATATTTGTAATAGAAAATTTTAAAACTCTTTGATTTTTAACAAAAAAAATAAGTATAGGTCTAAAATCTTCTAATAAGCATATTGCTTGGGTGAAATTACTTTTATTCTCTCTCATGCATTATTGTAGAAATTTACATATTATTGTCTTAGATTAGTTGGATAGACTTTTGATGAATCGTTTTTTATTACTTTTTGCATTATTGATTTTACCTATTATAGCTTATCCTCAGATAGGTGGTAATAGTGCGTACAGTTTTTTAGATTTGTCAAGTAGTGCCAGAGCGACAGGTGTCGGCGGTAAATATTTTGCCGGGCCACGCGGAGATATTGCTTTATCCATAGACAATCCGTCCTTGCTTAATCAAGAGGTACATCAACATATTGCTTTTAATACAGGTTTCTATTTGGCCGGTACTAATTTTGGTACTATGGTGTATGGACATCATTCCCAAAAGTTAAATACTACTTTCTCCACATCAGCAAATTATATTACTTCAGGGAAGCTGGATGGTAGAGATGAAGCCGGAAATCCTATTGGAGATTTTAGAGTAGGTAATTTTTATCTGAGTGGGGCAGCAGCCCGTCAATGGAAAAATTTTACGTATGGTGTGCAGTTAAAATTTATTTTTTCATCCATAGAGCAATATAAATCGCTGGGTCTTGCAGCCGATTTTTCTGCTTCTTATTTCAAAGATGACAAAGACTTGGTATTGAGTATGATATTGAGAAATATAGGCACCGAACTCAAAGCCTATTACAAAGAACAAGATAGAGAGAAATTACCCACGGATTTGGCTTTTGCACTTTCTAAGAAGTTTGAAAAAATACCGCTTCGACTGAATATTGTGGCACATCATTTATATGAATGGGATATTACCCGACCGAAGGCAAAAAAGAACCAACAATTGATTATTGGGACAAATTCTATGACTGAAAGAGGTTTTATAGATAAGATATTTGCACATCTTGTTGCAGGTGTAGAAGTAGATGTGGCAAAACCTATACAACTGAGGATAGGTTACGATCATTTGAGACGTATGGAATTAGGTGGTGAAGAAAAGAAAGGCTTGGTAGGACTTTCTGCCGGAATAGGAGTGAATATCCAACAATTTAGAATCGATTACTCATTAGCAAAATATCATTCTAAGGGTACTTTAAACCAAATAGGGATTGCAGTTAATATCGCAGATTGGGGAAATCAAATCAATTGACGGTTTTTTGATAAATTTTTTGACTAAAAACTTGTTAGATTAAACTTAATGGCTATTTTTGCAACGCATTTGTAAAATTGATACAAGTGAAGGACGGTACGGTAGCTCAGTCGGTAGAGCAATGGACTGAAAATCCATGTGTCGGCGGTTCGATCCCGCCCCATACCACAAAAATAAAAGAGACCTCCATGGAGGTCTCTTTTATTTTTGTTTGCTATGCATGTTCATTATCTATAGGGTTAAAGTCCCGAGCGGGCTTATTTTGACGAGAACCGTTAGTTGAGGGCAAGGGTGTTTGCCGTGAGGTAAAATCTGAAAGAAGCCTAAAACAAAAGTTGGTACTGACCCTTCGGCAGGATAAACCTACGCA
>JAMLHH010000050.1 GCA_023957215.1 Chitinophagales bacterium
GGATTGCAGAGGTTTTTGTTTTTCTGTTGCGATTTTGGGGTTATTTTTTTATTAATATATTTTGCCCTAAAAATTTGGATAGAAGTTTATTTTGTTTATTATTGCGCAATATCAGAATTTTAAAGTTTAGTATGGCTCAAAAGAAGAAACCTTTTACAATAGAAAAAACATTCCGCTCATCACCTGTGATATTATATGACTTTTTGACCTCTCCAAGTGGACTCACCCAATGGTTTTCAGATACCGCAGATTTGAACGGCGATATCTATACTTTCGGTTGGAGTGGAGACGAAGAGTCAGCAGAGGTTTTGTCTTATGAAGAAGAGGAGTATGTGCGTCTCAGATGGCAAGATGAGGAAGACGAAAAAGCCTATTTTGAATTTTCCATTAAGAAAAATGAGATTACAGGCGATACCGTGTTGTATGTAACGGATTTTGCTTATAAAGAAGACATAGATTCATCCATTGATCTATGGGAAAGCCAGTTAGAAGATTTAAAAAAGTGTATTGGCGGTTAGCATTACAAATAACTAAAACAAAAGGATAAAAGAGGCAAAACGAGAAATTGAGCCTCTTTTTTTATTTATAACATACTTTTACCACTATTATGCATTAGATTTATGATAGAAGTGAAAGTATTAATAATCAAATCAGCAGATGAATATAGATATAGATTACAAACAGTTTGATAAATTGGATTTACTTGCCCGACAAGTAGTTGAAGGATTTATCATCGGCCTGCATAAAAGTCCTTATCATGGGTTTTCTGTTGAATTTTCGGAGTTTAGGAATTATTATCCCGGTGATTCTATGAGAAATATAGACTGGAAAGCTTATGCCAAAACGGGTAAAATGTATATCAAAAAATTTGAAGAAGAAACCAATCTTCGTTGTCAGATCTTAATAGATATTTCCTCATCCATGTTATATCCCAAAACTACAAATCAACAGTCACTCAACAAACTCGAATTTTCGACCGTTTCCGCAGCGACATTGACCTATTTATTAGGAAAACAGAGAGATGCCGTCGGATTGACACTGATGTCAGGTCATCAATTAAAAATACATACACCGACAAAAACAAATGCCGCTCACCGACAAGTCATAATGAACTATTTACATCAAGCATTAAAAAGTCAAGAAGATCTAGTAAGTACCCATCTTGCTACCTGTCTTCACCAAGTAGCAGAAATGTTGCATAAACGTTCTATGGTATTTGTTTTCAGCGATTGGATAGAAAAAATTGATGATATAGACGATCTCATAGATGCCATCAGGCACTTAAAATACAATAAACACGAAGTAGTAATTTTTCATGTTTATAGAAAAAAAGAAGAGCAAGAGCTGATGTTTGAAAACCGTTCCTACCAATTTGTCGATTTTGGAAACTGGTCAGAAAGTCAAGCTATTGCCATCGATAAAAAGAAGCTACAAACAAAAATTTGATGATTATTTTCAAAAAATGAAAACAAGTGCATACAATATCAAATAGATTGGGTAGAGGCAGATATTGATGAAGGTTTTGACAAGATATTACAAACATATTTAATAAAACGTTCCAAAATGAAGGCATAAAAAAGAGACTACCTATATAGACAGTCTCTTTTTTATCTTTTAGTCAATATCTACTTCTGATTTACTCCCAACACTTTCCATAGTACCGCTGCCAAAATACCTCCGATAATAGGCGCAACCACAAACAACCAAAGTTGAGAGAGTGCAGTTCCTCCGGATAATAAAGCAGGTCCAAAACTTCTTGCCGGATTGACAGATGTTCCTGTAACCGGAATTGTAAATAAGTGTATAGCAAATAATGCAAAACCAATAGTGACCCCTGCCATCGTAGAATTACCCCATTTGGAGGTAACTCCCAAAATGGTAAACAAGAACAAGAAAGTCATTACCAATTCGGTGACGAATGCAGATGTCGTATTAAATTCATTTTGATAACCGACACCCCAGCCATTAGACCCTAATGCCCATTCTTCCATAGAAAAACCGGGCATACCATTCATAATGGTCATTAACACATAAGCACCTAATACCGCACCTACTAATTGAGCGACAATATATGCTCCCGCATCCGAGCTTTTCATTTTACCTGCTACCAACATAGCAATGGTAACGGCAGGATTAATATGTGAACCGCTGATACCTCCTATTGCATAGCACATCATCAACTGTGCCATACCAAATGCAAAAGCAATCCCCAATAATCCCAATCCCGACAAACCTCCGGCAGTGTCACCTCCGGCAATCACGGCTGCACCACAGCCCAACAATACAAGCGTAAATGTTCCTAACAATTCAGCAATGATTTTTTTGTTATACTTGTTTCCATCATCTTTAATTTTATACGTATATACAAATTACATATTTGTCAAATCAAATGAAAATTTATTACATATATATTTACAGTATGAGTAGAAATTATGGAATAAAAACGTTTAATTTGATGTTTTTAACATTTTATCAACTAAGATAACAGACTCTCCAACCCATTAGTACATCGGTGCATCGGTGCATTCACATCATTATCCCACGACTAAAGTCATGGTCTAATGATGTTGGCATTGGTACATTGTTACATCGGTATATTAGCCCTTACTTCCCTCTTTCCATAACAGTGAAAGTTGTCTAAAAAATAGGAAAATAGTTACAACAAAAATAGTCAAGCCGATGATTAGAAGATAAAATCCATTTTCTCTTTGCTGTTCCATCGTAAATGAGCTACACAATACTATTTTAAAAACACGCAAAGTGATTCCTGAAGAAAGTAGCATTCCGGAAACCATCAGAAGAAAAACTATCTTTACTTCAAAGATGATACATCTAAAAACTGCCACTAAAATCCAACCAAAAAGTAACATATTGACATGCATCACCCGATTAAAAGAAGGATACACTATCGTCATATCGATAGAGCGCGGTATCATCCAAAAGATAAGCGAAGCCATACAGATAATGAGTAGTGTGACTCCCCAAGACAAGTCTTTTATTTTCAATTTTGGAAAAGTCCAACCTATTATCAAACCTAAGATAATCATAGCGGGGAGCTGCATAACCTGATGTCTCGCCATTGTCTCGGAAAACCATTGATTGTAATGGAATGAGATCAAATAAAAAAGAATTACTACTAATAAGCTTATAAAGAGCTTTCGTCGCTTGCTATCCACGATTTCAAATTTACGACAATGCTCTCATTATCTTCTCTCGCAGGATCTATTACTTTTATAATCTTATGTTCAGGAGAAATAAGGAACAAATAAGTGGAGTGGTTGATAATACTGCTTTCGGGTGCTGACTTTGCCCAAATCCCCATATCTGTCAGATAATTATTCAATTTATCAGAACTTAGATGATATGGAATTGCAAAATCCCAGCCCTTAATATTATCTCCAAAATATGCCCTATGCCTTTTAATCCGGCTAATGTCGTCATTTAGCATATCAAAACTGACAGTTAATAACTGTAATTTATTAGGAATAAGATTCTCATTCAATTCCTGATAGATATTCTCAAGACGATTGTTTATTTTATGACAAACAGAAGGACAATTGAGATAGACAAAATTCATAAGAATATAGGTATCTTTATCTTCGAGATGGAAGATGCTACTATCTTGATTTATCAAAGCAATATCTTCAATATTTCTGGGAGTCTGACCAGATTCTAATAATGTATGAGAAAAGACAGTAAAGGCGTTAAATCCATAAGTCCATTTCCAAAGAGTTAAAACACAGATTAGAAGTGTAAATAGTGGAATAAATAAACGCTTTACTGTCATTGTTCTCCCAATATTAAAATACTTTATTCATTAAATTTTTTGGCAATTCTTGTAATCAGGGATACATACATCACCAACAGTCCAGCAAGGATAGCCATCACAAAGTAAGCAGCAATTCTTGCCAATAACATACCGGTACTTTGAACATCTCCCACGGTAATACCGACATATTTATCATATCTTCTTGGAACACTATTCATACCGCCCAAGTAAAACATCAACAAGAAACCATATACACCGATGAGATAAATCCAAATTCCCAATTTGCTATAATTTTCAGTTTTTCTTTCAGCCTCTGGAGTACTGAAGTAGTATAGGAAACCAAAAATATAAAGTACGACTCCTGCCAACATATAGGTATGGAAGTGAGCAGGTACCCACAATGTATTGTGCAATACTTTATTGACATATATTGTAGAGTCAACCAAAGCAGCAAAACCGCCTATGGCCCATCCCATTGTTCCTAATAGGAAGACAAAAGGCACCATCGTCCATTTTACTTTTGAATGATACAATTGACCGATGACTCCAAACATGGTCACGACAGTAACAGGGACAGCACTTAGATAAGAAGCAATTTGTCCTGCAAACTGCAAACCGGAAGGTTGGGCAAAGTCCATATACAAGTGGTGTAAATAGGCAAAAATGATAAATATAAAAGAACCGTTCCAAGAGATAGCAAAGATTCTATCTACACCCCAATCACGTTTTGAATACTCAGGCAATAAAGTATAAACCCAACCGACAGCCAAATACATCGTGATATTCACAATGACATGACCAAAGAAAAATATCATATTTTTCATAAATAATGGGTCGAAAGCCAAACTCGGTTCAAAGTATTGAAATAAGAACATCACCAAGAATACGGCAGCAGATAAAAATGAGAGGACAGCCGGCACCAATGCCACAGTGGCTATCATTGCCATAGGTGGAAGTGGTTCGTCAGGCGTTTTGCCTACAATATAGTTCCATCCCATTAATCTTGAAAATCCACCATATCTCTTAGCCAAAGCTAATAGGACGTGCATACTTCCCAAAAGCCATGCTACACCTAATACGATTAGTGAGACAGTGGTCAATGCAGTGGACCATGCCGGCCAACTTGCACCTATAAACGGCAACGGATATAAAACATACCATCCAGCGGCAAATCCACCGATGATGGTAGCAAATATTAAAGTCAAAAAGCCGATGAGAATAAGGAAATAAACGAAGTACTGAAACCCGATCTTTAGCTTCACATATCTTGATGAAATCAGATAATTAGCTGCACCCAATGTGATACTAAAGAGAATACCTGCCATACCCAATCCGTGCATGGTCATATATGAATAAAAAGTATTAGGCGGCAAATCAGCCAAACCTCCTTGATTCATACGCATCATCAAGCCAAGTGAAATCAAAAATGGGAATATGATTAAAAAAGTAATACACCAAATCACCAACAGCCTTCTTTGTTGTTTTAATTCGGTAGGATTAAGTATTGATGTCATAACTATATATTTTTTCTTCTTAATTTTTTTATTATTCAATATGTATTGACCCAGTCATATAAGCGTGTGCCATCCCACAATACTCAAGACAAAGAATATGATACTCTCCTCGCTCTTCAAAAGTATATTGCAAATGATTGGTGTAATTAGGCATTGCCTGTGTCTGTGCCACAATATCACCTTTGTCGTTATAGATGGCAAAGTTGTGATTGACATCTGCTGACATTACATTAAACTGTATCACTTTGTTACTGGGTAGAGTGATATCGTTCAGTCCTTCAAATTCTTTCGCTTTCACCTCTGTCGTTCCGTGATCCATTTTCCATGCCCATTGAGCGCCCACTACTGTCACAACTTCATCCGACCGGGTGGTTTTGTGTTTGAAATAAGGTAAAGTTTGCATTGTAAAAAATAATAGAAGCACGATTGCCGCCATCAAACCATAAAAGTATTTGACACGTAATTTGTACACTTTCCCTTTAGCCTGGTGTTTTTCTTCATCTACGGACGAAGTGCCTATAATAAATAGAACAATACAAACGACCAAAATTGCCCCCAATAGAGATACAATTGCAGCAGATGTTTGAATGCTGAGAAATAAATTGTTTGGTATCATAAATAAATAAGTTTTTTTGAGTTCTTAAACACTAACTTTCATTTTGTTTTTAGCTATTATTAACTAATATAGTTTTGTAAATATCAATTTATGAGGCGAAGATAAAACAATTTACAAAGAAGACAAATTTGTCTTCTTTTATTTTTTCATTATCTAACCTTTAGTGTGATTTTACTCACAGGCGGGTAGTGTTATAGCACAATTAACAATATGGAAACATCCGCCAAATATAGCATTTTATTTACCGCTATGTTCACCTTGGATTAACAAGCGTAGTCTTCTTGTCCCCCTTTGCATTAATTGTTGTAAATTAACGTGAGTTTTGTTTAAGCGGCATAAAAATCTTGTTCAAATAAGGTAGAACATAAATCATCTTCAACAGGGATAATATTAATAGTAGTTTTTTAGGCATGAAGAACATATTCTTCACTGTCTATTGCCCATTGTCTGATAGTCTATCGTCTGTTGCGTAGCAACAATTACTTCTCCGGCCTCATCTGCGGGAAGAACAATACTTCTTGAATACTTGTATTATTCGTTAGAAGCATAGCCAAACGGTCGATACCAAAACCGATACCAGATGTCGGTGGCATACCGTATTCTAAAGCTCTCAAGAAGTCGTGGTCGATAAGCATTGCTTCATCATCACCTTTTTCAGACAATTTCACTTGATCTAAGAAACGTTCGTATTGGTCGATAGGATCATTGAGCTCAGAATAAGCATTTGCCACTTCTTTTCCGTTGATCATCAATTCAAAACGCTCTACCAAACCTTCTTTATTTCTATGTTTTTTAGTCAAAGGACTCATCTCGATAGGATAATCAATGATGAAAGTCGGCTGAATAAAATTTTTCTCACACTTTTCACCGAAGATCTCATCTATTAACTTGCCTTTACCCATCGTTTTATCAGTTGGGATATTCAGCTTTTTACAAACCTCCATCAAACCAGCTTCATCCATTTCACTCACATCAAAACCAGTATATTCTTTGATAGCATCATAGATAGAAACACGTTTGTAAGGTGCTTTAAAATTGATAATATTCTCACCTACTTGCGATTCAGGTTTTCCATTGACTGCCACACAAACCTCCTCCAAAAGTTGTTCTGTAGTATCCATCATCCAGAAATAATCTTTATACGCAACATAAAACTCTAAGACAGTAAATTCAGGATTGTGTGTTCTGTCCATACCCTCATTTCTAAAGTTACGACTAAACTCATACACCCAGTCAAAACCGCCTACTATCAAGCGTTTTAGATATAATTCATTAGCAATTCTCAGGTACAAAGGAATATCCAAAGCATTGTGATGCGTGATAAACGGACGTGCCGCTGCACCACCGGGAATACTTTGCAATACCGGCGTATCCACCTCCAAACCACCACGTTCATTAAGGAAAGAACGAATAGCATTCATCATTTTAGTACGCTTGAGAAAAGTTTCTTTTACATTTTCATTGACGATTAAGTCCACATAACGCATTCTATATCTCATTTCCGGATTTGTAAATGCATCATGCACCTGACCGGCATCATCAATTTTTACCATCGGTAAAGGACGTAGAGACTTAGATAGAAGAGTTAGCTCTTGTACATGTACAGAAATCTCTCCCATTTTTGTTCTGAATACATATCCCTTCACACCTACAAAATCTCCAATATCCAAAAGTTTTTTAAAGACGATATTATATAAATCTTTATTTTCATCAGGGCAGATTTCATCTCTACTTATATACAACTGAATACGTCCTGTCGAATCTTTTAACTCCGCAAATGAAGCTTTCCCCATGATTCTCCGGCTCATCAGGCGACCTGCTATACACACTTCTTTCACTTCGGTTGCCTCATCATCAAATTCGTTCTTGATGTTTTTTGCATATTGGTTGACCGGATATAACGGAGCAGGATAGGGGTTGATACCCATATCTTTTAAAGCCTGTAAAGATGTACGTCTAAGCTGTTCGTGTTCGCTAAGTTGTTGCATTTCAATATTCGTTTATTGGAGAGTGCAAAAGTACGTCATTGTTTTCTAAAAGTATAAAATTGTACCTTTCATTACACAATGATAAAGGTAAAAGCTCTTTTAGTATTTTTTTTAAATGTAAAATTTATCATCTTATACTACGAATGATGATTATCTTTTATATATTTAGCTGATTGATATGCCATACACGCTTGTACATCCGGGTTTCATACTGCCTTTTGCAAGATGGTTGCCAAAGTTTTTCTATCTTCCGGCTCTTATTGTAGGTAGTTTTATTCCTGACTTTGATATTATTTATCGTTTTAGTCAAACACGCTATCATCTTTTTACCTATACGACATCAAATATTTTTTTGGAAATCATACCCTTGGGAATTGTTTTGACTTACATTTTTTCTTATATTTTGATACCTATTTCTGAAAAAGGTGAAATTGATATCAGTAT
The DNA here is from genome assembly GCA_023957215.1 of Chitinophagales bacterium. GTDB lineage: Bacteria > Bacteroidota > Bacteroidia > Chitinophagales > JADIYW01 > JAMLHH01. The sequence goes on from JAMLHH010000050.1 coordinate 8,332, forward strand.
AAATACCTCATCCGTCAAATCCTGTTTACTCTTGTTACCAAAGGTTGTTCTAAATTTGATTGTCGCTATCTATTTACATTTATTCTTAGACAGTTATTTTCATATAAAGAATATTATTGACATTAGTGAACAGATTGCCCTTGATTTGGGCTATGGACAACATAAGGTAAATTGGGTTTATTATTTTTTATTATATATTCCCCAGATACTCATCAGCAGTATTGGTACTTGCTTACTTCTATTCTCTCTCTATCTTTTTAGAAAAGA
>JAMLHH010000051.1 GCA_023957215.1 Chitinophagales bacterium
CTCCATTGCTGATGAGATTGTTAAAGCCTGCATCGTCTGACCATTGGTAAACTGCGGAGGTACCTAAAGTACCATCAGCGGTCAAGGTTACAGGCTCACCATTACAAATACTATCTAATGCAGTAATAGCGGTAGGCTCATCTGATGGCTGGTTAACATTGATGGTAATATTTGCTGCACTACCATTTTCATCACATGGTTGAGCATTTCCTTCAAATCTTACATAATAAGTTGTCGTATCAGAAGGTGTCACTATAAAGCTACCAGTCGTATTATTTTGCAAAGATGATGGGCTTCCCACGGTAGGATCTGTATCATATAATACCCATTCTGCATTCGTTCCAAGGTGACCACCGCTCACTGTCAATGTAACAGAATTATCATCTGAACATACAGTTCTGATATTAGCTGTCAAAGAATCAGGGTTGACAGATGGCTGGTTGACATCTATTCTGATTTGAACAGCATTGCCATTTTCGGTACATGGATAAGCAGTTCCTTCAAATCTTACATAATAAGTTGTCGTATCAGTAGGTGACACCACAAAGCTACCAGTCGTATTATTTTGTAAAGATGATGGACTTCCCACAGTAGGATCTGTATCATACAATACCCACTGTGCATCTGTTCCAAGGTGTCCACCATTTACTGTGATAGTAGCAGATTCACCATTACAGATTGGGTTTTTATTTGCAGATAAAGAATCAGGATCTACAGAAGGATAATTAACTGTAACAGTCACCTGCTCTACTGAAGATTCACCACAAGTATTTACAACCTGTCCATAATAAGTAGTTGTAGTATCAATATTTTGAATACTAAAGATACCTGTACCGTTTGATGCTATTGGTTGAGCACTTGGATTTACAGAAGGATCTTCATCATACAAGTTATAAACCAATAAAGGAGACTTCACATAATCATAATCTTCGGTTACATTATCCCATATATATGAGTTATTTACTGAATCCGGATAAATTACCGTAATTACACTTGACCCAGTTTCACAAATTACATCAGGCAATGCACTGATAGAGTTAATATTAGGAGCTTCTAAATCATGAACCAAGGTACTGACATCTACTGATATAGGAGTCGTAGAAGAAGGACAACCCGCAGGAATAGAACCTGATATAGGACCAGCCACTAAATAAAGATAATTAGTAGTCACATTAAAAGGATCTATGGATGCAGGAGATCCGCTTACCAATGGAGGGTTTGAAAAATTATTACCATCATACCAATTCCATTGCATATTGGTTCCAAGATGTCCACCGACAACCGATACTTCTATAGAACCAACATTGTCACAATACCCAAGTGGCATCGCAATACTGTCAGGATCCACTGTTTTTTCATAAACGATAATTTCGATTTGTTTACAGCTTGTCACATTACAACCTCCTTCTGCTCTTACCCAGTATTTGGTAGTCGTATTAGGTGCTACTATGATGCTTGAGTCTGAACCGATAGAATCCTGTCCACAAGAACCGGTGTACCAGATCCAATCTGCACCATAACCAAGAGAGCCGCCATCTACAGTCAAGGTAACGTTGCTACCTTCACAAACAGCAGCACCACCATTACTGGAAAGGATACCGGTAGCGGCAGTAGATAGACTTCTAAACTGAATCGTCGTATTTGCTGAAGCAGTAGTTGCAGTACATGGGCTTTGTGTACCGGTCGCTCTTACATAATAAGTAGTAGTAGCACTTGGTTTGACAAGTAAAGATGCACGATTAGAGTCTGCAATAATATTTGCAAATGCAGTATCAGTCGCCCATTCCCAATGTGCATTGGTACCGAGTGAACCTCCTTGCTGTGTCAAAACGACCGCATCATCACCATCACAATAATAATTATTTGGTGAAGAGGCCACACTGACAGGTGCTACAGAAGGGATAGATATATTAATAGTCTTTTCTGCATAAGATGTCTCACCACAAGGAGTTCCTTGAACAATTCTTACATAATAAGTCGTTTGTGAATTGATGGCAGCGGTTGTATATGTAGTAGATGTACTTTGTTGAAGAATATTTGTAAAGTCAGCATCATCGGACCATTGATATTCTCCATTATAACCCAAGTCACCTCCATTTGCCGTCAAAGTAACTGAGCTTCCTTGACAAACAGTATCGCCGGTTGCGGATACTGATGACGTGATACTTGAAGGTGCAACTGCCGGTTTACGAACATTAACCGTCAAGTTACCCAAATCGCCACTACAAAGACCATCACTCGACACAGCAGTTATATAATAATATTCAGTGTAAGAAGTACCTGTCGGGATGTCCGGTGCGTCAAATGACACCGGATTAGCATACACTTGATGATGTACAAGTGAATTATCGCTAGTCTTATAAACAGATATATCCGCTCCCGTCAATCCGGAAGTATTTCTAAAAGTAATATTTACGTTACTATTTTCACAAGCCTCTACAGGGGAATTAACAGTTCCTGACGGTGGATCTAATACGTCAATGGTGATAGAATACGAAGTTGTCAACTTAGCTGTACTCGTAAAGCTATTTGGATAATATACTTCTCTCTTGAAAGTATAAGATCCCACACCTCTACCAAAGTTAAAGTTAGACAAGTCTTTGGCTGTTGCGCCATTAATAGACGTTGTTCCATCAAACCACTGGTAGGTGACTCCCGGATAACCAGGATCAGTACCGGTAATTGTAATCTGTGCGTGAGGAGAATTGTTACAATAGCTCATAGTCGTACTCAATGTACCGGCAGGTCCTACACTGGTATAACGCCAACGCCATTTCCATTTCACACCGACAGTAGATGTATTAGAAGACAGCGTGCTAGTTTGCACACTACTATATGCCCCACCTGGCGCAATAGAATGAAAATTAAAATCTGTCGCCTTATCTTGGGCAACCGCATTGGACCGACAGTGTGCCGGAGACCTACTATCTGTACCGGCCAAATATATAGATGACGTACTGGTATAAGCCGAAGTCTGTGTTACAGACTGCGTACCCGCACCACCTGTTGAATATGCTCCACAAGTTAATGCAGCCGCATCAAAACCAATGGATGTTGAAATTGCATTGGATCCAAATTTCAGATAAGCATAACGAGTGGCATTCGGAGCCGTAGAAGCTCCACCACAAGTAGAACAATTAGTCGTCTGCGTAAACATACCACCACCTGCTCCATCTGTTGAGAGTTCTATTTCAACGTTGGGTGTTTGTGCCAGTAAAGGGTTATTTGTATAAAAATAACACGATATTATCAATAGAAAATAGAGTATAGACTTTTTCATATACGTACATTTTGCGTAAAGTTAACTCAATGTTAATGAGAATTACAAATATTGTGTAAAAAAAAATTGAATTTTAACATTTTGGGGTGAGTTAATCGAAAATGTTTTTTTAACCACAAAGAGTACAACGCTTTTCACGAAGAACAAAATGTTGTATTTTTATATGATTTTTTAACCACAGAGTACACAAAGTATTTCACAAAGAATACAATGTTATATTTTTTATATGTTAAGATGATAAGGACGCAAAGCTCTTTCATATATTTTCTTTTCATTACTTTTTTTAGAAAAAAGTAATACAAAAAAGCGCACCAAAGTGATTGAATGACCCTTAGTGTACTCAATAGCTAAGTCTTCAAAACTCGCTCTCCGAGCTCAAACAGTTGAAGACTTTTAACGCTATTTTCGTACAAAGGGTGCCCATTCAATCACTTAAAGGTGCAACTGTGGGTTCTTCAAAACACGTTTGAGTGGTTTTTCCTATACTAAGATGCTATAATTAGTGACCTAAAGCTCATCTTTACTGAGATAGCAAAAGGGTTTTTCTTTTGTTATGATGTTATAATTAGTAGAAGGGAGAAAGATTATAATGTGTGGTGGCAGATAGAAAAATAACCACATCGATCACAAGGTGAGTGCTGTGGTTATTTTTATTATTGAAAATCGATTATAGCTTTTCAAGAACGAGTGCACTGGCGCCGCCGCCACCGTTGCAAATTCCGACTGCTCCGAATCTTCCGTTTTTATGTCGGAGAGTAGAGATTAAAGTACAGACGATTCTTGCGCCACTCATGCCTATCGGATGACCGAGTGATACCGCCCCACCGAGTGCATTGACTTTGGCAGGATCGAGATTCATCAATTGGATATTTGCCAAAGAAACCACTGCAAAAGCTTCATTGATTTCAAAAAAGTCGATATCACCCAATTCTTTCCCGGCTTTGGCTACGGCTTTAGGTATTGCTTTGGAGGGTGTAGTTGTAAACCAATCAGGTTCTTGCTCTGCATCCGCATAAGAAACAATTCTTGCAATCGGTTTGATATCGAGTTCTTCTGCTTTTTCCTTGCTCATTAAGACAAGTGCTGCTGCACCATCATTGATTTTTGAAGAGTTCACGGCAGTAACTGTTCCGTCTTTTTTAAATGCGGGTTTGACAGTAGAAACTTTATCGGCTCTTAGGTTTTTGTATTCTTCATCTTCGGCAACTACGGTTTCACCTTTTCGGGTAGAGATGGTGACAGGTGCAAGTTCGTCCGCAAACCATCCGTTTGCATAAGCATCAGCCGCTCTTTTATATGACTCCAAGGCGTAAGCATCTTGTTGTTCACGGGTGAAGTTATACTTATCGGCACACAATTCCGCCGTGTTTCCCATCATAGTACCATTGTATGGATCTTGCAGTCCGTCTCTGACGATGGCATCCAAGATTTGTCCGTTGCCATATTTGATACCGGCTCTTCCTTTAGGCAAATAAAAGGGTGCATTGCTCATACTTTCCATACCGCCGGCTACGATAATATCAGCATCTCCCAAACGGATGGCTTGTGTACCCAAGGTAATCGCTTTTAACCCGGAAGCACAAACTTTATTTACGGTCGTACAGATTGCTTTTTTGTCAATACCGGAAGCCAATGCCACTTGACGTGCAGGAGACTGTCCCACATTAGCCGACAAGACATTTCCCATGATGACTTCGTCAATCTGGTCTCCTTTGACCCCGGCTCTTTCCATTGCTTTTTGGATAGCGGTTTTACCAAGGTCTAAAGCTGTCTGTGAAGACAAAACTCCACCCAAACTCCCTATGGGTGTACGCCCCATCCCTACTATATATACCTCTCTCATTTTTTGATAATTAGATTTTTTTAAAAATTGTTTTGCAAGATAAGATTATGTATTTAAAATTTAAAACTTAGTATAGAAAGAATATAAACTTTGGTATTTTGTTCAATACAAAGTCTTTTTATTACTTTTGGTCAATATATCCGAGTCTAATCATTTTTATGGCAAAAACAAAAACCACACAAGCTAAGAAGAATACAAGCAACGAAGAGGATAGACTGCCTTCATTTTTTACCATAGACAGGATGAAGCGTTTTGGAGGGCTGTTTCTGCTATTTTTCTCCGTTTTTTTAATGATCGCTTTTATTTCTTATCTTTTTTCATGGAAATTGGATCAAGGCAAAATAGCAAATTTAGGATGGCGGCTTATTTTCAGCAGTCTGTCTGAGGTCAACAATGCGATGGGAAGATTGGGAGCTTTTCTTTCCCATGTTTTCATTTACACCTTCTTTGGTATCGGGTCATTCATTTTACCCTTTTGGTTTTTCACATTGGGTGTCAACAGTACTTTTCAGCGCAAGCTTTTTCCCACTTTAAAAATTACTTTTTATACTACCTTGTTTTTACTGATGATACCTTTGACCGCCCAATATATTTTTTCACAATCCGGTTTTTCTTTTGGTGGCGGAATGGGAAGAATGCTATATGGATGGCTATCCACTCTATTAGGCAGATGGGGTTTGGGTATTTTACTTTTTGGCGGATATGCAACTTACGTTTTGTACAAGTTTAGAAAATCCATCTCTACGGCTTGGACAAATTATCAAGCCGGCAGACAGAAAGAAAAGGCTGAAAGAGAAAGAATAGGTGGTGAATCTATCATACCCGAAGAGCGGGAAATGCCGACTCCGCATTTTGAAGATGACAGTTATGACGTATTAAATGATGAAAAGGAGGAGGATAAAGAGTTAAGTCCTTATGAAGAACCTGAGGAGATTATTTTCGAGACAAAAGTTGTCGAGGAAGATACATCAGCGAGCAGCAATGAATTGTTTACCATTCATCATACTGAAGGAGAAAATAACGATGAGGTATCCTTAGAAGTAGAAAAGCCCAAGGAAGAGACCATTAGCGAAACCACAAGAGTACGAGAAGGAAATCTTTATGACCACACTTTAGAGCTGAGTAGATATCAATTTCCGCCCATAGAGCTTTTGGACGATCACGGCAATGGAAATATTTCCATTGACAAGGATGAATTAGAAAGTAATAAGGATCAAATCGTAGAAACTTTAAAAAATTACAAGATTTCTATCGAGAAAATCAAGGCGACCGTGGGACCTACTGTCACTTTATATGAAATCGTCCCAAGTCCGGGGGTCAGAATCAGCAAGATTAAAAATTTGGAGGATGATATCGCTTTGAGTTTGGCTGCATTGGGTATCCGCATCATCGCACCCATTCCGGGAAAAGGAACAATAGGTATAGAAGTACCAAATGTCAGGAAAGCGGTAGTCTCGATGCGTTCGATGATCAAATCGGATAGGTTTCAAAACGCCAATATGGATTTACCTATTGCAATAGGCAAGACTATCACGAATGAAAATTATATAGCTGACTTGGCAAAAATGCCCCACTTGTTGATGGCAGGTGCGACGGGTCAGGGGAAATCTGTGGGACTGAATGCCATTTTGGTTTCACTATTATACAAAAAACATCCATCCGAATTAAAATTTGTACTTGTAGATCCTAAGAAGGTAGAGTTAACTCTTTATAGTAAGATAGAAAAATACTATTTGGCAAAGCTTCCAGGAGATGAAGATGCCATCATTACAGATACACAAAAGGTCATCAAGACACTCAATTCTTTGACGGAAGAGATGGATCAAAGATACGATTTGCTCAAGATGGCAATGGTACGTAATATTAAGGAGTACAATCAGAAATTTACCGAACGAAAACTGAGTCCTTTAAAAGGTCATCGTTTTCTACCTTATATTGTATTGGTCATAGATGAGTTTGCGGATTTGATGATGACTGCCGGCAAAGATGTGGAAACTCCTATTGCAAGGATGGCGCAGTTAGCTCGTGCTATCGGAATTCATTTAGTCATTGCTACCCAAAGGCCTTCCGTCAATATCATCACAGGTAGTATCAAAGCGAATTTTCCGGGAAGATTGGCTTTCAAAGTGGCGCAGAAAATAGATTCCAGAACTATTTTGGATACGGGAGGGGCGGATCAACTGATAGGTAGAGGAGACTTGCTATTATCGCTCAATAGTGATATCATCAGATTGCAATGTCCTTTTGTAGATACACCTGAAATAGAAAACATTACCACTTTTA
>JAMLHH010000052.1 GCA_023957215.1 Chitinophagales bacterium
GCTTTTTAACTCCTCAGTAGCAGGTATTATCATATCTATATCGGTTGGGAAAGCCACTTTAGGGCTTCTAATCTTTCTAATAGATGATGTACTGAGCGCATCTTGATCTCCGCGAAAGGTTGCATAAGAAGCAGAGAAAACTGATTCCCCCTGAGCCGCATCTCTACGTAATACTCTTTGTGAATTGTAATCGTAAATTTCGATCGCACCTTGTATCACAGCATCTCTTTGCATAGTGGTTTCGGTAATTTGCGCAGAAATGGTTTTATATTTCTTTTTCTTGATATCATTACCCAAAGAGTCCTTTTTGACATTACCTCGACCATCATACTCGTATTGCCAACCATCTTCTACTTCTTTTTTGTCGATATAGGTATTTTCTTTAATTACCCCCGGTGAAATTTGAGAGTTAGAAATTACTAACTTGACATTGATATCAAACTGATTTCTTGCATACGGGTCAATATAAATTTCTGTCCAATCGCTAAAAGAACTTTGATAGTTATAATTAAACAATTCATTTTCAAAACCATCCGGCAAAAACAAGTACGGATTTTTATCTACACTTAACAAAACATGATTCGTACCTTTTTCGCGCGCAAGTTTCAATAAGTTGGCAGCATCTTTATAATCTGTATAGTAATAAAAAATACAATCTAAATGGTCATACGCCGCTCGTGCATCCGCTTTTGAAGACGAAGCTAAGAGTCTTTGCGCCTCTTGATAATGATATTTAGACGCATTTTCACGAGCTTCTTCTAATAAGGGAACAAAATCATATTCATCTACTTTTAACAAAGAACCATCCTGATAAAAAATCGGTGTGACAGCAAGAATGGCTTCTTGGCGATTCATCACCAATTTATAGCGATTAAAAATATCCACCCAAGCAGCAGGATTTTGAGAAGCTTTCATTCTGGCAATTTGGGTCAAATCTGTATCTATGATTCTTTTATATGATTCTTCTAAAAGTCTCAAATCGTCATCTGTTACTTTTTTATTAGAATTAAGATTTTTAATGACGGTCGAGATTACTTTATCATAATCCTGATTTTCAAAACTCTTTTGTATGCTTCCACAAGCACTCAATATAAATGTAAACAATAATATGGCAATGATATTTTTCATTTCACAAAAATAAGACTATAAATTACAGTAAAGGTTTAATTTTTAATCTGCATCCTTATCACCTATTGAAATAGGTTCTACGGTATATCCTACATTTCGTAAAAGCTGTATCAGTCCCTTTTCGCCACCTAAATGACCGGCTCCTACTGCTACAAACGTACTTCCTTCTTTGAAAAATGATTGTAATTTGGGAATCCATTTGATATTTCTTTCGTCCACAAAAGTGTTGCTGATATCTTTAAAATCCTCGTTATCTACTATCATTTCATGTAGTTTATTGATATCCATTTCTTTATACACTCTTATCAACTCATCCAAATATTCTTTTTGCTCAGGTCCTTCTTGGATGGCCTGTATCAAGTTTTTATACTGCTCTTCAATACTCAAATGATCAATAATGGCAATCTGATCTTCCAATGTTTCCAAACCAAGAATCTTTACATTTTTATCCATTACTTTTTCCATAAACTCAGATTCATAAGAACTGGGATTATTCCCCAAATATTTCAAGTAAATAATTTGTTGTAAAAAGAAAGGTTTCAGGCGGGCATAAGCAGTTTTGAAAAGTGCTATCGGCTGACCAAGTGAATCTGCAAAATAAGATTCTATTTTCCGATAATCTTCTTCACTCAAATAATCTTTGATTGTTTTATCATCAGGCAAAACACTCTTTTCCGCTATCAAAGGAGTATTGGAATTTTTGATATCTATTTCCATGACCAATTGTTTGGCATCATATAATTTCTTGACAATATTATCTTTCAAAAAATAATCATCAGAAGCGATAACGTGAATCGTACCAAACAGGTAAGACGGCTCACTCAAGCCATTGCCACTTACCTGCCAAAGAAGCGTATTATCGTTTGAAATGGGTGGGTCTAATTCAATTTTAGCAGACTGTTCCGTCTGTTGGGCGGTTTTACAAGAAGCCACCATCACGATGATAGCTGCTGCTACCAATTTTGAGATACGTATAGTTGATTTACAAAACATATATTTATTTATTTTATATTTACACCGGCGAAATAGGACTATTTCCCGGATTTTGATTTTTCACAATTTCAAATAATCTATTGACAGAAGTTTTTCCTTTGCTACCGAGATTCAGACTGTAATCATTGACATATAGACCGAGGTTGTTTTCTATTTCAGACCGACCAAGTTGAGGGTTCTGATTTAATATTTCTGTCAAAATTTCTTCCTTGTTTTGAAAAGCATATTGAATACTTTTTCGTATTAGATCTGACAAAAAGACTTGCGCTTCCCGTTCTATATTCTTATTAATCAATAAGCTTTCTATCGGACACAATAACCAAGTCAAATTTTCCCAATATTCGCCTAAATCACTCAAAATCTGAAGATTATTTTCTTCAATCAAAGTTTTAAAGCTATGTGGAAAGACTACCGCATCTACCTCATCAGCCAGCAATTTTGTCAATAGTTGGCCTTTGGGCACGTAAATGACATTTTTAGCATTCGGATAAGCAAAAGAAAGATAAAAGTTTTCAATAGACCACTGATTTGAAACACCTATCCTACTTTCTTTGATTTGTGAAGCATCCAAGTCTTTTTTGGCAATCAATAAAGAGCCACATTCACGGCCGATAGAATTCCCATTTTCTGAAAGGCGATACTTATCCATACATTGAGATGCAGCATAAGTATTGAGTTTGAGAATATCTATTTCATGGGTTTTTACTTTTTCAAATAAATCAACTTCATCTTCAGCGACGATATCTATCTGATAGCCATTCAAATCTATTTTTTGATTTTGCAAAGCATGAAACATAAACAGATTTGCCGGATGTCGTGTAACCCCCAAGCTGACTTTTTTGTCCATAGTCACAAATTTACTGCTTTAAAAACAATTTTATCTGTCAAATGATGTTAGTTTATATAGTATCTTCACCCTATTGTTGAGAAATTTTAAAAGATTTGAACTTAGATAATTGGAGCAAAGGTCTTGTTGTAACAGGTAGTATTTTCTATCTTTTAGTGACTATTTTATCTCTAAATCAAGCTTTTTTTTGGGATACGATTCTCACTTCCAATATTGCGCAGTGGTTTTATGAAAATGGAATTGGGAATGGTTTAGTTCCTACGCTTTGGGATGCCGGTCATCCTACTTTATTTCAAATTGCACTCGCCGGCACATGGAATATTTGGGGAAAATCTTTACCGGTAACACATCTTTTTATGTTGCCGTTTTTAATGATGTCTGTCTATTTTCTGTTGAAAATATTAAGCTCTTTAGAAGTTTCTAAAAATGCAAAAATTGTAGGTTTATTGTTGTTTTTGGCACATCCTTATATTCTCACCCAATCGACTTTAATTTCTTATGATACACTACAAGTCACCTTTTTTTTAATAACTGTCTATGCCATATTGCAAGACAAAAAGGGGCTACTTTTTGTAGGGATTATTGCTTTAGAAACATGTAGTATCAGAGGACAAATCATCGCATTTGCTTGCATGATGGGCTATCTGTTTTTGTATCGTACCAAATGGAGACAAGCACTTGTATCCACCATTACTTTTCTAACTCCAATATTTATCTGGCACTTCTATCATTATACACAGGCCGGCTGGTTTTTGAGTACACCGTCTGAGCTTTGGAATCATCAGAGAGGTTTGGCTTCTTTTATACAGATTATAAAAAATATATTTGGAATAGCACGACCTTTTATTGACTACGGTATGATAGCACTGAGTGGAGTTTGTATCATAGCCCTATTAAAGTCCAGATTAAATTGTGGAGATGCCAATACGCAAAAAGTATTTATCATTACCCTATTTAATTTTCTCTTTTTAATAGGAGGCATTTTATTTTTCACAAACCCTATCGGACACAGATATTTTATGGTTATTCATACCGGCATGATCATTTTAGTAGCGGTCATGTGGGAGCAATTAAAGTTTAAAAAACTCTATTTATCCATCATCATGGTTTGTTTTATAAGTGGTCATTTTTGGATTTATCCCTCAAAATATAGTAATGGATGGGATGTCATAATGACTTATTTCAGTTATAACGAGAATAGAACTCAACTCATACAATATCTATCCGAAAACAAAATTCCCTTTGACGAAATAGCCTCTTCTTTTCCACTTTTTAATAGTCTGAAACAAACCAATCTATCTGACGACACAACTCGTATGCAAGACATTACAACACTCGAAAATATCAAAACAAAGTATGTCGCATATAGTGCAGTTTGCAATGACATGACAACTATTTTTAAAGAGAAAGTATTAAAGGATTACCACGAAATCAAGCGATTTGGATTTTATACCCCAACTTCAGTAATTTTGTACGAAAAAGATTAGAACATTTTCTATCATAAAGTCAATCTCTCAATTTGAACACCGCTTTGACCGGATTATGGTCTGAATAAGTAAAATCCAAGTCTTTGGTCGCTACTGACAGCATTTCCACATTGGGCGAAATCAAATAAAAATCCAAAATAGTCGTATAGGTGACACCTTTGATATACGGTGTATCTACCTTTCTGTTGCTTCTACCGGACAAATCTGCTACCCATTTCCAGTTTTTGTCAGGATAGGAAAGTGGAACTTGTGTTTCCTCATATCGCTCAGACAGATTTTCCTGAAAATCAGGCGGTATCTGATTCCAATCTCCTCCAACAATCACATAATTCCCTTTTTTATATTCTTTAATGAGATAAGCTTTTAGCATTTCCATCTCCTTTATTTTCAATGTACCACCGTCAAAAGCAGAATTATGTGTATTGATTAGAACTAATTCTTTATTTTTATAGGAGATCCGCATTACCAAAAAACATCTATTGAGAAAGAACAAACCTGTAGGGAAAGGAAATTGACCCGGATAGGAAACTCTCTGAGCCGATTGTGGTTGCCAACGGGTAAAAGTCATTATCCCTGAAGAAACTTTCCCCATCGGATTGAAAAAGGGTTTTGGAACAAACTTTACATCATAATTGAGTGCGAAAACGATGTTTCTATTTTCTCTTTCTTGTTTTTTCAGCACCTCTACTTGTGGAATATTCCATGATCTTTTAGAATCTATATCTACTTCTTGTAAAAAAGTAACATCTGCATCATCCCAGGTATGTATCTCTTGACAGATACCGGAAAAATTACTTTCTACCTTCACTTTGGAAGGGCGCACCATCTTTCCTCCATCATAAAAGAAATCTGAATTTTTATCCAATCCTGCATAACCAATATTCCATGTATAAATAGTAATAGTGTCCGTCGTCAAATTTTCATTCCGTCCATTTTCAATTTTCAAATTCGTTATTTCTTGCGGTCGATATTGAGTAAACCAAGCATAAGCAATTACTAAAATCACATATAATAGCAAAAAGAAAGCAATCCCAATGAATATGACCATCAGCACCTGATAAAACTTCATTCCAATCAGTCGGTTGATAAATTTAATTTAACAAAAAAGATATTTTTATAATTTACAACCATCCATAAAATCGTAAAAAGACAACAGATTCTTATTCAAGAATCTATTCAATGACCAATTTACTTACACTTTTTTGGATTTCATCTTGTATTGCTATAAAATACACTCCTTTAGGCAGATGGGTATCAAATTGCTCTTTAGGATGATGAATCATTTTTTCAAAAACCAATTGACCACTTAAAGAAAAGATTTGAAGCGTATTGTTTTTGGATAAATGGTCAAGTTCTACACCAAAGCTACCTTTATTAGGATTAGGATAGATATTTAGCTTCTGGACATTTTGCTGAAAAATTCCCGTAGGTACAGAATTTTCATATTTGCATTGGGCATCGTAAAGGAAATTAACAGCCTGTTCTAAAGCAAATTGAGGATTATTATCATCAACGGGATGCTCTGCTTTATCCAAAGCAACTGCAACAACATAAGTTCCATTATTTCTCATAACCGGCACATAGTTAAATGCGCCGTAAAACCTGCCGAGATGACATGCTGCCATGTAAAAACATCCATGTCTGTATGGAACCGTGGGATCATTGATATTATGGAGTGACAATACATCAATATCATTTTTATCGCCTATCCATTCAATCTCAGTGATAGCACCACTATCAATAATCAAATTTTTAACCGTATTTATACTGCCATATTGTAGATAGGGTGTCGTATTTCCTTCCAAACCTCCCAAGGCTTTTATAGCCTGAGTCCATGCCAAATTGTAATTGTCATTTTCGTCCATATAGGTAGCATGAATGATACCGATAGCACCGGCTGATGAACCATAAAGGGTAATGTTATTGGTATCAATACCATAGGGATTTCCTTCTTCAGCGTAAGTGTGTTTGAGATATCTGATAGCACCTTTTACATCTTGTACACTTCTGATGATAGCTTTGTACCAATTCATTTTATCCGCAAACTGTAAAATAGGTGGTAAATCAGTCTGTCCAAGTTCCAAGCGATATTGGATAGGCACAACGACATAACCTCTTTTTGCTAAATTTTCACCCATAAAACCCATCGTTCCCTCGTCCTTTGTTCCTGCGACATAGGCGCCACCATGCAGCATAATGATAACAGGTCTTTTTCGCAAACTGTCATCATCATCACTCGGTCTAAAGATATTCATCTTTAAGTCCTGCATTTCATTCAAATTGTTGATATTTTCACCGTATTTGACATCTTTTGTAATAGTAATATCATCGAAAATAGGTTCGCGATACCTTTCTTGTGTACACTGGGCATGTAGTTGAGTAAGACCTCCCAAAGAGTAAAAAATGGAAAATACAGTTAAGAGTAATGTTTTTCTCATTGTATAAAAATTTAGCATCATTAAAAATAATGATTAAATTTAAACTCTAAAAAATTAACATCAAAATATATGTAAATATATAGCAAAGAGGCTGTCCGAAAGGTTTCGGGCAGTCTCTTAAAGACTTTTTTGACATCAAACTTCACCTTGACAAAAAAGGACAACACAAAGTTGTTGATTTGCGAAATCAAATTGAATCAGACGGAACGGACAAAATGATTCGCTCGGCACTTATTAACCTGATTGTATAATACCGATATTTTTCTTATATTTACGCATGGAAAAATTAGACTTGAAGAAACTACTACATGACAAAAATAT
>JAMLHH010000053.1 GCA_023957215.1 Chitinophagales bacterium
AATATTTTAATTTGGCTTTACCTTTGCACTTTTTAAAGATGAAGAAAGGATTATTTGCATTGGCAATTGGTGCATTCGGAATAGGAGTGACGGAATTTAGTATGATGGGGATGCTCGAAGATGTAGCCGCATATTTACAGATTAGTATTCCCAAAGCCGGTCATCTCATTTCGATTTATGCTTTAGGTGTCGTCGTAGGTGCGCCTTTATTGGTACTTTTTTCATCTAAGTATTCACCCAAAAAACTTTTAATCAGTCTGATGGTTTTGTTTGCCCTATTTAACGGATTGACTGCTTTAGTTCCCAATTATCACCTTTTTCTGTTGGGGCGATTTTTATCGGGTTTGCCACATGGTGCATTTTTTGGTGTAGGAACTATTGTTGCTTCTAAGATAGCCGAAAAAGGGAAAGAAGCTCGTTCTATTTCGTATATGTTTACCGGACTGACTGTCGCCAATCTACTTGGAGTTCCGTTTGCCACTTTCATTGGACATCACGTTTCATGGCGTTGGAGTTTTTTAGGAATCTCACTCATCGGAATTTTGGCCGTTATTTTAATTACCTTGTGGATACCCAATTATTTACAGGCAGACACTTCCATTTCTGTCAAAAAGCAATTAAATTATTTCAGAAGACTTCAATCCTGGTGGTTGATTGCGATTATTTCAATAGGGACAGGTGCCATGTTTGCGTGGATAAGCTATATTTCACCCATGATGACCCAATCGGCAGGATTTAGTAAGGATATCGTGCCGAGATTTATGATACTTGCCGGTTTTGGAATGTTTGTGGGCAATCTTTTAGGCGGTAGGTTAGCGGATATCATTCCTCCTTCTAAAGTTACTTTTTACGTTTTTATTCTTTTATGTTTCAGTCTAATAACGGTTTATTTCAGTATTCATTATAAGCCAATGGCTATATTGATGACTTTTGTAACCGGCACAGTTGCCTTTACGATAGGCTCACCTATACAATTGATGCTGATACAATCCGGTAAAGGTTCGGAAATTATAGCCGCTGCGAGTGGTCAGGCGAGCTTTAATATAGGAAATGCTTTGGGTGCATTCTTGGGAGGATTGCCGATAGCCGCAAATTACAGTATGCATTCGCCACAGTTAGTAGGAGCGAGTTTATCCATTTTAGGTAGTATTTTAGTCTATTTCTACTTTAAAGCGTATGATATATAGCTTAGTAATAGTTTGATAATTTATAACTTATCAACAAAGTCTCAAACATTTTTGTGGTTTTACATAAAACTATTATCTTTGCACTCTGAAATTAAAGAAAAATGAAAAAAGGAATTCACCCTGAAAGTTATAGAGTTGTTGTTTTCAAAGATTCATCAACAGAAACCATGTTTTTAGGTCGTTCATGTGCGAGTGCTAAAGAAACCGTTGTATTTGAAGATGGAAACGAGTATCCTGTTATTAAATTGGATGTTTCAAGTGCTTCACATCCGTTCTTTACCGGTAAAAAACAAGTATTGGATAGCGCGGGACGTATAGACAAGTTTAACAAAAAATATAGTAAAGTCAAAAAATAAGATTTTCACATAATTGTTATATAGCCACATTTGTAAAAGTGTGGCTTTTTTGTGTTTATTTACCTCGATTTAAAAAGTTTGTAGATTCAAACTTATCTTTTGAAACAGCCTAAATGTCTCAAAATCATCTACTTTTATGAGTTATTTCACATTTATTTTGTTAAAAACATAATAATATACCTTTTTATATAAATTATATTATAGTTTTATTGTCAATTAAATATTACTTAATATGAAAAAATTAACAATTCTTCTTACAATCTTCATGTTGTGGTCTTATGCTACAATTGTTAGCGCGCAATCGTTAATTCCTGATTTCAAAAATCAGCCTTATGCAATCAATGGTGGTGACCATTTGCTAAAACTTGAAAAACAAACAGTAGAAATGAAAACCAAGGCCAAGGGCATGGGTTATGGCGGGGTTTCCAGTTATATCAATTTGATACCCAATGCCTCACCTGTAGTTTTAGATGGTTCTAATGTTAATTTTGTAATTAAAACAGATGACGATGTGGATCCTGAAACATTGTTCTATATTACAAAGTGCAAAACCAATAATAAGAGTCGCCAAGTAGAAATGCAAAGAACATCTGCTTTTGCAGCGTATGGAGCAGGAGGAAAATCTACTAAAAAAGATCAAGTATCGTATGAGATAGAAAAGATTCAAGATAATGTCTATAAGATAGTCATAGGTAATCTTGAAGCCGGCGAGTATGCATTTATCAATACAGCACAGGGAGCATCCGGCTCCAGCTCTATTGTTTATGCTTTTGGCATCAAATAATACCTGTAAAAAATTAAAAGAGGAGGAGAAGGCATCTTGTTTTCTTCTCCTTTTTATTGATAGTTATCTGATGATGAATGTATTATAATCTTCGTGTGAAGTGTATAAAAAATATAAGTAAGAAACAGTATCGCACTGTATTTTAGACTTGTGTACTGAAAATAAATTTATTTTATGAGAGAAAATACTAAGGAAATTTGATTGTGAAGTGTGAAGATTCATGATTTTCATTACGTAAGAATATAAACCCCATCTCGTAAATATCTATCGAAATTTTCACTTGCGGATGTTGTTTGATTTCATCCCAAGCTCTTTCCATCCCTTCACTCCAATGAATATCATCAAAAATGAAAATGCTGTCGGTGTCAGTATAAGGCAAAAGTTGATGAAAATACCGTATGGTGGCTTCATAACTATGATTGCCATCTATAAACAATAAATCAAATTTAGGATTTTGCTCTAAAATCTTAGATAATACGTCATCAAAGCCCCCTATTTTTCTATCAATATTTTGACATCCTACAAAATCAAAAGTGTCTTGAGCTACTTGGCTGATATTGGGACAGCCCTCTAAAGTGATAACCTGCCCATCTCGATATCCCTGACTAATATAAGCAGTAGTAAGACCAAGTGAAGTCCCAAGTTCAAGAGTAGTTTTAGGTAAGAAATGATGGACCATTCTGTAAATAAGTTGCGCATATTCTTTACGTTTTAGACTTTTTCTTGCAATATCGCTAATTTTCCTTTCTGATGTTTTCCATTTTCCGGTACCCAAATCAGTAACCGATATCTTGTCGGAGCAGTTTTTTAGAAATTCTCTTCTTGATTCAATTTTTTGTACAAGGATTTGATCTTTAATTTCCTGATAAAAAACGCTTCTTAATAATTCAAATACAAAAGGGGAGTGAATACGTTGTTCGCTTTTTGAATGAAGATGATACTCCAAAAAACTTTTGCCACGTCGCAACCATTCCATGATTCAAATATAGTATTTCAAAAATAAATAGATGAATAAGAATTACAAACTGACTCCAAACAAGTAGCCTACACATGCTGAGAATGCCATCGCTATCGTACCCCAGACAATAATTCTGATGGCCGCTTTCAAAATATTGGCACCACCGGTCTTTGCAGAGACGATTCCCAAAAAGCCGAGAAAAACGATTGAAAAGGCATAAATCAGATATTCTACACTTTCTTTCGGAGCAATCAACACCACCAATAAAGGTAAAATGCCACCTATCACAAAAGATAAACAAGAAGCCAAAGCTGCCTGCAATGGATTGGGGTGTGTGATTTCGTTAATGCCGAGTTCGTCTCTGACATGCGCACCTAAAGCATCGTGTTTTGTTAATTCATCAGCCACAAGTAATGCCGTCTCTTTAGACAAACCTCTTTCCAAATAAATCTGTGCCAAAGCCATTTTTTCACTTTCCGGATCTTCTGCTATTTCTTGTGCTTCTCTTTCAATATCCGCCTGTTCCATATCTGTTTGTGAACTGACGGAAACATATTCGCCGGCTGCCATAGACAAAGCGCCGGCTACCATACCGGCCAAAGTAGCTAAAACAATTTGTTCTTTTGAAGAATTTGCGGCTACGACACCGATTGCAATACTGGAAACTGATAAGATTCCATCATTTGCGCCTAGTACAGCAGCTCTCAACCAATTACTTCTGTGGATGTAATGATTATCCAAATAATTATCGATACTCTGAATCTTTTTCTTAGACTTAATAGTTCCCTCCTTTAATACTTTTCCCTATAAATAATTTTTAATCTCCACCTATCATCTTTGAAACAATCCCCTTGTCTTTACCTCTTTCTGCCAGATAATTACCTGCTATATGTAGGATAAAGAACACCGGAAACCAATAGACTCCCCATTTGTGCATCATGGTAACAAAATTTCTAAAATCAGATTTTGGTCCAAACATGTGGTAAAAACCGCTAAAAATGTTAAAGGCAACCAATAGGTAAAACAAAATGTAAATCAAACCTTGAAATCTTTCATTTGCCGAAAATTGACTGCTGAAAGGATTGGGAAACCGAATACCTTTTACAAGCATATAAATCAATCTGACTGTAAAAACTATGACGATTGCAAAAGCCGCAATTTTATGCCATTCCCACATGGAAGAACGTATGCTTTTGGCAATGCTTTCCATATCATCTGTAGAAATTGCATTAGGAACAGTGTCGGAAATAATGGCTACAATCTTGTCTTTACTCATCCAATACAGTCTCAAAAAACCTGTGATAAAGGAGACCATGATAGAGATACCTAATATCCAGTGTAATGCTCTGTGTAAGGGTGTAAAAGTTTTTTTAGTGATAATTGACATAAAGTTTATTGGAAATATTTCTCAAAGTTAGAAAATGATGCTTTTAATTCTCCAACAATATGTTCAGCGATATGTTCATCATCGGTTTCTTTTAGTTTTTTTATCAATTCTAAATGTGGATGTAGCCATTTGTGTAATTCTTCATGTGCTTTACCATTCATCGTACAACTTTTTATTAAGCTTTTATTTTCTTGATCTAATTTGTCAGCTAAAGCTTTGTAATCTTTGTCTTCTTGCCGGATATACTCGTTAATCAATTTTTGCTCGTTGTCTATAAAAGGTTTCATTTCCTGATTAATCACCCATTTTTCTCCGTCATTGAGTTCTATCGCTTCATTGTCTTCGGCGTGATGTTCGTGTTCATGATCTTCATCATCGTGATGATGGATGTGTTCATGATGAGCATCCTCATGATGTTCATCAGCTGATTGTTGATTGTTAGATGAGCATGCAAAAAGAAAAATGCCCATAAAGAATGACAAAAATACTATTTCTATCTTTTTCATAACCTTGTGATTTATTATAACAAAGATGTTGTTTTTTTCCGGTTATTAAAATAGAAGTGATGTAAGATGACTATTAATTGAAATTTTACCCCCTATGTCTCGGTGTTCCGCCACCGACCACTCAGACACCGACTACTTTTAGTAGATTATATAGAAGAACTATATTGGTTGGTGACGGAACACCAATCAAAGGGTAAATTCCCAAATTATCTCGGTGTTCTGTCATCGACCAATTGTTCTTCTCATTATCCCACGACTCAAGTCATGGTCTAATGATACATCGGTACATCGGTATATCGGTATATTGATTCATTGGTAAATTGGTACATCGATACATTCTCACATTTAGAACTGTGTTCTATTACCATCCTACAAAACTCGTACTTTGAACTTTTAATTTTGTACTTTTATTTGACACGTGTGTAAAAACAAAATGTAATACGTATATTTGTATAAAACAGAGGAGAGATGAGTACAAAGTTGACATTGACTATGGAGAAAGAAGTAATCGCTATTGCCAAAGAATATGCTAAAGAGAAAGGTCAAAGCTTATCTGAAATAGTAGAGAACTACTTCAAGTTTGTAACATCGGATAAACAAAGACCGAAAGTAAAAAAACTATCTCCAAAGGTGAAAAAGCTTAGAGGTATTATAAAAACCGATGAGAATTTAGACTACAAAAAAATCTTGGAAGAAGAGCTTGCGAAAAAGTACGATGTATAAACTTTTTGTAGATACAGATGTGGTGATTGATTTTTTCACTGACAGAGAGCCACACGCAAGTTCTGCTAGTAAACTTTTTGAGCTAAATGAGCAAGGTAGTGTTCAACTCTATGTTTCTGCTATTAGTATTAATAACATTTACTACATCGTCAGGAAGTTTTTAGGTCATCACAAA
>JAMLHH010000054.1 GCA_023957215.1 Chitinophagales bacterium
AAATTCTGTTTTTCTGATTTCAGAAACTTATTCTCCGGAAATGTAGCCGTGTAGCTTTTGTTATTTCCATTCAATTGATTCTTTAATACAGAAACAATAGACATTGAATCGATTCCAGAGGACAAGGTAAATCCAACAGGGACATCACTTCTCATTCTAATCTCTACCGCATTTTTAAACAAATCATGATAATGCGTTACTGCCTTTTCAAAAGTAATGTTCTGATTCGTTTTCTTTGGGTAATCCCAATACCGTTCAATGTTAATTCCTTCACTGGAAACAGTTAAATTATGAGCCGGCTCTAACCTAAATATATTTTGAAACCATGTTTCTTTAATTTGTGCACCGACACTATTTCTACAAAAATTAGATATTACATTGTAGTTTGGGATTTTTTCTTCCGGGAAATATTCTAGAATACTCTTAATTTCAGAGGAGAAAATAAATTGTCCATTGACAGTAGCATAGTTAAAGGGTTTTACACCAAACCGATCTCTTGAGCAGAATAGTTTGTTAGCTATTTTGTCATAAATAGCAAAAGCCCACATCCCATTAAAATGATTTACACAGTCGTCACCCCATGCTTCGTATGCAGCAACAAGTACTTCTGAATCACTTTGGGTTTTAAATTTATAACCGATTTTAATTAAATCATCTCTTAATTCAATGTAATTATATATCTCACCATTATAAGACACAAAATACCTGTCGTCTCTTTCAAAAGGCTGATTACTATCAGCAACCAAATCAATGATTGCCAATCGTAAATGAGCAAGTGCTGCATTGTTATCAAAAATCCGAATTCCCATAAAATCGGGTCCTCGGTGTTGCATTCTTTCTACGGATGATTTTATTTTTTCCTGCTCAAAATAATGTTTCTCTTTTATATTATAAATCCCAAATATTCCACACATATTGATTATTGAAAGGGTTTAATAAATTTTTAATGAGGTAATAAGCACTATATTATTTCAACTATTGTTGAAAAGTTATATGTAAATACTTTTTAATTATCAACATTGTTACACACTGGATATTTCCTTTTAAATAACTTATATGTTTTAAGGGCCACAGCATCTCTATGCTTTGCACCTAAATATAAAGTTTTTAAATAATTTTTAGGAAATGAGAACAAGAATTCTTTAAATATTTTATCCCTTATAGAATAAATCGTATACATAAGACTAAAAAATAAAGTAAATTTAATCGCTTGATAAACTGGATATAGAGCTATTGCTATGTATAACTTATTATAATAACTATGTAAAATTTCTTTAACATGATTACGTGCAACAATACTCTTTTTATGCCAGAGAATTACAGATTCATCTATAATTATCTTGTACCCGAATTGAATCGCTTTTAATGACAGAAACAATTCTTCTGCGCCATATATAAAATGAGACGGATAATAACCTGTCTTTTTATAAATTCTTTTATCATGCAAGCATATCCCTCCTGAGAAATTATTATAATAATATTTAATATTATTCTTAATCAAACATTTTGTATCAATTTCGTATTGATACATAAAGTCATATATAACTCCTCCTATTATACCTACATTTTCATTTTCACTTATGCTTTTATAGGCATTCAATACTGCATCCCGATGGAGGACTCCATCATTATCCAGATAAAATATATATTCACCATTACAATATTTTAGCCCACGATTCCTTCCTTCAGGACATCCATAGTTTTTATCAAGCTCAACAATCTTAATTTCGGGGTAATTTTTACTTGTAATTTCAATTGAATTATCAGTTGACCCATTATCAACTAAAATCACTTCTATATTATTATAACTTTGATCTAAAGCACTTGCAATGGCTCTCTGCGTTTCTTCTGCTCTATTCCAATTTAGTATCTGGATTGATATTAATGGTTGCATATTTTTTAAGTTATATTCCTAGTTACCTTATTTGTATATGTTATCAGTAAACCAATAATAAAATAAAAATAAGATGTAAAGGAAACGTTTACTAATAAATCTGTTGTTAAAAAAAATATTAAAATTAATGCGTTTAGCATTATCATAAATAAATAAATAATCTTATACCTTGAATTCCATAATTTAATAAAATATGCAATTTCTAAATAGAAAAATATCAAATAAATTATCAAACCAATTAGACCAGAAGTCAATAACAAAAATAAGAATGAATTATCAAAGGTGGTTGATGAAAAAATTGTTGTACTAATGGAACCTCTTTGTGTTCCATTACCAAATAAAAGATTTTTATAGAATTGATCTATTCTTTCGACCCAAATTAATGATACCCTACCATTTAAAGTAGCATCAACCTGAAGTCTTTCATTGAAAATATCTGCCATCCTCGCATTAACCTTAATTTCAGAATATTTGAAAATAGAAAAACCAATAATAAAAAATGAAAATAAAAGCAATTTACCTTTTTTATTTAAAACGATATAAAGAAATATAATAAGGGCTAGTGAAAAAAAACCTGTCCTTGAAAATGTAACTATAACTGAAGTCGCCACCAACACTAAGCTAACATATTTAATAAATCTCAGTACCTTAACTTTTGGTTGATTTGTTACTAACAATACAATAAATCCTATCATTTGAAAAAATGAAGCATAATTTGGATTCCCAAGTGTTCCAGTAGCACGAGTAACACCAAATTCAGAGTGGTATAATTTGCCATAAAAAGAAGAAACGGATTTAGCAATGTTAAATATATCAAAAAATTGTACTAATGATAATAAACTAGACCCCATTATCCCTAATGAAATTAAGAACAATAATTTACTAGGGGGTACCATTAAACCTCTACCAACTAATAATCCTGCAATTAGAATTATAATATTTCTTAGTAAACTAATTAGGTAATTATAATCTTGGATCGTTGGAATATAATCTTGAAAAACAGAAATATAAAAACTAATAAGAGCTGCTATAAAGAATAAAACCAATAACTGAACTAATCTTTTAGCGATTAAGATTTTTCTAAGAATATTATTAATTGAACCCTTGGATGCTCCAATAATTATAAATATAAAAAAGAAATCTTCAATTCTTATTGGTATCTCAGAAAAACTCAAGGTTGGCACAAGAAATATTGAAAGGATGACAATAATTATAATCCATGATTTCTTAATATTTCTGTGTTTTTCTCTGCTATTATTAGTCAAATGTTTTTAAAATTTAATTCTATGAGAGGTTTTATAATCTTTAAATATATTTTTTAAATCATACAATGCTTCTATTCTAAAAATTGAGCTAAATAATAAATAGATAGAGAAATAGATAAGACTTGAAAGAAATATCATAACTAGATTACTTATATCTAACTTCTGCAACAGAAACATTGAGCTCCATATAAAAATACCAACAACAATAGACAAAATCAAAATAGGAAAAATTATTTTTAATTGCTCAATTACATAAAGGTGAATCATTTTTCCACAAACAAATGCTCCTATGAAAAAGAAGAATATTGACAATATTACTTGAGCAAAAAGTAATCCATAAATTCCAAATTGAAAAGCTATGGCTATAGCTAAAATGATAATTACTTTTTTAACAATTTCAATCTTAAGATATAAATCACTTCGTCCTTTTACGTCTAAAATTTGTAAATTGTATTCTTGTAGGGGGTAAAAGATTGATGATAAACATAATACTTGAAAATATGGAACAGCAGGTAACCACTTATCAGTCAACAATAAACTAAACATAGGTTTTGCAATAATAATTAAAAGAATCATAAGTGGTGTTACCAAAAAAACTACATGCAAAATCATTTTCCTATAATAAATTCGTAATTGATCATCATCATTCTGAATCGATGATAAAACTGGATATGCAACGCTTTTCAATGCAGTTATTATCATTCTTAAAGGAAAGCTTTGAAAAGAATCTGCCCTATTATAATATCCTAATTGCAAAGGAGTATACCATTTTCCAATCAATAGATTGTAAATATTTTCGAAAATAGAATTTAACAAACTAGCTATCATTAATTTATATCCAAAACTAAAGTGTTTTTTTACTAATTTCCACTTCATAATAATTCTTGGATGCCACTCACTTCTGATCCAATATTGAATAGCTAAAAATATAGATTGTACTAAGTTTAACCACACTAGACTCCATACTCCGTAACCTTCATAACCTAAGAAAATACCTATAGCACCTCCAGCAATTACCGAAGGTACTTGTATAGTCATTATTTTTCTAAATTGAAAACTTTTTGTTAAAATTGCAGTTTGTACCCCCACAAAAGCACGGATTATAAAATTAAATGAAAATACCCTTATTACATTTATCAAGATTGGTTCATTATAAAAAATAGAAATTAATGGAGCAATAAAGAAAAAAATAAAATATATAAAAATACTTACAATAATATTTAAGTAAAATACACTAGAATAATCATTCTCAGTAACATCAGTTGTTCTAATAAGAGAAGAAGTCAAACCTCCGTCGCTAAGTGAATTTCCTATAGCAATAAATACAATAACCATTGCCAATAGTCCAAAATCAGATGGAAGCAACAATCTTGCTATCAGAATCTGTATGATGAGATTGATGAACTTCTCGCTAATCTGTTGCGAAAATGTCCAAAAAAGCCCACTCATAGTTTTTTCCTTTATGTTCAACCTTTAAAATATCTAATTTAAAAATTATTATTTAATAACATTGAAATTTACTTTTGCCTTACATTTTATCCTGTCAAATGGCTACATCATTTAAAATTTTTGAATATCAAAAAGTAAAAAATGTTTGATCTCATTAATTCTTTCATATCCTTATATTTGTTTTAACATTTATTTCAATTCTAATTGTTGTATTGATTTGAAATTCTTATATTACATACTTATTCTTACAATGCAATTGTTGCTTTTCAATCTGTTTCATCTCTTTATATATAGTCTATAAAAGTTATTGCTGTGTTTACTTTTTAAATGAACAAGAATCTGAAAGCGCACCAAATATGTATCTTCTTTTATAATTAAAGTATCGTACTTGTTTTTTCGTGAAATGATGGATACCTAAACCAGAAAAAGGGTTTATATAACTTAAAATGCAATTCTATTTTCTTTTATGCAATTTTAATAGTTTTCTAAATATTACCAATACTATTTTGTTACCTCATTGAATTAAAACACCTTAAATTTTTTCATTTAATTTAAACTTGTTACCAAACTTTCCACCAAGGCTTTTGGTTTAATTTTTCATCATTTGAAAAGCTTCCATAGCTGACACCATACCCATACCCAAATCCATACCCATATCCATATCCATCTTTAGCCTTGATATCATTGAGCACCAAGCCTATGCGTGCAAACTTGCCTTCGTCGGCATACTGCTGTATGGCTGCCACCTGATTTTTGTATGAATAATTGTGCTTGACCAAGAAAAGTGCCTGATCGGCATATTTTGAAAAGAGAAAGGCATCCGTGACCATACCCACCGGCGGTGAGTCGATGACCAAATAGTCGTATTCTTGTTTCAATGATTCAAACAAAGCCTCTGTCGCCTGAGATAATATCAGTTCAGCAGGATTCGGTGGTATGATGCCCGAAGGTAAGATGAAGAGGTTTTCTTCTATTCCCGATGGAATAATGATTTGATCCAATTCCTCCTTTCCCTGTCCACTGACGTATGTAGAGAAGCCTTTCTTTGCACTAAGTCCCAATTTTTTCAGGATAGTAGGTTTCCGTAAGTCCAACTCCAATAACAATACCTTTTTACCCAATAGGGCGATGGTTACTGCTAAATTCAATGCCACAAAGGACTTGCCTTCTCCCATGATGCTCGACGTGACCACGATGGTTTTGGCGTTTTTTGTGTTTTGTACAAAATCCAGATTGGTCCGTAATGCCCTGAACTGCTCTGCAATCCCGGT
>JAMLHH010000055.1 GCA_023957215.1 Chitinophagales bacterium
TGATGTATCTGGTACAGTCCAACAACATGAAGTGACTGTAACAGAATCATCCACCGCACCAAGCAGTATCAGTGCCTTGGATAGTATCTGTAACGGCGAGACAGTGACGTTGACAGCAGTAGGTGGCGTATTGGGAACAGATGCCGTTTACCAATGGTCAGACGATGCAGGCTTTAACAATCTCATCAGCAATGGAGCCGACAGTAGCTATATTACGGTCAGTCCAAGTGCAACGACAACTTACTATGTAAGAATTAGTAGTACTTCTACTGCATGTAGTAATATCTCAGATTCAGTTAGAAGTAAGACGGTTGTTATATATACACCTTCTAATGTACCTACGACTCTGACTTCATCTAACTATGCACCTTGTTATGGTGAAGAAATTACTTTAACTCAGGTAAATGGTAGTTTAAACAGTCATTTAGCTTACTTCGAGTGGGCAACGGATGAACAATTTACAAATGTGATAGATACAACTCATAGTAATTCTTTGAATGTAACTATAACAGAGCCTACGACTTACTATGTAAGATTAGTGGATTCATGTACTGGAACTTCACAACCGGTTTCTACCAATGTAAGTTGGGTTCAAGCATCAGATGTAATATATGGAGATGACATTGTTCCTACAACGACACATGCTTCAATTTGTACAGTGGATGATTACAATTGGCATTACTTCGTTGATGCTACTGGAAGAGTTCTTGGTGCTATAAATAGTCATGGTCAAAATTTGGGTGGAGTGAAATTTACAGTTACTAAACAAACTTTCTCTAAATTTATTAATCCAAATAATACTTGTGAACTTGGAGGAGAGTGGTTTGTATGGAGAACATTTACAGTAACTCCGGAGATTAATCCTGATACCACCAATACGATAGGATTCAAGCTATTCATTACTAAAGATGAGTATCTTGATCACAAGACAAGAACTGATAATGAAACGGGAATGTATCCTGCCTGCTTTGGAGAAACGAATGATGCTTCTGACCTTCAAGTCTCAGGTTTCTTCCTCAATGAGTCAGGTGATACTGCAAGTATGGCCAGCTATGTTAGAAATATATACAAAGGCGTAAGTCCGGTGTTAAGAGATAATAATGAGGATGTATATGAGTATCAATACGAAATGGTTCTATACTCTTCAGATAAATCAAGATTTAACCATGCGAGAAGAGCTGATTATGCTGACTCAACAACATTCTACTTACATAATTCTACCGGTAGAGGTGCAATCCTCCCTGTTGAATTGACAACCTTTACGGCTGAGCCTGTAAATGAAGGAGTCTTGGTTTCTTGGGCAACAGCATCAGAACACAATAACGATAGATTTGAAGTATTGAGATCTACAGATGGTGTTAACTTTAGTGTTGTCGGTATTGTGTCCGGTAACGGTTCAACGAATACACCACACCAATACAACTTCTTAGATACTGATGTTTCAACAGGTATTTATTATTATCAGTTGAATCAAATTGACTACGATGCTACTGAAACTAAATCAAGAATCGTTAGCGTCGAGATTAAAGGAGAACAAGTTCTTAATATTGGATTGTTCTATCCTAATCCTACTCAAAACTTATCAAGTGTGATAGTAACTTCACCAAAAGTTGATAAGATGACATTCACTCTATTGAGTATTGATGGTAAACAAGTATTTACTAAAGTTTATCCTCTTGCAATAGGTGAGAATAAGATAGATGTTAACCTTAATAGTGTTCCGGCAGGCTCTTATATAGGATTCTTCCAAACACAAGGACAGACTTACAACCGTAAATTGGTTGTTCAAGAATAGTCTTTTAAGTAACATTCTGATACAAGGGCAGTCTATTGTGGACTGCCCTTTTTATTTTTAAGAGTTAATTAAATACTCATTTTATTTGTAATTTTATTTCAGCATACTTTTCATTTTATACTTATGGTCAAAGAGATTGATGTAACTACCTGGATTTCAAATGCTTCAAGTCTTCCTATTATAGATGTTCGTACTCCCGCCGAATTTGAGAAAGCGCATATTCCTGACGCTATTAATTTACCTCTTTTTAGTAATGAAGAAAGAGTGCAAGTCGGTACGACATATAAACGGAAGAGTAGAGAGGATGCAATTTTACTTGGATTCGATCTGGTAGGACCTAAATGGAGGAAAATAATAGAATCCGCTTTAGAAAAAATACCTGGTAAGAGGATTTGTGTTCATTGTTGGAGAGGAGGTATGCGTAGTGGTGTTGTTTCTTGGGTATTGGATTTATATGGCTTTGAAGTTTTTCAACTCAAAGGAGGCTATAAACAATATAGGAGATGGGCATTAGAGCAGTTTGATACCATTTATCCTTTTTTGGTTGTAGGTGGTTTGACCGGTTCTCATAAAACAGATATTCTACATGAGTTAGATGGAATTGGTGAACAAGTAATCGATTTAGAAGGATTGGCTCAGCATCAAGGTTCTGCATTCGGTAGCATGAATCACCTCATACAACCGACACAGGAACAATTTGAAAATAATTTTGCATGGATACTTAAAGATTTTGATAATAATAAACCTATTTGGATTGAAGATGAAAGTAGAACCATTGGCCGTATAATATTGCCTAATAATATATGGGAGCAAATTAGAAGTTCACTCCTGCTTAAATTAAAATGGTCATTTGAAGAACGTGTCAATTATTTGCTAAATGAATATGGCATTTTAAATCGTCAGTTCCTTTTAGATGCTGTATCACAAATTCAGCGAAGATTGGGCCCACAGAATTATAAAATTGCTATTGAATATTTAGAGAATGATAATCTGAGAGGTTTTATTGAAATAATTTTATCTTATTATGATAAAGCTTATGGTTATGGATTAGATAAACGCATCCCTGAAACAATCTATGAAATTGGATTAGAAGGGAATGATATGCATGGATGTGCAGGAAAGGTTTTGTCTTTTACTAAAACAAAAATAGTTAAAAACGTATTAAATGGATATGAAATTTGATGATATACGTCTGACAGAATATTCTCATGGAGCTGGATGTGGCTGTAAGATAAGTCCGGCAGTATTAGATAGAATCTTACATAGTGATAAACATTTTAATCAAGATGCCCGCCTTTTGGTTGGGAATCATCAGCGAGATGATGCGGCTGTTTATGATTTAGGAGATGGTACAGCTTTAATTTCTACCACAGATTTCTTTATGCCTATTGTTGATAATCCTTTTGATTTTGGTCGTGTCGCTGCTGCTAATTCTATTAGTGATGTTTATGCTATGGGTGGTAAACCTATTTTGGCAATTGCAATATTAGGATGGCCGATTAATAAACTTTCACCTGAAATAGCACAACAGGTTTTAGAAGGTGCAAAAACTATTTGTGCAGAAGCCGGAATTGACATATCTGGTGGTCATAGTATAGATAGTCCGGAACCTATTTTTGGTTTGGCTGTCAATGGTATTGTTCCTATCTCAAATCTAAAGCAAAATTCGACTGCTACTTCGGGTTGTAAACTATACCTGACCAAAGCATTGGGAGTAGGTGTTTTATCAACCGCCCAGAAAAAAGGATATTTGAAAGATGAGGATGCTGATGTTATTTTAGATAGTATGACTACTCTCAACAAAATAGGTTATAAATTTGGTCAAATGCAAGGAGTCAAAGCGATGACCGATGTGACAGGATTCGGTCTGTTAGGGCATTTATCTGAAATGTGTGAAGGTAGTAATTTAAAGGCTATAATAAATTTTGAAAAAGTACCTAAAATTTCTTCTTTGGTGTACTATCTTGATCTAAAATGTATTCCCGGCGGGACAAATAGGAATTGGGATAGCTATGGACATAAGATTGGTAAAATCACTGAAAAACAAAAGCAGATACTTTGTGACCCTCAGACAAGTGGTGGTTTACTGGTTGCAATAGAAGTATCTTTTGCAGATGAGTTTGAAAGTATAACACGTCAGGAGGGTTTATATCTTGATTCGATAGGCTTTTTAAAAGAAAGAGAAAGTGATAAGGATACTTTAATAGAGATTATATAATTTCTCAAATTTTATTGTGTTCTTATTTAAAGCTTACCACTTGTCAGTACGTGCATTTTCAAAATCTGAAATATATTTTTCGGGCATTTCACCTTCTAACATAGAACCGACTCGGATAGATGGAAAGAGCTCTTCGTAAGTGTACATTTTATTGAGTTCGGCACGTCTATAAATCAAGGAGCGACTAAGTTGATGAGGCTCCTCAAGACCAATTGCGGCGAGTAACTCAGAGAAGTTGTCTATTACTTTTTTATGATAACTTGCACATCTTACTTTTTTATCGCTAACTACTAATCCAACTGTCAAATTTGGATCGTGAGTAGTAATACCTGTCGGACATCTATTGGTGTTGCAGAGAAGTGCCTGAATACAGCCGATGGACATCATCATCGCTCTTGCAGAATAACAGACATCGGCTCCAAGTGCAATGGCTCTGGCAATGTGAAACGCAGAATTAATCTTTCCGGATGCAAAGATTCTGATATGTTGTCTGATATTAAGTCCATTTAGAATATTATGTACAAATGCCAATCCGTCTATCATAGGTGCACCTACATAGTTTGAAAACTCTTGTGGTGCTGCACCTGTGCCACCTTCTCCTCCATCAACAGTGATAAAATCAGGATAAGTGTCTTGCTCTATCATCGCTTTACAAATACCTATAAATTCACTTTTTTTACCAATACAAATTTTAAAACCCACTGGCTTTCCTCCTGACAAATCTCTTAGTTTCTTGATAAAAAGTATCATTTCGGTAGGATTGCTAAATGCGGAGTGATAAGGCGGTGAAGCTATTTTGGTATGTGCTTGTACGTGTCTTATTTTTGCAATCTCCACAGTATTCTTTGAAGCTGGCAAAATACCGCCATGTCCGGGCTTGGCTCCTTGGGATATTTTTAGCTCAATCATTTTGACATAGGTTTTTTTTGCATTTTGTTCAAAGGTTTCAGGATTAAAAGTTCCGTCTTCATTTCTACAGCCAAAATAACCTGTTCCTATTTGCCATATCAAATCCCCACCCTGTTTGAGGTGATGGGGACTAATGCCCCCTTCGCCGGTATTGTGTGCAAAACCACCGATTTTGGCACCTCCATTAAAAGCTTCCACAGCTTGTGCACTTAACGCTCCATAACTCATAGCGGAAATATTGAAAATACTGGAGGAGTACGGTTGTTTACAATCCTTATTACCTACTATTACTCTTGGATTATGATTAATGGTTTCAAAAGGTTTAGGTGAAATAGAATGACTAATCCATTCATAACCATTTGCATATACATCTAATTGAGTTCCAAAAGGTATCGTCTCTAATTCTTCTTTGGCTCTTTGGTAGATAGTAGAGCGATCTACCCTGTGAAAAGGTCGTCCGTCAATATCTGACTCAATAAAATACTGATACATTTTCGGTCGTAGATCTTCTAAAATATATCTAAATCTTCCTGCCAAAGGGTAGATTCTACGTATTGCATGTTTTTTTTGAAACATATCTATATATCCCATGATTGTTAAAACTGCACTAATAAAAAGAATGACATACCAATTGGGATTAAGGTATATAGACATAATTGTAAAAACGATCAGTAGGATAGTGGATACAAATACGAATTTTTTTCTCATAATTGTCTTTTTAGTATTGTTTCGTTAATAGCAGGTAAACCATCTAGTTTGAATCTTTTTTTAGATAAGATTGAATAATGCTTTGACTAATCTAAGTCAAATATCAAATAAAATATAGGATAGTGTTTGTCATTTTTTATTTGTGTCGTTTTTTTTTAAG
>JAMLHH010000056.1 GCA_023957215.1 Chitinophagales bacterium
TTTCAGGTTTGATGCCGGAGGAAGCCGAGTTTTGGGCATGCTTCAATCACAAAGGAATACAGGCAGATGAGGTGGAGTATTTTAAAGTCGATAAAAACTTTTGGCTGACTTTTGATAAGCTTGACAGACCTGAAGAAGTGTATGAATCTCTTGGTGTTTTTAAGGTTGTAAAACCCAATTACACAAATGAAGAGTTTAGGCAAAAACTAATTAATTTGCAAAATTAAAAACAATTATAAATGCGTGCAATTTTTAAAGACCCTGAGCTTCAACGAAGATATGAAGTAGAGGGCTATGTCGTTGTTCCGTTTTACACAGATGAAGACATAAGAGAATTAAAAAACATTTTCAATGCTATGAGCTCAGAATTAGAAGACAGAGGCTTCTATATCTCGATTATGAGCAAAAATGTGGAATACAAGAAAAAAATACATCCTCTTATCAAGGCTATTGCCGAAAAAAGAGCCGAAAATATCTTAATTGACAGTGAGTTTATCTCGAGTTCATTTGCAGTAAAAAATATTGGAGACAGCAGTATTTTTGAGTTACATCAGGGCGTTAGCTTTACCGATGAAGAAAAGTTTGATACTTATACGGCTTGGACTCCACTCATAGATGTAGATAGAAACAATGGCTGCTTATTTGTATTGCCAAAGAGCCATAGGCTGTGGAGACAAATCAAAAAAACTCCGGATTTTGTTTCGCCATTTAGAAATATAAAAGAACATCTTTGGAATGAATATGCTGTAGAAATTAAGATGAAAGCCGGAGAGGCGTTAATTTTTAATCACAATTTGATACATGGTTCATTGGCTAATCATGGTAAAACAATTCGCATAGCGACATTAAATGCTTTTAAACCCAAAGAAGCACCTTTGCTCCTTTATACTTCTACCGATAAAGATCCTAATAATAGAGAGCTTGAAGTATATCAATTTCACAAAGACAATTATTATACTATTGATGTCTTACGTAAACCTGACAATATAGAAGGCGTTGAGTTGATAGGTCATGCCCAAGAGAAAATTCTTACATTTACAGAGGAAGATTATGATAAAATGTACGAAGATATGATGGCAGGAAAAGTTCTGATATAAGAAATATATGTCTGTGGATGACTCAAATTTAATGATAGATGTACAAAATCTGACGAAGATATTTTCAAAAAAGTCAAGTCTTAGAGAAAACTTTAGAGAAACGCTTAGCGGATTCTTTAAAAGAAAAGAAGATACAGAAAATCACGTATTTAGAGCCTTAGATAATATCTCTTTCTCTGTCAACCGGGGTGAAGTATTGGGAATCATGGGAGTCAATGGTTCAGGCAAAAGTACCTTACTTAAAATTTTAAGTGGCATTACATTACCGGATTCCGGGAAAGCAGTACTCAATGGAAGTGTTTCATCTATTCTTGAGATTGGTACCGGCTTTCATCCTGATTTGACAGGGAGAGATAATATTTATCTGACAGGAGCATTATTGGGAATAGACAGCAAAACACTCGAAAAAAAATTTGATAAAATTGTTACTTTCAGTGAAATTGCTAATTTTATAGACACACCTGTTAAGTATTATTCGAGTGGAATGTTTGTCAGATTAGCTTTCTCTATCATTTCCGAATTGAAATCTGATATTATCTTACTGGATGAAGTGATGGCAGTAGGGGATTCTGCATTTAGCCTAAAAAGTTTTGACAAGATTAGAGAATTGTCTGAGAGTGGGAAAACCATAGTGATGGTAAGTCACAATCCTTCTATTATTATGCAGTTGTGCGAAAAGTGTATGATTTTGAATAAGGGGAAAATGGTGGCGTTTGGAAAGACATCGGAAATTGTTTCAGACTATGTTGATAAAACCATAAAAAAAAGAAACAGAGTCTCATTTCCGGACAATAGTAGTAACAATTCACAATTGCCGGATTGGATAAAGTCTTCACATCTGAAATCTATTGAAGTCCATCAGGAGGGTCGTATTAAAAAAGAATATTCAAATACGCTTCCTATAGAACTAAGCTTTGTAATAGAAAAAAAAGAAAGGAAAAATATTCGAATCGCACTTGCTTTTAATCATCAGCTATCAATCCCGGTATTTTCAGCTACGCCTGCACGAGCTACAAATCCTAATCTTATATGTTCAAATTATGAACCGGGTATTTATAAATATCAACTCGATTTTCCGAAAAACTATTTTAATCAGGGTGTCTTTACAGTAGATATTTATTTGACTGATGATAATGATGAACTAATAGAAAAATTGACACAAGTCGCCTATTTTAAAATTCGGCAAGTTGATGATCTGACAATGGATAATAATTTCAACTTCTTAGGTACCTATCCCGGCCCTTTGATTCCCGTCTTAGAATGGCATTTAGAAAAGAAAGGAATCGAATAAACTTATTTGCTTTTAAATAGTTGACTCCAAAAAGTAGGTCGTTTTACATCTTTATTATATTGATAATAAGCATTTTCTAATTCAGACCACGATACTTCCTTGTCATCATAAGGGACAAGCTCTACATAATCTCTGCCTACTATTCTTTCCCAAGTGGGATATTCTAACAAAAACTCTTCATCCACTTCATAACGCTCTACATATCCTTTCTTCTCTTCACTTGGTTGATACAAACTCACTTTTGCCTCTTGAGGAATAGACATAACAGAGATGGCAATTCTTGAAGCATTTGAAACATTTAAGGGTGTATGATGAAGGTTTGCTGTATTGTAGATGAGAGCTTCTCCCGCCTTAGGAAATAAATCAGTACAAATATTATCTATAATTTTATTAGTACTTGCTTCAAATTTATGTCTTAATTGTCTTCCTCTATAAGAATGAAAAAATTGATATGAATTTCTTACTATACTGAAATAACTGTTTTCTTCTGTAATATCATGTAACGGTATCCATATATTATAACCATTGTATAGACTTTCATCACAGAAACTATAATCTTGATGTAGATATCTTATACTATTTTCTCCCGGCTTTTTACCAATGAAATTAAAATAGATACCTTTAAAATGATTGAGATGATTAGAAAACAAAGGTTCTAAAGCTTTTGAAATTTCCTCTTTTGCCTTGCGTTTGGCTTCAATAGTCAGAGCATCATCAGATGTGTTATAGCAATTAGCCAATTCATCTACATTAGGATGTGTGAGATTGTGGAGTTGTATCATTTTTTCCACTTTTTCGGCACTCAATACAGGTAAAATCACATATCCTTGTTGTAGATATTTCTCTTGTAAAGCAGGATCTTTAAAGACAGGTTTCTTTTGCATCATCTAAAAGAGTTTTCTATTTGCCAAATATTTTATCCAATAAAGATACCTTTTTTCGACTGCGATATTTCTTGAGAATAGAAGGATTGTTTTGTGCCACCACATTGACAAAGGTTTCTTCTGACATTTTTTCTAATTGAACATCCTCATTGCCTATCACTTGATATCCTTCAGGTAGATTTTTCATGTCGTATTGCATAAAAAACTGAGTATCTACCTCATAAATATCAACCGTATCATTTTTTTTGACATAATGAATAGGAGTTGCATCATCTGGAATCATAATAAGCTGTACAGTAGTACGTGTCACATCGGTATCATTTTCAGAGGAATAATGTAAAATGCCGTCGTCTAAAATAGCCGCCTGTCCTTTGACTAATTCAAAAGGTTCCATATATTTCTCTTTCAGAATATCGTTCAGTTCATCAAATACCCACATCAGACTTGGGCTTCTGTATTGGCATAGCACTTTATGGCTACCCTTAACTACCTCCAAGGCTCCATTTTTTCGTGAAACATCTATCAATGGTATCCATACAGATACCGAAGTAAATTGGGTTTCATCTACAAAAGTCCAGTTCTGATGCATTGGAACTTCTCCACCGCCTGGCTCTTTATCAAAAACATTAATGATTAACGGCTTGTAATTTTTTAGATGTTTATCTATAATAGGTTGAAAGAAGTCAGAGAGTGTTCGAAAAACTCGTTGTTTAAATTCTAAATCATTATTAAAAAAACTGAGTTTATACTCCGAGTTAGCTTCTACCGAATATTCTATATGGGCTTTATTCAACTCGTCAACGATTTTTGTGAGTTGGTTAAATTCTACTTCATTTAATAAATTGAGGGTTACAAATCCATCTCTGTGGAATTGCTTTTCTTGCTCATAGTCATTCAAAACTTGTCTCATGAGAATATCTTTTTAAATTTTTGAAAATAGTTTACTTTTCTTATGACAGGCTTTCCGCCCAATAACTTATCCACTTTTTCTAAGGACATCGTTTGAGAATGAATAGGAAATTGATGTATCAAAGTACAAAAGTTTGAAGGTGCTTTCCCTATATCATAGTTGAAATAAAAATCATGCTCTACTTCGTATTGGTAAAGTATATCCTCACCACTGTTTTTGAAGTAATGATAAATAGGTTGCCCTTTGGGAACGATAATAGCGGTAACTGCCACCCGAGGAAAGGCAGATAGATTAGGAGGGCTGTAATGTAAAAGATGATGCTCCCATACCACCGGCTCTCCTTTTTTTAAATAGAGCGGTTGACCATATTTTTTGATAATATAATCTTGATTTTCTAAAAACGGACAATGTGTTCCGGGACCACGATGATGATTTTTGGAAAAATGACTTCTCGGTATCATGGATAATGCGCCATTGTTGTCTGTCAAATCTTGTAAAGGAAACCATATTGCAAAAGATTGTCCAAATTCTTCATCTACATAAGACCAATCTTGATGAAGTTTCATGATACTTTCCTTTCCGGATTCTTTGACCATAAAATTTCCATACAAGATGCGATGATGGATAAAATGCTCATTAACCCACGAATTCAAAGCGTTACAAATTAAATCACTGATGTTTTTTTTAGTTTCAACATCTTTCCAAAACATGCTGGGATGAAAACCTTTATTAACAGGAGAATGTAATGAATAGTAATAGTCTTGAAGTGAGTCAACTAACTGATTGTCTATCAAATCAAATCGTTTGAACCCAATTTCAGACAGCTCTTTCTGTGCTTCTATATCTTTTAAGACGGACATTTCTAATGTAGTTAATAAAGATAATCATTTTAATTTAAAAAGAAACAAGACATAAAGGTCTTTTTTATAATTATTTCTTTTATTTTTATTACTTTTGGAGAGACTTGGAGATATAACACCATCTTAAAGATGAGCTTTTTTAAGAACATATTACAATTTGTCAACGGATATTCCGGATTACCTGTTGGTGAGCATTTATTAGAAAAATATTCTAACAATTTCTTTGTTGATAAAAGCATACAAGAAGAATTAAAGATTAGGGGCTATGCTGTAAGAAAATTGCTTGAAGAAGAGCAAATAGAAAATTTAAAAAAGGACTTTTTTGAGATATTGAAAAGACAGGACAACGAGATAAGTAATCTATTTTGGAACAGTGGTCGTCCTGCGAGTGCAGTCGTTAGAAATATGGCGGGAGCAAGTGTTTCAAAAAATGTAAGACCTTATTTAGAGCAATTTTTCTTACCGAATCAAGCGGAACTCATGGGAGGTGTTTTTGTCGTGAAACCACCTTCTTTTAAAAGTGAACTCAATCCACATCAAGACAGCTCTCACGTTGAGGAAGACAAGTTTATGTCAGTATATGTCTGGAGTCCGCTACAAGATACGACAATAGATAATGGAGCTTTACATGTGATTCCTGGCAGTCACAGATTTGGGTGTAAACAAAGATCTCTTAATGTACCTTGGGAGTTTGCTCCTTATTCTGATTTGCTTTGGAAATATGCAATACCTTTAGAGA
>JAMLHH010000057.1 GCA_023957215.1 Chitinophagales bacterium
TTTGGATTTTGGCAAAGAGTTGATTTTTGTAATGGATTTGAATACGGAAAAGGT
The DNA here is from genome assembly GCA_023957215.1 of Chitinophagales bacterium. Classification (GTDB taxonomy): domain Bacteria; phylum Bacteroidota; class Bacteroidia; order Chitinophagales; family JADIYW01; genus JAMLHH01. Next base: position 55 of record JAMLHH010000057.1, read on the forward strand.
AGAGGTTTTTAGCAAATCTTTGATTTGTCCGACTACGGGAATTTCTTATGAAGAGCCATCGCCCAATACTTTCTCATTTAACTCGCCTTATGGATATTGTCCGACTTGTAAAGGTCTCGGGGTGGAAGAAAAAGCGGATGTTGCCAAAATTATTTCCGATAGAGAAATATCTATTGCCGATGGTGGTATCGTGGCGATAGGGAAATATAAAAAGAACAATACTTTTAACTACTTACAAAAACTTTTGGCGGTAGAGAAAGACAAATTGGAAACTCCAATAGAAAAACTTTCTGAAAAGAGTATAAAGACAATATTATACGGCAATGGTTCTGATGAAAAAGCTCCTTTTAAGTTTGAGGGAATCGCTACGCAGATAGAAAGGAGTTATCACGATGAAATATCTGATACTCTAAAAAACTGGGCGGCAAATTATATTTCGGAATATCCTTGTGAAACTTGTCATGGTCAAAGATTGAGAAAAGAATCTTTACACTTTAAAATCAATGGTAAAAATGTAGCAGATGTGACTGCAATGGATTTGTATGAGTTTTACGATTGGGTATTGAGTTTGGATACTTATTTTACCGGAAATGATACAATTATTGCAAGAGATATATTGAAGGAACTGAAAGAACGAACGCATTTTCTATTGGAAGTCGGTTTGGGATATCTTTCACTCAAAAGAGCAACGGGCTCGCTGTCCGGTGGTGAGAGTCAAAGAATCAGATTGGCTTCACAAATCGGTTCTCAATTAAAAGGTATCACCTATATTTTAGACGAGCCGAGTATCGGTTTGCATCAGCGAGATAATACTCGCTTAATCAAATCTCTCAGAAATCTGACAGATATCGGCAATACGGTCATCGTGGTGGAACATGACAAGGAAATCATGTTGGCATCCGACTATCTGATAGATTTAGGACCGGGTGCCGGAGAATTAGGTGGTGAAGTGGTGGCAGAAGGCACTATTGAAGAATTTTTGGAATATGATTCTGTAACTGCTGATTATTTGAATGGTAAAAAGAAAATAGGCATCCCTAAAAAACGTAGAAAGGGAAATGGTAATTTTATTACACTCAAGGGCGCAAGTGGCAATAATCTAAAAGAGGTAACTATTAAAATACCTTTGGGGACACTTACTTTGGTGACAGGTGTTTCAGGTAGTGGAAAATCTACTTTGATCAATAATACTTTGTATCCTATTTTAAGTCAGAAATTTTATAAGTCTATCAAAAATCCTTTGCCCTACAAATCTATTGACGGAGTGAAATGGGTAGATAAAGTGATAGAAATTGACCAATCACCCATCGGGCGTACACCCCGTTCTAATCCTGCGACCTATACGGGATTATTTGACCATATCAGAGCATTATTTGCCAAAGTACCCGAATCTCAAATCAGAGGTTATCAACCCGGTCGCTTTTCATTTAATGTCAAAGGCGGAAGATGTGAAGAATGTCAGGGTGGCGGTCAGAAATTGATAGAAATGAACTTTTTGCCGGATGTGTATGTGGACTGTACCAAGTGTATGGGACAGCGTTATAACCGCGAGACTTTGGAAATTAAATACAAAGGCAAAAGTATTCATGAAGTATTAGAAATGACGATAGCTGATGCACTTGAATTTTTTGATGCGATACCTCAAGCGAAACGCAAACTGAAAACATTGGTGGATGTAGGTTTGGGGTATGTAAAACTCGGACAATCTTCTATCACTTTATCCGGGGGTGAAGCACAAAGAGTAAAATTAGCAGAAGAACTTTCCAAACGTGATACCGGTAATACCTTTTACATCTTGGATGAGCCGACTACCGGTTTACATTTTGAGGATATACGGATTTTGATTGGTGTGATTCAAAAGTTAGTAGATAAAGGAAATACCGTTGTAATCATCGAACATAATTTAGATGTCGTAAAAGTGGCAGATTATATCATAGATATAGGTCCTGAAGGTGGAAGAGATGGCGGAACGGTGGTGGCGCAGGGAAGTCCTGAAGAAGTCATCAAATCTAAAAAATCTATCACTGCCAAATATTTGAAAGAAGAAATGGAATTGTGAAATGGAAACGATTTTAAATAATATTCAGCATATACAAACTCAAATAAATACCACTTGTGACAGATTGGGTAGAGATAGGAGTGAAGTGAAGTTGCTTTTGGCAACAAAAACTGTCACACCAGAGAGAATATTGATAGCGCTGAAAAATGGAAATACTCTAATCGGTGAGAATAAGATTCAGGAATTGAGAGATAAGTTTGAAGCGCTGCAAGAAGTCTCACACCAATCTCATTTTATCGGCCACTTGCAGACCAATAAAATCAAAGATGTCATCAAATATGCAGATTGTATAGAATCTGTGGACAGATTGGATTTAGCGCGAAAACTTCAGACAAGATTAGAGTTTGAAGACAAAGAAATGGATGTGTTTTTACAGGTCAATACTTCTTATGAAGAGAGTAAGTTTGGTGTAGCACCTGAAAGTGCACTTGCTTTGGCAAAAGAGATTGCAAGTTTGGATAGACTGCATCTAAAAGGTCTGATGACGATAGGACTTTTTTCTGCTGAAACCGAAAAGGTAAGAAAGTGTTTCAAATTGCTTAAAAAAATACAGATGGACTTATCAGATATAGGTATAGAAGCAAAAGAACTTTCTATGGGAATGAGCCACGATTTTGTGACTGCAATAGAGGAAGGAGCGACTATTATCAGAGTGGGGACCGCTATTTTTGGTGAAAGAATCTATCCCGATTCCTACTATTGGAACGAGAAAGTTTGATTTTGCTTAAAAATACTAATTTTTACCATTGTTTATTTGTACAAATATAAAAACGAATTATCTTTGCACCCAAGTTGACACTGTCCTATAGTGTAACTGGCAACACGTCTGATTTTGGTTCAGAAGAGTCTAGGTTCGAGCCCTAGTAGGACAACTAAAAGCACTTTATCAATTTTAACCAAACTTGCTCTAAAGTGCTTTATTTGTTCTTATACTTAGTGTTTGAAGGGTTCACGTTTTGGCAGTGATTACATTTGGTTAGGTTTGAATAAGGTAAATGCGTTACCAATGTGTTACTAAATTCAAAAATGTGTTACCATGAAAACTAAAGTATTGTTTAACCGTAAAGGTAAACTCAATGACAAAAAACAAGCAGTCATTGAGATAGAAGTTTATTTGTCCAGAAATAAGCGATTTTTAAGGTCGACAGGAATTTTTATTGCTCCAAAAAATTGGGATCCGGTAACATGCACCATCAATAAAACCCATAAAGAACATAAAACCCTAAATTTTCAACTCAAAAAGTTTGTACATGATTTAGAGAATGAGTTCTTTTTTAGTGATAAGCCGTATAAGACACAGACTAGACATACCAAATTTTATACTTTCTTTGAGAAACAAGTTATCCAAATAACCAATATAGAGCTATCCACAAAAACAAATGAAGACTATGCACGAACTTTGAATTATCTCAAAGAATTTGCACCAAAAGACCGTTCATTTGATGATATAGATATCACTTTCCTACAGGCTTTTAATGCTTTTCTTATTAAAGATAAAAAATTACATGTCAACACTAGAAATAAAAAGTTCAAACAAATAAAAAAGGTAATCAATGAAGCCATCAAACAAAATATCACAAACAGCGATCCTTTTAAAAAAGGCTTTTCTGTCAAAGCCGTACAACCACCTAAAAAAAGCATGACACTTGCAGAATTAAAACTCATAGAAAATATAGACTTGCAACTAAAACCAGAACTAGAAAAAATTAGAGACATGTATTTATTTCAGTGTTATACTGCTATGAGATATACGGATCTAAAAGATTTGACCAGTGATAATTTTCAGATTTTGGAAAATGGGAACATCAGACTTTCATACATTCAGAATAAAGTCAAACACATTCACAATAAAAAAATTGAATGGATAATCACTGATTTTTGGAATGGTAAAATAGATATGATTATCAAAAAATATCTTTCAGATGATGGATATTTCTTTAGAGTGACTAATCAGCATTATAACAGAATGCTAAAAGAACTCCAAAGAGTAACCAATATCAAACAGGAAATCACATCACATCTTGCAAGACATACATGTATCACGCTGCTAATTAATGATTATGAATTAGGAATAGATAAAGTCATGTTACTAGCCGGACATTCACGTATAGATCAAACTCAAGCTTACCAAAGAATAACAGAAAAAGATTTAGCTAATGCAGCTCAAAATGTAAATTGGGATAAATAAAAAAGGGTATGCGCCCATACCCTCCGACTAGTCTCACGTCTCCTTAAAAAAATAATGCTTGTTTATATTTTCTGCTTAGATTTTGC
>JAMLHH010000058.1 GCA_023957215.1 Chitinophagales bacterium
GTCAATTCAAATCAATGGATGTATTTGACCGTGACAGATAAAACGACAGGCTGTGCCAGCCGTGATTCTATATATCTTCAAATAGATACTTGTAACTATGAGGGTGAATTTTCGTTGGTGAAAACCATTGGCAAAACATGTGACAATGCAACAATTTTACTTGAATTATCTAAATCAAATACCGATTTGACATATCAATGGTTATTCAATGATAGTACCTCTGAGGCTTCTAATCTCTCTTTCACAATCCCATTGAATCTTGACTTTCAGTATCAATTAATCATAGGTGAAAAAGGTCGTTGTTTTGATACGATTCCGATGACAGAAAATGTGAGAGGGGTTTCTCCTCTCAAGGATTTGTCACATTATACAATTTGTGATAGTGACGACACTACTCGACTTCTATTAGAGTTAAATATTGTATCTGATTCGGATTATGCAGTGACTTGGGGAAATTTTACAGACACTCTATATAACAATGATGTCATTCCGATAAGAAAAGAGGAAATTTTAAGACTGAATAATCGAATACCTGTTGCTATTTTATATGATGACAATTGTATATTGAGAGATACAGTAGTTGTTAATTTCAAACAAATTCAAGTCAATATTCAGGCTCAGCCTACGAAAGTTTACAAAGGGCAAGAAGTCGTTTTATCTACGATTCCTACCGATTTTAAGGAATACAAATGGTTTCCGCCTGATGTTTTAAATGCAGATGATATACCGATGGTCAATGCAATTATTGAGGAAACGACAGATTTTATCGTTTTGGTGAAGGATACAGACGGATGTGTGGCGACCGATACAATGAAAGTGGAAGTTTTGACGGAATGTAGTTTGAAACGTATCTTTATACCTACTGCATTTACTCCGAATGGCGATGGTGTCAATGATATCCTCCGAGTCAGGTCAGAAGCCAATATACAGATAGAGTATGTGGTATATAATCGTTGGGGAGAAAAAGTTTTCGAGACCAATGATTTGTCAAAAGGTTGGGATGGATATTATAAAGGAAAGCCAGCTGATAAGGGTGCTTATGCATACTATTTAAAGATTATATGCGAAGACAAATCCGAACTTTACAATCAAGGCAATATTACCTTGATTAGATAGTCTCACCCTTACAAAACAGTATTATGAGGTTTATGTATTTTATTAAATATACCTAAAATTGGTTACATATTTTTGGTTAGATGTAATTTAATTTATAATTTAGGTAAAGCATAATTACGTAAAGTACTAAAGAGCTTTTTATGTTAAAATTTTTTCTCTCTTTTGCGTTTTTGATTACTCGGTCTTTTGAAAACGTTGATGCCCAAAACAGGCAAATATTGACAGATAAGCAATCAAATGAAGATAGTCTGAAAATATTATCTTGGAATATCTATATGTTACCACCTTTAGTGAAATTTACCGGTAAGCGAAAAAGAGCGACTGCAATAGGAAAGGAATTAGCTAAAACAGATTATGATGTTTTGGTTTTAGAGGAAGCTTTTAATCCCGGTGCCAGAAAGAAGTTGAGAAAAGAATTGAAACATGTTTTTCCTTATGAGAAAGGACCGACCTTTGTACAGCCATTCTCGTTAAAGACATCTGATGGAATATGGATACTTTCAAAATATCCCGTTAAGAGGGTAGGGGCAACCCGGTTTGAAAGAAGCTCCGGTATTGACAACAGAATGGCAAGAAAAGGAGCTCTCATGGTGGAGATAAATAAAGACGGACAAAAGTTTCAAGTGATAGGTACCCATTTGAATAGCGGAGGAACACTCCAACTCAGAACCGGCCAGTTAAAACAAATCAAAGAAGAGCTTGTTGATAGATATCATCAAGACAATGTACCCGTTATTATCGCAGGTGATTTTAATATAGATAAATACGAAGATGGTGGCTTGGATAGTATGCTGACGGCACTCAATGTGGACGACTATGAATTAGAAGGCAAAATCAAACACACTTACGACCATACAAAAAATGATTTAGAACCAGGGAAAACTAAAGGTGTAATAGATTATATCTACTTGATATCAAGAGGTTATAAGATGAGAAATGTAAAAAGACAGATACCTATTATTGAGAGATCTTGGTCAAAAGGCAGAAAATCTCTTTCTGACCATAATCCAGTGGAGCTTTCCTTATTTTTCAATGTGGAGAAATAATCTGTTTGAAACTAAGGAGTCATCTACTCAAAACCTACCCAAGCTCATCTGACTTTGAAGATAATTGAAATAAAAAAGCAGGTTGCTATGCAACCTGCTCCAATCATCCACTCATGAAAAATACTACAAATGAGTATTAAAAACCTTCTTTCACTATATTTTCTTCTTTCACGCCTAATGATGCCAATCCTTTTTCTACCGCTGTCATCATTGGTGGTGGAGCACATAAATAAAAATATTGATGCCCCTCTTCAATTTGATTTTTTATAATATCAGGTGTCACAAAACCATGTGCATAGCCATCTATACTTTCATCAGAGAGTACATTAATGAAATTCTTGCCCAACAACGTGTTGAAATAAGCTTCTTTGATGATATCTCCTTTTGTTTTATTGGCAAAAATTAATTTGTTGTTGGCTAATTTTTTGTTCTTGTTGAGATGTTTCAGGATAGCCAAAAACGGAGTGATGCCAGCACCACCTGCAATAAATATTCCTTCACCTTTGTACTGAATATCGCCATAAGCATCACCAATTAAAAGTTCGTCACCATTTTTCAAAGTTTGAAGTTCATTAGTGACACCTTTTCTATCAGCATATACTTTGATATTGAGTTCTAATTCCGCATCATCTTCCAAAGAAACCGGTGTGAAAGATCTCCATCCTTCTTCCCATCCCGGTTTGTTGATAGCCACATCGACGGCTTGACCCGGATATAGAGTCAAACCTGCCGGTTTTTCCAATACGATTTGTAAAACATCGTGTGTCAGATGCCCTATCGATTTGATTCTTGTTGCTTGCGCCATGATAAATTATTTTTTATTGATGTAAGTTAAAAATTCCTGTTTAATATTCTCATTTTCAAATTGTCCGGAAAAACTTGCTGTGGTGGTCATGCTGTTGGTATCTCTAATACCTCTTGAGGCCACACACAAGTGATTCGCTTCTATAACAACAGCTACATCATTATGGTTTAAAATTTCTTTTAATCCTTCTATAATTTGGAGATTTAACCGCTCTTGTACCTGTGGACGGGAAGCATAATACTGCACAATTCTATTGATTTTTGAAAGTCCAATGACCTTATCATGTGGAATATAAGCTACATGTACTTTTCCGATAATCGGTACAAAATGATGTTCGCAATGGGAGTAGAGTGTGATATTTTTTTCTATCAACATTTTATCATAACCATACTTATTATCAAAAAGGCTGATACTCGGTTTGTTTTTAGGATGTAGTCCACTAAAAATTTCTTGAACATACATCTTAGCCACACGTCTAGGTGTATCATTTAGACTGTCATCACTCAAATCCAAGCCCAAAGTCTCCATGATTTGACTAAAGTGGCGAGCAATTTTTTCTATTTTTTCTTCATCATCTAATGCAAACACTTTTTCAGTTAGCGGTGTGTTATACAAAGCGCTGTTTAATTTGGGATTGAGTACTCCTAACATGATTCCGTTCTTATAATCTGTTGATTAATTTCATTACTTTTTCTGTCATTGGATCACAATACAGTGCGTGATAATCAAATAATTCCGTAGTGGAATAGGATATTTCTAATTTGTTTCTGAGCATTTCTTTGGCTCTACTCAATCTTACTTTTACATTCGCCTCACTGATGTTTAACAACTCTGCCGTTTCTGCCACATTCATTTGATTGATTTCTCTCAATGAAAACACCATGCGATAATCATCGGGAATCTGCATCAACACCTCTTCGATGATACCATTTAATTCATTTCTTCTTACAATTCTCTCAGTAGATTGATGTCCACTGTTAAACATAGTTTCCTCATTGTCGTTTATTTCTCTCATCACTTCGTTTTTAAAACTTAATTTATTATTCTTTTTAAAACAATTGTTGAG
>JAMLHH010000059.1 GCA_023957215.1 Chitinophagales bacterium
ACTTGGCGATTTTTGAAATTCTCTCAAAAAATTTCCTATGTGTAAGAGATTCGGTTTTATTAACGAAAAGGCTTCTTCTAAATAATTTCACGATACCTTGTAAAGTTGCGGACTGAAAACTATTCATATTACACTATACTTTTTTACAAAGTAGTAATTTTAGTTATGATAGAAAACTATAAATTGTTAAATGATGACGGACTCCATGTCGATTGTTAATAAGTTTCTCCGTTTTGTGAGTAGTAGAAGATAAATGTAAACTACTTAAACGAATAACTTTTAGAAGAGAATTGTTGTAAAGCTTTCTGTATTAATTCGTCTTGTTTCATCATAATCTGATAGTAACCGTCATTATTAAAAATCTGTCTTGCCAGAGTGGCAATCAATCTTTTTTTGATTTCATTTTTAACATGTACAGAGCTACTTGAAGCGATATTTTTTGCTTTTTTGTCATTTTTGCAATAAAAGATGAAGCTATTATAAAAATCATCGTTGCTGTTAAAATGCGTGACAAATTCATCTACATTTTTGTACTTCTTCAATTCTTGGGAATGTTTGTTGAAATAGTTATAAGTATAATCTTGTATCCAACCGTTTGCAAAAACTTCCAAACTAAAAGCATTGAGATAAGTAGTATCAAGTGGTATATATACATCCGGCGCAATTCCTCCACCACCAAACACAGGTCGATTTAGCACTTTAGTATGATATTTATTATTCGTATCTTGTTTGGCTAAAGCAAAATTATCATCCTCATCAAATAACTCTCCATCGGTGTAACGTTCTTCGATATCATGCTCATATTCTTCATTGTGTCCGGCTTGATAAGGTCTTTGAATACATCTCCCACTTGGTGTATAGTATTTGGCAATAGTCAATCGCAATGCTCCACCATTTTCGAGTGCATACTGTTGTTGTACCAAACCTTTGCCGAAAGATCTTCTGCCGAGTATGATTCCTCTGTCCCAATCCTGAATAGCACCTGCAAAAATTTCACTTGCGGAGGCTGAACCTTCATCTATTAAAATAGCTACTTTGCCTTGTAAAAACAAACCTTTGTAGTCAGGATAGTAGTATTTTTTTTCTACACTTCTACCTTCTACAAAAACTACTTCTTTTTTGACATCTATAAATTCACCCACGATTTTGACCACTTCTTCCAAAAAACCTCCCGGATTTTGTCTCAAATCAATAATCAACTGGTTAATACCCTGATTTTTCAAATCAGATAGTTTGTCTCTAAATTCTTGTGCCGTCGTACCACTAAATCGCCCTATCTTTATATAACCTGTGTGATTATCAATTTTGAAACCGGCATCTACACTATAAATAGGAATTTTATCTCTTTTTATATCAAAATCAATCAGTTTTGCCTGATTTAATCTTTTGATACCGACTTTTACTTTTGTTCCTTTTTTACCTTTTAACTTTTTTATCACTTCATCATTTGTGATGCCTACACCTGCGATAGTAGAGTCATTAACCTTGATAATCTGGTCACCAGACATAATACCTAGTTGTTCGGAAGGCCCTCCCGGAATAGGTGTGACTACTTGCACAGTATCTCTTACGATAAAAAATTCAATACCTACTCCTTCAAAACTACCATTGAGATCTTCTTCTACACTCAACATTTCTTTAGGAGGAATATAATAAGAGTGTGGATCTAATTGTCTAACCAAATAATCTATCGTTTCATCATATTTTTCATTCATATCGACCGAATCGACATAGAGTTGATTGATTAATTGCAGTGTTTGATTGAGTGGATTGTTGTTATTTAAAAGAAAAGAATGACTTTGTAAAAAATCAGATTGTTGAAAATTTTTATAACGATAGCCTAAATAAAAACTACCTGCAATAAGTAATGAAAAAACGAGTGGCAACCAAATGACTCTACCGGAATTTTTGCTCATAAGATGAATGTACTAAAGTAAAAGTTTTTGACCACAAAAATAACAAAGACTGTATTAGTCTTTAATTAATTATAGTGAAATGAAATTGTTTTAGAGGTTTCCAAAAACTTTAATGACAGAATCTTTGATAGAATGTGCTTTATCAGATGAATAAAAATAGATGATTTCGGCGATCTCTTCAGGTTTTATCCATTTGTCAAAATCAGCATCCGGCATATCTGCTCTGTTAGGAGGAGTGTCGATAATTCCGGGAACGATGACGGCAGTATTGACATTTTTACCTTGTGCCTCAGCGTTTAAAATATTTGCTAAAGAAAAGAGCAAGGATTTGGATAAAGCGTAGGCGGTGACACCTTTGGCTTTGCTAGTATCGAGACCTTGTTTGGAACCGATGAGAAAAATACGACCACTTTCTTGCTGTAACATTTGTAGAAAAACGGGTTTAGCTATGTTGTAAGCAGTTTCAAAATTAAGTTGGTATTGTTTATAGATATCCTTAGTGCTTGTTTTCGCAATATTACCCAAAGTAAAACCTCCGACGGTCAAAATGACTATATCTATGTTTTTTTTTCTACTGATAATATCGGCAACAGTTTTTTGAGTAAGTTCCTCATTTAGCAAATCAATTTCTATTTCCTCCAAATTTTCATTTTCGATGTCGCCGGTTCTCTTTCTAATCAAGCTGAGAACATGGTCGTTTGTGTCTAAAAACTTTTTGACCACTGCCGAGCCCAAATTTCCGTTGCCACCACTGATGATAATATTTCTTTTCAAAGCTGTCTTTTTAATTTTCAAACTACCTTCAAGATGAAAGTACGAAGATTAACATAGAAATCTTATAATATGTTTATCAAAAAGTATTTATTAGTATAATCCATAAAACGAAAATGTCATTGTTTGATATAAGTTGACCGTTTTTGCCACATAAAGAAATCGCAATTATGCAAAAAGACAATCGGTTTTCAGGGCTTTGCTAAGGGCGGGTTTCGAAGTACAAAACTGTCAATTAGCACTGGACTTGAATAGAAGCACAAAACTCCAAGTTTGCACGTCAGCCCACCTATTGCCATTATGATGTTCAAGCGACACCTCCGGTGAGAAAAAAAACCTAACACGTAAAATTGTTGGGGCTTTTTTCTATTCGTCATGATGTTTTGTATGCAGGTGTTTTTAAGGTCTGAAATTCCACGTTTGTATTGTTCTAGCGGGAAAGCAACATCGTCAAGCGAAACCACCACCTTTTCATAATTATCAGCAATTTGTTCAAGTGGGCTGTATTTTCGATTTATTGTATTTTCGTCAACAAGCAAATAAGTGGCTTGCACATATAAAACGTTGTCGTCTTTTAACGCTACAAAATTAACTTCTTTGTAGTTTGTAACACCTGTATAAACTTTGTACCCTGCACGTTTTAATACCAAAATGATTTATATAGTAGTCCAAAACTGAGATAAAAAAATATAAGG
>JAMLHH010000006.1 GCA_023957215.1 Chitinophagales bacterium
TATTACTGGCAAGGAGCTGAAACTATTTTGACGGATTCATTGGATATAGGTAAGCTCACGGATGAAACTTTACACAACTATACAACTTCAAATTCTAAAGTTGCTTTACATCTATATGCAGCCTATGAAGGTGAAAAATATCTTGAAAAAATATCGCATGACGGATATGCAATACCGAACATGGTAGAGTGGACGGCTCAAATCTTGCCACAAAATAAAGGAGTACGACTTTTGAGAACTTTCGATTATAGTTTTAAAAATCAGAAAGCTAAAGTGTATGTAGATGATGAATTAGTAGGAGAGTGGCTCAATCCCGGGTTGAATATGAATGGCTATATCAGAGATGATATTTTTGATATTCCTGCACAATATACTTATGGCAAGTCGTTTATTCACATCAAGATAGTCAATACTTCCGGCGATAGTCCTTGGACTGAATTGTACTATAAAGTTTATACTCGTGTGGATGAAACCGGTCCGATAACAGATGTTTCAGTATCGGTGACAGAAAAGCCTTTTCGGGTTTATCCGACAATTACGAAGGGTGGAATACAAATTCAAGCGACTGATGACAAAGATTGGTCATGGCAAGTTTTTGATCTGAATGGTAAAATGATACAACAGGGATTTAATCAAGGAGCTATGACCGGTGGCATTGATTTATCACAACAAGCAAGTGGTATCTATTTTGTTCGTATTATGCAGGCGGATGGCTCTATTCAAGCGGAAAAAGTAGTTTTGACGAAATAAGGGTTGAATATTCAGGTGAGTTTGAACAAACTAATTCTTGGTTCTTGGTTCTTGGCTCTTGGTTCTTGGTTCTTGGTTCTTGGTTCTTGGTTCTTGGTTCTTGGCTCTTGGCTCTTGGCTCTATTTTAGTAGCCCCAGCAGGAATCGAACCTGCATTTAAAGTTTAGGAAACTTTCGTTCTATCCATTGAACTATGAGGCCTGAATGTGTTCTCTATTTAAATAAAAGAGATATTTTTTCAAAGCGCCACAAAAATATAAAATTCAAACCAATTCTTTATCAATAAACCGGTCAGATGATAGTTTTTCTACATAATCTTATACCAAAAGGAGTGAAAAACGATAAAAGCCTATCCTTTTAAAATACTTTTTTCATAATTATAATAAAAAACAAACTATTATATCTATCTTTGCACCGTGGAATTGGAGGGGACTGTTGAGAGTCCCCTCTTTTGTTCAATAAATGAGATGAAAAAAGAAGAAACTTTAAAAGAAACAATTTCGGGGGTTTTAAACGAAAGATTTAAGGACACGGATTTGTTTTTAGTGGATATCAAAATAAGCCCACAAATGAAAATTTGTGTGTTTATAGATGACACAAAAAATGTCAGTATAGAAATCTGTGCACAGACCTCTCGTTTTTTGGAAGAGTATTTGGAACAAAACAACTTAGTGACCGATAATTATACCTTGGAGGTTTCTTCACCGGGTTTGGACGAACCTTTGAAAGTTCGCCGACAGTTTGACAAGGCATTAGGAAAACAGGTAGATATCTTACTGAAAAACGGAATCAAAGAGGTTGGAATTTTAAAAGCTCTTGGCGATGAAACCATTACTATTTTAATAGAAGAGATAAAAAAGAAAAAAGAAATAATACCGGAAGAAATAAAAACCTATAAAATGGAAGAAATAAAAAACATTAAAAAACATTTCGCATTCAAATAATTTGACCTATGAACAGTGCAGAATTAATAGATTCAATATCCGAATTTAAAGATTTTAAAAATATAGACCGCCCTACCATGATGCGTGTCTTGGAAGATGTTTTTAAGACTTTGTTGAGAAAAAAATATGGCTCAGACGATCATTTTGACATCATCGTCAATACGGATAAAGGAGACCTTGAAATATATAGAAAAAGAACGATAGTTGAAGATGAAGCTGTTGAAGATGACTTGCAAGAGATCAGTTTGTCAGAAGCACAATTGATAGATACCGATTTTGAAATTGGAGATGAGTGCTATGAAACTGTAAAATTGGAATCTTTTGGTCGCAGAGCAATTTTGGCGGCAAGACAAACGCTAATTTCAAGGATACTTGAATTAGAAAAAGACGAAGTTTTCAAAAAATACCATGATAGAATAGGTGAAATTGTGACTGCGGAAGTGTATCAGGTTTGGAAAAAAGAAGCATTGTTGTTGGATGAAGACGGAAACGAATTGATACTTCCCAAAACAGAACAAATAAAAAGTGACTATTACGAAAAAGGTAGTAATATCAGAGCTGTTATCAAAGATGTAGAAATGAGAGGATCCAATCCGAGAGTGATTTTATCAAGGGTGGCATCTGAGTTTCTTGGCAAATTATTGGAATTAGAAGTGCCGGAAATTTTTGACGGTCTGATTACTATTAAAAATATCGTGAGAGAGCCGGGCGAAAGAGCAAAAGTCGCCGTGGAATCCTATGATGACAGAATCGATCCCGTAGGAGCCTGTGTCGGTATGAGAGGCTCAAGAATACACGGTATCGTCCGTGAGTTGAAAAATGAAAATATAGATATCATTAACTATACTAACAATATTTCTCTCTATGTCCAAAGGGCTTTGTCTCCGGCAAAAATATCTTCTATTGATATTTCTGACGACAAGAAAGCGGCTGTATATTTGAAACCGGATCAAGTTTCTTTAGCAATTGGTAAAGGAGGTCTGAATATTAAATTGGCAAGTCGTCTGACCGGTTATGAAATCAATGTCTATCGAGATACAGATGAAATTGAAGATGACGTTGACTTAGATGAATTTACAGATGAAATTGCATCATGGGTGATAGACTCTCTAAAAAGCATCGGTTGCGATACGGCAAAAGATGTACTCAGTCTTGATAGAGACGAGATTGCAAGACGTGCTGACTTAGAGGAAGAAACCGTTGATGATGTGATTAAAATCCTCAAAGAAGAATTTGAACAATAAAAAACAATAAATGTCCGTAACAAAATCCATACAATTAGTAAAAGCAGCAAGTGAACTTAATGTCGGCATCAATACAATAATTGAATACCTGGCTTCTCATGGTCATCAAGTTGAAAACAAGCCATCAACAAAATTAAGCCCGGAGCAATACGATGTTCTTTTAAGTGCGTTTAAGCAAGATATTGCCATTAGAAAAAAAGCGGATGAAATCAATATCGGGAAAGTAAGGAAAGACAAAGTAGATGAAGTCAAAGATGAAAAGGTAACTATCAAAGAAGAAGAAAAACCCGTAGTAGTTGAAAAAATTGAAGTCAAAATTCGTGAGCCGAAAATTGTGGGCAAAATAGATTTGGACGGCAATAAAAAGAAACCGGAATCAGAGAAAGTTTTGGAAGAAAAAGTAATCGAAGTTACCGAAAAAGTTGAGCCGGAGACTAAAAATGAAATGGTAGGAGAAACCGTGGAGGAAGTTGTCACATCTGAAGAAAAGACTACTTTGAAAATTGTAGGAAAAATAGATTTGGAAGATAAAAAGAAATCAAAATCTAAAAAGACTTCTCCAAAAACGGAAGAAAAGAAAAAAGAAGAGACTCCTAAAATAGAAGAAGCACCGACTCCTTCGGAGATTGTTCCTGCTCCTGTTATTCAAGTGAAAGAGCAAGTAGTGAAAGAGGTAAAAGAAGAAGAACATGTTATTAGAGCTGAGGCAGGGAAATTGGAAGGAGTAACCGTTATTGGTAAAATAGAACTCCCCCAAAGAAGGTCTTCTGATGATTCAAAAAAAACACATTCTAAAGATAATTCCAAAGGAGAAAAGAAAAAAAGAAAAAGAATCAGCGGAAGAGCAGTCAATATTGATAAAGTTGGTACGGAAGGAGATGATAAAAACAATGTTGCCTCATCTGATAGAAATAGAAACAGAAGTCAAGGTCAAGGTCAAAACCAGGGTGATAGAAGAGACAAAAGGCGTGGAGATAGAAACCGAAAACCGGTAGAAACAGATCAGACCGTTTCTGAAAAAGAAATAGATGATAAAATAAAAGCCACGATGGCTAAACTATCCGGCAATAAAGCCCGATCTATTAAATCCAAGAATAAGAAATCAAGAAGAAATACGGCTGTCGAATCTGTAGAAGCCACTGATGGCGGTAAAATTCAAGTAACAGAATTTATTTCAGTGAGTGAACTGGCAAATATCTTGGATATCTCACCGACACAAGTTATTTCAGCTTGTTTTTCTTTGGGTATCATTGTCTCTATCAATCAGAGAATTGATGCCGAAGTAATAGAATTAGTCGCAGGCGAATTTGGTAGAGAAGTAGAATTTATCAGCATTACCGATGAAGATGAAGAGTTAGACGATGTAGATGAACCGGAAGATTTAAAACCGAGAGCACCGATAGTCACAATCATGGGACACGTGGATCATGGTAAGACTTCATTACTTGACTATATCAGAAATGCCAATATCGTTGCCGGTGAAGCCGGAGGTATCACCCAGCATATTGGAGCTTATGAAGTAACCTTGCCGGAAAGCAATAAGAAAGTAACGTTCTTGGATACTCCCGGACACGAAGCCTTTACTGCTATGCGTGCAAGAGGTGCTAAACTGACAGATATCGTAGTAGTAGTTGTAGCGGCTGATGACAATGTCATGCCTCAAACAAAAGAAGCGATTAGTCATGCTCAAGCTGCTGATGTTCCGATTATTATTGCTATCAACAAAATTGATAAACCGACTGCTAATCCTGATAATATCAAGAAACAATTGGCAGATATGAATATCGTTGTTGAAGAATGGGGAGGTAAATATCAAAGTCAAGAAATTTCAGCTAAAAAGGGAACCGGTGTCAATGAATTATTAGAGAAAATTTTATTAGAGGCAGAATTACTCGAATTAAAAGCTAACCCGGATAAACCTGCTTCCGGTAGCTTATTGGAGGCTTCTTTAGATAAAGGTCGTGGCTATATCTCTACTATCATGGTACAAGAAGGGACTTTGAAAATTGGAGATTTTGTCGTTGCAGGACAATATTACGGAAAAGTAAAAGCTTTATTTAATGAGAGAGGCTCGAGAGTAAGTCAAGTAGGACCTTCACAACCGGTACAATTACTTGGCTTGAATGGAGCTCCGACCGCAGGTGACAAGTTTAAAGTATATGAATCCGAACAAGAAGCCAAAGAAATTGCCAATAAAAGAACAACAATTATTCGTGAACAAGGAATCCGTGCCCAAAAACACATTACATTGGATGAAATTGGCAGAAGACTTGCATTAGGTAATTTCAAAGAACTCAATATCATTATCAAAGGTGATGCAGACGGCTCTATCGAAGCTTTAAGTGACTCTTTATTAAAACTTTCTACGGAAGAGATTCAAGTAAATATCATTCTAAAAGGAGTAGGAGCCATCACTGAAAATGATGTTCAACTTGCAATAGCTTCTGATGCAGTTGTGGTAGCATTCCAAGTAAGACCGTCAACCAATGCTAAACAATTGGCCGAGAGAGAAAGCATAGAAATTAGAAATTACTCCATTATTTATGATGCGATAGAAGATGTCAAACATGCGATGGAAGGTATGCTCGAACCTAAGTTTGAAGAGAAAGTCGTAGCCGAAGTGGAAGTGAGAGAAACATTTAAGATTAGTAAAGTAGGCACAATTGCTGGTTGTTATGTGATGAGTGGTCGAATCTCACGTTCTAATGAAATCAGATTAGTCAGAGATGGCATTGTAGTCTTTACAGGAGAGCTAGACAGTTTGAAACGTATCAAAGATGATGTAAAAGAAGTCGGCAAAGGATTTGAATGTGGTATCAAGGTGAAAAACTACAATGATATCAGAATCGGAGATATTATCGAAGCTTTTGAAAAAGTAGAAATCAAGAGGAAGTTGTAGAGAAATTGAACACTATACATGCTGATTTCATCACGGTATCATCTTTTTAGGAAAGACGAAACGACGACCCGACCCCGAAAGTGAAACTTTCGGGGTCACGCCCAAATACTTAATACTGTATTAATATAAATGCTTGCATAGATTAAATTTCTATGTTTTATTTTTAATAGATGGCTTGTTATCAAGAAAAAATTATCTTTGCTTTTAATTAGTCTAAATTAAAATTACATGTATAAAAGAGCGCATTTTTTTTTATTTGTTACTATATCTTTTTATATATTTTCTATACAAAGTTTATTTGCCGACGACAGCAAAACGGCAGCTGAAACGGTTGTCCATTTATTGAGTTACGTCTCAATGGATTATGCCGGAGCGGTCGAAAGCGGTAAAATACTCGACCAGCAGGAATATGAGGAGCAACAGGAGTTTTCGTTGCAGGCATTGCATCTTGTGGAAGAATCGCCTTCGATGAGTGAAGATAGCAAATCGAAACTATTGGGAGACATACAAAAGCTGATAGAACTAATCAATACAAAAGCTCCTGCTGAGAAAATTAGCACATTAGCTAACCAAATTAATAACAGTGTCATTATTGAAACAGGACTTCAGACTTCTCCCAAAACGTGGCCTTCTTTATCAAACGGACGGAAGCTATTTTCTATACATTGCGCCTCTTGCCATGGTGAGAAAGGGAATGGTGATGGAGTAGCAGGTAAGGATATCGAACCCAAGCCGAGTAATTTTCACAATGCGGATTTGATGAAAGGTATCTCCGCTTATCAGGCATACAACAGCATAAGATTAGGTGTTCCCGGAACTGCCATGCAAGGACATGCTCATCTGAGCGAACAAGATATTTGGGATTTGGCTTTTTATGTAAAATCTATCTTATACCAAGATCCATTACAAGACAATCAGGATCTTATATCACAATTTAATTCCGCATCCAAGGAGCTAAACCTAGAAGATTTATCTTTTTTATCTGATAATGAAATTCTCCATCGATTAAGCGGTACCAATCCGAAAAATAAAGAACAAAAATTGTTGGCACTCAGGACGTACGAACCGGAGAAAAAGCCTACTGAAAATAGTTTGCCTACTGCAAAGAACGGGCTTCTGTCAGCTTTGGAAAGCTATAAGAAGGGTGATAAAAAGATTGCTAAAATTCAAGCTATTAATGCATATTTAGACGGTGTAGAACCGGTAGAAGCACGTCTCCAAACTGTCAAAAGTGATTTTGTCCCCCAATTGGAAGCACAGATGTTTAAAGTCAGACAGACGATTGAAAAAGATTTGGGAGTGGAGGCTTTACAAAATGAAGTGGATCAGGCGATTAATTTATTAGATGAAGCTAACCATTTATTGGGTGGTCAAAACTTAAATTACTGGTTGGCTTATATATTAGCATTATCTATCATGTTGAGAGAGGCTTTAGAGGCTTTTTTAATTATTGCAATTGCTATCACTTTGATACGATCTACAAAAATTAAAGGTGCTTTAAAATGGCTGCATGCCGGGTGGATTTCGGCAGTTTTGATGGGTGGTGCGGGTTGGTTTTTGGCTGATTATATCATACAGTTTGGTGGGAAAAATAGAGAATTGTTAGAAGGTCTTGTCTCTATTTTCGCAGTAGTTATCTTGATTTTTGCCGGATTTTGGTTGCATGATAAAACGTATGCCTCTAAATGGACAAAATTTATCAATGAAAAAATTGGAGGGTATTTAAAGAAAGAAAGTATGTACGGATTGGCATTTTTCTCTTTCATGGTTGTATTCAGGGAAGCTTTTGAGGTAATTTTGTTTTTACAGGCTATTCAATTGGATGCAGGGGTAGAAAATGTATCTGCGATTGGCTTGGGAGCTCTTACCGCAGTATTTCTGATTGCTATCATTGCCTATATCTTTTTCAAATACACTAAAAAAATGCCTCTGCAATATATTTTTAAATATTCCTCATGGATGATATTAATTTTGTCTGTTATATTAATAGGTAAGGGAGTTCATTCTCTTCAAGAGGCCGGTTGGATATCCCATCATTCCATTTCATTTATACGAATAGACTGGTTGGGTATTTATCCGAACATGCAGACATTACTTTCACAACTTATCCTAATTACCTTCATTGCAGTCATGTTTTGGATAAGTGATAAGCGTAATTTGCAGGTAAAGGGATAGAAGGGAGGAATATCAACTAATCTATCTATAATAGTTTTGAACTTACCCTTTCTTATGCTTTACTACAAACATGGTGATTCTACTAATGTTGATGAGATCTCCGGCTTCATCTTTGATTTTAATTTCCCAAACTTGTGTTGTACCACCGATATGCAGAGGTCGGGCTGTGCCTGTTACATAACCCTCTCTGACACTTTTTAAGTGATTGCTATTGATATCGAGACCAACTGCGTGTGCTTCTCCGGGATGGAGGACTAAATTTGCACCCAAACTCCCGAGAGTTTCCGCCAATACCACACTTGCCCCTCCGTGTAATAAACCGAAAGGCTGTCTGGTGCGTTCGTCCACCGGCATTCTTGCTGAAATAAAATCTTCTCCTACTTCTGTATATTCTACACCAAGGTGATAGGTCATATTTCTCCCTTTATTTTCATTTAAAAGCTCAACTGTAACAGGTATTTTCCAGATACTCATAAGAAATGTTTTTCACAAGATAATTAATTCAAATGAGGTAAAATTCAAAATTGTATTTTTATCTGTAACCTTTTACGGGAAAAACTTGAAGTGTTCGAGAAAATGTACTGAAAATGCCAAAGCCATTCTCGATATTTGAATATACCAACGTAGGCTCATTAAAATTATCATCACCTCTTTTCCTATAGGTTTTTTTGTATAAATAACCATCTTCCGATAATTCCAAAACTTCTATGTAAAACCAGACGGCTCTTACATTATCGGATTGAAACTCTTCCATATTTCTAAAATTTAGATTGTAAGAAATATTTTGTGGATTGTCAGTGACAATATTTGAATAATTTCTATCGTCCTTGAAAGATTTAGGTAAGTTAATATCTATGATATTCCACGAAACAGTTTCTGTTTCATCATCGTTACTTCGATGAATCTCAAAAAAATTGATAATACTGAAATATCTTCTTTTTACGTTGGTTTCAGTGATATGGACTTGTACGTGCATTGTGCCGGAATCCGCAATCGCTCTGACGTCTTTATCCATAGAAATACTTTCAATATTGGGCGAGTCAAAAGTAGTTTGCGTAGCGGAAATAATTGGCAAATCCTTGTAAGATGCTTTGATTGTATAAGTTTTTAATGCTTGTATTTTATTTTGAGAGGTATATATACCGAGCTGTCCGTTTTTGCTCACGTACTTTAAACTTTCTAACCATACGCCATTTTCATATAAATCCACTTTTGCATCGGATGGTGTGATGTAATTATCATAATCCAATGGTGATTTGGTTAGGGTAATTAATGCTTCGACAGTATGGTCTGTTTCTACATCTGCATTGAGTGTCAGATTTTTACCCACCTGATCAAAATCTAAATCATATTTTTTTAAACATGAAGAAAATATAATGACTGATAAAAGTATAAAAATGCTATTTCTTAAAAATGAAATCATGAAGACTCAAAGTTAAGGAAAATTAGAAATTCGGAAACTTTGAAAACTTGAAAGAGATATTGTTTTCCAAATTTCTTCAAAACCAGAGGTTATCAATAGATGTGGAAAAAAATACAAGGCAAATATTGGATATTCGCACTACTTTTATGTATTATAAGTGATTATGGCAGAAGTTCAATACGGTGAGGATAATATTAGAACGCTCGACTGGAAGGAGCATATCAGAATCAGACCGGGAATGTATATTGGGAAATTGGGTGACGGTTCCTCGGCGGATGATGGAATCTATGTATTGCTGAAAGAGGTGATTGACAACTCGATAGATGAACACATGATGGGTTTCGGTAAGCAGATTGATGTAGATATCAAAGATGGCGTCGTGCGTGTACGAGATTATGGTCGAGGTATTCCTTTGGGAAAGGTAATAGATTGTGTTTCAAAAATCAATACGGGTGGTAAATACGACTCAAAAGCTTTTCAGAAGTCTGTGGGTCTCAATGGAGTAGGAACAAAAGCGGTCAATGCACTTTCTACAACTTTTACGGTGCTTTCTATCCGGGACGGACAACAAAAAAAAGCGGTTTTCCAATCGGGAGAATTAATAGAAGATGTGCCTTTGGAGTTCAGTAATGAGAAAAATGGGACTATCATAGAATTTACACCTGACAAGACGATTTTTAAAAATTACAAGTTCATTATGGACTTTGTGGAAGATCAGATGAAATATTATGCGTATCTCAATGCCGGGCTTATTATCAATTTGAATAAAAACCGAATTTTTTCCAAGAATGGCTTGCAGGATTTGTTGGAAGATAAAACGGATGCCAATCTTTTGAAATATCCTATCATTCATCTGAAAGGTGAAGATATAGAAATGGCTCTCACACATGGCAATGAATATGGAGAAGATTATTATTCTTTTGTCAATGGCCAATATACCATACAGGGAGGTACACATTTGACTGCTTTTAGGGAAGCGATTATCAAGACTTTGAGAGAGTTTTACAATAAAAATTTTGACACTTCGGATATTCGCCAAGCGATTATTGCGGCTGTAGCTATTAGAGTACAAGAGCCGGTTTTTGAGTCGCAAACAAAGACGAAATTAGGTTCGACCAATATGTCTCCTGACGGTGAATCACTCAGAACTTTTATTCATAATTTTGTCAAAGAAAACTTAGATCCATACTTACATAAAAATCCCGATACTGCGGAAGCTTTGTTAAAAAGAATACAACAGTCGGAACGTGAGCGCAAGGATATGGCAGGTGTGCGAAAAATTGCCAAAGAACGTGCTAAAAAGGCAAGTATTCACAATAGGAAATTGAGGGATTGTCGAGTGACTTTTACGGATGAAAAGCATCCTCGCCACCTTGAAACAACTTTATTTATTACAGAAGGTGACTCAGCAAGTGGTTCGATTACAAAGTCGAGGGATGTAGAAACACAAGCGGTGTTTAGTTTGAGAGGGAAACCTTTAAATTCTTATGGATTGACAAAAAAAATAGTCTATCAAAATGAGGAATTTAACCTATTGCAACATGCGCTGAATATCGAAGAAGATATTGATGATTTGCGTTATAATAGAATAGTGATCGCTACAGATGCTGATGTGGACGGTATGCATATCCGGCTATTGCTGATGACTTTCTTTTTGCAGTTTTTCCCTGATGTGGTGAGAAAAGGACATCTGTATATTTTAGAAACACCACTTTTTAGGGTGAGAAATAAAAAAGAGACAATTTATTGCTATTCGGAAGAGGAGAAAAAAGCTGCAATTGATAAGTTGAAAGGGAAGCCCGAAATTACCCGATTTAAAGGTTTGGGCGAAATTTCACCTGATGAGTTTGGGGGGTTCATTGGTGAAGATATCCGTTTGAGTCCGGTGGTGATGAGAAAAGATGTCAAAATAGAGGAGTTACTTTCTTACTACATGGGAACAAACACCACTGAAAGGCAAGAGTTTATCATCGAAAATCTCAGAGTAGAAAAAGATGAGGTGGATAAAGATGCGATAGAGGAAGAAGCCCTCGTCTCGTAAAAATAGAAAGTTTTTAAAGTAGATGGAAATAATTAATATATTTGCTCTTAAAATAATTTGAAATGGCTGAGAAAAAAGAATTTGTAGCGAGTGCTGAAGTAAAAGGACAAGCTAAGCAATTGCGTGTTTTTGCGATGATAGCATGGATAGTGGCAATTGCCGGAGAGGTGTTTGCAATACTCAAATTAATCAGTAACGATATGATGATGTGGCTAATTGGAGCTGTTGTTGTCATATTGGCACTCTCTATTACAGGTTCGTTATTGTGGAAAAAAGCAAATCGTTTAGATCCTGCATCTGAAAAGAACAAAGCAAAATTTTTTATCCAAAGTCAATTAGGTGCTATCATGGCGGCTATTGCTTTCTTGCCTTTAATCGTTCTTGTTTTGATGAATAAAAATTTAGACAGAAAGTCTAAAGGTATTGTAGGTGCTGTTGCAGCACTTGCTTTATTGATTGGAGTAGGAACCGGCGTGGATTATGCGCCGCCTTCTATTGAAAAATATACCGAACAGATTAACGAGCAGACTGATTTGATTACTGACTTGACCAATGGTGTGGACAGGGTTTATTGGACACCATCAGGTAATAAATTACATATTTTTGATGACTGTCAGCACATTAAAAACAGTGAAGTAAGTGAAGGTACTGTAAAAGAAGCTTGGGAAGCAAGAAAGATTGATAATAACGAAGTTTGTAAGACTTGTATCAATAGAGCTGAAAAATTACGAGGCGCTGATAATTCTACTTTAGAACATGAGGATGTGACTGAAGAAGTGGGGACAGAGTAAGTTTTTATTAACCCGACATATATTGACCGATATTTTCCTATGCTGCATACTGAATATCTCTGTGTTTAAAATATTTCATTACTCTTTGCGGACTGACTGATAGCATTTCCATATGGTTTTGTACATTATTTTGTAGCGTTTCCTTGTTCTTTGGTGACTTTTTTGCTGACATTCCCTGTTTCAGATCACAGTTCAGATATTCGTCAGGATTACGTTCAGGAGAATAAGAAGGCAGATAGTATAATGCAATCTTTTCTTTGTTTCTCTCAACCCATTCCTTAACGATTTTACTGTGATGAACCCGAAGATTGTCCAATATCAAATAGACCATTCTTCGATTTGCCTTAATGAGTTGTGTCATAAATTCAATCAACCTATCGGCATTCATAGACTCGGAGTATATCATAAAATGGACTTTACCCTGATTGTTGACTGCCGACACCATATTTACCGAAAAACGTTTGGACATACTCTTTTTCACAGGTGTTTTCCCCTTAGGTGCATAACTTCTGCCGTGATTACACTGGTTTTTGATTCCGGTCTCATCGCCCCAGAAAATTTCAGCATCTTCTTCTTTAGCTTGTTTCTTGATAGCAGGGTATTGCTCATCTAACCATTTTTGGACTTTCTTCGGGCATTGTTCGTAAGCTTGCTTCTTTGGCTTTTGAGGGGTAAAACCCCACTTCCTCAAGTAAACGCCCATGGCACTGATAGAAATAACTATCCCAAATTCTCTTTCAACCAATTCTTTGACTGCTTTTCTTGTCCATAAAGCATAATCAAGTTTTAACTGCTCTGGCATTTTATCAATAATCATCTTCTGTATTTGCCGTTCTACCTTTGAGGATAGTAGTTTTCTGTCCTCAGACCTCGCTCCACGCTTTCCGGAATGAAGACCCTTTACTCCTTTGCTCTTATATTTCTTGCTCCAATCGTTTAGAGTATTAGGACGCAGGCATAGTTTTTCACAAACAGCCTTCTGAGACATTCCTGATTCAATAAGGCGCATAGCGGATTTTCGTATGCCAAGTATTTCTTGTTCGTCGAGTTTTCGTAAATCAAGTTTTTCCATGCACAAATATACAAAATGTATCGGTATTATGCAATCATGTTAATAACCACTTATTCTAATATTTAAGACAGATTTATTGTCTTGACGTTAATTAAACAGAAGTATGTTAACCGGAGAATGTGTCAATGAGATTACTTGTTGTATTGTTTCGACATTTAATTAACAAAAATTCTTATAATTTTGTGGCATGCGAGTGGAAATGCCCTATTTCTTTATTGTAGGAAATTCAAGAAGTGGTACGACAATGATGTTACGGATTTTGAATAATCATCCTAAACTATTTGTCCTCAATGAATTGCACTTTTTTGAACAACTTTGGTCTTCTAAAGATAGAGATGTTTTACTTACTAAAGGTGAAGCTATCACTTTGGTCTCCAAATTATTTTATATCCAAAAGAGCGGATATACAGGCAAAATGGATATCAAGAAGTATCATTCAGAGGCAAGTATCTTTGTTAACAACCTGAGTATTCCATTTGTTCCCCACTTGATTTATGCAGAATTTATGAATATGGTAACTCATCAGGAAGGTAAACTAATCCCTTGTGAAAAGACACCTCAAAATGTGTTCTATATTCAAGAGATTTTGGAGCTTTTTCCGAGAGCAAAGATTATCAATATGGTGCGTGATCCAAGAGCTATTCTCTTATCGCAGAAAAGAAAGTGGACACGTAGAAAAATGGGGGCAAATTTCATTACAAAAAGAGAGGCTTTGAGATTGAGAATCAATTATCACCCTTATACTTTGAGCAAACTTTGGAATGCCGCAATCAGAGCTTCTTTAAAATTTGAACATCACCCCCAAGTACTGACCATAAGGTTTGAAGATATTTTGGACGATGGGAAATCCACAATTCAGAAAATCTGCCGACATCTCGAAATAGATTTTTTTGATGAAATGTTGGATATCCCACAAGCCAGTTCTTCTAATGAAGCAGACAGTCAAGAGGTGGGAATCAAAAAGGAAAGAGCCGGTAATTGGAAAAAAGGTGGTTTGTCAAATGAAGAAATTGAAATCTGTGAGAGAACCTCCGGTCGATTCTTTCCAAACTTTGAATACCAATTTGTGCATCCCAAGGTCAATAAGCGCTCATTATTAGCATGGTATATACTTTTCCCGTTTAAATTAGGTTTGGCCTTATTATTTAATCTTGACAGGATGAAAAGTATCCCTGAAACCATCAAAAGAAGGCTCTCGTTATGACAGATATTGATTCGCAAATATCACTTTTGAATTTTACGGATTCGGACAATCCCAAACGTGTTGCCCAAAAACTTGTTGAGCAATGGATGAGTTCTGATGATGCACTTGTTGTGCACTATATATATTACGCCAGTTATGTTTTACTTCATCAGAATAGGAAAATCTTACAAGATTATCTTTTGGCAGATTATCTTTTGGTGGACGGTATCGGCATGCAGATTTGTTTTAAAATCATTACCGGTCAAAAAATTGCCAATCTCAACGGTACGGATATGTCTCCATTATTTATTGATGTTTTACATCAATCAGGTATGCCTATCTGTTTTTATGGTACGACAAAAGAAAATATCAATGCTTGTAATGTAAATCTTAACCGGCAGTATGGCACACAAGTGCTGACCTATTTTCAAGATGGTTATACCCCTTTGAATTTTGATAAAATTCCCGATAAGTGCGCTTTATTTATCGGTATGGGTTCGCCGAGACAAGAACGATGGGTAACGGAAAATATAGATTGGATAAGACAAAAAAAACTATTGATTTTCACTGTTGGAGGTTTTTTTGATTTTTTGAGCGGTTTTTATATACGTGCTCCTAAATGGATGCGCGTAATCAAAATGGAATGGCTGTGGCGTACAATCCTTCATCCATCTAGACATTATAAAAAAAGATTAAGAGATATGACGGTAGTTATTTTACCTCTTATTCACAAACTGAAAGGATACAAAAAGTTGATTAAGTTGAAGTGGATATAAGTGAAAATCTATGTTTTATGAATACTTCTCCATAATATATATTTTACTAAGTATTCAGTAAAATCACCACACTTTTGGTTTCTTTAGCCTTTTTAAACTATATTATAGTATGACAAATCGGCATATATATAAGCTGGAGCTTTGTTATATCGGCACATTGAATACAACACGATGAAGAATTACGCCTGGAAAAATTTGTTATGAAGCAACCTTTTTCAAATCCATTCCTCCCCAATGACCGGAACTCATTAACAAGATAACACTATTATCCGTAATTTCCTTTTGTAACCAAGCTTCTAATTTGTTTTTATCAGAAAAGACCTCAAGCGCCTGATTGTCAAATTGCTCTTTGATCCAATCTGTTTCTATGGGTGCTTTGTTTTTAATTTTTAATGCTTCGTTGTCCACGAAAACGCAAGCAATATCACTATTATCCAAAGTATGGGCATAGTGCGATGTAAAATTTGCTTGCAAACTACTATAAGTATGTAACTCCAAAGCCGCTACCAGTTTTCGCTTGGGATATTGTTTTCTGACGGCATCTACCGTGGCTAAAACTTTGGATGGAGCATGTGCAAAATCTTTGTAATAGGTAATTTTTCTTTCTACATCATCTTTTATAAGTTCTAACCGGTTGGCGGCGCCATTAAAACTTTGTATCAATTCAAAGAAGGTTTCTTCATTGACACCTAATTCTGTGCAAATGTGAAAAGCTGCACTGAGATTTGCCATATTGTGCTCTCCGAAGATGTGTAAAGGATAAGATTTTTGATTGTGTATGACAAAGGTTTGATCGTTTTCTACTTTTGAAGGTAGTGCATTATATGGGAAAGCTTTTTGACCGATTATTTCTTTTGTCATTGCGATTAAATCTTCATCTTTTGAATAGAAGAAAAGCTTTTTATGGACAGTACGAATGAATTTTCTGAAAGTTTCCAAATACTCGTCAAAAGTTGGGAATACATTGATATGATCCCAAGCAATACCGGTAATCACTGCGTAATCAGGATGATAGTGTAAAAATTTAGATCGTCGGTCAATCGGTGATGTCAAATATTCGTCACCTTCCAAAATCACAATGGAAGCTTCTTCACTTGTTTTGACGGAATAGTCAAAACCCTCAATCTTTGCGCCTACCAAATAATCAAAATCAATCTTTGCAGCTTTTAGTACGTGCATAATCATGGATGTGGTAGTCGTTTTACCATGACTTCCGGCTATCACGACTCTTGTTTTATTTTTTGACTGCTCGTAAATAAACTCCGGAAAAGAATAAATTTTTATGCCTAATCTCTTAGCTTCTACTAATTCAGGATTATCATCTTTGGCGTGCATTCCCAAAATAACGGCATCTAAACCCTTGTGAATGTTTCCTTTATTCCAACCTTCTATTTTTGGCAATAATCCATGATTAGACAAATTAGTCTTGGCAGGATCGTAAATGACATCATCCGAACCACTCACTTGGTGACCCATGCGGTGAAGATGAATGGCAAGTTGATGCATGATAGCTCCACCTATTGCAATAAAATGATAACTTTTAACAGACATAGCCACAAGATATTTATTAGTTTTGCATTATCTAACTATTTAAACTAAAAATAAAAATATGAAAAAAAGAAGATTTGCGGCTGTAGTTTTAATGATAACTTTTTTAACTGTGGTAAGTTGTGGTAGAAAAGGTTCAGGTTGTCCTACCTTTTCCAAAATCCATACTACACAGCTTAATATTTTAAAATAATGAAATGGTAAACTGGGTTGACATAACGAGTGAGGAGCAGATTGATGATATGATGACCTCTCCGCAAAGTGCTGTTATTTTCAAACACAGTACAAGATGTCCTATTAGTTCTATGGCCAAAAACCGATTAGAGAGAACTTGGGATTCTCCGAAGGAGATATACTATTTAGATTTGTTGAAACATCGTGATTTGTCTAATTATATTGCACAAAAAAGTGGAGTAGAACATGAATCTCCGCAAATTATTGTATTTAAAGAAGGTAAAGCCGTTTACGACAGTTCACATTCGGCAATTATTTCAGAAGATATAATTGCTAATTTATAAGCAGAAACTTTCTGTAAAAGGTATTTGTCTCATGTTTAAAAATCTGGCATTCATCCTATTGTTAGTAGGTACTTTGTACTACGAGCCGACTTTTGCCCAAAGTGCAAGATTACAAAAACCGGCGGAGGAGTATGAGTTTGTCTATCATCAGGATTGGTCGGCTAATTTTAAGTTGCGTTCGGATGGATGGCAATTGGGTTTTGAAATGGGCAAGTCTAAGATTTATACCCGATCACTCATTTACCAGATTGATTTAGGGCTTTATAACCACCCAAAGCAAGCCAAACAAAACAAAGACCCTTATGCCGGATGGTTTAGTTCCAATGGAATCAAACCTTTTATTTATGGCAAGCAAAATACACTTTTTGCTTTACACGGTGCAGTCGGTCAAAGATTTTTGGTTGCAGAAAAAGCTAAGCACAACGGTGTGATGATTAACTATTACTATGCAGGGGGAATTACGTTGGGGCTTCTCAAACCTTATTATTTAAGAGTTTGCGGTGATGATTTATGTACCTATTACGATGTAGTTTCATATCACCCCGATGAGGACAATGGTTTTATAGATTACGATAAAATTATCGGAGGAGCAGGTTTTGGAGTGGGATGGAAATTAAAATTCAGACCCGGATTACATGCTAAGACAGGTTTACAATTTGATTGGTCAAGTCAGAGTAGCATGATAAAAGCAGTAGATATCGGTCTGAGTGTAGATAGTTATTTTTCCAAAGTGCCGATAATGGTTACGAAAGCAAATAAATTTATTTTTGTAAATGCCTTTGTTGGAATCAGCTTGGGCAAAAAGAAGTTATAATGGAAACATTGGTTGAAAAGGAGCAGAGAATACCAAAACCGGATTGGCTAAAAGTCAAAATTCCGGCTGGTGAAAGTTATAAAAGAGTCAAATCTATTGTCAAGGAACACAAATTAAACACCATTTGTGAAAGTGGTCACTGTCCCAATGTAGCTGAATGCTGGGGAGCGGGAACAGCCACATTTATGATTTTGGGAAATGTATGTACAAGATCTTGTGCTTTTTGTGCGGTGGCGACCGGTCGTCCCGCGGGATTGGATGAAAAAGAACCTGAACGCGTGGCTGATGCTATTCGTCTGATGAATGTAAAACATGCAGTTATTACTTCGGTGAATAGAGATGAATTGCCTAATAAAGGTGCGAGAATCTGGCATGAAACAGTTTTGGCAATCAAAAGAGCCTGTCCCAATACGACTATTGAAACTTTAATTCCCGATGTGAGAGCGGATTGGGATGCCTTAGAAGTGATGATTTCGGCAGGTCAGGAAGTAGTCAGTCACAATATGGAGACTGTCAAAAGATTATACAGAAGAGTACGCCCACAGGCAAAATATGATAGAAGCATTGAAGAGCTGAGACGTATAAAAGCTTATGGCAAACGTACCAAAACAGGTATCATGGTAGGATGTGGGGAGACAGAAGATGAGGTCTATGAAGCTATGGACGAACTGTTAGATGCAGGTGTAGATGTGATTACAATAGGTCAATATTTACAACCGACAAAAATTCACATGCCGGTGGACAGATACGTGCATCCTCACGAGTTTTTACGTTATCGAAGATATGGATTGGAGAAAGGTTTCATGTATGTAGAAAGTGGCCCGATGGTTCGTTCCTCTTATCATGCAGAAAGACACGTTTTGTAACCGACTATTAGACTTTACCACTTGTTAGAGCAAGCAAATAGAGTTAAATATCTCATTCTAAAGGAAGCCTATTTAGAATGGAGAAATAAATCTGTCTTAGCAAGTATGCTTTTATATGTGATAGGGGCTACTTTTATTGTGTATTATGCTTTTGAAGGAAGAATAGAGTTTCAATCGTGGACAGCTATTTTTTGGGTAATTGTTCTCTTTTCGGTCATCAATATTGTGGGAAAAACTTTTGAAAAAGAGGTCAATCAACAATATTATTACATTAGAGGTCTTGTCAGCCCGATAGAATTAATTTTATCTAAGTTGTTTTACAATGCATTTTTGGTTTTCTTTTTTGAGCTGATAGTGTATGTGGAAATGACTATTTTCTTTGGAATACAGATACAGGACAGTTCTTATTTTTTACTCGTATTGTTTTTAGGCGGGATTGGTTTCAGTAACCTTTTTACACTTTTTTCTACGATTACGGCTCGACTCAATAATATAGTGGTATTGCCGGTTTTGGGGTTTCCTATTATTCTTCCACTTTTAATTTTGGTTTTGAGATTGACAAATATCTCCAATATCGAAGTTGATTTTGACGAAAAGATGATAAATATAGGCGCAATGTTGCTTTTGGACACGATTACGTTTATACTGTCTATTATATTATTTCCTTACCTTTGGAGCGAATAATATGACATACGAGAAATTTACGACTCAAATTTGGTGGAAAGCTATCACTATAGTTTTGCTTTTTTATACTTGTATCTATGGTTTTATAGTGAAAGTGCCTGATTTGCCGATATTGGAACAATCTATTAGAAATCTGTTTTTCCACGTACCGATGTGGTTTGCAATGATGTTGCTGATGATGATTAATTTATTTTTCAGTATTAAGTATTTATCCTCTAATAGCCAAAGAAATGATGTGATTGCCGAGAAATCCGCTTTGATTGGTTTATTGTTTGGCTTTTTGGGTTTAGCGACCGGATCAGTATGGGCAAAAGTAACTTGGGGCGCTTGGTGGGTTTTTGCAGAGGTAAAATTGAATGCAACTGCTGCTGCTGTATTGGTATATTGTGCATATTTTATTTTGCGCTCCTCATTTTCTGATTCGGAGATGAAGGCAAAATTTTCAGGTGTATATTCCATTTTCGCCTTCGTGATGTTCATGGTGTTTATCAATATCATTCCGAGGGTTTCAGGATCTTCCCTGCATCCGGGCAATGGTGGGAATCCGGGTTTTAATTCCTACGATTTAGATAATAATTTGAGAAAAGTCTTTTATCCTGCCGTCATAGCTTGGATAGGTTTGGGGCTTTGGTTGAGTTCTTTATTAGTTAGAATTCAATTTGTTAAGAGAAAATTAGATAGCATTGATTAAATTAAAAATAAAAAGATGAAAGTTGCACTATTTTTTTTACTTATAAATATTTTCTCTATTGTCGGAGTTTTTGCAGAAGAACATCAGGCTTACGATCTTTTAATTACACAAGATAAATTAGTGGCCGTTCAAGTAGTTTTGTTAATTATTTTAGTGGTCATCGTTACTTTCTTGATTAGGCAAGAAAAGCAAATCAAATCTTTGGAAGACAGAATCAAATAATACGATACCTTTTGTCGATGAATATTGGCTCTTTGGTGGTTTTATAGATGATTTGGGGGAAATTGTCATTCAATTAAAAATCTGATGAGAAAAACCTTAATTAGAAGCTTTCTAATTTAGCGCAATGGATAGATAGAGAATCATTTATTTGTTAAAATAAAGAACAAAATATGTATTTTCGTGTCTTTTTTAGAGAGGACTGTATTGTCTCAAAATATGGAATAAGAATTTTTAATTAAGTGAATAATATGAAGTACGAAAAAGCAAAATCCGTTAAAGAAATTGAAGTAAACGGTAAAAAGTACAAGTATGCATCACTGAAAGACGCAGAAGGCGCAAATATTGACCATTTGCCTTTTAGTATCCGCATACTTTTAGAAAACGAATTGAGAAACTATGATGGTTTTAATGTAACAGATGAGCATCTTAAAACTTTGCTTAATTGGAAACCAACTATTGAAGAAGGAGATGTTGCATTTAAGCCGGCGCGTGTTTTGATGCAAGACTTTACCGGTGTGCCGGCGGTAGTGGATATTGCTGCATTACGTTCAGAATATATTCGACATGGTAAAGATGGTAAAGAAATCAATCCTGCCATTCCTGTGGATTTAGTGATTGACCACTCCGTACAAGTTGACTATTATGGAACAGATTATGCGTTGAGTAAAAACGTAGAAATCGAATATGAAAGAAACAGTGAAAGATATGAACTGTTGAAATGGGCACAAGCTTCGATGGATAATTTTACTGTTGTACCTCCGGGAAATGGTATTTGTCACCAAGTGAATTTGGAATATTTGGCAAAAGGTGTACAGGTACGTGACGGATGGTTGTTTCCTGATACTTTAGTGGGTACGGACTCTCACACACCGATGGTAAACGGTATTGGTGTTGTCGCATGGGGTGTCGGAGGTATTGAAGCCGAAGCAGCTATGTTGGATCAAGTGATTTATTTCTCTGTGCCACAAGTAATCGGTTTAAAACTAACCGGAAAAATTCCTAATACATGTACCGCAACCGATATGGTACTTTCTATTACAAGAGCATTGAGAGATGTAGGCGTAGTAGGCAAATTTGTTGAAGTTTTTGGTGAAGGGTTGGATCAATTGTCCGTAACTGACAGAGCAACTATCTCTAACATGTCACCAGAATTTGGTTGTACAGTTACTTATTTCCCGATTGATGACAGAACTTTGGAATATATGCGTTCTACTAACCGTTCTGAAGAACAAATCAAAATTGTAGAATCTTATGCAAAAGCTAATCACCTTTGGAGAACAGGTAAAGAAACTATTCAATATACACAAGTTGTAGAATTGGATCTTTCTACTTTGGAACCTACAGTTGCCGGTCCTAAACGTCCACAAGATAAAATCATTGCAAAAACTTTGAAAACGAAGTTTGGCGAGCTTTTAAAAGATGAGTTTAACAGAGATTATATTCACGTAAAAGACAGAAAAGAAAGTGCATGGCTATCAGAAGGTGGCTCCGGTACTGAATTTTCTTTTGAAACCGCCAAAGAAAGAAATCCTGAAATTGAAGTCATTGACAATGGTTTGAGATCTGTAAGAATCAAACACAAAGACCAAGAATTTGTATTGAGCGACGGCAGTATCGTTATTGCAGCTATTACAAGCTGTACCAATACCTCTAATCCTTCCGTCATGGTGGGTGCAGGTCTATTGGCAAGAAATGCCGTAGAAAAAGGTTTGCGTACTAAATCTTGGGTAAAAACATCTTTAGCACCGGGTTCAAAAGTTGTCACTCAATATTTAGAGCGTTCCGGTCTGAATGAAGCTTTGGATGCATTGCGTTTCCACACCGTAGGTTATGGTTGTACTTCTTGTATAGGCAACTCCGGACCTCTTCCTCCACATATTGCAGAAGCAGTAGAAAAGGGAGAGTTGGTGACAGCGTCTGTACTTTCAGGTAACAGAAACTTTGAAGCCCGTGTACACGCACAGGTAAAAATGAACTTCTTGATGTCACCTATGTTGGTCGTAGCTTATGCTTTGGCTGGTAGAGTGGATATTGATATCGTCAACGATCCTATTGACTTAGATCCTAACGGACAACCGGTATATTTGAAAGATATTTGGCCATCTCGTGAAGAAATTGCTCAAACTATCAGCAAATGTATGAAGACCGAAGACTTTGAAGCTTCTTATGGTGCAATTTACAAAGGCTCAAAAGAATGGGAAGATTTGGATGTGGAAATTTCCGATGCTTTTAACTGGAAAGATACTTCTACTTATGTGAGAGAAGTTCCATTCTTCCAAAATATTACACCGGCTACAAATCCTATTATAGATATCAAAGAGGCGAGGGTATTATTGTACTTGGGTAAATCTGTTACCACAGACCATATTTCCCCTGCGGGTTCATTCAGAGAAAGTTCTGCTGCCGGTAGATATTTGATAGAAAAAGGGGTAAAAAAAGAAAACTTTAACTCTTATGGTTCAAGACGTGGTAATCACGAAGTAATGATGAGAGGTACTTTTGCCAATGTGCGTATCAAAAACAAGATTGTTGAAGAAATCGGAGGTTATAGTAAACATTTCCCATCTAACACAGTAGATACAGTGTATGATGTAGCGATGAAATACGAATCTGAAAACACACCGTTAATCGTTTTGGCAGGTGCTGAGTATGGTTCCGGTTCATCAAGAGACTGGGCTGCAAAAGGCACTTTCTTGTTAGGGGTCAAAGCCGTAATCGCTGAAAGTTTTGAGCGTATTCATAGAAGTAACTTGGTACAAATGGGTGTAGCTCCATTAGAATTTACAAATGGTGCTACTGCTGAAAGCCTTGGTTTGGACGGTTCTGAAGTGATTACTATCTCAGGATTGGCAGATAATTTGGTTCCGCATAAAACTCTTGATGTGAAAGCTGTACATCCATCCGGAAAAGAGACCAACTTTAAAGTGAAAGCTCGTTTGGATTCACCTATTGAGATAGAATACTACAAAAACGATGGTATTCTACAGTACGTTTTAAGAGAGTCTTTAAAATAGAAAATAAAGAAGATTCATATCCATAAAGGCTACTTGCATTGTCAAGTAGCCTTTTTTTAATAACATCACATAAAAGCAAATCGCAATAAATTTTATTACTTATTTTTTTAAATAGTTTATAAATATTGAATTTGTTATACCTTTACTTATCTTAAAAAAATCTAAAAAGAACAATTTTTTCATACCATGAATATATATGTTGCCAATATTCATCTTGAGGCAAGGGAGAATGAATTAAAGTCTCTATTTGACAAATACGGCGAAGTTGTATCCGTAAAAATAATCTTAGACAGAGAGACAAAAAAGAGTCGGGGCTTTGGCTTTGTCGTCATGAAGAAAGATTCAGAGGCGAAAAATGCCATCCAAAACATAAATGGATCTATTTTCAAAGGAAGATCTTTGGCAGTAAAAGAAGCATTGCCTCCGGCTAAAGAGGTCAAAGATAATTCCAATCACAAAAGTACAAATGTAACGAAAGAAAGAAAGGACTCTGTCGTTAAAGCACCTGACATTAATTTGGATGATATTAAGAATAAATCATCAGAACATAAGAAGAAAAAAGATGATAGAAACTTTTTTGAATCAGAAAGGAAAATAAAGAAATCTTTTGACAAAAAAAAGAAGTATCGCGATTTTGACGAGGACGATGATGATTATAATTACCGAATTAAATATTAGGTTTAATTTGATGAAATTGTTTTCAATAAGGAAGCTTTACCGGATTTCAGGTCAATAGCCAAATCATATACAGAGGTCGTTTTGAGCATCATTTTTAAGTTGTCTCTGATACTTGAAAATTTTGAATGTAAAGGGCAAGGATTGTTGGGATCACATTTACTAAATCCTAATGCGCAGCTGTTATATGCCGTACTGCCGTCTATGGCATCCACGATATCACCTACTTTAATAGCATGCATGGATGATTCGCTGATTTCAAATCCGCCTTGTATTCCTTTGTAAGAACTTACTATCTTCTGCTTAGTGAGTGCGCTTAAAATTTTACCTATAAAAGCTTCAGGACATCCTGCATTTTCAGCAATAGCGCTAATATTGACCCTGTTTCCATCTAATGATTGGGCGGCTATGTAAGTAACAGCTCTTAATCCGTATTTACAAGCATTTGAGAACATACATTTTTTTTTGTAAAGATATAATTTCTACTCTAAAGACTATATTGTGTTAATGTCAAATGAGTTTTTCTGATAGAGGAACACTTATACGTACATTTTGAAACAGCTACTTTTTCAATATATTTCCCAAAATACTGCCAATAGCTCCGGCAGTACCTCCTTTGGAATTTCCTCCTCCCAAAATACTGCCAACGATGTCCATCCATCCGCCGTTACCCCCGCTGATACTATTGAGCAATCCGCCCAAATCGATAGGATTGTTGACTTTATTGGTCTGTTTTTGTTTACTCAGATAACTCATTACGATAGGAGCTAATGTGGCAAGTATCGGACCTATTTGAGATGCATTTACTCCTGTCGATTTTGAAAGACTTTGTTTGACTTGATCGTTTTGATTTCCAAATACATGTCCTAAAATTCCCATTCCATCTTGTTGTAAACCTTGGGCATTCCCCAAAATAGAACCTAAATTATCTAATAGGGATGGCTCATGACTGCTCAATGCATTATGCAAAGCTTCCGCTCCTTTAGGTGTTTGGGCATTGTGTTGAAGTCCTCCTAATATAGTAGGAATGGCAGATTGTACAATACTGGCTGCCTGTTTTTGATCCAAATTAAATTGTGAAGCTATCTGGCTTATAATTTCTTGACCCTTTTCTCCTTTTAGTAAATCGTCTAAATTCATAAAGTAGTATTATATTTTTCAAATGTAGTGATATTATAAAAATAAGTTTAATATATTTAGCTATTTTTCACTCAGCTTTTTAATTACTTATAATAAGGTCTTATCTTAAACTTAACTCAAAAATCATCTGTTGTAAATATTTATAATGCTTACATTCTATTATTAATCATTAATTTGTGCATTCAAATTTTAAATTGCAAATAAATCAAATACGATATGACATTTTTAAAAAATCCAAGAAGAGTTGCTGTTGTAGGTTATAACAGAATTCCATTTGCTCGTCAAAATACTGTTTATGCAGAAGCTACCATTAGAGATATGATGGTGGCCACACTCAATGGTTTAGTAGAAAAATACAAATTACAAGGTGAGTTGATTGGCGAAGTGGCAGGTGGTGCGGTTTTAAAGAGTAGTGCTGAGGGTAATTTGATGAAAGATTCTTTGATGATGACTGCATTAAATCCGGCTACTCCGGGAGTGGATGTTCAGCAAAATTGTGATACAGGTCTGGCGGCGGCTATCTACATCGCCAATAAGATTGCTTTGGGGCAGATTGAAGTGGGTATTGCCGGCGGAGCGGATTCTACCAGTCAAGTACCTTTGGTATTGGGAGAAAACTTAACAAGAGCATTTTTGGCAGCTAATAGAGCGAAAAAAAATCAAGATAAAGCTTTGGCTTTATTAAAAGTAAGACCTAAAGATTTAATTCCGGTGATTCCCGCAGTTTTAGAACCTTTGACAGGTTTGTCTATGGGAGGTCATACAGAATATACTGCTAAATATTACAGAATAGGCCGTAAAGAGCAAGATCAACTTGCTTATGAAAGCCATCATAAAATGGCAGCAGCTTATGACGAAGGTTGGATGGACGATATGGTCAGTCCGTTTATAGGTGTGGAGAGAGACAATAATTTACGTCCTGATACCACAGTCGAAAAATTAAGCACTTTGAGACCTGCATTTGACAGAAAAAATGGTACGATGACAGCCGGTAATTCAACACCACTTTCTGATGGTGCATCCGCCGTATTGTTAGCGACCGAAGAATGGGCAAAAGAAAGAAACTTACCTGTCTTAGCATACATTACTGCTGCTCAAGAAGCAGGTATCGAGTTTGTGGAAAACAAACACAATCTATTGATGGCACCGGTTTATTCTGCTTATGAAATGTTGAAGAAAAATAATTTAAAACTTCAAGATTTTGATTTTTATGAAATCCATGAAGCGTTTGCAGCTCAAACTTTGGCGACTTTAAAAATATGGGAAAGTGAAGAATTGAGTAAACAATTCGGTATTGAACCATTGGGTAAAATTGATAGAAGCAAATTAAATGTGAAAGGTGGCAGTTTGGCCGCCGGACATCCATTTGCTGCTACCGGTGGTAGAATCATTGCTACATTGGCTAAGTTATTGAATGAAAAAGGTTCAGGTAGAGGTTTTATCTCTATTTGTGCAGCAAGAGGTCAAGGAGCGACTATGATTTTAGAGAAATAATCATCATCATACAAACAAAAAAAGGGTCGCAACAGTGGCTCTTTTTTTGTTTTCTTTTGAATCAAGTTCGTTTTAGGGTAATTTGTAAAAAATATTTGTAGGAAGAATTTTTTAAAAATTTCTCTTGACCAATGGAAAATGAGTTTCAACGAATGATCGTTTGGAAATCTTTAAGACAGGAACTGATTGATGCCTTTTAAATTCTGCTCGTCTGACTAAACCGATAATTTTTTTTACTGTTTCTGTATCGTATCCGTGTAACAAAATTTGCTCCTCGCTCAAATTATTTTCAATATATAGACATAGTACTTCGTCCAAAATGTCATAAGGTGGCAAGGAGTCACTATCTTTTTGATTTGGACTAAGCTCAGCAGATGGGCTTTTGACAAGAATGTGATGCGGTATGATTTCTTGCTCTCTGTTGATATATTTACAAAGTTCGTATATCTGCGTTTTATACAAATCCGCTATTGCTGCCAATGCTCCACACGTATCACCATAGAGTGTGCCATAGCCGACAGCAACTTCACTTTTGTTAGACGAATTGAGTACAATGTGCGAGAGCTTATTGGATATTGCCATTAATAAAACACCTCTGATACGAGCCTGTAAATTTTCTTCTGTAACATCTTGCTTTTTACCTTCAAAAATAGGAGCAAGAGTATTGTTGAAAGTTTCAAAAGTAGAGTGTATAGGTACAATTTGATGAGGAGAGTTTAAATTTTTGACCAAGTCCAAGGCATCTTTGACAGAGTGGTCACTTGAATATTCAGATGGCATCAAAACGGATAAAACATTCTCAGCACCCAAAGCTTTGACAGCCAAAACCAAGACCAAAGCAGAATCAACTCCTCCCGATAAACCTAAAACAGCCTTTCTAAATCCTGATTTGAGGAAAAAATCTTTAATACCCAAAACCAAAGCATCATGTACCAATGCAATATTTTCTACCGGTTGGAGATTTTCGTTATTCCCCGATTTAGAAATTTTCTCTAAGTCAAAGATTCTGATTTCTTCTTTGAAAAAACTCATCTCCTCAAAAATAGCACCATCTGCATTAACGACCATAGAACCACCATCAAAAATAATAGGAACTTGTGCACCATAAGTATTGCAATAAAAAACAGGCAACTTATTTTCTACTGCTAATCTTTTGATATAGTTTCTCTTTTCGCGATAACTGTCTTGTTCAAAAGGTGTGGCACTTATGTTTAAAATAAAATCCGGTTTCATATTTAAGATTTTATTGATTTCACTACTATCACTAAGTAGAATGTTTTTACGATCATCGCCAATGTGTAAAAGAAACTTTTTGCCTTTGTATTGTATCAACTTGGTGGTATTGGTAGAGGAATAGTATTCTTTTTCATTAAAAACTTCTCTCTTAGAAAGATGTATCTTATGTACAATTTGTTGAATATCACCATCTGCAATAAAATAGGCAGAATTATAAGGCTTGTCTTTCGCCAAAGTATTTGTATTCGGCGCACCTACTACAACAGCTAATTTATTTTTGGTGTAATCTGCAATCTTTTCTACAAATTGAAATGAACGGGCTACAAATTCACTATAATGATTCAAATCATAAGAAGGATATCCACAAACCGACATTTCGGGAAACAAAAGAATGTCAGCTTGTTGTTTATAGGCTGTATCAATGGCAGACTTTATTTGTGCCAAATTACCTTCAAAATCTCCTATAATATAATTCTGTTGTGCGATTCCGATTTTCATGTTGCAAAAAAAATAAAATTTGATTTAAGACTTGGTAACTATGTTGTCATTTTTTAAAACTCCATATACGATGAGCAACTGCGCTATTAAATAAGTACTCATAATTGCCATCGAACTATTTTTAAAGGGATGGATAAAATAATGAATAGCAATCAAAAAATCGCTTAAAATAAAAAATAAGCTACCGAGAAAGACACTTATCCAAGAATTAACTTTTACCGCATACCATCTGTTTAAAGCCATAATACTCATCAAAATAATTACAAACGCATATAAGTAAATGGGGAGTTTAGGGACTTGTGTAACTACTGAAAATAGATTGACTGAATAAATAAAAAAAAGAAGATAAGGCAAGATTAAATAAGGTTTATTCATTATTAAATGGGGGCGTTTCATACTGCTGACTTCTTTTGAAAACAAATAAATGTAAAATAGATGTCCAATTAAAAAAGCAATCAGACCCAAAAGAAAAAGTATCATATTGTCATTGCTGATGAGAAAAATATCTCCCCACCAGCCCAAAAACACGCCTGCAAATAAATACTTAGAAGGTTTTGTTTTGAGATTGTTTTTTTGCCAGATTACAAACATCAATATAGGCATGAATAGCACTTTTATGAATGGAAGTGCTTGAAGCATATTTCTACTTAATAAAAGTAGATAAATGCACGCGATAAATATGTATAAAATCAAAATCATAATGATTGTAAAAAATTTGAGAAGTAAGTTAAAGATAAAAGAAGTTTATTTGAAGATTATGTCAAAATTTTGATTAATCTATCGTTTAGATTTTATAATTCTTATTTTGTCGAAAATTAAAAGTATCAACTTATTCTATGAAAATTTTGGTTGCAGGTGGTGGAAACATGGGAAAAACTTTTGCCCAAGGATTTTTAAACTCAAAATTGATAACGAGAGAGGAGCTTTTCATCTTTGAAAAAGACAGTGAAAAGATCAAGCAACTCAATGATGAAGGTCTCGGTACGGCTTTTTCTGACGAGAACGAATATTTTGAGAATGCAGACATCTATATCTTAGCAGTCAAACCACAAGATTTTAAAAATATTTTTTCTATTATCAAAAAGTATATCACCGATGATAAAATAGTGATTTCTATCATGGCAGGTATCAATATGGACCACATTAAAAAGAATACCGGAGCGACAAAAGTTGTAAGAACAATGCCTAATTTGGCTTGTCAGGTAGGAAAAGGGGTAATAGGTTATAAAATTTCAAAAGACATGAGTGCCACTGAGAAAGAATTGGTGGAAAATCTTTTGAAAACCACGGCTTTAGCATTAGAAGTAGATGATGAGAAAAAGCTAGATGCAGTGACAGCCATGTCAGGAAGCGGTCCTGCTTATGTTTTTTACTTTATGGATGCCATGATACAGGCAGGAATACAACTCGGTTTTAACCTGCAAGAAGCTTCAGAAATTGTTCTTAAAACTTTTGAAGGAAGTATCCAATTGCTAAATAGCAATAATCTGAGTCCGAGAGAATGGATAAATAAAGTGGCATCAAAGGGTGGTACGACAGAAGTTGCTTTGGAAACTTTTGAGGATCTGGATGTGAAAAATAGTATTGGCAAAGGAATTTTGAGGGCAGAAAATCGCTCGGAAGAACTGAGCAAAGGATAATTCTTTCGACTTTGTGGCATGAAACTTGCATTTATAATGCATATTTTATAACAAAAAATTTGATTATGTATTTACGCAGATTACTTTTTACAATGCTAATTATTTTGGGAACGATACCGGTGATTTCGGCTAAAGAAGACAATCCGGGAGGTTTTGGAATCAAAGGTGGTATTGGACTTTCGACTATTAGTTTTGGCAATCCCAAACAGGTAGATAACGTCACCTTCAAAGACAATAACAATAAATGGAAAGTAGGAGGTTTGTTGGGAGTCTCTTATGAAAAACGTTTTGGCAAGACCTTTGGAATGGACATTGAAGCTCTTATTGCCAATAAAGGCGTAAAAAGAGATTTTAACTATGATTTATTAGGCAAACAAGGGAAAGTCATTATGACCGGAAACCTTTTCACAGTAGATATACCCGTCTCTGCAAAGTTTTATTTGGGTAATAATTTCAACTTCAATGTAGGTCCTTATTTCTCATATATCTTTGGAGGACGTTCCAAAATAAAAAGTACTTATGACGGCAAAACACAAGACAAGCAAAGCAATGACTGGTATGGAGACTCATACAAAGATATGGATGGTAATTTACCGCTCAATAGATTTGATTTTGGTATCAATGCAGGTATCGAGTTTGTTACCAATAGTGGTTTTGGTATAGGCGCAAGAGTACAAAAAGGATTTATCGACTTGACCAACGACAAGTACAAAGGTACTTTTTCTGAAGGAGATGGTTTAATTTTTCCAAGTGATAAAAAGTTTGTGACCAATACAGGGTTCCAAATTTATGGAATTGTTAGATTTTAAATGGTTCTTTTAAATATACTATATAAAAGGCTTGTCTATAAACGACAAGCTTTTTTTGTAAAGTTTGAGTCGAAACTATAATGGCATACTTCCATTGTATGAGCCTGTTGAACCCTGCATTTCACAAAACCT
The DNA here is from genome assembly GCA_023957215.1 of Chitinophagales bacterium. Taxonomy (GTDB): domain Bacteria; phylum Bacteroidota; class Bacteroidia; order Chitinophagales; family JADIYW01; genus JAMLHH01. The sequence continues at coordinate 31,280 of JAMLHH010000006.1, forward strand.
ATCATGTTACATGTATCAAACTATTTTTAAAGTAAAAGGTTTTAAATGTCTTTGCCATAATTTCCGATTTGTTAAAATTTATTAATTTGCTATTAACAAGGATTATTTAACCAAATAGATTTTGTATTTTCGTTAGCTTTAGTTAAAAAATAGATAAAAATGCAAATGAGAATATTATTTATTATGCTCTTTGCCATCATTATGGCGAGTGTAGAATCTTGTAAAAAAGAAAATTCAAATTCCGACATTAACTCTGATTGGATTGACATTGCTAAAGAACAACTTATTCAAAACTTTTTATCCGGAGATACAGTTGTTAATGTCAGTTTTACTACTAAAGTAGCATGGACAGTTCTCGTTAGAGAGCAGGGCGGTGAAGCAGAGAGGAATGCTCGCAGATCGGCCGGTACTTCGTGGATTAGCGTTAACCCTGCTGGCGGTGAAGCCGGTTTAAGCAATCTTACTATTTCACTTGAACCCAATACCAATGATGTTATGCGTGAGGCAGAAATTATAATCCAAAGTAATGATAAGAGCGTAGTTATAAAGGTGGCACAAGAAGGAGGATATGAGCAAACTTTTACGAATCCCTATTTAAATCCTAATTTGGCTTACGGGAGTGTGACAGACATAGATGGTAACGTATATGCTACCATAAAAATAGGTGAACAAACATGGATGGCAGAGAACTTGCGTACTACTAGATACAATGATGGTGTAGCCATCCCTTATATCACAAGTGGATACGACTGGGAGTATCTGCTGAATAAAGGGGGATATACTCTGTATGATTTTTTGCCTGAAAATGATGCAATTTATGGCAAACTCTATAATTGGTATGCTGTAAATACCGGTAAGCTTTGTCCACAAGGTTGGCGTATTCCTACGGTTGCGATGTGGGACAAACTGGGAAACTATTTGGGTAGCTTAGGCGGCAATGTTGGTGGAAGGATGAAATCGACAGGTACTAGAGAGGCAGGTACAGGCTTATGGAGCGATCCGAATGGTGGTGCGACAAATGAGAGTGGATTTACCGGACACCCTAGTGGAGAGATAAGTGAAAGTCCGGCTTTCTTTGGTATAGGTAATTATGGAAGATGGTGGAGTGCTACAGAAAATACAGAGGTCGGAGGCGGGCTTGGAGAAGCTTATACTCGCTTCTTGTATTATGATGGTAACCCTAACTCGTTCAATGGAGGTGTCTCCAAAAAGGGGACAGGATTACCCTGTCGCTGTGTGCAGAATTAGTATATTTTGAGTACTACACGCCCGGCCAAATCATGAAAAAGTGTGATTCTTGATGGGTTTCCTTTTTTAGCATTTGATAGGCTTTTCTACCTTATAGACTTTAAGCCTCGAGCAAGAGTTGTAATACTTAATGATAGTTATTTCAACTTAATTGCATGATACTTGAAGTTTTGGTTAATTTGTTGTATTCCAAATCCTCTCAGAAAACTTTTTTGTTTTAAAAATCTCTTATACTTAGTATATTAAAGCTATTAACTGATTGCCAAAAACAAATGGAATGACAACAGTATCTACTTCTACATTCAGTCTTCCTTTTCAACAAATAGGGGATAAGCAAACACTTCATTCTATCGAAGAGAAACTTGCTCTTTTGCCTGCACTGATGTCTTTTAAAATTGATAATAAAAATAATGTCCTACATATTGAAATTGATAATCATCAAAAGTTGTCACCACTGATTACAGAATTGCAATCTACCGGACTTCAATTGAAGACGACTAAAAAGGTGTATCCCGTACTCGAAATGTCATGTGCTGCTTGTGCTACAAGTATAGAAAATACAGTAAAAAGCACACAAGGTGTTGTCAATTCGGCTGTCAACTTTGCTTCAGAAAGTTTGAATGTAGAGTTTATTCCGGCACTTATCAGGCCGGATGAAATGAAGCGAGCTGTCCAAGATGCAGGTTATGATATTGTGATAGAAGAGTCAGAGAATGAAGCGGAAATGATAGAAAATCTGCATCGTGAAAAGTATAAAACACTCAAGCGAAAAACGATTTGGGCAGTCACTCTTTCTCTGCCTGTGATGATAGTGGGCATGTTTTTTATGGATATGCCGCATGCAAGCTGGATTATGTTTGTCTTCACTACACCAGTGGTTTTTATCTTAGGTAGAGATTTTTATGTCAATGCTTGGAAGCAATTGAAAAGTCGCTCTTCCAATATGGATACTTTGGTGGCTCTCAGTACCGGCATTGCCTATGTTTTCAGTGTTTTCAATATGTTTTTCCCACAATTTTGGACACATAAAGGATTAGAAGCACATGTCTATTTTGAAGCTGCTGCGGTCATCATCGCTTTTATTTTGTTAGGAAGACTTTTGGAGGAAAAAGCAAAAGGAAATACTTCTACAGCTATCAAGAAGTTGATGGGATTGCAACCTAAAACCGTCCAACTTATTGATGAAAATGGACTTGAAAAAACGATTAAAATCGAAGATGTTCAAATTGATGATATATTATTAGTCAAACCGGGTGAAAAAATAGCAGTAGATGGAATCGTGGAGTTGGGAACTTCATTTATAGATGAAAGTATGTTGAGTGGCGAACCTATTCCTGTCGGTAAAGAGAAAGATGACAAAGTTTTTGCCGGTACGATTAACCAAAAGGGAAGTTTGAGAATACATGCTGTCAAAGTAGGTAAAAATACTCTGTTGTCACAAATTATTAAGACTGTGCAGGAAGCGCAAGGAAGTAAAGCACCGGTGCAAAATATAGTTGATAAAATTGCATCTGTTTTTGTTCCGACCATTATAGTGATAGCGATAATTACTTTTGCCGTGTGGATGATATTTGGTGGAGAGCATGCTTTCGCTCAAAGTTTATTGTCTGCGATTACAGTTTTGGTGATTGCCTGTCCTTGTGCTTTGGGTTTGGCGACACCGACTGCTATTATGGTAGGAGTGGGAAAAGGTGCCGAAAACGGTATTTTGATAAAGGATGCTGAAAGTTTAGAGTTCTCAAAAAAGATAGATGCTTTGATTTTGGATAAAACGGGAACGATTACTGAAGGAAAGCCGCAAGTCAACCATATTTTTTGGAAAAATCAAGATGAAAGCCAAAGTTTTATTTTAAAAAGTATAGAAAAGCAATCCGAACATCCACTTGCTGATGCAGTCGTGAAGTTTATAGATGAAGCTGAAACGGTTACAATTTTAGGTTTTGAAAGTATCACCGGAAGAGGTGTGCGGGCGATCTATGATGGTGTGAAATACTTTGTAGGAAATCAACAACTACTGACTGAAAATGGTGTAGCTATTGACTCGACATTGGAAGAAAAGGTCAACTTGTGGAAAGAAGACGCTCAGACAGTGATTTGGTTTGCAGATGAAAAAAATGCACTTGCAATTGTTGCCGTTTCGGATAAAATAAAAAGTAGTTCCAAAGATGCTGTCGATCAACTCCATCAGTTAGGAATAGAGTTGTATATGTTGACAGGAGATAATGAGCAATCCGCAAAAGCTATTGCATCACGAACAGGTATTGATCATTATCAGGCTGAAATGTTGCCACAGGACAAAGCTGACTTTGTAAAAAAACTTCAAGCACAAGGGAAAATTGTAGCGATGGTCGGTGACGGCATCAACGATAGTACGGCATTAGCTACGGCAGATGTAAGTATAGCAATGGGGAAAGGAAGTGATATTGCAATGGATGTGGCTAAAATGACGATTATCTCTTCCGATTTGACTAAAATACCTCAAGCAATACAACTTTCCAAACAGACAGTAGCAACGATCAAGCAAAACCTGTTTTGGGCATTTATCTATAATATTATCGGTATTCCGATTGCAGCAGGCGTGCTATATCCTTTTAATGGTTTCCTCCTCAATCCCATGCTTGCCGGAGCAGCTATGGCGATGAGTAGTGTCAGTGTTGTGAGTAATAGCTTACGACTAAAATGGAAAAAGTAATAGCTTAAGGATTTAAAAAGTCACCGGATTCTATCCATTCGGCATGACGAGGAATCGGCTGTGCGTACTTGTATATCCAACATTCAATTTCACTGCCTTCCAAATGGGCAGTTACTTTTTCTCTTATAAATTCTTTAGGCGGTTTTCCATATTCTACACCTTCATATTTGTCCAATTCCTGAAAAAAAGCTTGGTCTTTGATGAAATAGATATCGCCGACCACAATATCGTCATCGTTCCCCTCTTGCACATAAGCAGGCAAACCGTCTATGGTATAAAGTTTGGCTCGCTTGATAAAACCCATGTTGAGGAGAACAGCATTTTTTTGAAGGTTCTCTTTGACAGTTATATCACTACCTAAACGAATAGTCCCATAAGTAAAAAAGTAATTTAACATCATCTATAACGAAACCTAAGTATAATTTAGTTTTTATCTATAAATATAAAATATATTGAGAAAATAAATACCTTATCTTATCATGGGATTTTTTTATTTGACTATATCTTTCATAAAATCAGGCGATATCAAAGGGAAGTCTGCACGATAACTATCTTCTACTTGTAAAAGCTTTTGTGCCGTATCGTGCATAGACAACACTGTATTTTTGAAATATCCTGTTGCCAAACTCAATCTGGCGACACCTATTTCTTTGAGTGTTCTCATATCGGGAAGATGGGAAGTGAAAGTCAAATTGATAGGCAATTGAGTTTCTTTGATTATAGTCTCTATATGCCGTTTGTTACTTAAAATAATTGGGTATAAGCCGTCTGCCCCTGTATTTTTGTATGCAAGTCCTCTTTTTAAAGCTTCTGCAAGTTTTTCTCCTTGACTCAATTGTGTTTTGATATAAACGTCTATACGAGCATTGGTAAAAACATCAACACCAGATTTTGAAATAGCTTCTTTGATAATCTCCAAGTTTTTGCATTGCTCGTCGATACTCAATAAATCCGGTTGAGTATGATGACTGTCTTCATAGTTGATACCTGCAATTCCTGTATCTATCAGTTTTTTGATATTTTCTGCTAAAGTCTCATGGTTAGTCGCATAAGCTGTCTCTATATCTGCCGAGACAGGAACTTTTACAACATTGACTATTCTTTTTAATATCTTTAACAAGTCGTCAAAAGGTAATTTTTCACCATCAGGATAACCATTTGCCAAAGCTATGGCAGCGCTGGATGTCGCTACGGCAGGATAACCCAATTTCTCTAACACAATTGCACCAAAAGGATCCCAAATATTGGGTAATATCAGCGGTTGTTTTTGATGATGTAATTGATGAAAAGCTTTGCTTTTTTCTATTTGTGATAATTTGTTTTCCATATTTCTTGCTTACTGAGAGCAATAGGTATTTGTTTTTTTTAATATCTTTTGTGTAGTGAGTTGGTTTTTTTAAATAATTATTTTATTCTGGTGCTTTTGGATTGAGTGGTCTAAACATGATTTCGTCAATCAACAGATTATCAGGTGTTTTTAGGATGAAAATTAAAATATCTGCTACTTCATCTGCATGCAACATATTACTATGTGCTTTGATCCCTGAACTGTCAAAGAAACTTGTCTTGATAGAGCCTGAATTGATGCAACTGACTTTAATATTGTCACCTCTCAACTCCTTGAACAAGGCTTCGCTGATACCATTAACTCCAAACTTGGTAGCACTATAACCTGCTCCTTCCGAATGAGATATCGTACCCATGATAGAACCTATATTGATGATATGTTGATAACCCTCTTTTTTACGCATCAGTTTGACTACTTCTGCTGTGATGTAATACAGTCCATTGAGGTTGGTATTAATCATGGCTAACCAATCATCAGGATTCATTTCATCAATTCGTGCAAAATTACCTACACCTGCATTGTTGATTAGAATATCAGGTGCGTGATGATTGCTAAAGGTACTTTTCACCCAATCTACAACATCTTCCCGATGAGATATATCCATGGTTACAGGTATAAATGCCCCCCCTAACTCTGTTTGTAATTTTTCCAAAGCTTTTGTGTTTCTGCCTATTCCATACACCTCCGTAGCTCCATTTCTAACTAAAGCCTCTGTAATCGCTTTACCCAAACCTGAACTTGCACCGGTAACAATCGCTATTTTTGAACGTATATCCATTTTGATGATTAACGTTGTCCGGGTTGATAGTCTCCCACATGTGATCTAAAAGGTATAGCTAATCTATTCCAACCGTTGATACCGATAATGGTCATCGTTAAAGCTAAAAGTTCTTTTTCATCGAAGTATTGGCTGACTCTTTCGTATAAATCATCTGTGATGTGATTTTTTGATATTTCTGTCAAAGCTTCCGTCCATTCCAAAGCGGCTCTTTCTTTATCTGTATAAAAAGGAGCATCACGCCAGCCTGAAAGTACGAAAAGTCTTTGGTCCGTTTCACCTTCATGTAGAGCATCTTTGGTATGCATATCCATACAGTATGCACAACCGTTGATTTGTGAAGCTCTATATTTTACCAATTCAAAAATTGTTTTGCTTAAGCTGGATTGTGCGACGTATTTTTCAATCTCCATCAATCCTTTCATGGCTTTGGGGTCTACGCTGAAGTAATCCATTCTTTGCTCTATTTTTCCCATTGTTTTAGGTTTTCTTATTTTGAAGTATTTGTTTTTTCTCTGTATTTAAAAATTTCATCCATGGCAATCGTTCCATGTGCATAAGCTGCGCCTGCCCGCATTTCGGCAGCTACCCAAATTGCTTCCATGATTTCTTGCTCGGTAGCCCCTTTTCTCAAAGCTTGTGGTACATGCGCTCTGATACAATAAGGACATTGCGTTACGTGAGCAACAGCTACTGCAATCAGTTGTTTGGTTTTTTCGTCCAAAGCACCGGCTTTAAATACTTGTCTGCTAAATCCTCTCCAAGCATCCAAGTTTTCAGGAGCTAATTTTCCCATTTCTACTGCTGTTTCGTGGGTTTTGTTATCATTCCATCGTTATCCATGACATTCTTTTTGTTATAGTTTAAACTCATTTTTAAGAAAATTGTTTTTGAGTTCATGTTTTTTCATGTTTGGGGAAGTAGGGGATTAGATTTACCTTTTCCGGCAGTTTGAACTATAACTCATGCACTTTATAAGACAAAGAGCTATCTTTTCTTTCAGATAACAATTCTTTAAACTACTGATTTGAAATAATTTATCTTATTCTTTTACTTTTGGACGATTTCAAAAAATAGAAAATTTTAAATTGAAAAACAGATATAATTATGAGTAAAAATCAAGGTTTAAAAGGTGGTTCTTTTATCGTTAGCCAAGAAGTTGCTAAAAATGTTTTTATTCCGGAAGAATTTAGCGAAGAGCAAAAAATGCTCGGTGAGATGGTACAGGATTTCTGTAACAAGGAAATTCACTCAATGGGTTCATTAAAAGTAGCCAAATTAAATGCAGAAGACAATATGGATATCGTAAAAGATACCTTCCAAAAAGCTTCTGACTTGGGTCTTTGTGGTGTTTCTATCGCTGAGAGATTTGGTGGCTTGGGGCTCGACTTTAATACCGGCTTGGTATTTAGTGAAAACATTGCACAAAGCTTTTCTTTCGCTACGACGATAGGTGCACAGACTTCTATCGGTTCACTACCTATCGTATATTACGGTAATGAAGATCAAAAAGAGAAATATCTTCCGGGCATAGCAAGCGGCGAATTGGTAGCTGCTTATGCATTGACAGAGCCGACTGCCGGTTCGGATGCAAATAGTGGTAAGACACACGCTACTTTAAACAAAGAAGGTACTCACTACATTTTGAACGGTCAAAAAATGTGGATCACCAATGGTGGCTTTGCAGATGTTTTTATCGTTTTTGCAAAAATTGATGATGACAAAAATCTTTCAGCTTTTATCGTTGAAAAAGCTTTTGGAGGAATAGAAATAGGTAAAGAGGAAGCGAAATTAGGCATCAAAGCATCTTCTACGGTGCAACTTTTCTTTACAAACTGTGAAGTACCGATAGAAAACCTTTTAGGCGAAAGACAAGGTGGTTTCAAAATGGCGTTAAATATCTTGAACTCCGGTAGAATCAAATTGGCCGCCGGCTCAGTAGGTGGGATCAAATATGCTTGTGACAAATCGGTAGAGTACGCCAAACAAAGAGTACAGTTTAACAAACCCATTTCAGACTTTGGTGCTGTGCAACAAAAAATTGGACAAATGGCTACTTTGGCATTTGCTGTCGAATCCGCAGTTTACAGAACAGGTTACAATATTGACCAAAAACACCAAGAACTGATTGCCGCAGGTGCATCAGAAAATGATGCATCTATCAATGCATTGAGAGAATATGCTATCGAATGTGCCATCTTAAAAGTAGTCGGTTCAGAAGGATTGGCCTATGCTGTCGATCAAGGCATCCAAATCTTTGGTGGTATGGGTTATTCTATGGAAGCGGGTATGGAAATGGGATACAGAGATGCACGTATCACACGTATCTATGAAGGTACTAACGAAATCAACCGTATGCTATCGGTCGCCGAGTTAATGAAACGTGCTTATCAAGCAAAAGAGATAGACTTAATGGGTGCTACAAAAGGAGTCCCTGTACAAATGTTCAGTGCTATCAATCCATTTAATGCAAAAGGATTCTTAGGTAAAGAAAGTGAAATTGTAGAAAATTTGAAAAAATTATTCTTGTTGGTTTCCGCCGCTGCCGGTCGTAAATTAAAATTGAAATTGGTGGATGAGCAAGAAATTGTTATGAATTTAGCAGATATTTTGGGTCAGACTTATGTTGCCGAGTCAGCTTTGTTGAGAGTGAAGAAACTTCAAGAGCAAGGTGCTGATAAAGATGAGTTGGAAACCAAAAAAGCGATTGTCCAGTTGTACATCTATGAAGCTTTGGCAATTGCCAGAAAATCAGCAGAAGATGCAATTGCTTCCTATGCAAAAGGTACTGAAAAATTTGTTACCCAAAGACTTGCTGATACATTGACGATGACTTACGATGTCAATCCTAAAGATTTGCGCCGTCAGGTCGCCCAAGCAGTTATCAATGCAGGGAAATATCCTTTTTAAGAAGAAATTTTAAATTGTTGAATAAAAGGCTGTCTGAAAAGACGGCCTTTTTTGGTATATTTTGAAAAAGTTTTCCACAATATTCGATTGAAAATGTAAATGATGTGCGTTTCTCTATTGTAAAGAATTAATTCGATTATGTTTCAATTTTTTATAATGGCAATTTCTTATTTTTGCAATTCTATTATAAAACACTTGTTATATGAGTCTGTTTTAAAATAGAGCAGTTAAATTTAAAATGGAGAATTCGGTGAGAAAGTTTAAAGAGTCAAAGTCTATACGTCCTAATGAAATAGAATCTGAAATGCTTAAATTTTGGATGGATAGAGATATCTTTAAAAAGAGTGTAGAAAATAGAGAGGGGAATAGTAGTTTTGTTTTTTATGAAGGACCGCCTTCTGCTAATGGGATGCCGGGTATTCATCATGTCATGGCTCGTACCATCAAAGATTTATTTTGTAGATACAAAAGTCTGAAAGGCTTTTATGTAGAAAGAAAAGGAGGCTGGGATACACATGGTTTACCGGTCGAACTTCAAGTAGAGAAAAAATTAGGTATTACCAAAAAAGATATCGGTACAAAAATTTCTATCGAAGATTACAACAAAGAATGCCGTATCGAAGTGATGAAATACAAAGAAGTATGGGATGATTTGACCCAAAAAATGGGTTATTGGGTGGATTTGGAGAATCCTTATATCACCTTTGAAAATGCCTATATTGAAAGTATTTGGTCTTTACTCAAAAAATTATACGAAAAAGAATACTTGTACAAAGGTTTAAAAATCCAACCTTATTCACCTGCTGCCGGTACCGGATTAAGTTCACACGAACTCAATATGCCTGGCTGTTATAGAGAAGTCAAAGATTTATCTGCTGTCGCCCAATTTAAGTTAATTGCTACACCTAATACGATTTATAGCGAACTGCAAGTACTTTGTGAAGAAGGTGATTTGTATATGCTTGCATGGACGACTACTCCCTGGACACTTCCTTCCAATACGGCTTTGGCTGTAGGAAAGAGATTAGACTACGTTTTAGTAGCGACAGTCAACCCTTATACACACCTTAGAGTAAATGTGATTTTAGCTAAAGGTTTGCTTACTAATTATTTCAGTCCTGAAAATGAAAATAAAACTTTCGACAGTTATCAAAATAACGGTAAAAATCTACCTTATAAAATCCTAAAGGAACTAAAAGGCAGCGATTTGCTGGGTTTGAGATATGAACAACTATTACCTTATGTCCAGCCGGAAGAAGGTGATGCTTTCAAAGTCATCAGCGGTGATTTCGTCACTTTGGAAGACGGTACCGGTATCGTTCATATCGCTCCAAGCTTTGGCGCAGACGATATGCAGGTGGCAAGTGAAAATGGCATCGGTTACTTGACACTTGTTGATAAGCAAGGTCGTTTTGTAGAGGCGGTGACAGATTTTGCAGGCGAGCCGGTCAAAGAAGCTTATCTCAAAGACGATGAGAAAGAAGAGGCTATCCAAAAGCAAGGGAGAAACAAATACTTATCTGTTGATGAAAGAATCGTCATCAAGTTAAAATATGAAAACAAGTGCTTCAAATCTGAAAAATTTGAACACTCATATCCACATTGTTGGAGAACTGACAAACCAATTTTGTATTACCCCTTGGACTCTTGGTTTATTAAAGTAACTGCCGCTAAGAAAAGATTGGTGGATCTGAATAATACCATTAATTGGAAGCCCAAATCCACCGGTGAAGGTCGTTTTGGACAGTGGTTGGAAAACCTGGTAGATTGGAATTTGTCCCGTTCGAGATATTGGGGGACACCTTTACCGATTTGGCGTACAGAAGACGGTACGGAAGAGATATGTATCGGTTCTATCCATGAATTGATTTCAGAAATTGAAAGAGCGCAATCCTTAGGTCTAATGGGAGAAATAGATTTATCTTCCGAAAACTTGGACTTACACAAACCTTTTGTAGATAAAATTATTTTGGCTTCACCCTCCGGATTACCGATGAGAAGAGAAGCCGACTTGATAGATGTGTGGTTTGATTCGGGAGCAATGCCTTATGCCCAATTGCATTTCCCTTTTGAAAATCAAGAGAAATTCAAATCCAATTTTCCGGCGGACTTTATCGCCGAAGGTGTTGATCAGACACGTGGATGGTTTTATACATTGCATGTAATTGCTACCTTAGTATATGACTCTGTGGCTTATAAAAATGTCATTTCTAATGGTTTGGTATTAGACAAAAACGGCAATAAAATGTCCAAGAGATTGGGGAATAGTGTAGATCCGTTTGAAACGATAGGCAAATATGGTGCAGATGCGACACGCTGGTATATGATATCCAATTCCCAACCTTGGGATAATCTCAAATTTGATATCGAAGGAGTAGAAGAAACCCAAAGAAAATTATTTAATACACTTTATAATACCTATTCTTTCTTTGCCTTATATGCTAATTTGGATGGTTTTAAACCCAATGGCGCCGAGGTAGATTTAGAAGACCGCCCTGAAATAGATAAATGGATTATTTCTTGTCTCAACTCATTGATTAAAGATGTGCAGGTCTCAATGGATGATTATGAGCCGACCAAAGCTACGAGGGCAATACAAGATTTTGTCAATGACCAATTGAGCAATTGGTATGTGCGTTTGAGCCGTAGGAGATTTTGGAAAACAGATGACTCGGAAGATAAACTTGCTGCATACCAAACTTTACACACCGTATTAAAAACTGTGGCTCAATTGATGTCACCTATTGCGCCATTTTATAGCGATTGGTTGTACAGAAATTTGATGCAAGCAGATGAAGACAGTGATACATCTGTACATATTTCGGATTTCCCAAGCTTTTATTTATCAAAAATTGATACAGATTTAGAGAAGAAGATGGATATCGCCCAACGTTTGACATCACTGATTTTTTCATTGAGAAAGAAAGAAAATATCAAAGTCAGACAACCTTTGACTAAAATTTTAATTCCTGTCTTAAACGAGCAACAAGAAGAAATGATTTCTTCGGTCAAAGATTTGATTTTATCTGAGGTAAATGTCAAAGAAATAGAATTTGTAAGTGATACGACGGGAATTATTTTCAAAAAATTAAAACCTAACTTTAAAGTACTGGGTAAAAAAGTAGGTTCTAAAATGAAAGAACTCAATGAGTTCGTTCAGGGAATGTCACAAGAACAAATTAGCACTTTGGAGAAAAATGGAAGTTTTGATATTTCACTTTCTGATTTATCTTACACACTTTTACTTGAAGAAGTGCAAGTTTTGACGGAAGATATCAAAGGCTGGTTGGTCGCAAATGATGATGAGTGGACGGTCGCCTTGGATATTACAATCACTGATAAGTTGAGAAATGAGGGTTATGCACGGGAATTGGTCAATAAAATCCAAAATCAAAGAAAAGAAAATGATTACAATGTGACTGATCGCATCAAAGTAACAATTTCTCATCAAAATAAACTAAATAACTTATTATCATCTTACTTGGATTATATTTGCACCGAAACTTTAACTGATGAGTTAATTTTTGCAGATGAAGAATTGACGGATGCAAAAAAATATGAATTGAATGATTTGGAAGTTTTTATGAAAATTGAAAAGAAGTAAATTATGGAAGAAAGTAAAGAAGCCTTGCGCTATAGCGATGCTGAGCTCGAAGAGTTTAAAGAACTGATTCTCGATAAGTTGTCTAAAGCAAATGATGAGCTGGAATACTACCAAGAGCAAATCAAAAATGCCGGACAGGGAGAACATAATTTTAATAATTTGGAGGATGGCTCTATTACGCTCGAAAGAGAAAATATGAACCAAATTGCATCCCGTTTGATCAAGCATATCCAGCACTTGGAAAAAGCCTTAGTGAGAATTGAAAACAAAACCTATGGTATTTGTAGAGAGACCGGAAAATTAATTTCAAAAGAAAGATTGAGAGCAGTTCCTCATGCCACATTGAGTATCGAAGCAAAGAATAAGCGTAAATAATCGAGTGAAAAACATTACTTGGAAACTGACCTTTTTGGTCATTCTGATTTTAATTTTAGATCAAAGCCTTAAATTTTGGGTAAAATTAAATTTTACCTATGGCGGTGGATTCGATATCTTAGGCTTATCGTGGGCAAAAATCCAGTTTGTAGAAAATGAAGGAATGGCATTTGGATGGCTCTTGGGTGGTGAAACCGGTAAACTCTTACTGACAAGTTTTAGATTAATGGCTATCCCCGTCGGAATATATTATTTACACTATCTGATAAAGAGAAAGTATCATACAGGTTTTATTTTTTGTATCGCTTTGATTTTTGCCGGTGCACTCGGAAATTTGATAGATAGCGTTTTTTATGGTGAAATATTTAGCCACAGTTATGGTCAAATCGCCACACTTTTCCCACCGGAAGGCGGTTATGGTAAATGGATGCACGGTAAGGTAGTAGATATGTTTTACTTTCCGTTTTTTGAAATTACATTCCCACAAAACTTACCTCTCATAGGAGGAGAAAGCTTTTCTTTCTTCCAATATATCTTTAATGTGGCAGATTCCTCTATCTCTATTGGAGTCGTAACTATACTTATATTTCAAAAGAAGTTCTTTTCGACTAATAAATAAGACCCGAAAAACGAAAATTTTTTTCTAAAACCCTGAACTGACATCTTTAAAAATATTTATCACTGTATTTTTATTGATTCTAAGCATACGAAGATTGCCGAATATTTACTTACCTTTAATCTAAATGATATATCTTTTAGATTAATTTGTTTTTAAATAAATCATTATGGCAAAAAACAAAATCAAGAAAGTAGAAAATACAAAAAAAAGCAGACAACCTTCTTCTACCACCCACATTAGAAAATCTGATAGTAATATTCAATCCTGGTCAACCTCAACCTTTGATATGTTGGAATCTCATTTTCAAAAATATCAATCTCTTTATATATCACTGATTGTAGTGCTGGCACTCATATTTTCTTTCTTGAGTTTTGACAATAAGATTTCCACGGCTAATGATGATGCCATGTATATTGAGGCCGGTTCAAGATATGTAAAAGATTTTTTCGGTTATTTTTATACACACAATGCACCTCTATATCCAATAGTTTTAGCACTCCTTATTAAGATACTTGGAGTTAAATTATTTCAGTTAAAAGTAACTTCCATTATCTTCTTTTGTCTCTCTATCTATCTGATTTATAGAGGATTTAGAAAAAGAATCCCGTACATTATTTTATTTCCCTCCTTATTTTTGACAGCCATCAATTCTCAATTTTTGGTTTATGCGAGTCTGACATATACGGAAACGTTTTCCCTGATGATATTTTCCTTTGGTTTTATCTATTTCTTTAAAGTACTTGAAAAATTAGAGCATTCTGATTATACGCTCAAATCCAATTTTCTGTCTTTTGTTCTTTTAGGTATTTGCTGTTTCGTATTGATGTTGACAAGAAATGTGGCATTGGCATCCATAGGAGTAATAGTTTTGTTTTTAGTATATCGTAAAAAATATATCGAATCTTTATTTCCAATAGCCGGATTTTCCTTGTTTTTTATTTTATACAAATTGACTTTAAAAAATATATGGCATATCTCCGGTTCTCAATTTTCTACACAGGGAAGTTTGATTTTTCACAAAGATGCATACCGGCCACAGTTGGGAAATGAAACTACTTGGGGCTTAGTCATTAGGTTTTGGGAAAACTGCGAAATATATATATCCTCAAGATTATATTTTATTTTGGGCTTTAGAGAAGAGACTTCATCTAACAATGCTATTCTGACATTAGTGAGTATCGGTATCGTTGTATGGGCTTTTTATCTCATGCATATTAAAAAGCAATATACTTTATTGCTATCGACTTTGTTTTACGTCGTGTTACTGGGAATTACCTTTATTTCTCTTCAGACTTCATGGGGACAGACCAGATTGATTATGTTATACTTGCCTTTCATCTTCTTGAGTGTTTTCTATATTTTTTATTATTATGGACTGAAATATAGACCACTGCAAAATGTATATCTCTTGTTCCTTTTTATCCTTCTGATGTCCACCTTGGTATCTACTTTTAGACAAATCCAAGAAAGATTCCCGGTTTTTGTTGAAAATTTGACAGGTGATCCTACTTATGGATATACACGTGACTGGCAAAATTATATCAGAATGACCCAGTGGTGTACCCAAGAATTTCCTAATGAGACTCCATCTATTGCCGTCAGAAAGGCACCTATGTCCTATATTTTTTCTCAGGGGAAAGAGTTTTATGGTATTTATAGCACACCTACCGAAAATGCAGATTCATTGTTAATGCCATTGAGAGCAGCAAATGTCAAATATATGATGCTTGCCGAATTGCGTTTGGTGGAAGATAGATACATTGAAGGACAATTTATTGGGACACTGCATAGATACGCCTATTTTATACAACAAAAATATCCGAAGGCTTTTGATTTTGTCCATCAGGAAGGAGATTATGAGAAATCTCAACTCTTTAAAATAAATTATCAATACATTGACAGTCTGAGCGCTGTACTCAAGCAAAACGAATTAAATGACTAACACACAATCTGATAGAAAGAAGCATATTTTTCATCATTTTGAAGCTATTGCCATGCGATACCCTCAATATCGACAGCGTTTTTCCTATTATGGGAAAGATATAGTGAGTTGTTTTAATTTTTTTATCACCGATGCTGATTCTGTCTTGGAAATAGGCTGTGGTTTTGGTGAGACAATCGGCAAATTAAAAGGTAGTCAAAAAGTAGGAGTGGATTTTTCTCCTAAGATGATAGAAATGGCTAAAAATACATTTCCCGATGTGGAATATTATGTAATGGATGCCGAAAACTTATCTTTGGATAAAAAGTTTGATGTTATCATTTTCAACAATGTCATTGGCTATTTTGAAAATATTCAAGATGTTTTTTCCGCAATCAAGAAAAATTGCCACGAACATACGCGGGTGATTATTTCATATTACAATCATTATTGGGAACCTATTCTAAAACTGGGTGAGTGGTTTGGTTTTAAAATAAAATCACCTCAACAAAATTGGTTAGATGCCGGTGATATTTCTAATCTTTTATATCTAAGCGGTTTTGAAACTTACAGAAAAAACAAAAGACTGCTTTTCCCTGTCTATATTCCCATTCTCTCTTGGCTCATCAACAAATATGTGGCAAAATTGCCCTTGTTTAAATCTTTGTGTTTAAATCAATTTCTTTTTGCCAGACCTTTTTTAAGTAGTAGAGATGAGGAGGTCACCGATAAATATTCAGTGAGTATCTGTATTCCTGCACGCAATGAAAGTGGAAATATTGAAGATGCGATTTTAAGACTTCCTAAGTTTGGCAAACACCAAGAAATTATTTTTGTAGAGGGAAATTCTACGGATGATACTTGGAGTAAAATTCAAGAAATTCAGACAAAATACAAAGATACACACGATATCAAAATAGCTCAACAAGAGGGTAAAGGAAAGGGCGATGCCGTGCGTAAAGGATATTCTATCGCCACCCAAGATATTTTGATGATTTTGGATGCTGATTTGACGATGCCACCGGAAGAACTGCCCAAATTTTACAATGCTATTTCTACCGGCAAAGGCGAGTTTATCAATGGCTCACGTCTTGTCTATCCGATGGATAAAGAGGCGATGCGCTTTTTAAATACTTTAGGCAATAAATTTTTTAGTTATCTGTTTTCTTGGTTACTTGAACAACCGATTAAAGATACTTTGTGTGGAACGAAAGTGATGTTTCGCAAGGATTATTTGAAGCTCATCCAAAACAGAAGTTTCTTTGGAGATTTTGACCCTTTTGGCGACTATGACTTATTATTTGGAGCATACAAACTCAACCTGAAAATCATAGACTTACCGATTAGATACAAAGAACGTACTTACGGCTCTACCAATATTTCACGATTTACCAATGGTTGGATGCTATTGCGCATGTGCTGGTTTGCAGCGAGAAAGATTAAATTCTGGTAGCATATCTTCGGGCTTTGTAAGCACTCGAATTATCTTTTGTATTTCTCTTTTTTTCATTCTGAAAACATATTAGGTTTTCATAACTTTGCAAATCTAAAAATTGTGTCGAATGACGGACTTAAAGACGATAGCAGAAATATTAAAAGAAGCCCAAATAGGTAGCGAAATGACCATCAGAGGGTGGGTGCGGACAAAGAGAGATAGTAAAAATGTAGTGTTTATCAATATCAATGATGGCTCTACCATCCATAGCATACAAGTAGTAGCAGACCCGACACAATTTAATGAACAACTTTTACATGATATCAATACCGGCGCAGGTGTGGCAGTGAAAGGTATCTTGATAGCCTCACAAGGAAGTGGACAAGCCGTAGAATTGACAGCAAAGGAAATTAACCTATATGGAAAGGCTGATCCCAATGAGTTTCCGCTACAACCTAAAAAGCATTCTTTAGAATTTTTACGCGAGATAGCACACTTACGACCACGTACCAACACTTTCGGTGCAATTTTGAGAGTGAGACATGCTCTGGCTTTTGCCATTCATAAATATTTCAATGATAAGGGTTTTTATTACCTCAATACACCGATTATTACGGGTTCGGATGCAGAAGGTGCCGGCGAAATGTTTAGGGTGACTACTTTGGATGCACAAAATCCACCTTTGACAGAAGAAGGTAAAATTGATTACAAACAAGATTTTTTTGGTCAAGAAACCAATTTAACTGTCTCTGGTCAGTTAGAGGGTGAACTTGGGGCATTGGCTTTGGGTAAAATTTACACCTTTGGACCTACTTTTAGAGCTGAAAACTCCAATACTGCCCGTCACTTAGCAGAATTTTGGATGATAGAACCTGAAATGGCTTTTTATCAGCTAAAAGACAATATGGATTTGGCAGAAGATTTTTTAAAATATTTGATACAATATGCCATGCAAAATTGTGCGGATGAATTGGTGTTTTTGGAAAAGCGACTTTTAGATGAAGAAAAACAATTAGCAAACGAAGAAAGAGCGCCGATGGCACTTCGTGAAAAATTGCAATTCATTATCGACAATCCATTTAAAAGATTGACATATACTGAGGCAATAGATGTACTCCTTAACTCAAAGGCTCATAAAAAAGGCAAGTTTAAGTTTCCTGTCGAGTGGGGAATCGATTTACAATCTGAACATGAGAGATATTTGGTGGAAAAGGAATTTAAAGCACCGGTGATTTTGACAAATTATCCTAAAGATATCAAGGCTTTCTACATGAAACAGAATGAAGACGGGAAAACTGTCGGTGCGATGGATGTTTTGTTCCCGGGGATAGGTGAAATTATTGGCGGGTCAGAACGCGAAAGTGACTATGATAAACTTTTACAAAGAATAGAAGAACTCAATATCAATAAAGAGACCATCTGGTGGTATCTTGAAACGAGGAAATTCGGCTCCGTCCCTCACAGCGGATTTGGATTGGGGTTTGAAAGATTGGCACTTTTTGTGACCGGCATGAGAAATATCAGAGATGTCATTCCTTTCCCTCGTACACCTAAAAGTGCTAAGTTTTAAACTTCTTATAATATCAAACGTCTAATCGTTAAAACGGCAATATGTTAAAACAAACTCAAGCTCAAAAAATGTTGCAAAAACTGTCTCCTCAACAGATACAGTTGATGAAGTTATTGCAAGTACCTACAGATGCTTTGGAGCAAAGAATCAAAGAAGAAATGGAAATCAACCCTGCCTTGGAAGAGGGTAGGGATGATGCGGAGTTTGAAAAAGATGATTATGATGATACTGCTGATGAGCAGGAAGCTTCGGAGCAAAATGAAGACTTGGGCATGGATGATTATTTGGATGAGGATTCTTATGATTATCGTGAAGATAGTGGTGGATATGATCCCAATCAGGAAGAAAAGTCAGTACCTGTTGCAGTGACCAAAAGCTTCCATGATTTGCTTTATGAACAACTTTCGCATTTATATTTAGATGAAACTGAAAGTATTATTGCTAACCAATTGGTGGGAAGTATTGATGATGACGGCTACATCAGACGTGAATTAGAAGCTGTTGCAGACGATTTGGCATTTTCACAAGGGCTTTCTGTTAGTTTGGAGCAGATAGAAGAAGTTTTGGAGAAAATCCAGCACTTTGAACCCGCCGGAGTGGGTGCTCGAGATTTACAAGAATGTTTGTTGTTGCAATTGTTAAGAAAAAATGACACAAACACTCAAACCCAATTAGCCATCAAAATAATAGGAGAGCATTATGAATCTTTTATAAAAAAACATTATGACAAATTAGCGAAACAACTCAATATTGATGATGAGACACTCAAAGAAGTAATCGATGAGATTATAAAATTAAATCCGAAACCGGGAGGAGCTTCTGCCAATATTGCCGCTCCGCACCAAGTGATTATACCGGATTTTACCTTAATTAATAACAACGGCGAACTTGAAATTGTCTTAAACGGGAAAAATGCTCCCCATTTACGTGTAAGCGATAGCTTCAAAGACATGATCAACGATTACAATAAAAGCAAAGAAAAAGATAAGCAACAAAAAGAAGCTTTACTTTTTATCAAACAAAAAATAGATTCTGCCAAATGGTTTATTGATGCTATCAAACAACGCCAACATACCCTTTTAGTGACCATGAATGCCATCGTCAACTACCAAAAAGCATTCTTTTTGAGTGGCGACGAGACACAATTGAGACCTATGATTTTAAAGGATATTGCTAAAATGACCGATTTGGACATCTCTACTGTCTCACGTGTGGCAAACAGTAAATATATCCAAACAGAATATGGTACTTTCCTTTTAAAATACTTTTTCTCCGAATCACTGCAAACTGATAGTGGAGATGAAGTTTCTACCCGTGAAGTAAAAAGTATTTTGGAAGGTATTATTCATTCTGAAGATAAAAGCAAACCTCATTCAGATGAACTTATCACGACTTTATTAAAAGAGCGAGGCTATAATATAGCAAGGCGTACCGTTGCAAAATATCGTGAACAATTGGGAATTCCGGTTGCGAGATTGCGCAAAGAACTTTAGTTCTCTTTAATAAATTATTATAGTTTGACGTTTTACCAATAGATTTCTATTGCAAGAAAAACAAAGACTTATATTTAACAATTATATTTGATAAATATTTAAAATTCAATGACCTTTTCAGCCAAAAACAGAGGACAATTAATAGATGATTTAGAAAAAAACGAATTTGATTTATTAATAATTGGAGGTGGAATTACCGGTGCAGGTATCGCTTTAGATGCATCTCTGAGAGGTCTGAAAGTAGCTTTGGTTGAAAAAGAAGACTTTGCAAGTGGAACGAGTAGTCGCTCAACCAAATTAATTCATGGTGGCTTGCGCTATCTCAAACAATTAGAATTTGGAATCGTAAAAGAAACCGGACATGAAAGAGCGATTCTACATCAAAATGCTCCACATCTCGTTTATCCCGAAAAAATGATTTTACCTATCATACAAGGTGGTTCGCTCGGTAGGTATTCCACTTCTCTCGGCTTATATGCTTATGATTATCTCGCAGGTGTAAAAAGAAAAGAAAGAAGAAAAATGCTCAATAAGAAAGGGACAATGAATTTAGAACCTTTGTTGAGAGAAGAAATTTTATTGGGTAGTGGTGTCTATATTGAATATCGTTCGGATGATGCAAGATTAGTCGTAGAAGTTCTAAAAACGGCTTTTACAAAAGGTGCAATCGCCGTTAATTATGTAAAAGCTGAAAAGCTGACTTATGAAAACGGCATTGTAAATGGTGCTGTTTTGTATGATGACAGATCTGAATATAGATTTAAAGTTAAGGCTAAAAAAATTATCAATGCGACCGGTCCTTGGGTAGATGAAATCAGAGAGGACGATAAATCTCTTTCAGAGAAAAAATTGCACTTGACAAAAGGGGTACATATCGTTATCAACAGAGATAGATTACCTATCAGTCATGCCGTTTATTTTGATGTACCGACGGATAAAAGGATGGTTTTTGCTATCCCAAGACAGAATGTAGTTTATATCGGAACGACCGATACAAATTATACTTCCGACAAAAACCATGTATATGCTGATGCAAAAGATGTGTCTTATTTATTGAGAGCTGCCAATTATATTTTCCCGAGAGCCAAATTGGTGATGGATGATATTTGTTCTTCTTGGGCAGGACTCAGGCCTTTGATACATGAAGAAGGAAAAGGACCGTCTGAACTTTCAAGAAAAGATGAGATTTTTATTTCTAAATCGGGTCTAATATCTATTGCAGGAGGTAAATTGACAGGATATAGAAAAATGGCAGAAAGAACTGTAGATGTGGCTTTAAAGCAATTAAATCAGGAAGAAGGTATGCCTTATGTGGCTTGCAGTACAATAGATACAATACTGGCAGGTGGTGATATTTTAGGTCAAAAGACACTCAACGATTTCATTGAAAAACTGTCAAAAGATTATCCGACATTTAATAGAAAAGAGATAATTATTTTAGCACATAAATACGGCTCAAATGCTGTTGAGATTTTAAAGACAGCATTGCTAAAACAAGGAGATGGTAATACTCTACTGAATGCCGAGATTGATTATTGCATAGAAAATGAAATGTGTAGCAATCTATCAGATTTCATCATCAGAAGGACAGGACGACTTTATTTTGAAAGACCTTCGTTAGAAAAACTGTATCCTTACATTCACCAATATATCATGCAAACTCTATGCACCAACGATGTCATTAGGGAACGTGATTTGAAAACTTTTGAAAAAGAGTTCCGTGCAAGTTTGGAGTTTAAGTTCAAAAAAGAAACCATCTAATAGAAAGTTTGTTCCCATCATTTTATCTTTTTCAATTCAGGTGACTGATTGTTAAGAGCGACCAATCCTGTGTATTTTGAAACTATTTTTAAAATTGCCATATAGAATATTTGACTAAAGTTAATATCATGGTAAAATTTTTATCAAATACACTTAAAAAATTTAAAAAATAACTTTAGATGTTTACATTTGAAGTATAATTTAAGTAAAAAAGAATTCTATGTTAAGAAAACTCTTGTCCGGCTTTTTGATAACAGCTTTTGTTGCGCCGATTTATGCACAAACCGATGATGATGGTACAAATGAGAATACAGCTCAGACATCTGTTACAACATCCTTGAATATTGATGAGACGGCTGACGAACAAGCTGACTCAATAGTGGAATACCCTTTTGGTTTGGATAGTCTTGAATATGCTATTTTTCAAGATATGACGGCTAAGCGTCCTGAAGGAAAGGGTTGGTACATTGAATTTGATGCCGGCTGGGGTATGCCATTTATGCCTGTCAACAAAAGATCTCCTCTTCAAGAAATAGGTGATAAAGATTGGTATCAAAGACCTGGTCAAAATGTATTAAGAGTTAGTTCTAACTTTGGTACTAACGGCGGTGGTTGGGCAGGTAATTTTACCGTTGGACACATGTTCAACAAAAACATAGGTTTGGATTTCACCGGTACTTTGGCCAAACATCCTGAAGGTTTGGATGCCAGAATTGATATTCCTGGTTATTTTGCACAACAAAGAACAACAACAACGGCTTTGTATATAGCTCCGCATTTGGTATTAAAGACAACTAAAGGCAAATTTGGGGTGACAAGTAAAGTCGGTTTCTTCGCTCCTGTATATGGTGCGACCATGTCTAAGGCTCAAATTAGAGATAGAAATGGAAGAATGTTACAAACCCTATTAGGTATGCCAATAGAGCCTTTGGGTGGTGGTCTTGCAAAAATTGATTTTGATGCGAAACTCAAAACAGAATACCATCCTACTTTAGGAATCAGTAGCTCTATCTCTTTGGATTATATCTTAGGACCTAATTTAAAAATATTTGCTAGAGCAAGAGTTGCAGCATATACTATCTCTTTGAGAGAAACCAACTTTAAAGAGCTTACTATGAAGACAGAAATCTTAGGTATTCCGATTGACGAATTAGGACCTTTGAGAACAAATATCAACGATGTAAGTGAAGCACCTACTTTCCTTAAAAAAATTACCTATCACAAAACTTTAACAGAAGCTAATAATACAGCAAGATACGGCGGAAAGGTAGATTTGGATAAGCCGATGGAAGAACTTGGTATAAAATATAATGCATCTTCTCTTTATTTCAGTATAGGATTTACTTGGCAATTTGACGGTAAATGGGATACAAGAGGAGTAAAGAAAGCAAAAAAAGAAGCAGCTAAAATTAGAGCCGCAAAATAATTTAATATATAAGCTAAAAAAGGGTTGCTCAAAAAAGCAACCCTTTTTTATTGTAAAATGAACTTATAGTTTACTATTCATCCAATCGATGACATCTTGGATCACGATATCTTTTTCAGGATCGTTGTGAACCTCATGATAAAGTCCTTTGTATAGCTTTAAACTGACTAAAGAAGGATTGGCATTTGCTACAAAATCTTTTGAGCCTTGTGGATCCACAATCAAATCTCCGGTGCCATGTATGATAAAGGTCGGAATATGTACCTCTTGGGCATGAGCGATTGCATATTCTCCGGCATCCATGATGGCAATACCCATTTTTGCAGATACTTTATCGTGAACCAAAGGATCGTTTTTGTATTTTTCTACGATAGATTTATCTCTTGATATGTGATTAGGATCTAAGCCGGTAGGAAGTGTCAGTTTGGGGACAAAATTCTGAGTCAGCCTACCCATAAAAATCTTTATTCCCGGCTGTTTGAATTTAAGTCTGAAATACGGAGCAGAAAGCACAGCTGCTTTTAATTGAGGCTGTCGTCTGATGAGATAATTAGCGGTAAGTCCTCCACCCATACTATGTCCGTATATTAAATGTGGAATATCGGGGAATAAGTCTTTAGTTTTATCAACTGCTAATTGCAAGTCATCTAAAAATTGATCATAGCTTGGAATATGACCTCTCGGTCCTTCAGATTTTCCGTGACCTCTGTGGTCGTAGCCTACAATCGCATATCCAGCCGAAGTGATCTTTTCTGCCAGATACTCATATCTCTCTATATATTCTCCCATACCGTGCACCAAGGTAATTACAGCTTTAGTACTGTCTTCATTGGGTTGCCATGACACGGCATGAAGATGTATACCGTCACTTGCCGTCAATGTATATTGGTCTTTTTTCATTCTTTTTCTTTTTATAAAAATACAAATTTGTGTTGATTTCTTCTTCTTTAATGCTGTATTTCAAAATGACAGATTTACCCACTCTTTAATCATTCATTAAAAAGACTTTCCCTTCATAAGCTTGAAAGCTCTTTCGATTTGTTTTTAAATGGGTTGAAAGTATGACTTCACCGTTGATAGTTGGTGATTCTATTGAAGATTTTGACATATTGAGAACGATCAGATATTTGTGACCTTCTAAAATTCTGTAAAAAGCAAAAACCTTTTGATTGCATAAACTTTCAGCGATTTCGAGTTGCCCTTTTTGTAAGGCGGGAGTATGATTTCTGAGAAATAGAATCTTTTTATAGAAATTGTATTGAGAATTAGCGTCTGCTTTTTGTGTTTCAACGTTGATTTGTGGGTAGTTTTCTGCTATCGGCAGCCAAGGTTTTGCATTTTTATCGCAAAAACCAGCATTGGGTAGGTTGCTCCAAAGCATAGGCGTTCTACATTCATCTCTATTTAAAATTTCTACTGATTTATTAACCAAAACTGAGGGAAGCCATTTGTTTGTTACAGGTCTTTACCGTCTTTCAAAAGGTATGATGACTCTCGGAATACCTAACTCTTTTTCTCCAAAATAGGTAAAAGGTATGCCACGAGATGTAAATTGGTACATGGCTAAAAGTTTTGCTTTCTCCACATTTCCTCCCAAGCGTGAAATAATACGATTCCTGTCGTGATTACCAAAAACAAGTGTAGGTATCAAAGGGTCTGCAAAGTACTTTTCAAAGGTCTCTGTCATTTCTTTATATTTCTTCGCCTTAAACGGCATTGAAATAGCATTAAACATAAAAACAGCATGTAATCCGTTTTCCCCCTTATAAGTACAAAACTGGCGAAGGGTACTTTCATGCCCATGTGATTCTCCTATCAAGACTCTTTTGGGATGGTCAAATTCATCTATGACAGCTCTTAATTCTGTCGCAAAACCAAAACTTTCTTCTTGGAGGAAATTATTTTCCAACTTTTGAAAGAAAATGGTCAAAGACTTATCCGAAGGTGTTAAATGTGGGCTGGAGGGATTGTTCTTTAAAAGAGGATCTTCATATATGGCGCTGATAATGTTCGTCCTAAATCCATCGACTCCTTTGTCTAACCAAAATCTGGCTATGTCAAACATGGCTTTTTGACATCAGGATTTCTATAATTCAAATCCGGCTGAAAGGGGAGAAAGCCGTTGTAATAAAACTGTTTGCGACTTTCGTGATAAGTCCACGCCCAATTGCCTGACATCGCCCGCCAGTTATTGGGTCTTTTTAACCCGTTTTTCCCTTTCCCGTCTTTCCATATATACCAGTCAGCCTTGGGATTGTCACGTGAAGATGCAGATTCTTTAAACCATGTATGTTCGTCAGAAGTATGGTTCATTACCAAGTCAAAAACCAATTTCATATTTCTTTTATGCACTTCCGACAAAAGCTTGTCAAAAGTTTCCATTGTGCCGTACTGCTCAGAAACTTTGGTGTAATTACTGACATCGTAACCAAAGTCTTTTTGAGGACTTTCTGTATAAGGTGAAATCCAAATCGTCTCATATCCCAAGTCTTGAAGATAATCTAATTTGTCTATCACGCCCTGCAAATCGCCAATACCATCTCCGTCGGTATCTAACCATGAACGGGGATAAATCTGATAAACGGTCGTTGTTCGCCACCATTCTTCATTGAAGTCATTTGCATTCAAAACTTCTTCTTTATTCCTTGCTAATAAATTTAGAAAGAACAAAAGAATAATTATAAAAATCGACTTCATAGATTATCAAAATAAGTAAATTTTTAGACAAATCCTCAGTATTGCTCTATTATAGTTTAATAAATCTCTTGGTATAAGAATTTTCATTTGTGATGATTTCAATAAAATAAACTCCTTGTGAATATTTATCAATGTGAATATTCATGTCATAATTTTTCAAATCTTCATAAGACTGAATGATTCTACCATTTATATCTCTGATACGCAAAGTAATAATCCCAAACTCTTTTGTGTTTTCAATACGTATTGTCTCTTTGGCAGGATTGGGATAGATAAGAATTTTCAAGAAATCTTTATCAGCAATACTTGTTGTAATAAATGGAATGCATTCACTCGAAACGGAAATATCCGGACAGGTAATAGAAGTGATTTGTACCTGATAAGTACCGTTTTTAGTAGGAGTAAAGTCGGTGGAGTGTTCATTTTCAATAACGTTGCCACTGTTACAATCTATCCAACTATAAGTTGCATCTTGTTCCTTGACAGAGAGACTATTGTTACTAACGACAATATTTGCGTCCAAATTTGCCTCTAAAACATTGACGGTCATAGTGACAGAGGAAGCGCATTGATTTTCATCTGGCGTGAAAGTATAGACAGTAGTCGCTTGCGTATTGATTGCAGGTGTCCATGTTCCATTAATTCCATTATCTGATACATTGGACAAGGTGAAGCTTTCTCCTTTGCATATATCGTCTATTTGTGTAAAAGTAGGAGTGATGGTTGTCGGGCATTCTTCAGATTCTATAAATACACCAAAGTCTTGAATATCTGCTAAAAAGAAAGGAGTTTCGCAAGTCAGCCTTTTATTATTGATTTCAGAGGGAGTGGATTCTCCTATGATTCTCATTCTAAGTTTTTGGTTAAAAACAATTCCTGTTTGTGGTACATGGATTTCACTTCTCAAAGTATCAAAAGTGACTTTGGTTTCGTTGTAAGTACCTTTTCCGGTAAGAACCAATTCATTTATTTCAAAAATACCATTGTTATTGAAGTCGATATAAGCTTGTACTTGTTCCGTATTTGAACTGTAAGAACGGATTGGAATTTTAAGTTGATAGCTATTACCGGGTGTCAAAGTTGTAGAATTTGTGCAATAGAAATCTTGATAGCCTTCATTAAAATTTCCACTTATTTTATCAATGGTATTAAAAATTACCCGATTGATGGAGGCAGTGTAGCCGACGTTGGTTGAGATTGGAGTACAAGCATTTGCAATAGGAGCTTCTACTACGGCAATAAAATCTTTTTTACTTGTGGAGCTTGTTCCAAAATTATTGGCCACTTGAAGAGTGACATCGTAAGCTCCCGTATAGTTAAAGGTAAAAAGAGGATTTTGCAGGGTAGAGGTCAAAGTTTCTTTGCCATTGGAGACTGTCCATAAAAAAGATACATCACTTCTTTGTCCGGTCGGTGTGAATGTATTGGGAATGCATGCTGAGTTGTCAAAAAATTGGACAGGATTTCCTTGACAGGCTGTAGAGTTTGTAGTAAAGAAATCGGGTTCTGCTATTTTTGCCGGTACAAGTGAAAGGTTGGATTTAGTTTCTAAAAAAGAGATCCTTAAGGTATTCATGGCTGCAATCACTCTTTCTTTTTGTCCGGGTGTAAAAAGTCCTTTGAGACCTGTATTGCAATAGCTCATAAAATTGTTTAAAGAATTATTAATATCAAGTGAAGTGGAACACTCAGTCGTCCGGCATTCATCTCTTTTATGTGGTGGTGTATCGCAAACCATGTCACCATCTGTTGAACAGTTATCGTCTTTTGGACAATCTTTACCGCCATTATCACCTTCAAAAGTATGATAAAGATTAAAAGCATGACCCAACTCATGTGCTAAAGTGGTCGATAGTGGGTCTTTAATGGTATTGACAAGCATGACTGCACCATCTAAAACAGTGGCATGTGCGGAGGCAAAATAAGCATATCCCAATATTCCTGCACCGCCTTCATTGTTGTCAATTTCTGAAACCAACCACATGTTATAGTAACGTGAAGGATTCCATCTGATTATATTTTTTAAATCCAAATCGCTGATACCAAATGACCTATCTGCTTTCACACCATAATTCATATACGGTTTATTATTAGTCATATCAGTATAAGTAATCCCATTGGTGCATTCGCCTTTTGGATCTCTCACTGCTAATGCAAATTCAATTCCCACTCCTCCGTTATTTGTGCTGTCATTTGTATTATAAAGCATCTGACTATAACTTTCATTTAAGATTCTGATGGCTTCCTTGATTTGTTGTTCCGTAATATCTGTCAGTGAAGTACCTGTTGACATCACATGTACAACAATTGGTACAACAATGGTAGAATTATCTTCCCTTAAAGAAATATCATTTTTATGAGATTGGACATATTTTTCAAACTCCTGCATTTTATTTCTATAATCATCGTTTTCTGTCATCATTTTTTTATGAACCAAATCTGTTCCGCATTTGACATTGATAGATGGATCATTTTTTAGCAATGGGAAATTTAAAGTTTGTGCTTTAGAATGGGAATTTATACAGAGAAGAACTGTAAATATTGAGATGAGTGTCTTCATTAAGAAAATTTCTTGAAATTTAGATAAAATACGAAACAATGCAAGTTTTTGTTAAGAAAAATTTCTTTAATTTGTTTTTTACCTAATAATAATTGTGGAGAATCTTTAATTTGAAGATGAAAATTTCTTTTCAAATTGAAATAAAATGATAAACGAAATAATTTTTAATTTTCTTCGTATAAACATGACTCCAACGCTTGTTAAAAAAGAAAACTAATGTATATTTGCACTCGCAAGAGCGAAAAGCTGTTGTTGTTCTTTAATTTGAGTTTTCATAGTAGAGTACGCCCTGGTGGTGGAACTGGTAGACACGCAGGACTTAAAATCCTGTGAGCCGTAAAGCTCGTACGGGTTCAATTCCCGTCTGGGGCACTCTTCTCTGAATATAGATTGCGAATGTAGCTCAGTTGGTAGAGCACAACCTTGCCAAGGTTGGGGTCGCGGGTTCGAGTCTCGTCATTCGCTCTTTTTTTATTTCAATCATCTTTTATTGAATCTTCAATTTTAGTAGGTTGATACAGGTATGCGAATGTAGCTCAGTTGGTAGAGCACAACCTTGCCAAGGTTGGGGTCGCGGGTTCGAGTCTCGTCATTCGCTCCATTACATTCAAAGCTTTAACAAGCGAATGTAGCTCAGTCGGTAGAGCACAAGCTTCCCAAGCTTGGGGTCGCGAGTTCGAATCTCGTCATTCGCTCATTTTAAGGTATTAGATATCTAACGCTTTCCTTCCTTTTGACTTTTCCTGAATATGTTCTTTGAAATTGTGGAGTAAAATAGATGTTTTTGGGTATTTTATATGTACTCAATCTTTCGCCCAACCCTCTTTCCAATTGTAATAATTTTTCTTTAGAATAAGGTGTAGATTCAATCAAGAGGCAAAGTTTTTCTCCTAAAATATTATCCGGTTTTCCAAAAACGAAGAATGCTTCAGATATTAGAGTACTTATTTGATTTTCAATTTGCTCGGGATGTAATTTGACACCGCCACTGTTGATGACATTGTCAATTCTTCCTTTCCATATAAATTGATCTTTACTGACAATTTCTACGATATCGTTTGTAATGACCTCACTTTCTATGTAGGGAACTTTTATTACAAGACAATCTCTATCATCAACATGAATATTTACATTGGGTAAAGTTTGAAATTTGTCTGAACTGTTTTTCCCATTGAGCTTTCTTATGGCGATATGACTCAAAGTTTCTGTCATACCGTAGCTGAGAAATATTTCTGCTTGTAGATTTTGAATGGATTCTTCTAATTCCCTGCTCACTGTTCCCCCTCCCAAGAGGATTTTTTTGATTGATTTTGTATCTTTTACATTTTGAATCTGCATTGGAACAAAAGGGGCAAAGTCTATTACTTCATCCTCTTGTAAATTTTGTATGGGATGAGAATTAGACTCAAATTTGCAAATTAAATTTAACCGACTGTAAAGAGTCCGTACAATCATCATTTTGCCGGCAATATATTTGACGGGTAGATTTAAAAGTGCGGTTTGACCTTCTTGAAAATCAAAGTACTGCGCTGTTGCGACAGCACTCTGTAACATTTGGTTTTTTTGGACGGTGATCATCTTTGGCTGACCGGTAGATCCACTTGTCTGTAACCGGATTTGACTGGAATCATCTGACCATTCATTCATAAAATCTGCCAAATCGTGCAAAATTGTCAGCTCTGAATTTCGACAGTATTCTTGTAATGATTGAATATTCATCTGTTGACCGTTGATAGTCAATACAGTATAATCTTTGAAGCTTAAATGATTTGTGATAGATCCCATTTTTTATCCTTGTGAAAATGTAAACCTTTCTCATCAAAGGTATAAGGAGAAATAAAATTATTAGTAAAAAGTTGTCCTGTTCCCAAACCTTGGGCATATTCCGACCATCCTTGAGCCGTGTATTGGGCAATGGCATTGAGTCCTATATTACTTTCTAAAGCGGAAGTGACTACCCAAGTTCCATCTATTTCTGTTACCAACTTTTTCCATCTGTCGGCAGCTTGAAAACCACCTATCAGGGCATGTTTTAAAATAAGAATATGCGGACGAATTGTCTCAATTAACTTTTTACGTTGTACATTATTATTGATACCTATCAACTCTTCATCCAAAGCTATCTTAATCGGACTTTCATCCATGAGTTGAGCCATTTCCTGCCATTGACCTGCACGTATTGGCTGTTCTATATAGCTGATATTAAAAGTAGAGAGTCGTTTCAATTTTTCTTTGGCTTCTGGATAGGAAAAAGCGCCATTTGCATCTAATCTGACTTCTACCTCATCAGCAGAAAATTGTCTTCTTATTGATTTTAATAACTCAATTTCAGTATTAAAATCTATTGCACCTATCTTTAATTTGATAGATGTGAAACCGGCATTGAGTTTTTCGGCGATTTGCTCTAACATGCTTTCTTTAGTTCCCATCCAAATTAACCCGTTTGAAGGAATATTAAATCCGTTTTCTTTGATGACTTCGGGGAAAATAATTCTTTGACTCCCATTTTCTACATCTTTTAAGACGATTTCTACTCCGAATAGGATAGAAGGCCATTCGCTTAACTCGGAAATGATATTTGCACCTTCAGTCGGGAGTTTTTGGCAAGTTTCAGCAAGTTTTACTTCGTAATTGGTTTTATCATCATAAGACAGATTGGTGAAACGGTTACATTCACCGATAGCTATATTCCCATCTTGCTCTATAAAAATAAAATAGGTGTCTTTATTGTATAGGACACCTCTTGATGTTTCACCCTGCTTTTTGAAATGTAGAGTGTATTTTTTAAAATAGCATTTCAATTATTTTCCAAATATTTTATAGTCCAAAGAAAATTTGCCCGGACCCAAAAGGAATAAAGAAATAAACATGGCATAGTATAAAAAGACCAATTCTAATACTGAAAAACCATCTTGCAATTCAATACCGTGTAAATAAGAAATCACTGAAAAGTTAATAATTAAGATAGCTGCTGCCGGTCTTGCAAACAATCCGATGATTAATAAAGAGGCACAAATACCTTCTGCAAAAGCAGCCATATAGAAAGAAGTCGAAACTCCCAAACCTATCGGATCAAGGAATTGAATCTCATCACCGCTGATAATAGTCATCATTTTCCCCCAGCCGTGTCCATAAACCAATGACAGTCCTGCTGCTATGCGCAAAATTAGTAAACCAAGATCTTTGCCTGTTTTAAATTCTTTGTTTAAAAAGCTCATATTGTAATTTTTAAAGTCTAATTTATAATAAAATATCTTATTCGATAGAATTTCCTCTGACTCTGAGTAAACTAAGTTTAAATTTTAATTTTAATGGCTATGCCTTATAGTACTTCTTATTAAATAGTGTATTTCTGCGTATTTGTAATACCCCCCAAAAGGCTTCTTTAAATATTTTTGTGGACATTTTGGACATTCCCAAGACTCTATCCTTGAAAGTTATAGGGACTTCTTTGATTTTAAAACCACTTGACCAAACAGCATATTTCATTTCGATTTGAAATGCATAACCAATAAAAGTAATTTTATCAAGATTGATACCGAGAAGTGTATTTCTTTTGTAGCAGACAAAACCACCTGTTGTATCTTTTACGTTCATCCATGTAATCAGTCTGACATACAATGAAGCAAAATAGGAAAGAAGTATTCTATCTTTGGGCCAATTGCTCACTTTCCCACCTTTTACATATCTTGATCCTACCGACATGTCAGCACTACTCTCACAGGCTTCCAATAGTGGAATTAATGAATTGGGATTGTGTGAAAAATCTGCATCCATCTCAAAGATGTAATCATAACCATTTTTCAAAGCCCATTTAAAGCCCGTAATATAGGCAGTCCCAAGTCCAAGTTTCCCCTCTCTTTCAATAAGAAATAGATTTTCTTTTATCTTTTGGAGTGATTTTACTTTACCGGCGGTACCATCAGGAGAACCATCATCCACGACAAGAATATCAAAAGGTCTCTGCAAATTAAAAACTGCATCAATAATGAGATGAATATTTTGCATCTCATTATAAGTGGGAATGATGACAATTGATTTTTGCATGAACTACAAAGTAAAGAAAATTATGTTTTTCAAAATTGTTAAAAGGATATAATTTGATCATTCTATGGATAAGAAAATGATAAGCCTGCCAATACTTGTCCCGGCAATATTAGACAAGTTTTATTATAAACGTATTCGTTCGAATGTTTCTTTTTTAACTCCTCTCTATTGGTTACACTAATTTTATTTTCTTCTCTTTAGTTTTTAGGGAAAAGTGAAATAATATTACTGCATCATTACATCTTCACTCTCACTCCAAAATTAAACCACCTCGGAGCAGTCGGTATGGCACCAACCTCATTGTACTTAGAGTTGAGTAGATTTGTAATGTCTGTATAAACTAAAAATTGACCGACTTGATAAGCGATTCTCAAATCTAAAAGGTTATATGCTTTGTTTAATTCACGTTTGATGAGACGATTTTCTACTTGTACAGATAAATTTTTATAGCCGTATTGAATGCCTGCAATTAACTGATGTTTGAGTGTTTCAAAGATATATTTGGACTGAAGATTTTCATACTCCAAATGTTGGGGATGTAAGTAATGATATTGAATTTTATATTGTAAAAAGTGATTACCTCCAATATGAAAACCTTGTTGTAATCTAGTCTGAAACCCATGTGTATTGTTTTTATCGGAATTGATAGGACTATATGGAAAACTTTCATCTTCACGCACCCAATCTATAAACTCAGAGATGTTTCTGTAAAAATAACTGACTTGAAAATGCAAATCCTTTTTGTCATAACTCAATTTCGTTTCGTAATTCCAAGCTCTTTCAGGTTGTATATCTGCATTTCCGATATTACCCGGCAATTGATTCAAGTACAAATCCGTAAAAGAAGGTATTCGCTGTCCTGAACCGACAGATGCAGAGATTTTCCAGCTGGGATAAAACAAATAAGCCACATCGACACCCGGATACACTTGCCATCCGTAATCCGTATTATAATTGACATAAACACCTGCCTGTGTCAACCACTTTTCGCCAAAGGTCTTTTTGTATTCGGCATTGATTCCGTGATTGTTTCTACGATGTTGACCAATGTTAGAACTATTGATTTTTCCTAATCTCGAACTCCAACCTAACCCAAAATCTCCCACTTTAGTTTTTGCACTCGTATTTAATTCCACCATCAGTGTATTCATAAAATGTCGGGAACGTGCAGTGCTTAAGTTGTCCTTAAAATACCTGTAATCATCTTCATTGTATCGGTCACTGATACCGGGTTTGATGGTGAAACGCCCTAATTGATGTTGAGATGAAATATTGAAAAGGGCAGTTTTTACAATTTCTTCCGAATTGATATCTCCCGGTGCAGCATAAAAACCGTTGGCACCAAATTTATTTTTGGTATATCCTGCCAAAGCTTGTATAGAGTTTTTAGCGTTGATTCGATATTCTCCGTTGTATAATGCACGAGTATTATTTTGTGCCGTATTATATCTTTGACCGTTGTACAAATTTTGACTAAAAGATAAGACCTGACTATGTTTTTCAGAACCATATTGACCAAACAACTCTAAGCCGCCACCGCCATAAATGCCGTTTCCATCATCTGCTTCTTTAGATTGGAAAGAACTTCCTCCGTAAAGGTTTGCTTCAAAAGAACTGTGTTTTTCTTTTTTCGTCACGATATTAATTGCACCTGTCAAAGCATTGATACCATATACTCGTGCTGCTGCGCCTCTCAACACTTCAATATGATCTATTGCCACCAAAGGAAGTGGGATATTCATCATATTATGAGCAGTTTGGTCATCTACCAAAGGGATTCCATTTAGCAAAACTAAAGTTTGTTCGAAAGAACCGCCATCTATACTGATATCAGCTTGTCCTCCAAAAGGTCCACGCTGCCTAATATCAATACCTCCGATATAAGCGAGTAAGCCATTTAAAGAGGTAGCCGGAATTTTGTCTATTTCATCTTTGGTGATGATCTGTATATCTCTGATGGACTGACTAAAAGGAATCTCCAATCTGTCACCGTAAATAATCACTTCATCCAAGCGGATACTATCGTTTTGTGCCAAAGCTTTTGTAGCAAAAACGAGAGAAAGAAAAGAGATAGAAAGAGTTGTAATCAGTTTTAAGAAGGTCGTGCTTGTCGTTTGCATTTTGATGGTTAAGATTAAAATTGAAAATTTTGTTTAGTTTGGGTATAAATATCTATATTTATTTCTTTCAAATAATAAGGACAATGATTAAATATTTTTTACTATCTCTTTCACTGCTCATTTCGACACAAGGATTTTCAAAATCTAAGAAAAAACAAAAGGAAACTACGACAACAACTGAAGTTACCGAAAAAAAGGAAAAAGACAAGTCTGCTTTTAAAACAATCAAGGAATTTACTGAAAAATTATCTAAACCTAATGAAGGTTTATTCCCTTTATATCGTGATACCATCACCGGAAAAACGTATATAGAAGTAAATGAAAATCAGCTTCATAAAGAATTTATCTATTTTATGTATGTTTTGGATGGAGTAGTAGATGCCGGATATTTTAGAGGCGCTTATCGAGATAACGATGTCATTACTTTTGACCGTGCTTTTGATAAGATAGAGGTAAAAATTGTCAATACGACTTATTATTTTGATCCAAAACTTGAAATCAGTAAAGCAGCTGATGCGAATATCAACCAACCAATTGTAGTGGCAGAAAAAATTCAAGCAATGGCGATTGATACGACAGATACACTTGGAAATGTCAATGTGCGATACTTGATAGATGCGGATGCTATTTTTCTTAAAGAATCTTTGAGTCAAATCAAACCTGCGAAAAAACCGGGCTCATCTCCGACTGCTTTTTCCTTAGGTTCACTCTCAGCTACTAAAACGAAATACCTCCGTCAACAAAATTATCCCGATAACACGGATGTAGAAGTAGAATATGTATATGATAATCCTGCACCTGTCAGTTCGGGTAAAGAAGCTGTTACAGATCCAAGAAGTGTATCCGTAAAGGTTCGTCATTCTATTATAAAAATGCCTGAAAACAACTATCAGCCAAGATATGAAGATCCGCGAATTGGTTATTTTACAAGCAAAGCGACCGATATGACGACTACGAGTGTCACACCTTATCTCGATAAAATCAATAGATGGAATTTGGTAAAAAAAGATTCTAATGCAATACTTTCCGAACCGGTACTACCTATTGTATATTGGATAGAAAATACGACACCTGCTGCTTTTAGACCTATCATTAAAGAAGCGGTAGAAAAGTGGAACATCGCTTTTGAAGAAGCAGGATTTAAAAATGCTGTCGTCTGTAAAATCCAACCGGATACTGCCACTTGGGATGCAGGTGATATTCGTTATAATGTGATACGCTGGACATCTTCACCTAATCCGCCTTTTGGTGGTTATGGGCCGAGCTTTAAAAACCCGAGAACGGGCGAAATCATCGGTGCCGATATCATGTTAGAATGGATATACTTGACGAATAGAGTTCGATATGAAAAGATGTTTAATATCGCCGGTATGGCGATAGAGCAAAATGAAACCGAGTTAGAGGACAATCCGTTTTTATGTTCTGCCGGTTTCCATACCTCTGAAAATTTGTCTTATGGAAAAACCATGATGGATGCATACAACTTTGACAGTTTGCAACACGATGAATTTATGAAACAGTGTTTGACCGAGTTGGTTTTACACGAAGTGGGACATACCTTAGGTCTTAATCATAATTTTGGTGGAAGTTATTTTGCATCTAATGACCAATGGCAAGACAAAGAATTTGGTGAAAAATATGGTGTTTCAGCTTCTGTGATGGACTATAATTTGCCTAATATTTCACCCGATAAAAACCATCAGGGTCAATATTTTACAACCGTTCCTGGATTGTATGACAGATGGGCGATTCGATACGGTTACAGTGTTTTTGAAAATGCAGTAGCAGAAAAGCAAGGTTTAAAAGAAATTTTGTCGGAATCTACTAAGAGAGAATATCTTTTCTTCAATGATGCAGACGATATGAGAAGCCCGGGTAAAGGAAATGACCCGAGAGCGATGATTTATGATATGACGAGCGATCCTTTGGAATATGCTATCCAACAAATCAAAATGAACAATGCTACTTTTAGCCAGCTAAAATCTACTTATATCAAAGATGGTCAATCTTACCACGAATTGAGAAATGCATATCTGATTCTTTCAGGTAGAAATACAACTAATTTTAATGTGATTAGCAGATGGATAGGTGGTGTGTTGATAGATAGAAATTTTGCAGGTCAAAAAGAGGGGCAACAACCTTTTACAGCGATAGAACTTTCTGAACAAGTCAAAGCGATGAATGCATTGGCCCAATATGCTTTTGCTCCCGATGCTTTTGATGTAGAAAAAGAACTGTATAACTACTTGCAAATGCAAAGAAGAGGGTATGAATTTTATGAAAAAGGTGAGTTGCCTAAGATTCATGCAAGAATTGCTACCACACAAAGTAATCTACTCAAACAACTTTTACATCCTAATACCTTAGAAAGAATTGCTGATACAAAATTGTATGGCAATCCATACAGTCTTGATAAAATGATGTCAGATTTGACAAAAGCTGTTTTTAAAGCGGATATTGCCGGAACTGTCAATTCTTTGAGACAAGAATTACAGATTAATTATGTGAATAGTTTGTTGAAAGTAATTAACTCCGCCGACTATATTGATTTGTCAAAATCTATTGCTTATGCGGAACTCCAAAAAATAAAGAAATTAGCTACTAATACTGCAGGTGATGCTGCGTCCAAAGCGCACAAGCAATATTTGTTATATCTGATTGATAAAGGCTTGGATAAAAAATAATATCTATATTTTCATAGTTGAGAATTAAAAACCTACTCTTAACTTTGCACCTTACGTTTTTTAGATGCCGGTTTTAGATAAAATACTTGATTCTGCACTATTTTCCAATATTTGGAAAGAGGTTATTGCCCGTGCAGGTAAAGGTAAACTTGTCCAACTGATTACACTCAAGCCGATTTCTGTTTATAAGGGTCAAATGAATTTTGAGTTAGATGAAACCCAATTGACGGCTGATATCGATGCCTCTATTGAAAACCTTTTACAGAAACCGATACAAAGAGCTTTTGACTTGTTCTCTTTAGATTTTAAGTCGGCGACGGATTTTAGCTATCATATCAAAGTAGATGTATTGGTGAAAATGAATTATGCCAATATCAGAAAATACCTCAATCAACAGTTTGCCAATGAACAGTATTGGATTTTGGATGATAGGGTAGGACTGACTTTTTACGATTTTAATATACAATGGAAAGACAATCATCTGTCTATTGATATTCCGATGAAAATTGATGCTAAGTATAAGCGTTTAAAATACAGTGGAAATGCAGAAGTGACTGCAACCGGTCGTATCAATTACTATCCAAATACCAAACAGGTGAAAATAGAACGTATCAGTTATGTTGCCACTTCGGATAAATGGATACTCCGATTGGTCAATTTAGTGTATTATTTTGATATCAAAGAAGCATTGGAAGATTTTTTACAATTTGATATTAGTAATGAATTGGTGGAAGGCTTGAAAAAATTACAGAAAGAAGTAGAAAATTTTAATAAAGAAGAATTGAGCATTTTAGAAGGTGAAGTTTCATCTATCAATTTAAAAAAAATAAATTTTGACCCCAATGGTGGAAGTGCTTATATCTTGGTAGAAGGTAGAGCCGGATTACTCGATAATTAGTTCATCTAGCATCTTTTCTACATACACTTTCATCGTATCAGACATAGAAATTTCAAACCCTTTTTCTATCAATTCATCTGTTGCATTTTCCTGTAAAATACCAAAATACATCGTTTTTATCTTTTGGTACATTTCTGTATCTAAGTGTAAATCAATCGCTTTGTCTTGATAATCATCCAACAAAAGTTTGTACAATCGGGTAGAAATGCTCAACAAGGGTTCTAATTTTTTACTGACTACAAACATGGCATCTACAAACTTCAGCAAGTTGACTTTGGAAGCTTGCACGAAACGTCCGTCTAAATTTTGATCAATTGTACTTTCGTTTCCAATGATAGATATAAAAATACCACTTTCATATACACCTAAATCTTTGTGTTGTAAATCAATAGAAAGTTGAAAGTTAGGCTTGAATATTTGATAGTAAAAATACTTTTCTATAAAATCTTGTGATACCTTTTTCTCTGACATTTTATTTAAAATTTCACACAGTTCTAATCGCCTCTACCGGATCCAAATCAGCTGCTTTTCGTGCGGGCAAATAGCCGGACAAAAGACCTATCAACATAGCAATGCTGATACCTATGACACCATTCTTAAAACTGAGTACAAAACTCATTCCTGATGCAGAAGACACCGGAAAAGATAGAAGATATACAATCACCAAACCTAATAATCCACCCCAAAAACAGAGCAAGATAGACTCAAAAAGAAATTCTAAGAGTATGTAAATTTTTTTTGCACCTAAAGCCTTTTTAATGCCTATAATATTGGTTCTTTCAGAAACAGAAACATACATGATATTAGCGATTCCAAAACCTCCGACTATCAGTGCAAAAAAGCCTATCACCCAACCTATTA
Organism: Chitinophagales bacterium; assembly: GCA_023957215.1. Taxonomy (GTDB): domain Bacteria; phylum Bacteroidota; class Bacteroidia; order Chitinophagales; family JADIYW01; genus JAMLHH01. The sequence goes on from JAMLHH010000006.1 coordinate 70,327, forward strand.
TATTGAGTACGTAAAAAATGCCTTCAAACCCTTGTGCAATAATACTCAAGCGGTTGAGTGCAAAATTATCATCCTGTATCGGTCGCAATCTTCTGATGGAACGCATTTTTTGTTGAATTTCAAATTCTAATTCACTGAGGCTGACACCTTGTTGGGCTTTTACAATAATGCGTGGTGAGACTTCTTTGAGTTCTAAATGTGTGACTTTATTGACAAACAAATAAGGCAAAATGATGTCTTTGTCATTATTCATCCCCAGCAAACCTCCTTGCCCTTCTTTTTTAATAATTCCAATAATTTTTACTTTTTGACCAAAAATAAAAATCTCTTTCCCCAATAGATTTGAAGTGTTGCCTGAAAGTGTTTCGGCTATTCCTCCGCCTATCACTGCTACCGGCAGACCTAAATTAGATTCGGATACAGAAAAAAAACGACCTGCATTGATATTGTAATCAAATACATCTGCGATTTCTTGTGTTGCACCTACAACATCAATATTCTCTACGGCTTCGTTGTTAAACTTGATATTACTTGCACTTGGATATACAGAGTAGGAAACCGCTTCCGCTTTCGTCAGTCTTCCTTGCAATTTTAGAAAATCATCATAACTTGCTTCCGGACGTTTCCAATAATTCCACCACGGATAATTGGTATCATTAAAAGCCCAAGGCCAGCGACCTACAAAAATAAGATTGTTACCCAATTTGTTGATGGAGCCACTGATATCGTTTTTAAGTGCATCCACAGCCGTTAAAATGGCTATAATGCTGAAAATCCCGATGGTAACTCCCAATAAAGAAAGTCCGGTACGTAGCTTATTATTCCTCAGTTGCCCAAATGAGAGCAAAAACGATTCTTTAATAACGGTCCAAAGGGATAACATCGTCTCAAAAATACATAAGACAGATATAGTAATCGCTTTTTATTGACATTAATCTGTTAAAATATCTAATTAATACCTTTTAATTAGAGGGATATGCGAACCGAACAAAATGATTTTTGTAGTTTCATCTATCAACTAATAAAGTTTTAAACTAATAAAATATGAAAACAAACTCAAACATCTTAAAAGCATTGTTCCTTTCTACAGGATTGCTCGCTTTTGGCATTCAAAATAGTGATGCTCAAAAGTTGAAAACACCTACTCCGAGCCCACATCAAACCTTGACACAGGAGTTTGCACTTTCTCAAATCGAAATAGATTATTCAAGACCGAGTGCAAAGGGTAGAACCATCTTTGGTGATTTAGTGCCTTATGGAAAAGTATGGAGAACAGGTGCAAATGCTTCTACAACTATCGAATTTGGCGATGATGTGAAAGTCAATGGCAAAGAACTCAAAGCCGGAAAGTATGCTTTGTTTACCATTCCCGATAAAGATACTTGGAAAGTAAGTTTTTATAAGGATTTAAAATTAGGTGGTAATGTTGCTAACTATGATGAAAAAAATGAAGTGATTACAATAGAGGTGCCGGTGCAAAAAGTAGCTGACAAAGTAGAAACTTTTACCATTTCGGTAGATAATCTTACAGACACCAAAGCGATGGTTAGTCTGACTTGGGAAAATACCCGCGTCTCTTTTGATGTCACGACAGAAATAGATGAGAGAATCATGACTGACATCAAAAATGTGATGGGAGACAACAAACCTTATGCGGTAGCAGCTTCCTACTATATGGATAATGGGAAAGATCTCAATCAAGCTTATGAATGGCTGCAAAAAGCTGTGGATAACGCACCTTATGCATATTGGCTGGCATACAGAAAAGCTAAGTTGGAATTGATGTTAGGACAATATCAAAAAGCAATTGAATCCGCAAATACAGCTAAAGCAAAAGCAGAAGAAGCTCAAAGTGCTGATTATGTAAAACTCAATAATGACTTAATCAGTGAAGCTAAAAGCAAATTGAAAAAATAATTGTTACAACAAATCATCATAAAAAAAGCTACTCGGATGAGTAGCTTTTTTTATGGTCTTTGAACAGATGGTTTTAGTAAACCGGCAGACTCAATTTTAATTCACCAATATAACCTATAATACCACCTTTCAGATTGTACAAATTGTCAAAACCATATTGAGAAGTCAATAAATCAATTGCTCTGGCACTACGTCCACCTGCTTTACAGTGTACGACTACCGGTCTGTTTCTATCTATTTCATCAATATGAGATTCTAATGAACTAAGTGGAATCAATTTTGCACCAATATTGACCAAATCATACTCATCTTGCTCTCTGACATCAATGACTTGAATATCTCTCTTTTCATCTAACCACTCTTGCAATTCAGATGGAGTGATTTCTTTGATTTGAGATTTCTTTTCTGCTAATTGAGGAATACCACAGAAGAAATCATAGTCGATAAGTTTTGTCTGTGTTGGATTGTCACCTGTCAAAGGATTGTTTGGATCTTTATGTACTTTGAATACTCTTGTAGTAAATCCAAGTGCATCAAAAGTGAATAGTCTTCCACTCAATACATCACCTACACCTAAGATGATTTTAATCACTTCATTGGTTTGAATACATCCCATCAATCCCGGCAATACACCAAGTACACCACCTTCCGCACAACTGGGAACTAATCCCGGAGGTGGAGGAGTAGGGTAGAGGTCTCTATAATTAGGTCCGTTTTTATAATTAAATACAGAAGCTTGACCATCAAACCTATAAATAGATGCATATACGTTAGGAATACCCAATAGCACACAAGCATCATTCACTAAATATCTGGTAGGAAAGTTATCAGTACCATCAGCTACTACATCATAATCTTTGAAAATCTCTAATGCATTCTGACTGGATAACTTTTCATTATAGGTAATGACATTAATATATGGATTGAGAGATAAGACTCTGTCTCTCGCTGCTTCCACTTTTAACCTTCCGATGTCATTCATGCTAAAAAGCACCTGTCTTTGCAAGTTGCTGTCATCTACGACATCAAAATCTATCAAACCGATAGTTCCCACACCGGCTGCTGCGAGATACAACAGTGCAGGGCTACCCAAACCACCGGCACCTATGATTAAAACTCTCGCATTTTTTAATTTTTTCTGACCTTCAAGACCTACTTCGGGTATGATAATATGTCTTGAATATTTGGCTAACTCTTTTTGAGTCAACTCAATTTCTTCTAAGTTTTTTCTTTCCATTTCCTTAAAATTTATGCCACACCGCCGGCAATTGCAGGAATCAAACTAACGATAGTGTCTTCTTTGATTTCAGTTTGTTCGTTATTTAAAAAACGGATGTCTTCTTCACCAACAAAAACTTTGATAAAGTGTCTTAATTTTCCGTTTGTATCCAAAATCTGATTGCTGATTTTAGGATGTGTTTCAGTCAAAGCTTTTACAGCTTCTTCAATAGTAGTCGCATTCGTTACGAAATTAGCTTCTCCATCAGTATATTTTCTCAGTGGAGTAGGAATAATAAGTGTTGCCATATAATTACTGTTTTTTATTTATTTGTTTTTTTAGAATCAAGATTTTAGAACCAAGAATCAAGAGCCAAGAACCACGGTTCGACAGGCTCACCGTCCAAGTCAAAACACTAACAAAGCGTGGTCCATCGTCTATCGTCTAATCTTAGAACCAAGAACCACGGTTCGACAGGCTCACCGTCCAAGTCAAAACACTAACAAAGCGTGGTCCATCGTCTATCGTCTATCGTCCATCCAATTTTCACATTTACTAATTTTCACATTTTTACATTTCATTTCAGTTCTTCCGGTTCAAATTGAAACTCAGTTTCAGATAATCTCCAAGAAGTCAAAACATCAGATTTGCCGTCCATGACCGATACAATGATATAAGAGAAAAAAGGCACTGCCTGTTTCAAATCATGTTCGGATGGTTTTGCTGGATGCTGAGGGTGCGAGTGATACACCCCTATCAAAGTGATGTCTTGTTCCAAAGCATACTTTTCAGCCCTCATATAATCCAAAGGTGAGATTTCAAATCTACGTCTTTGATCTCCTTCTTTGCTATTGATGATAGGACGAGCCAGCTTTATAAAACGCTGTCCATCCTTTTCATGTCCGTATAAAAAACCTACACATTCATTTGGAAAATCTTCCTCACCATGCTGGCGTATGACTTTTTCGGCTTCTTTACTTAAACTTGTATTATACATTTTGTATTTGTTGTAATATTTCTGGGTAATTAGATGCGTGGTCGGGACAAATGGTTACGATGACACCCATATTGATTGTTTCCGCTACTTTCAAAGTGCCTGCGACATTGGCTGCTGATGAAGGACTCAATAAAACACCACTCTCTTTTGCCACTCTTCTAATCATATCATAAGATTCAAAAGTGTCAATTGTAAGATGTTGATCGGCTAAGTGTCCATCATAAATCAAAGGAATTTTTGCACTTTCCATGTGTTTCCAACCTTCCAAACCATGCATGGCGCTATCCGGTTGTAATTCTATTAGTGAAATAAAAGGATTTAATTCTTTTAATCTACGGGAAGTTCCCACAAAAGTGCCACTTGTCCCCACACCTGATACAAAGTGAGTCACTTCGCCTTTGGTTTGTTGCCATATTTCTAATGCAGTACCATTGTAATGCGCTTTCCAATTGTTGTCATTTGCATACTGGTTCGTATAAAAATATTTTTCGGGATGCAGGTTGGAAAGTTCTTTTGCTTTTTCTTGAGCTTCGTCTGTCGTTCCAAACTTTGAAGTATATACGATTTCTGATCCCAAAGCTTTCAATGAAGAAAGTTTTTGCTGGGAGGCATTTTCGGGAACACAAAGCGTAACAGGTATTCCAATATGGGTGCCGATACTTGCATAAGCGACGGCAGTATTGCCACTGGAAGCATCGATGATACCTTTTTGGTAGTTGATAAGACCGGATTTATATGCTTCCAAGATAATATTGTAGGCAGCACGCGCTTTCACAGAGTTAGAAAGTTGGTTCCATTCTAACTTAGCGTAAATCTTAACCTTCGGATTTTTCTGTAAATGACTAAAGTCAAAAAGTGGCGTATTGCCAATAAAATTTGACAAGTTTTCTAACTTTTTCCAAACACTGTCTGTCTTAGTTTTTGTCAATGTGTCCGTTTCTCTTTCGTCCATTTTATTTCAAATAAAAAAAGCCCCGCTTTTGACGAGGCTTTAAAATATTTATTCTTTCTTACTTTATATGCCTCTTCTATCTGTTGTTATACAACAGCAACAAGTATTTGCTATTACTTTCAACATTTGAAGCATAATGCAAATATATTTATATTCTTAAAATAGTTATAAATAACAGTTATTTTATAACAAAAATTGACATTAGCTTAAAATAAAACCACTGCCTATGACTAATTGCGGATATCTTCTCCCCACATGAGTTTGTGTCTAAGCGTATGTATATATGAATTTTCGTGCAATCTGAGCAGTTTGAAAGTAAAAGCTTCTTTTCTTACAGCGATTTTAAAACTTTCATCTACTTTTTCATATCTTGAATCGATAGAACACAAATAATTATTAGATCTTGTTTCTACTTCAAAAGACAGAATGGAAGTGTCGGGAACGACTAAAGGGCGGGCATTCAAATTGTGTGGCGCAACAGGTGTCAAGACAAAAGCATTGGCTATCGGCATGATAATCGGCCCGTTACAGCTTAATGAATAGGCAGTAGAACCGGTAGGGGTGGCAACGATAAGGCCATCTGCCCAAAATGAATTGAGAAACTCACCATTTAGATAAGTATGTACGACTATCATAGAAGAAGTATCTGTCTTATGAAGTGTTACTTCATTGAGCCCAAAGTTTAAATCACCGAAAATTCCATTATCCGATGCATCTACATGCAACAAGACTCTTTCTTCAATGTCATAAATGTGGTTGTGAATTGCATGGATGAGATTGTCCGTTTTTTCTTTTTGAATATCCGCCAAAAATCCCAAGCGTCCATCATTGATAGCTGCCACAGGAATATTACTGTCTCTGATAAATTTGACACAATCGAGTATCGTGCCGTCTCCACCGATAGAGATTAGTATATCAGCTTGATGATGTAAATCTTCATGTGTGTTAAAAAGTGAAAGAGGTGGAATATCTTTGACAATGTCCTTAAATGAATGATAATAAGGTTCATATACGACAAGTTGATATCCAAGATGATATAACTTATTTAAGAGTTCAGGCAAATAGGGTAAATGCGACTCTTTGAAAACCCTGCTATATATTGCAATATTCATTTTATTAAAAATAAGTATAAAGTTAATGATAATTGACTAATTCTCTTATGAATAGCCAAGAGATGTGTTACAAAGATATTCCGGACTGTAATCAAAAAGGCAAATCCAAATGGAAAAACAAGCCTTTTTCACCTTTTCGGTTGACTGCGTATTCAAAACGAAGTAGCTTGTCATAAAGCATCAATACGTCAATACCCACACCTCCGCCATACATCCACTTATTACGCAAAGGATTGTCTAAGGTGAAAAAACGGTCTTTTACATAACCTGCATCCAAAAAAGCTTTCACATAAAAGCTGAAAGGGAAACTTTGATTCATTTGGTCTAACTTTCTTTGAGATTTGGGTTTAAAAGCAAAATTTGCAAAATTATATCTGTATTCATTTTTCGTCAAAACATAGCTTTGCCCATCTACGACATAAAGTTCATATCCTCTGACTATGTCTTCATCATAACCCAATCCACTTTGTATATCATAAGGTTGTTTGTAAGGGAAAGAACCTTTCACTTTTAGATAGGAAGCAGTAGAATGTTTATTTTTTTTGTCCAAAGTAAAAAAAACCGAACCTGAAAGAGTGGCGGCGGTCATGTCGATATCCTTCTGAAGTTTTAATCCGTAATTAGTCAGAGAACCTTTTATCTCATAGCCTTCGGTCGGATATGCTTTCAATATTCTTTTATCAATGTCAAATCTATATTCTAAGGAAAAAACAGATTGTGTATTTTTCTTCTTTAAAAAGTAATCTTGATTCAAATTAGAAACTTCTTTGTCTATCCACCTAAATGCGTATCTCGCTTCTATAAAATGCCTGATGTATTTATTCTTATTGATAATCAGTGTAGGAGCAAAGTCTATTACCTTTTTCATAAGTCTGTCTCTATAAACAAACTGTAATTTATCGTGTATCGTGTTATAAGCCATCCTTCGACTCCGCATCATTTGCAATTCTACTATCAGACCAAGTCTGTCATTTTTGGTGAGATATGGAATATGATAATGCACTCCGAAAAGTTGGGCAAAACCCAAGCTCGCAGATACACCTATGGTTTCATTCCTACCACGGAAGTTAGACCAATTGACCAAAGCACCATATTGAATCCTATTTAAACTCCTTTTGTGATCTATCCACCATTCGTTAAAGTTTCTGTCTGCCAATTGAAAAATAGGAATGGGAATGATATACCATTTCTCTATGACAAAAATAAACAAGTCTAAACCTTCATCATCCCAATTTTTGATATTGACTAATACATTGGTGAAAAGTTTGGTGTTGATTAAATCTCTTTGAATACGTGCCAAAGTTTTAGCCATATTTTCAACAGGCAAAGAGTCTCCGACTTTATATCCGGTTTCTCTATAAAAGACAAACCCTTTCGTTTTTCTGTTCCCAATAATACTGATCTGTTTGATTTTTACTTTTGTAGTGGTTGGCGTAGTTGTCAGATTGCTATCTGTCGTAAATTTACTACTATCCGTCTGTAAAAGAAGACTGTCGGAAGCAGATACTTTATCAGACATTAATTCTCCTTGTGCTTTTAGGGTACTAAAAGAGAAAAGTACAATCAAATTTATAATCAATACTTTATAAAGGGTCAAACTACCGAGATTTGTATCTTGTGCAAAGCTATTAATAAAATGATTTTTGCCTTAATGAGCGTTCACTTTTAACTCAATGTTTATATATTGAGATACATCATCAAGGATTCATACCTTTCCTGATAATCGTTTTCAAGGTTGGCAGATTGAAAAACTGCCATAATTTGATATTCAAAACGCTCAAAAGTGGCTATTACTTCTTTTAAGTCGTCTTTGTCTATACTCAACGACACAATCATATTTTCAGGGTGATTCGCTTCTGACGTGAAAACTTGTAAAATATTGGCGTGGTTACTTTCCACTAATCTTGATAGCTCTGTCAGAGAGTAGTCTATAATTTTAATCTCCATGACTATGATACCCCCGGCTTCCTGAATATATTTATTTTGACTTAGAAAATAAACGATAGACTGACTTGAAATACAGCCTATATATTGTCCGTTCATATCTATTACCGGACAAATAGATAAATCCTTTAGGTTTTTATTTTTTAAGATATTAAAAATATGTTCATCAAAACTGACCGGAATCACAGGGATGATATAATTCTCGATAAAATCGTTTTCATTATAAGCATCCAAAAGTTGAGCTTCTTTGACGATACCTACTAACTTATTTTCGGAATCTACAACGGGTAGTACATACAACAAATCTCTATGTATAACATTCAATACATCATATACTGTCTGATGTATTTTGACATTGGGTATGAGTTGATCTAAAAGTAAGTTTGCAAACATATTTAGCCTTTTTTAAATAAAATGCAATGACAAAAATTTGGTTTATCACACATTTTTATGAAATATAGTAAAAACTACGTGAATATTACAAATATATTGTGCGCTTTGTAACAAAATATAGCTATTGAGTACTGCTATACGGGAGTTTCTATGATGTTTTGCCGGTTTCTAACCAAAGTTTTTCCACATCATCGACTCTTGTGGCATAGGACTTCGTTCTATATATTTGGCATTGGCTTTTTTGTTATAAAAGTTTTTGATACTACCTTCTACTACAAAATAAATCAATTGACCAACGGGCATTCCTGCATACACTCTGACAGGTTTAATACAAGAAATTTCTAAAGTCCAATGATTACAGAAACCCACATCACCTTTACCGGCGGTGGCGTGAATATCAATACCCAGACGACCGATAGAAGATTTACCTTCCAAAAAAGGAACATGCGCATGAGATTCCGTATATTCTAATGTTGAACCCAAATAAAGTGTACCCGGCTGTATGACAAAACCTTCTTCCGGAATTTCAAATCTTTCAATGTGATTGCTTTTCTTAGCATCTAAAATTTCCTCTGTATAAACAGCTAAATGTTTACTCAAGTGTACATCGTAAGAGTTGGTTCCCAAAGCCTTGATGTCAAACGGTTCTATAACGATATTTCCTATTTCTATTTCTTCTAAAATACTTTTGTCGGTGAGTATCATCTATGATTTTTTTGCTAAAGTAATTAAATGGAATGAATAATTAGGAGTTGCAAGATGATAGATGCAATAGAAAGTAAACTTTTCCTTCGGGTGTTTTAGTCTTTTGAATTTTATTAGTACCACTTTGAGATGTTCACCAAAATTTAGATGACATGTCTTAGTACAAAAAGCCAAATAGCCACAATGGGATATGATTGTTAAAACCATATTCGATGTTATCCAATGCTAAGTAGGCATTTTTTATACCTGATATCTGTTTTTCTCCTTTATTTTGCCCCCCAATTTCAAAGGTGTATTTATCATCAATGCGAAAGTCGGCTTTCTTTGATAATTCTACGGGGTGCTTGTGTTTGAGTTGATTGGCAAAAAAGATTTCTCTCACATTGCCTATATCTACTTTTTCTCCTCGTAATGCATACATTAAATTAGAGTTTTCTAAAAATATTTTATCTGGCTTCTGCAATCTTGTCACTCCTTTCACGTTTTGATATGCTTCAAAAATGAGTTGTGCCTCATGCATGTTAAAAAGATAAGTCAATAAAGTTTCTCTATTAATACCTAAATTCCGCAAGCGTTATTCACAATAACCTCTTGAAAGCTTCATAAATAAAGGCTTGCAGAAGCTGCAAGCCTTCCAATGTTTTTCACTACTTTAGTGATATGTACAAAACATCGAATTCAAATATAAGTTCTTTTGGCGGAATAGCAATGATTCACCACCTGTTTCTAAGCATGGAGTTGCAGATTTCATAAATAACGAGCTGGGTAGCAGAGGCATACAGGCAAAATACGATTATTCTGATATCCTGTTAAGCTCAATCTACACAACATTTTGTGGTGGGAGTGCAACCGAAGATGTTAACTACATTCGAGAAAACACACTTAATCATCTGAAAGGAATCGAAATTCCATCAGCAGATACAATTCTAAGAGCAAATAAAGAATTGTCTGTTGATTGTGATTTTCTACAAACCGATACAGGTAAAGAGAATAAAGTCAATATCAACACTCGTATGAATCGCTTTTTATTGCGGGCAATCGAATTTAAACAGATTGACTCCTCCAGATAAGACGCAGTAACCCATGATTATGACAACCAATTCCTCCGGCTGAAAAATACGATGCAACCTACAGTTATAAAGGGGCACGAGGATATTTCTCTGGTGTTGCAACCATCGGGAATGTTCCCTTTTCGATTGAAGGCAGAAATGGAAACTGCAACGTGAAGACCGAGCAACTTGCTACTCATAAAAGGAATATTGAGTTATTAAAAGCAGAAGGTATCCATCCACAAAGAGCACGGATGGACAGTGGTTCTTACATCAAAGAAGTAACCGATTTTTTCCATCAGATGGGTACTCACTTTTTCATCAGAGCCAATCAATCTGAAAATCTCTTGTCTGCAATTTCTAAATTAGAAAATTGGAATAGCTGTACGATTGGAATTGAAAACTATCAAACCAATAGTATGGGATATAACTTCGGAAAGCATGCCCATCGTATAATTGCTTATAGGCAACCCAATTCTACAGAACGGAAACCAATACTTTTACTGGTGATAACACAGTTATCTATTCATCATCACCAATGACTGGGCGATTTCTGAACGAGACGCCATCATTTTCTACAATAAAGAGAAAGGGCAGTGAACGTGTGTTTGACATTTCAAAACAATGACTTCAACTGGAAATACATGCCTCATAGTGACTTAGGTATAATACCGTTTACCTAATCATTATGGCTTTTTGCTATAACCTTTATCGGTTCATTATAAACTCATTTGTTGGTCTGGTAGGGGATAGATACTTCTTCAAGGTTAAAGAAGTTTATTTTTAGAGTCATTTGTATTCCTCTTAAAATAGTCAAAACTGGCGAAGAACTTACTACAAGTTTGCCACTAAAAACGAGAAACTGATTGAAATGATTAACTCGGCAATAAATGATTTAATCTAAACAAAAGCTCTCCTGATTAGCTTATCGACAGAACTGGGTAGGGGAAGTTGTGTTCAAAATTGATTTTAGGATACCAAGCCCATACCAAACCTACTCGCAGGGTAAAAACCTACTTGTAAAATAAATCAGCTAACCAAAAATTAGTCGTGCGGAATTTAGGAATAATATAAAGTAGCTGTTTTAATTTTACTACATAAGCAGGCTGAATTTTGCGCAATAATGGTAGCTCAACCTCCAGGATAGTATTGACAACTTCTTGTAATTGAGTGTAGTAAAGCCTATTGTTTTCTTTAAAAATAGGGTAGTATCCTTTGGTGAGATACTTTTCGAAATATTTTAAAGGCTTTATTTCTTTTAGAATGTTTTGTGAAATCTCTAAATGATTACTTAGAATGTCTTTCAATGTATAAATCTGGAAATCAGTGCCAGTTACTAAATTTAAGTATTCACGAAAAGAAAGTCCTTGCATTTCATACATTACTGCACGGCGGCTTAAATCTGCTCTTGAATTTAATATTTCAAGTAAAGAAGACCCTGTAAAAACAACCTTTAATTCCGGATAGTCGTCATAGATGTTTTTGATTTCGATTGACCAGTCTGGATATTTGTGTACTTCATCGAGAAATAGATATTTACCACCGTGTTTTACAAATTGATCTACAAGCATAACTAAACGGTTGTCGCTAAACCATATATCATCCAAACTTACATAAAGTACAGTGTTTAATTCTTTTGATAAATTTTGCTTAATGTATTGCAACATTAATGTTGTTTTTCCAATGCCTCTTGGACCTCTAATTCCAATTAATTGTGTATCCCAATCAAAATCAGAAATGCAACTACGGACAAAGTCCATATTCATTCGTGCTACTTTTCGTTATGATTTTTCAATTAAGCTTAACATAACGAGTTTCTTTTTTTACAAAGATATTAAAATTGTACGATGTAACCAACAATTTGCGTATTAAATTGCACGATTCAACCAACAAAATAATGTTTATATTGTACGGTGTGGTCAACAAAATTGGATTATGAAGATTGGAAAAACATCAAATTATTGACAAAATGTAGGATATAACGCTCTTTCAATTATGCAATATGAGTGGCTTGTAGTGCAGATATTTATTCTAACTTTGATTTGACTTTATAGATAAGATGGTATTAAAAATTCTTTTGAACATACAGTGTTTAATGATTACTTACTATAATAGACTTTTCCTTCTGGTGTCTTTGTCTTTTGAATTTTAAGTAAACGCTGTAATAATGGTGTCGTTTGATGAAATGTATAAAACCGCATTTATATGATTTCATTCCTTGTTTAAAATTTTAAATCAAGTTGATTGCTGAAATATCCCAAGCAATCTTTATTTTTGTGACATGATTACAAACGAACAAAGTCGGCTATTGACCGAGAGGGTGCATACCCTGAGGAGGTATCTTTGACTACGATAACAAAGTAGAAATTATCAAAGATGAAGAAGCGAGAACTTTAGACCCTGATTTTTGGAATAATCAGTTAGAGGCGCAGAAATTACTCAAAAGTATCAAGTCAAATAAATATTGGGTAAATCTTTATAAAAAAGTAGAAGGTCAACTCGAAGAGTTTTCTATTATCAGAGAGTTTCAGAAATTAGGAGAAGCTGATGATAATGATGTAGAAAAGGAGTACCACAAAACCTTGGAATTGGTGGATGATTTGGAGTTTAAATCCACACTCAATGGCGAAGAAGATGCTTTGAATGCTATTGTAGAGATTAATTCCGGTGCAGGTGGTACAGAAAGTTGTGATTGGGCAAATATGTTGCTCAGAATGTATCAAATGTGGGGAACACATAAAGGTTTTAAAGTCAAACTAATAGACCAGCAAGACGGAGATGTCGCAGGTATCAAATCGGCTTCTTTAGAGATTGAAGGCGATTTTGTCTATGGTCTTTTGAAAGGGGAAAACGGGGTACACCGTTTGGTGAGAATATCTCCTTTTGATTCAGGAGCGAGGCGTCACACATCTTTTGCATCCGTCTTTGTATATCCGGTAGTAGATGATTCCATTGAGATAGAAATCAACCCGTCAGATTTGGAATGGGATGTATTTCGTGCAAGTGGGGCAGGTGGTCAGCATGTCAATAGAACGGAGTCTGCCGTCCGTTGTCGTCACTTACCAAGTGGAATTGTCGTAGAATGCCAACAAGAACGTTCTCAAATCCAAAATAGGGAAATTGCATTACAGATGCTGAAATCTAAGTTGTATGAATTAGAAGTTCGTAAAAGAAACGAAGCCAAAGCGGAAGTCGAAGGAAGTAAAATGAGAGTGGAATGGGGTTCACAAATTCGAAATTATGTCTTACATCCTTACAAACTTGTCAAGGACAACCGTACAAACTTTGAGAGCAATCAGCCGGACGATGTCCTAGATGGAAATCTGGACGACTTCTTGAAAGCATTTTTGATGTACAAAGAAGAATAAGAAGTTAGACTTATAGACTACTTAAAAACTGCATGGTATCCACTCCATCGGCATAGTCGGTTAATTCCGGTTCTTGTGCGATTCCAAAATCTACATTCCTGTCAAAGTTTTTGAAGTTAACGGCACATTGTATTTCTTCATCGTTTTGTTCTAACCATGTTTGCACTTCTGCTACATCTTCATAGTAAGCCAAGTTAAGACAAGAAATAGGAGCGGAGATAGCACATTTGTCTGTCATATTGATAAAGTCACAATCTACTATCGGTGCGTTATTCATCAGCAAGATGGTTCTTTGATAGTCCAAATTGTTTTTGTAAGAATGATGAAACATGTAGTCTGCAAAAGGTTTCCATGCTTCAATGAGTTGGTCAAACTGATATCCTTTTGGCAACCACAGTAAAGACACATTTCTACATCCCAAACCAAAATATTCAAAGACATCTTTTCCCAAAGCAAAAAGTTGATCATGCGTTTCATTTCCATGCAAAACGGCGACTGCATGTCTATTTTCACGAATGATATGGGGATTTGAACCAAAATAATACTCAAAATACCGACCGCTGTTATTGCTTCCCGTGGCGATGACGGCATCAATTTCTGACCATCTTTGATCAATGACGATTTTATCTTTCCATTGGGGATGAATGGAAATCAATTTTTGGAGTAAAAAAGTGGGAAGTACTCTATCTTTTTCTGAAGTTTTCAAAAATAACCTGTGACCGGATATCAAAACGCTTAAAATATCGTGAAAAGAAACCAATGGAATATTTCCGGCAGCGATAACTCCAATGTTTTTTACCGAGTCTTGTTTTAAGTTATAGTTAGCAATCCACTGTTGCAATTTTTCTTCATTGAGCATCTTTTCGGCAATGGCTTGTATAGCTCTTTGGATGTTATCCTTTGTAAACCAATGATTTTTAACGCTTGCAATATGTATGGTATCTGCTAAATTTTCAGGAAATTCTATTAAAAAATCTCCTAATATTGTAAAACTTTCTATCCTGTCTTTTATCTCCATCAGTTATGTGAATTGAATTTAGTATTTTTGCAATCATTACAAAAGTAATAAGACTATGGCTATTATAATCACTGATGAGTGTATAAACTGTGGGGCATGTGAGCCTGAATGCCCAAACAATGCCATTTATGAAGGTGGAATGGAATGGACAATGGCAGAGGGAAATGCTATTAAAGGCACTTATACTTTAATGGATGGAAGAACAGTAGATGTCAACGAAAAGCAAGCTCCGATATCGGATGAAATATATTTTATAGTTCCTGATAAATGTACTGAGTGTGTAGGCTTTCACGAAGAACCACAATGTGCAGCGGTTTGTCCGGTGGATTGTTGTGTGCCGGATCCTGATGTAGTAGAAAGTGAAGAAGAATTATTGGCAAAAAAAGCTAAACTTCACAATGAATAATTATCTACAAGTTTTTACTTTCGTCCTATTAACTAATTACCAAATTCTCTAATTAGCTAATTTTCTAACTATCTTTACGACATGAATATACTTCTAATCGGATCGGGTGGTAGAGAGAATGCTTTTGCCAGACAGATAGCAAAAAGTAAGCTTTGTTCACAACTTTTTATAGCACCCGGAAATCCCGGAACTATCCAATATGGTGAAAATGTAGCTGTGAATGCCACTGATTTTGAGGGTATCAAGCAATTTGTTTTGGAGAATGATGTCAAAATGGTTGTTGTGGGACCTGAAGCACCCTTGGTCAAAGGTATTTTCGATTATTTTAAAAATGATGTTGAAATTGCTCATATTCCTGTCATAGGTCCGTCTCAAAAAGGTGCCTTGTTAGAAGGTAGTAAGGCTTTTTCCAAAGCTTTTATGGTGAGAAACAATATTCCGACTGCTGCTTATCGTGAGTTTACTGCCGATGAAATGCAAACCGGATTAGATTATATTCAGACTCAAAGTTTACCTATCGTTTTAAAAGCAGATGGTTTAGCAGCCGGTAAGGGTGTTTTGATATGCCAAAGTATAGAAGAAGCCCAGCAGGAATTTAAAAATATGCTGAGTGGAAAATTTGGTAGTGCCGGTGACAAAGTGGTGATAGAAGAATTTATGTCAGGTATAGAGTTTTCTGTCTTTGTTTTGAGTGATGGTGAAAACTATAAAATCTTACCTGTAGCCAAAGATTATAAACGTATCGGTGAAAAGGATACCGGACTAAATACCGGCGGAATGGGTGCTGTATCGCCGCCGTCATTTGTGACGGAGTCCATTATGCAAAAGGTAGAAAGAGAGGTCATCATCCCGACTGTCAAAGGTTTACAAAAAGAGAATATCTCTTACAAAGGGATTATATATATCGGACTCATGAATACGGCCGGTGACACGCCAAAAGTGGTAGAGTACAACTGTCGTATGGGTGATCCGGAAGCACAAGTCGTACTACCGAGAATAGAGTCTGATTTTGTGGAGTTATTACAACATGTAGCTGATGAAACTTTGAATCAAGCAGAACTAAAAATTTCTGATGAAGCTGCTGTGACGGTCATTTTGGCTTCGGGTGGTTATCCTGAAGATTTTGTAAAAGGTTATGAAATCACCGGGGCCAAAGATAATGGGGATACAATTATTTATCACGCAGGTACAAAAATGCAGGGAGTGCAACTGGTTACCAATGGCGGGCGTGTTTTAGCGGTTACTACTTTGGATAAAGACTGGCTCAAAGCTTTAGATGCAAGTAATAAGATTGCAGAGAAAATCCAATTTCAAGATAAGTATTACAGAAGGGACATCGGTTTTGATTTGATATAATTTTGAATGCATGAGGGGCAGAGTGTTTTTTGCTAACGCAAAAATGACGACAGACGACGGACTATAGACCATCGATTTCACTAAAATTGCGTCATTCGGTCTTGGCTCTTGACTCTTGACTCTAAAAGTCAGATAGTCGAAATAAAGACCCAACCCGAAATAGTATTGAGTATGTGGGTATTGAGTAACGGGACACAATCGAACTCAAATTTTAGATTTTATCCAAGATGTAAAGTCTCAATACTCATTACGAGTAGTCTCAATACTAATGAAAGGACACGCTCAAAAAATAATTAGATATTTCTTACACTTTTGTATATTTACTTCAAATAAAACGGTATGAAGCTCTTTTTCTCTTTCCTGCTTGTGCTTTCTTTTAGTATAAGAAGTGCATTTTCTGAAGTAAAAGATTTTACGATTTTGCATACAAGTGATGAGCATTCTACGCTTTCACCGATACCTTTCACTGAATATTTGAAAGGGCAGCCGAGTCCGACTTTGGGAGGTTTTGCACGATTATCAACGAAGGTAAATGAAATCCGGAGGCAAAAAAAAGGAGAGCCGGTTTTGCTGTTTTCGTGTGGAGATATCATGGGCGGCTCGCCGTATGCATGGCTGATTCCCGAGGGCAAATCGTATGAAATGCGCTTGATGCAGAGAATCGGTTATGATGCAGTGACTTTTGGAAATCATGAGTTTGATTACGGACCGGATGAATTAGCGAAATTTTATGAGCGTGCGGGTTTTAAAGAACAGAGTCAGGTGGGGAAAACGTCTGTAATTATCACAAATATGAGAGTTCCGAATAAGACACAATTGAGTGAAATCAAATTATTGCCTTATAAAATATATGAACTTGAAAATGGGTTGAAAATAGGTGTTTTTGGGTTGCTGGGAAAAGAAGCTTATAAATTAGCCCCTGCGCATGGATATGTAGTTTATGAGGATGAGATTGAAGTGGCGAAAACGACTGTACAAAAGTTAAGAGAGGAAGGAGCGAATGTTATCGTAGAGTTGAGTCATTCGGGAATAGAAGCAGATAAGATAATGGCGCAAAAAGTGAAAGGTATTGATGTGATTTTGGGAGGTCACGACCATATTACTACACCTGATCCTTTGCTAATCGGAAATACAACTATTGTACATTCGGGTTATTATTTGAGAAATCTGGGGCAGTTGGAATTTAGTTTTGATACGGAAACTAAAAAATTGACAAGGAAGAATACGCCATATTTGCACACTTTGGATGGAAATATTCCTGAAGATACTTCGATAACGGCGATAGTCGATGAAGCTAACCGAAAGCTCAACCGGTTTTTGAGTGAATATACAAATCAACGCTTTGACAGTATATCCCAAGTATCTGTTACATCAAATTTTGATGTGGCAAAAGATGCGGACTTTAAAGAGACAACAATAGGAAACTTTATAGCGGATGCCATGCGTATTGAGGTTTCTAAAGTGACAGGTAAGAGAGTAGATTTTGCTTTTCAGGGTAATGGTGTCATCAGAGGAGATATACTTGTAGGCAAGGAAGTTTGGTCAAAAGATAAGTTTTCTTTATACGATATGCTGGGTATCGTCGGCTTGGGTAAAGGACCGGATATGTCGCCGGGATACCCGTTAATAGGTTGCTACCTGACAGAAAGAGAAATTTTTAATGTATTGGAAGTTTCTTCTTTGTTGACAGAATTAGAAACAGGTGCCGATCAGTTTTTTCTACAAGTTTCGGGTATTAAATACAATTATGATCCTGGCAAATCTTTGTGGGGTAAAATTCCTTATAAAAACCTCCCTTTGCCTGCTACCAAAGCAGTGAAGTCAGTACAAATGTTTACCGGTGACAGTATTCAGGATGGTTCGGATGAGTTTGTAAAATTGGATAAAAATAGCGATAAGCTACATTATATCGTAACTGATTATTACGTAGGAACTTTCTTGCCTTATGTGGGAACTTTATTGCCTAAGCTCAAAATATCTTTTAAGGATGAAAATGGAAAGGAACTGACTATTGATGAGTGTGTCATTCATACCGAAGATGGTAAAGAGTTTAAATCCTGGCAGTCTTTGGCACAATACGCACAGTCATTGAAGACTATCCCGGAGCAGTATAAAACCACGCATGATAGGATAGTCAAAGAAGCCGGTATTCCTTTGGTGACATGGACTTATACAGCATTGGTTATTTTAGTTCTCCTAATTATTTGGGGATTAAAAAAACTTTTTACGAGAAAATCAAAATAATCTGTCTTCATTAGAACAAAGCAATCCGATTTTTTTTTTGAGGTAGCAAAGATATACGAGTAGTAACCAGATAATTTGCCAACCTATACAGACTATCTCAAATCACCAAACCTATTCCCAGAAACAGTGCAAACAACAATGTGCTGATGGAAAGTTTTTTCAGCTCGGGATCAAGGGAAGACGGCGTTTGAGCTTGTAGGACGGTTTTTATATTTAAGATGACACCTAATGTAGGCAATATAAAAAGCCATTTGAGAAGAGTAGCATCAGAAAGCAGTACATATAAAACTGTGGTAAATATACCCAAGCTCAAAATGGCAAGGTGGTAAACTTTGGCATTTTGAAAGCCCAATCTGACAACCATCGTCTTCTTCCCATAAGCTTTATCATTTTCATAATCCCTGAGATTATTGAGATTTAATACACCGGTACTAAAACATCCGATGGAAATAGCGGGTAGAAATTCCATGATACTCAAATGATGTGTGTGTAAAAAGAATGTTCCCATCACACCTGCCAAGCCAAAGAAAGTAAATACAAAAATATCACCCATACCGGCATATCCATAAGGATGGCTACCCATCGTATATTTCATAGCAGCAATGATAGCGGCAATGCCGATGACAAACATCATTACAGATGAAAATTGTAAACCTTGGATGGCAATAGCTATTAAAGAAGTTCCTGCAATCAAAGAAAGAATGACAAAAATAATAATAGCGTTTTTCATTTGGTGTAACGATATGGCACCAGATTGTAGGCTGCGTTGAGGGCCAATTCTCTCAGCATTGTCCACACCTGAGACAGTATCGCCATAATCGTTGGCAAGATTGCTCAAAATCTGTAAAAATAAGGTAGTCATTACAGCTAATAAACATACACCCCAATTAAAACTTTGGTGATAGGCTGCTAAAAAACTACCCAGAATGACAGATGAGAGCGAGAGTGGGAGTGTACGCAACCTGAAACTCACCATCCAATCAGAAAATGATACCATCTTGAACTATGGAAATTTAGGAAATTTGCCAAAATTTGGCTTGCGTTTTTCCAAAAAGGCATCTCTGCCTTCTTCCGCTTCGTCAGTTGTATAAATCAGTCGCGTAGCTTCACCGGCATAAACTTGTTGACCTACAAGACCGTCATCTATCAAATTGAGTGCAAATTTTGCCATTTTAATAGCGGTCGGACTTTTAGCCAAAATTTCTTGTGCCCATTCAAAAGCAGTATTTTCCAATTCGTCATGCGGAACAACTGCATTGACCATTCCCATCTCAAAAGCTTCTTGCGCAGAATATGATTTTCCTAAGAAAAAAATCTCTCTTGCCCTCTTTTGACCGACTTGCCTTGCTAAATAAGCCGATCCAAAACCACCGTCCACACTGGCGACATTGACATCTGTCTGCTTAAAAATAGCGTACTCCTTGCTTGCCAAGGTCATGTCACAGACTACGTGTAAACTATGACCTCCACCAACAGCCCATCCCGGAACGACAGCTATAACAGCCTTGTTCATAAAACGAATCTGTCTTTGTACGTCTAAGATATTGAACCTATTGATACCGTCACCACCTTTGTAACCGGTTTTTGAACGTACCCGCTGATCTCCACCTGAGCAAAATGCCCACACTCCATCCTTGGGTGAAGGACCTTCGGCACTGATTAAGACGACACCTATTTCTTGTGATTCATGGCAGATTGCCAAAGCTTCCTGTATCTGTGAGACAGTTTCCGGTCTAAAAGCATTTCTAACTTCCGGTCTGTTAAATGCAATACGGGCTACGCCGTCACAATATTTAAAAGTAATATCACTGTATTCCCGAATGGTTTCCCATTGTATCTCCGCCATAGTTAATAATTGATGTGCTAAGATAAAAAATTAAACCTTTTTCTCTATAAATCTATGCACCTTGATTGATTTGCAAGGCATATTCACTATTAAAATAGAGTGCTACCTTATATGCAAAGATAGAGAAAAATGGAGCTGCTACGATATCTATTGTATAATGAACGTGTTGCATAAGAATTAGACTGGCCACTAATGCACCTATCAACAAGAAAGAAAGTTTTAAATATTTACTGACACTACACAAATAGAATAAGAAGATAGCCGAAATATGCCCCGAAAAAAATAAATCCTTGACAATATAGCCTGATTCGGAAGTCGATTTCATGAAAAAATTAGAAACCGGATCTTTGAGGATAATCAATCCGGCTGGTGGCTCCAAAGGCAGTAAGTAGATGGTCATCATTCTCAAAATGAGCAACATGGTATAAGCCTGCATATACAGTACAAACCTTTGAGGATTGTGTATTGTGGTGATAATAAACAATATAAGTGCAATGTAAGTGAGTGTAAACGTAATTTCAGAAAAATCTTTAGGTGGTAAAAACGCCAAAACAAAATCGTTGAGTTGCGTACCCGTTCTTGTCTCCATTATTTCAGTGGCAATTCTAAAAACTTTAAAAAAAATTCCATAAAACGTGAAAGTCAGTAAAGCTTTTACCAAAAAGTTCTTATCACCGAAAGCTATCTTCCAGTTTTTAATCAGGGAGCTAAAGTAATACAACACGATTTTACAATTTATGTCACAAAAATAGAATATAGCTTCTGAATTTCAACTGCTTACCAATAATTTAATAGTGTGTAAAAACTGTGAAAATACTCAACAAAATATCTTAATCTTTCAACATCCGGATGGTTTGTATGAAATCGTCAGCATTCAATGAATTGATACAGTTTGCTTTTGTCAAACCGCCCCTTCTTGCTGTTATCACACCATATTTGATATCTTCTATACCTTTTAAGGTGTGTGCATCCGGATTAATAGATATCCATACACCTTGCTCTGTACAATAAGGCAGCCATTCCCAATCTATATCCAAACGCCTTGGATTTGCATTGATTTCTATAACAACACCGTTTGCTTTACACGCATCAATAATCTTTTTGTGGTTGATAGGATAACCTTTTCTGGACAATAAAAGTCGTCCTGTCAAATGACCTAATATGTTTGTGTAAGGATTTTCAATAGCTTTTATTAATCTTGACATCGCTTTTTCTGCATCCATATTGAGATGGGAATGGACAGATGCAATGACCAAATCGAAAGATTTTAAGATATCTTCTTCATAGTCCAAACTACCATCGTATAAAATGTCACTTTCTATACTTTTAAATATTCTAAAATCAGTCAATTCTTTTTGTAGAGCATCTATTTCTTCGTGTTGTTGTATAATTCTTGCCTCTGTCAAACCATTGGCATAAAATGCACTTTTGGAATGATCGCTCAGCACCAAATACTTATATCCCAAACTTTGAGCTTGAATTGCCATTTCACGTATCGTGTTTCTTCCATCAGAATAAATACTGTGTGAGTGTACAACACCCTTAATATCAATATATTGAACAAGTTGATTAAAATCAAAGTTTTCATCAAAAAAATTAGTTTGTTCATGACGACATTCGGCAGGATAGAATTGTAGATGTGCATTTTGATAAATTTGCTCTTCCGCCCAAGATGTGTCTATGGCGGATGAATGTCTGTTTATGACAAATTCAATATGTTCTCGACTACCCGAAGTGATAAAGAGTTGATATTCTAATTCGTCTTTTGTGACCGTCTTGATTTCAATAGCAATGAAATGGTCATTTTTGATATAGATTTTACCACTTAAAAGTTGACAGTTTTCGTAGGTAACAGATAATTTTTCAAAAACTGTCTCTATTTTTTCATCCACTATCAAAATTTCCAAGCGTTCCAAAAAGATCTCTTTTCGTCTGTATGCACCTGTCGGAATAATTTGTGCCTTTTTGCCCAAAGATTTTTGAAGTGATGGGAAAATAGTCTGCTCATACAATTTTTCTACCTGCGCAAATAATAACTTATCACTATTTTCCAAATAAAACTCTACTGCTTTTCTAATCTGTTCTTGTGTTTTTTCACCAAAACCCTTTAACAATGTCAGACGATTTTCCAAACAAGCATAATGCAATTCACCGACAGTCTCAATATTCAACTCTTTCCACAAGCGTGCAATTTTTCCGGGACCTAAACCTTTTATTTTTAAAATATCTAAAATGCCGGACGGAGTGAGTTCTAAGTATTTTTCTAAAAGGGGCAATTTCCCCGTTGTACTCAAAACATGAATCTTTTCTGAAATGGCTTTGCCAATGCCCTGTATTTCCTGCATTTCGGTTAAAGTCAATTTTGAAATTTCAATATCCAAACTTTTTATCGTCCGTCCGGCATTGCTATAACTCCTAATTTTGAATACATTTTCGCCGTGTATTTCCATCAGTTGGGCTAATAACTTAAAATGTTCTGAAATAGTTATATTATCCACAGCTACAATTTATGTAAATCTTTCGGGATAAAATGGTTTTGACTGAGCTTTATTAGATTTTTGAAAAAAATTTCTGAAATCTTCTGCGATTCTATCAGGATATTCCAACATCGGTATATGACCGCATCTATTATAAATTCTCACCTCACTATTTTTAATATCACGATGAAAAAGCTCGGCATGGCTGACCGGTATCAAGTTATCTTCTTTTCCCCAAATGATTAGTGTGGGAATATTAATTGTTTTAATAAAGTCACTATCAAGGAAATAGGGTGTAGTGGACAGACAAGTCAAAGTATGTAGATTGCCTTCCGTATTCAGAATTTCATAATGAATTTCTTGATTTTTTTCACTCACTTTTGAAGTATCGATAATGTGGTTAGTTAAAGATAGATTGGTAATAAATTTGGGCAGTCCTTTTTGTAGAAACCTTTGAAACCAAGGTCTTTTTAAAGGACCGGAAGCTTTTTTCAATATTCTTTTTAAATCATAGCCCGCACTACTAATCAAAACCAGACCTTTTATCTTTTCGGGTATTTCCGTGGCTATCAACCAAGCAATCATACCTCCAAAGGAATTTCCCATCAGATAAGTATTTTCTATTTTTAATTCTTCAAAAAAGAACTTGAAAAATCTTGAATAGTCTTCGATAAAATGAGTTTGTTTGTTGCAACTTTTAAATTCGGAAAGGCCCATGCCCGGAATATCTACTCTGATGACTCTATAATCTTTTACCATATTTTTGGCAACATCATCATATTTGTGAAATGAACCGCCTAATCCATGTACCATGATGATACATTCTCCTTGCCCTTCATCGGTATAGTGGATATCGTTGCCTTCCCAATTTAAAAACTTAGAACTCGGAATGATAAGCCTATTTTTACTTTCTTCTTTAGAAAACAAAAGATTTGGGCGAAAACGGAAAGCAATTGCTATGAGTATAATGGACAAGATAATATGTACAAGGAAATACGGCAACATGAATGTAAAATTAAGCACAAATTAATAAATATACCAAATAATAGGTAGTTATTTTATAGTATAAAATATAAATTCATAATAAGTAGTTAATAAGTAGAAACGTATCTTTGCGTGAAATTTTGAAATGATGAAAAGAGTCAGTGAAATTGTTATAAAAGTTTCTTTAGATAAAGACCAAATGCCCGAAAAAATAGAGTGGGCAACTTCCGATAATCCACAAGATGGCGTACAAGAAAGTAAGACAATGATGTTGGGACTTTGGGATCCAAAAGAAAAGAGTACTTTGTCTATGGATTTATGGACAAAAGATATGCCGATAGATGAAATGCACACCCACTTTTTTCAAAGGATATTAAGTTTGGCAGATAGTTATCAAAGAGCAACGGGCAATCCTTTTGTAGCGGCAGCTACCAAGAAATACTGCGAAGAATTGGGTGAGAGAACACAAGTTTGGGAAGAAAGAGGAAGAAAGCATAGATAATGCTACAAGTTATTGATTTACAGATTGCATTTGGAGACCGTGTGATAATGAACGGTGCAAGTTTTACACTTCTACCGGGAGACCGTGTAGGTTTGGTGGGTAAAAACGGTGCCGGAAAATCGACTCTACTCAAAGCCATTCACGGGGATATTCAGACAGAAGGTGGTCAAATCAGCTACTCCAAAGACTATGAGATAGGTTATCTCAAACAAGAAATCAGAGGACATCATCATCCAACGCTTTGGAAAGAAGCCCGTTCATCTTTTGATGAAGCCGTCTTATTGGAGAAAAAACTCAAACAGGTAGAGCATGAAATGGTCACACGTGAGGATTACGATAGCGACGACTATATGAAACTGACACAGATGTTAGTGGATATGCATGCCCGTTTGGACTATTTGGAATATTATGATATAGACCGAAAAATCGAACATATTCTTAAAGGTTTGGGATTTGAGAGAAGTGATTTTGAAAAAGCACCCTCCGAATTTTCCGGTGGATGGGCAATGCGTATCGAATTAGCAAAAATCCTACTAAAAAAACCTGATTTATTACTTTTGGATGAGCCGACCAATCATTTAGATATAGATTCTATTTTGTGGTTGGAAAAATTTTTGAGTACTTATGAAGGTGCTTTGCTTTTAGTCAGTCACGACCGGACTTTTTTGGACAATGTGACCAACCGTACCTTTGAAGTAGAATTGGGAAGCCTGAACGAGTACAAAGCTTCTTACTCAAAATATGTCCTTTTAAAAGAAGAGCGACAAGAGCAACAAATCGCCGCATTTAGAAATCAACAAGACGAAATCAAACAAATACAAAGAAATATCGACCGGTTTAAAGCTAAGGCCACCAAAGCTTCTTTTGCCAAAAGCTTGGAAAAGAAATTAAACCGTATGGATATGATAGAAGTGGATGTACATGATGAGCGAGCTATCCGATTTGCTTTCCCTTCCTCACCTGCTTCCGGTAAATTAGTGGTGGAAGCCAAAGATGTTTCAAAATCTTACGGTGAAAAAGAAGTTTTTAATCATGTCAATCTGAAAATATTTAGAGGAGAAAAGGTAGCATTTGTCGGTAAAAACGGAATGGGTAAGACCACTCTTTCAAGAATTATAACGGATGAAATCAAAGCGAGTTCAGGGGTGGTCGAATTAGGTTACAACGTGGTTTTGGGCTATTTTGCACAACACCATGCCGAAAATCTTCCCAAACAAAAGACCATTTTGAGTCACATGGAAGATGAAGCACCGCCCGATATGGTCAGATCTTGTCGCGGTATTTTGGGTGCTTTTTTGTTTTCGGGTGATGATGTGGAAAAGAAGATTTCCGTACTTTCGGGTGGAGAGAGAGCAAGAGTCTGCTTGGCACAACTTTTACTTCAACCGACTAATTTTTTAATTCTGGATGAGCCGACTAACCACTTAGATATGGTTTCTAAAGACCGGCTCAAAAAGGCAATAGCAGAATACAAAGGAACGGTGATAGTTGTTTCACACGATCGAGATTTCTTGGCAGGATTGACTGATAAAGTTTTTGAATTTGACAATAGACGTGTCAAAGAATATCTCGGTGATATTTCTGAGTTCTTTGAGAAAAAAAGAATGGAAACCTTTAGAGAATATGAAACCGAAGAATCTACTTCTAAGACAAAAAATACCGGTAATTCTCAGTCTGCTTCCCAAAACACACAATCCAAACAGGATAATACGCATAGTAAAATTGAAGAAATAGAAGCCAAGATAGCAGAGCTTGAAGGTAAAATTGCCAAATTAAATCTTGCACTCGAAAAAAGTTATAACCTTGCGGATGACAACAAACGCAAAATGCTTCAGGAAGATTTGGATAAGCAAATGCAAAAGTGGGGAGATTTGCAATCTTAATCATTGCAAACCATGAAACAAAAGCTCGATAAAATCGGTTTCTATTAAATACTTGATTTTATAATATCGTACAAAAATGTCTAACTTACTCAAAGATTCAAAATCACCTTATTTATTACAGCATGCAGATAATCCCGTCCATTGGATGCCGTGGTCGCAAGAAGCTTTAAGAAATGCGCAACAGGAACATAAATTAGTCATTATCAGTATAGGTTATTCTTCTTGCCACTGGTGTCACGTCATGGCGCATGAATCTTTTGAGAATCAAGAAGTGGCAGATTTAATGAACGATAAGTTTATCAGTATAAAAGTTGATAGGGAAGAGAGACCTGATATTGACCAAATTTATATGAACGCTGCCATGTTAGTCAACGGACACGGAGGATGGCCACTCAATGCAATCGCTTTGCCTGACGGCAGACCTATTTTTGCAGGGACTTATTACCCGAAAGACAATTGGCTGCATTTACTCAAATATTATAGCGATATATACGAAAGAGAACCTCACAAACTTATTCAACAGGCAACAGATATTCAAAAGGGAATCGTCTCTATGGATGATATTCCTTTAGTCGAAAAGTTTAAAGATTTAGACAAGCATTTATTAAATGATGTTTGGAACAATTGGTCTCAAAATATTGACTTGAAAAACGGCGGTAGGAGAGGCACTCCCAAGTTTGTCATGCCCAATAATTATGTCTTTTTACTTAAATATGCATTGAGTTCAAAAAATAAGATGATTCAAGATTTTATCGAAGTCACTTTAGATAAGATAGCTTTGGGAGGTATCAATGATGCCGTTACAGGTGGATTTTTTAGATATTCTACGGATAGCACGTGGCATATTCCACATTTTGAAAAGATGTTATATGACAATGCCCAATTGCTGACAGTATATGCCCAAGCTTACAGATTTTTCAAAAAAGAGCTTTATCTTGATGTAATAGAATCAACATACAAATGGTTACAGGCAGAAATGAAAGCACCGGATGGGGGGTATTTCTCTGCCTTGGATGCTGATAGTGAAGGGAAAGAAGGGGAATATTATATTTTCACCTGGGACGAACTGCAAACTACTTTAAATGAAGATTTTAAGCATTTTACAGATTATTACCAATGCAGTAAAAGTGGAAATTGGGAATCAGGACTTAATCATTTACACAGCAATATCACCTTACAGGATTATTGCAAAGATAAAAACCTTGATTTTGAGCAAACACACAAAAAGTTTTTTGTCTGTAAAGAAAAATTACAGGCTCTGAGAGCATCTAAAGTCAGACCGGGATTAGACGATAAGCGGATAACCGGTTGGAATGCACTGTTGTTAAGCGGTCTTGCAAATGCATATTGGGCAACCCGAAATGATAAATATTTACAAACAGCCAAAGATTTGGTACATTTCATTGAAACAAAATTAAAAAAAGGAGATGGGCTGTGGCATACCTACAACAAGGGGGAAGCTTATGGAGAGGCATTTTTGTCGGATTATGCTCCCCTGATACAGGCTTATATAGACATATATCAAGTCACTTTTGACGAAACTTACCTTTCACAATCTTACAAATGGATGGATTATGTTTTGAAGCATTTTTATGATGAGAAAAGTGGACTTTTTTATCTCAATTCCGATTTTTCCGAAGATTTGGTCAGTCGTCCCAAAGAGATACAAGACAATGTGATTTCAAGCTCCAATTCTATGATGGCAAGAGCGTTATGGCAGTTGAGTACCTATATGGACGATACTGATTTGAAGGAGAAAAGTTGGTATATGTTGCAAAATATTTTAGACGATGTGATTGAGTATGGCACTTTTTATGCAGAATGGGCAAGCTTGCTTTGGGAACAGACTTATCCTTATTTTGAAACAGTTTTGACTAATAATGTCCAAGAACAAAGCTTACAAATCCTTCACGAAAACTATCTGCCACAAGTCCTTTGGATGGCTACCCAAAAAAATCAAAGTACTTGGATTCCACTTTTGTCAGAGAAAAAACCACCTTATATTTATGTCTGTCGTCATCAGACTTGTCAGGCACCTATGAGTAAAACACAAGAAGTGTTAGATTGGGTGAGTGATTTAGAAAATTGATATAGCTACAATAATATTGAGACTGCTAGTGTAAATCACGATTTGGCAATAGATTTTCATTCATTTTCAAAAAAAGAAATAAAATATCGAAACTAAGTTTATCTTTGCATTCACTTTAAATTGATGGTGAATAAGAAAGCTGTCAATCAATTTTTAATTTATAATACAATGAAAGAAGGAAAAGTAAAATTCTTTAATGAAACAAAAGGCTTCGGATTTATCATTCCTAATGATGGGAGCAAAGAAATTTTCGTACATACCAGTGGATTGGTTGACAAAGTACGTGAAGGTGATGAAGTAACTTATGAAGAAGCACAGGGTAAGAAAGGACTCAATGCAGTCAATGTAAGACGCGCATAGTATTCAGATAATTACTAAAAAAAACCGATACTGATTAGTATCGGTTTTTTTTATTGCTTCTCAATAGATGAAAAAGAAAATGACTGATATAAAATCAGTCATTCCCAATCAATAATTATGAAAAATGATTTATTCAAGACCTGCTTGAATTTCTTTAGCTTTTGCCAAATGTGCTTCAAAATTAGGCACTGCTGACTCAAGCAAAGATTTTAATTGTTCGTTAGAAGCATTAGGTATCAACAAATCTTTTACCGCTCCGATAGCAAATTCGTGATAAGTCACTTCATTGTCGATATAAGCTTTGTTAAAATTTGCTCCACTTAAATTTTTCCATGCACCAATTGTAGAATCTCTACGGGCAACCAATGATTGACTGATGGGATTGTCTTCAGGTGTCACACCGAGTTCGCCAGCTAATTTGACGGCTGCATCAATTACTGAATTGTGGTCACTGACCATCATGTTAGCAAAGCCTTTTGCATCTGCATTGTCAAGTTTTTCTAAAGCAGCTTTTGCAAAGTCAATGTCAATTTGGTTAGCCGTTACCGCAATAGATGCAATTTGTGGGTCGGTTACTTGAGGAGCCGGAGCTTCTTCTACTGCCGTCGTATCTGTTGTGTCTTCGGTAGTGGTATTGTCCTTAGAGTTGTTAGCACAACTGTAAAAAACAAATAATGCGCTAAATGCAAATGCGCTTGTCTTAAAAAAATAAAATGCTTTTTTCATTTTAAAAAAGGTTTATACCAATAGTAGGGCTGATTAGTCACTAATGGTTGGTTTAAAAATAAATTGTTTACTTCTCGTTTCATATATTTAAAGACTTTTATGAATAAATCTATTAAACAGTGATTTTTATCACAATAACAATATAGAGTATATGAAAGTTGCAACGGTTACAAATCAAAATGTAAAATAATGTTAACTTTCCAAAATAGATTCTTCTATTTCTTTGTTTATCTTTTCTACAACTCTCTTTTTTGACGGATGAATAATCAGTCTCAAAACTCTATCGTAGTTCATATAATTGTACAACCAACCCGTCAAAACTATCATTTTGTTTCTAAAACCTACAAGCGACATCAAGTGGACGACCATCCATGCAGACCATGCTACCAAACCACCCATTTTGATTTTATTGCCAGGAAAATCAACCACCGCTCTGTTTCTTCCCACTGTAGCCATAGAACCTTTATCAAAATAGTTGAATGCTTTTGGTGTAATGCCTTGTTTTTCTCTCATCAGGTTTTTAGCCAAAAGCTGTCCTTGTTGTATCCCTACGGGCGCAACCATTGCATGACCTCTTGGCAAATTTTCACTCACCATACAAGAAATATCACCTATTGCATAAATATTTTCCAAACCTTCTACTTGATTATAGGCATTGACTTTGATTCTTCCATTGGGATAAAGTGACTCTTTAGGCAATCCGTTGACTGGTATACCTTTTACTCCGGCCGTCCAAATGACAGTATCTGTATGAATGGTGTCATTATTGGCTAATGTCAATGTATTGCCGTCATAAGATTTCACGGCAGATTTGAGATGCACATGAACACCAAAACTTTTCAGATAACTCAATGCGCGCTTTTGGGAACTTTCGGACATCGGACCTAATAATTTATCAGTTGCTTCAAAAAGGTGAACCTGCATATTATTGATATCTAATTCCTTGTAGTCATTAGGCAACATGTGTTTTTTCATTTCACCAATAGCACCTGCTAACTCTACTCCTGTCGGTCCGCCACCCACGATAGAAACCGTCATCAATGATTTCTTCTTCTCCTCATCCTCTTCAAGAAGGGCATCTTCAAAATTCTCTAAGAGAAAACTCCTTAAATCCAATGATTCTGTAATAGATTTCAAAGTTTTCATTTTAGAGGTACTGTCTTCCGGTAAACCGAAAAAGTTAGTCGTACTACCAAGTGCAATGACCAATTTATCGTAAGAGATATCGCCGATATTCGTTTCTACAATTTTATTGTCAACATCTACAAACAGGGCTTCTGCCATTCTAAAAAAAATATTGGCATGTTTTTTCAAGAGTTTTCTCAATGGATAAGCTATCGAAGTAGGTTCAAGACCACCGGTAGCCACCTGATACAAAAGAGGTTGGAAAGTGTGATAATTGTGTTTATCTATCAAGACTACCTGATAGGCAGAATCTTTCAAATGAAGCGCCGCATTCATACCGGCAAAACCACCTCCGAGAATAACAACTCTTTGTTTGTCTGTATTGGGAATCTTTAAATTTTTCATGTCAAAAACTTTAATTGTTACTTTTCTTTCAGTCAAAACGACAAACTCAAGACTTTGTTAGAGAAATTGATTAGTTTACGTCTTTATTTACACAAGTATTACTTACACATATAGTTATGGAAACATTACAGGTAGAAAACAGAAATGGTTACAACATCATTCGCTTAGACAGGGGAAAGGCAAATGCCATGAACCTCCAAATGATAGAGGAATTGATTGCAGAAATTGAAAGAGAAAAAAGTGACTCTTCCGTAAAAGGTACTATCATTACCGGTAAAGAAAACTTTTTTTCGGCAGGTTTGGATTTGCCTGAAATTATGACTTACGATCAAGAAAAGACAAAATATTTCTGGAAAAGGTTTTTGGATATGATGGGTGTTTTAGTTGATTTTCCCAAACCTTTGATTTCATCTATCACGGGACACTCTCCGGCAGGTGGCTGTATCATCGCTATTTGTTGCGATTATAGAATCATGGCAGGAGGAAATTATAAGATTGGTCTGAATGAAATTCCTGTCGGTATCATCGTGCCGAAACAAGTATATGAATTGTATTCTTTTTGGTTGGGTAAACATCGGGCGTATCAATTTTTGATGGAAGGAAGATTAATGTCACCCCAACAAGCATCTGATACGGGATTAGTAGATATCATTATGCCGGCCGAACAAGTTTTAGATGCGGCAGAAAGGAAAATGAGACAATATCTCAGCTTTGACCAAGCGACTTGGAGCAAATCAAAATTATCATTGAGGAGAGAAATAATTGAACACACTGTTCATTATGACCAGACACTTCCCGATAAGATGATAGAACATTGGTATTTGCCTAAGACCCAACAAATCCTATACGGCTTTTTGGAAATGTTGAAAAAGAAATAAGTTTTTAAATATTATCTTTACGCACTAATTAAATACCGGTAATAATTAGATGTATCACAAAGCTCATCACTATTCTATCCTAATTGTACTTTTTGTGCTTTTACTTACGACCCATGTACTTGCACAGCAGAGTTCGCTCTTTTCACACTATTATTGGAACGAGCAGTTTTATAATCCTGCTTATGTAGGAAGTAAAGACATGTTACACATACAGGCACTCAACCGTTTTCAATGGGTAGGAATGGATGGCGCACCTCAAACTTTTAACTTCGCTGCACATTCACCTTTGAAGAATGATAATATCGCATTAGGTATTCATTTTTATAATGACAGGATAGGCGCTTTAGGCACCAACGGCATTGTAGGTCAATACGCTTACAGATTAAAATTTAAAGAAGACAAATACAAACTTTCATTAGGAATCCAAACGGGAGCAGAGTATCGCAATCTGAAAGGTTCAAAATTGATAACAGATGATGGAATGCCTGATGCCATAGATCCTTCCAAATTCGAGAAAGATTGGATGTGGATGTTTGGCGCAGGAGCTTATTTTTACGGTGATAACTTTTCGGTAGGTTTTGGAGTGCCGCAATTATTACCTAAATCTTTGTTTAAAAATAAGTTGGGCAGAGTAGAACCCGAGATGCAATATTTTATCAGTGGTGCTTATCAATGGAATATTAATTCCACTGTCAAACTTTTGCCGACGGCTACCCTTAGAATTATGCATCAAGAACCTACTCAGTTAGAAGTGACCGCCACCGCCATTTTATACGACCAATTTCAGTTGGGAATAGGAGGTCGTACAGGAAAGACGATGATATTCATGGGGCAATATATGCATGAGTTTGAAAAAGGAATCAAACGACTAAATGTCGGATACTCTTTTGACAAGAGCATTGGGAAAGTAGGAACTATCAATAAAGGTTCGCATGAAATATTTTTGTCCTTTGACATACCTGTTCCTAATCAGGATAAACTTTATAAAAGTCCAAGATATTTCTGATGAAAAAGTTTATAAGTTATATTATCACTCTATTTGTAATTTGGAACGTATCTGCCCAATTACAAGATAGAAATTCTGCCTTAGACAAATACTATAAAACCCAATATGGCAATTCCATCAAAGAGTTATTAAAAATCGAACAAAAAGGATTGGGTGACTTTGAAACCAAAGTAATTTTGGCTGATGCCTATTTTCATCTTCGTGATTTCTCTCATGCTTTGGAATGGATGGATAAAGCTTCAAAAATCAATCATTTTTCGGAAAAGTACAATATAACTTATGCTTACTTGCTCAAATCAAATGGAAGATATAGAGAAGCAGACAGTATTTACAAACGTTTGGGTGTGAAATATCAAGATCAATTATCTGATAAAATAAAGCTCATTTCTCCATCCAACTACGATGTTTCAAATGTCGAAATGCTCAATACCGTTTCTGACGAATTTGCCCCTGCGTTTTATAGAGATGGAATTGTTTTCACGGGTCAACCTAAAAAGAAAAACGACTTATATACTTGGAATAATAAATCATGGCTCAGACCATTTTATCTGCCATACAAACCGGAAGGTACAGAAAACGGTCAGCCACAGCTTTTTAAATTGCCACGCAAGTCAAAAAAGAACCATCAAGGACCTGTTTCTTTTGGGAGAAATAGCAAGATGATTTACTATTCCCAAAACCAAAAAACGAAAAAAAATGAAGCTTCTACTTTGGGAATATATACTGCTCACAAATCAGGACAAAAATGGAAAAAAGTAAAAGCTTTCGAACTCAATCATCCTGAATATTCTATTGCTCATCCGTCTGTTAGTAAAGATGGTCGTACCCTCTTTTTCGTTTCAGATATGCCGGGGGGAATGGGTGGTACAGATATTTACTATACCAAATTTATGAATGGTAAATGGTCAAAACCTGTCAATTTGGGAGCTGCAATCAATACTTCCTTTAACGAGATGTTTCCCTATTTACATGAAGATGGTACTTTGTATTTTGCATCAGATGGACTACCGGGCTGGGGCGGTTTGGATATTTTTTACACCCGATTTGAAAATGGAGCATGGACAATTCCAGTGAATATGGGGAAGGATATTAATTCAAGCTTCGATGACTTCGGATTGATATTGGACAATAATAAATATATAGGTTATCTGAGTTCAAATAGACCGGGTGGAAAAGGTGGTGACGATATTTATCGCGTACAGATAAAAGGATATCGGGAGTTAGTCAAAAAATCTTTTATCTCAGGTAAGATTATAGATGATATTGCTTCCCAACCGGTATTGGATGCAATCGTCAATCTCATAGCCAATGGCAGGACTTTGCAAAATATCAATACGCAAAGCGACGGAATGTTTAGATTTGACTGGCCGGGAAAAGCCGATTCTGTCATTATTCAGGCAAATGCGGAAGGTTACTTTTCTACCGAACAAGTTATTTACCTTTCTGACAACAAGTTGCAAGATTTACAGATACAGCTTCAGAAAATCGAATTGAATAAAAGCATCCTTATCCACAATATTTATTACGGTTTCGATAAATGGGATTTAAGTCCTGCCGCAAAATCGGAACTGCAAAAGTTAGTGGTTATGATGAAAAAGAATAGCAATAGGATCATAGAAATAGGTTCTCATACAGATAGTAGAGCGACCGCCGATTACAATTTGGAGCTTTCCAAAAAACGGGCTAATGAAGTAGTCAACTACTTGATACAAAACGGAATATCATCAGAAAGACTTTTGGCAAAAGGTTATGGTGAAAGTGAAATTCTCAATAGATGTGTAGATGGAGTGGACTGCTCAGAACAAGAACATGCTGTTAATCGCCGTACCGTTTTTAAGTTGATAGGTTTATTAAACAATACGACTGAAAGTAAACAACTGACACCCGACGACATGGAGAAAGTTTCACCTAAGGAGGTTAAGAAAGAAAAAAACTCTGAACTTGTTACACCTATTTTGCCTACCAATACAAACACTCAAAAAGCAGGCGATTTGGTGTATAAAATACAGTTGGGCGTTTTTGGTAAGGTGGATTCTTCTTGGATAGAGCATTTTAAAAAATACGGTCAAGTGGAAATTCAGCAAGTACCGGGACAGTATGTATATCGAGTCTATCTTTCACCATTTAATACATATAGAGCGGCTAATATCGTACTGAAAGCAGTGAGGGAAACTGAGGTGAAAGAAGCATTCATTGTTGCCTTCTATAAGGGAGAAATTATTTCTGTCGAAAAAGCCAAAGATTTGGAAAAATAGCAAATGATGTTTCCTACACAACATGTCAATGATTTACTTTCTACATTACAATTACCTTCTCCATTACAAACTGTCAGTTTTTCTCTTTGGAAAGATAAAGATTTAGAAATTTATTTTAAGAGAGACGATTTGATACATCCACTTATTTCAGGTAATAAATGGAGAAAATTGTACGGTCATCTACTAAAATTCTATCAAGACGGGCATCAAGGTATTTTAACATTCGGTGGTGCATATTCCAATCATATTATAGCGACTGCCGCTACCTGTAACTTATTAAATATTTCAAGTATCGGAATCATCAGAGGTGAAATAAGTGATGATAATCCGGCAATGAAGATAGCCCGTGAAAATAAAATGCACTTAATATCTCTTTCAAGAAGTCTGTATAAAAGCAAAAACCTTTCAACGCTAAAACTACAAAATAAAGAGATAGATTGGAACAGCTATATGATAGTTCCCGAAGGTGGAGGAGCAGAAAATGGAGTCGTCGGTTGTAAGGAAATTATTGATGAATTAGACACTGCTTGCAACAAATATGATTACATAATCACTGCCTGTGGTACAGGGACGACTTGTGCAGGATTAGCAAAATATTCTAATGCCGAAATAGTAGGTGTCTCTGTATTAAAAGGAGAAGATACTTTGAGTGACAAGGTTTATCAATTGTGCAAGAAAGATAATTTTAAGATTTTCACCAATTACCATCATGGCGGATATACCCGAAAAACCACTCAACTGATGACATTTGCAAAATCTTTTACCGAAGAAACTCAAATTCCTTTGGATTATGTCTATACATCAAAAATGGTGTATGCTTTTAATGATTTGGTTCAAAAGAACTTTTTCCCGAAAGGCAGTAAAATTGTCTTGCTACATACTGGTGGTTTGGTCAATGCACCTATTGTTTAGTGGGCAAATTGCAATTCCACCAAATTTCGGTAATAACCGTCTTCTTTTTCCAATAAACTTTCGTGATTACCCACTTCTTTGATAAGTCCATGTTCTAAAACGATGATTTGATTAGCATTTTGTATGGTACTCAATCTATGTGCGATGATGATAGAAGTTCTTCCTTTTACCAATTTGTCAATGGCCTCTTGTATCAATAATTCTGATTCGGTATCTATCGAAGAAGTCGCTTCATCTAACACTAAGATAGACGGATTATATACCAACACTCTGATGAAAGAAATCAATTGTCTCTGCCCGGCAGAAATAGTGGCTCCTCTTTCCATCACGTTATAATCATAATCCCCAGGCATATCCATAATAAACTTATGCGCACCGATAATTTTTGCAGCTTCTATTACTTTCTCTCTACTGATTTTAGGATTTTTAAGCGTGATATTGTCCATTATCGAACCTGAAAATAGAAATACATCCTGCATAACTACACCGATAGAACTCCTGAGTGCTGCCAAACGGTAGTCTTGAATTACAACGCCATCTATAAAAATTTCACCTTTTTGTATTTCGTAAAAACGATTTAAAACATTGATGATAGAAGTTTTACCAGAACCGGTTGCACCGACCAACGCCATTGTTTCGCCCGGAAGCACATGAAAATTAATTCCTTTCAATACATATTCTTCATGGTTATAGGCAAACCATACATCCTTAAATTCTATTTCGCCTTTTACTTTTTGAGGCACAAAAGTTCCATTATCTGGAATTTTCTCGTCCGTATCTAAAATCTTAAAAACACGATTAGCAGCGACAATACCCATTTGTAAGGTGTTAAACTTATCTGCCAGCATTCTCAAAGGTCTGAATGCTAAATTTAAGTATTGATAAAATGCGATAAATATCCCTACTTCTATCATAGAATTAGGAGCAATAATCAATTTGGCACCGTACCAAAGCATGATGGCTACGGCAATAGAAAGTATCACTTCTACCAATGGGAAAAATATCGAGAAGTACCAAACAGATTTTAGGTTGGCATCTCTATGGTCTTGGTTGATCAGATCAAACTTTTCATACTCTCTATCCTGTGCATTGAAAATTTGTACAATTTTCATTCCCGTGATATGTTCTTGGACAAAAGCATTCATCAACGCTACTTTCTCCCTGACTTCGTTAAAAGAATCTTTGATGGCTTCTTTGAAAATATAGGTACCCCAAATGATAAAAGGAAAGGTCACAATGCAAGCCAACGCCAATTTCCAATTGATGGATAGCATAAAAATAATCACCACTATAAAAGTGAGAACATCGGAAATAATCGTGATAAATCCTTCCGAAAAAATATTACTGACGGCTTCTACATCATTAATCGTTCTTGTGGTAACAATTCCAATTGGTGTCTTATCAAAAAATTTGAGTTTTAAACTTTCAGCGTGATTGAAAACTTTTACCCGTAAATATTTAATGACAGACTGTCCTAAGTCAGCGGTATAATAACTAAAAATGTATTTGATAAGAAATTCGGCTATCAAAGTGACAGCTACTAACAGAGCCATCTTTTTCAGACCATTCTCATCATATTGGACGATATAGTCATCTACCATCACCTGTGTCAACCAAGGTCTGACAGATGTAATCAAGGCTGCCAAAATACCCATAATAATACATATCCACAACATGATTATAAAAGGTTGGGCTAAAGTGAGGACTCGTTTGAGTATCGGCCAATCCTTAATAACGGAAGTTTTTATTTCTGTCTGACTCAAATTTTTAAATTTTTAAATTAAGATATTTTACATCCCATAAATGTAATCCGCAAGCCGGAGCTGTCATACTGAGTTGTATGATTTCTTTGTTTTCTATTTCGCTCAAAATCTCTTTCAAATTTCTCCTCTTACAACCTATCATCAAAGACGTTCCTACTATCGCTCTGACCATATTTCTCAAAAAGCGGTTAGACTGAATTTCAAATTGTAATCCATCTTCAGTATGACTCCATTCAGCTTTTGTTACTTTGCAAATACTATTTGTGTTATCACTTCCTTTTTTCTCAAATGAAGTGAAATCGTTCACTGATAGTAAATGTCTGCAAAATTCATTCATTAAGACAATATCTAATTGTTTTTGTTGACGGAAGTAATAACTTCTATCATGTAAGAAAGGATTTTTCACAAAATGGATAAAATACCGGTACGTCCTGACTTCTGCATCAAATCTCGCATGTAATGAATCCGGCACTTTAAATAGGTGGTAAAAACCGATGTCCTTGGGTAAAATTGAATTAAGTTGGTACACCAAATTTTTATCTACCATTTGTTCTGTATCAAAATGTAAAAAGTATCTGTGTGCATGTACTCCGGTATCTGTACGCCCACAGCCGACAACTTCTATCTTTTCCCTGAGTATAGTTTCTAATGCGGTTTCTATTTCTGCTTGTACGGAGTGGGCGTTTTTTTGCACCTGCCATCCGTGATAAGCACCACCTTTATAACTTAAAAGCAAGAAATACCGCATGAATAAATTTTGTGCAAAGATAATCAACAAGTCTGAAATGCTTTTCCAAGTAATGTTTATCTTTGTGGGTAAAAAAATAATGATTCAAAGAATTCAATCTATATATCTTTTACTTGCCGGATTAGCACTGATAGTGATTTTGTTTTTACCTATTGGATATCAGGTTCAAGAATCGGGCGTGACCGTCAGTATTGCAATGTCTAAAAATATACTGACTATAGCTTTAA
Organism: Chitinophagales bacterium; assembly: GCA_023957215.1. Lineage (GTDB taxonomy): Bacteria > Bacteroidota > Bacteroidia > Chitinophagales > JADIYW01 > JAMLHH01. The sequence continues at coordinate 109,193 of JAMLHH010000006.1, forward strand.
GTTTTTTTACTGCAATCATTACAATAGTGACTATCTTTCAGTATAAAAGCCGTCACTTTCAGTTAAAACTAACGCCTGCTACCATTTTACTTTCCATCCTCAACATCATCAGTATTCCGGTTTTCCAATTTGTATTGGGTAAAAATTTACTGACTACACCAAACTACATTCCTTATGGGTTTGCTGTTTTTGCAAGTATTTTTCTCTTTTTGGCGTATCGGGGCATCAAAGCTGACGAAGAATTGGTTCGCTCAATGGATAGATTGAGATAATTTTTTGAAAAATAAAAATTAAAAAAGTTTTCAAAAAAAATCACTTTTAGGAAAATTGATGTTGTTAAAATTTTTTTTGTGCATTTTCGCTTTCTCCGGTATAAATATTTAGCACAAAACAGCTAATTGTTTTTAATGAAAGTAGCAGTGGTATTTCCCATTGACTTCTAAACTTTTACAGTCTTTGATTCATATTTATCTTCAAGTTAGTTCAAAAATATTTGTCTAAATGTAAAGAAATTATTCACAGAAAATGAAGTACATGTGAATATCTTATTTTGGTAGTCACTTGCTTTGTTCGCTATCTTAGTCTTGTCGTTTATAGATACATACGTTTCTTCTTGTCTGTTGCAAAAGTTTTATCTATTGTAATCCATCTTTTTAATGAATTACAATTTTATATTTTAAAACCGAAATGGAAGAGATTTTATTTTCTATAAACGAAAAATTTTTAAAGAATAAAAAGTAAAAAAATGTCCACTAACATTACGACTGCGACCATGTCTAAGACATATACTATGGATGAAGCATTACAAGCCAGTCTTGAATATTTCAAGGGCGATGATTTGGCAGCCAGAGTATGGTTGAATAAATATGCCTTGAAAGATTCTTATGGAAATATCTATGAGAAATCACCGGATGATATGCACAGACGTATAGCAAGAGAAATCGCCCGCGTGGAAACAAAGTATGCTAATCCAATGTCTGAAGAAGAAATATATAATGTCATTAAAGATTTTACATATATCATCCCACAAGGGAGTCCGATGACAGGGATTGGCAACCCTTTTCAAGTAGCCTCTCTTTCTAATTGTTTCGTAATCGGTCAAGATGGCGATTCTGATTCTTATGGTGCTATTCTCCTGACAGATCAGGAACAAGTACAGTTGATGAAAAGGAGAGGAGGAGTAGGACATGACCTTTCCCATATCAGACCTAAAGGTTCACCGGTGAAAAACTCGGCATTGACCTCTACAGGTTTAGTGCCGTTTATGGAAAGATACTCCAATACGACAAGAGAAGTTGCACAAGATGGGAGAAGGGGTGCTTTGATGTTGAGTGTATCTATCAAACATCCTGATGCAGAAGCTTTTATCGATGCTAAAATGGAGCAGGGAAAAGTTACAGGGGCTAACGTTTCAGTAAGAATTACCGACGACTTTATGAGGGCTGTAGAGAATCATCAAAAATTTGTACAGCAATATCCGATAGATGCAGAAAATCCGATTTATAGAAAAGAAGTGGACGCTTCTATGATCTGGAAAAAAATCACTCACAATGCATGGAAAAGTGCAGAACCGGGTGTTCTTTTTTGGGATACAATTATCAGAGAGTCAGTGCCTGATTGTTATGCTGATTTGGGTTATAAGACCATCTCTACGAATCCATGTGGAGAAATTCCTTTGTGTCCTTATGACTCTTGTAGATTATTAGCTATTAATCTGTATTCTTATGTGGAAAATCCATTTACTCCACAGGCTACTTTTAACTGGAACCTTTTCAAACAACATGCAGCCATCGCTCAAAGAATGATGGATGACATTATAGATTTGGAGTTGGAAAAGGTAGATGCCATTTTGGACAAAATTGCACAAGACCCTGAATCAGATATTATTAAAGGCGTCGAACGAAATCTTTGGTTGAATATTAAAACTAAAGCGCAAGAGGGTAGAAGAACAGGAATTGGGATTACCGCAGAAGGAGATATGCTTGCAGCTCTGGGTTTGACTTATGGGAATGAAAAAGCGATAGACTTTTCAATACAAGTGCATAAAACTTTAGCCATAGAAGTGTATAGATCTTCTGTAAATTTGGCAAAAGAAAGAGGGGCTTTCACCATTTTTAATGCACAACGTGAAAAAGAAAATCCTTTTATACAAAGAATAAAAGCTGAAGATGCAGAACTCTATTACCAAATGATAGAACACGGTCGTAGAAATATTGCACTTTTGACGATAGCACCTACCGGTACTACCAGCTTGATGTCTCAAACCACTTCTGGCATTGAGCCGGTCTTTATGCCGGTTTACAAAAGAAGAAGAAAAGTCAATCCTAATGATAAAGATGTAAGGGTAGATTTTACGGATGAGGTAGGTGACAGTTGGGAAGAATATGTGGTGATGCACCATAAATTCAAAACTTGGATGGAAGTGAATCATCTTGATACCAACAAAAATTATAGTCAACAGGAGATAGAAGAATTGATAAAAAAATCTCCTTATAACAAAGCTACTTCAAATGATGTGGACTATTATGCAAAAGTCCGTATGCAGGGAGCTATTCAAAAATGGGTAGATCACAGTATCTCTGTTACTATCAATATGCCGAATGATGTCACCGAAGAGTTAGTTAGTGATTTGTATTTGGAGGCATGGAGACACGGATGTAAAGGTGTGACGGTATATCGTGACGGTAGTCGCTCGGGAGTGCTCATTAGCAATGATGAGAAAAAGGAAACTGCCGAAAATAAAGAGAACGATTGTAGCGAAAGCATGGTTAAGTTTCCGGCACACAGACCTGAAGTATTAGATTGCGAGATTTTGAGATTTCAAAATAATCGTGAAAAATGGGTAGCGTTTGTCGGTTTGATTGACGAAAGACCTTATGAAATTTTTACGGGTATTTCGGATGATGAAGATGGGATTTTCCTTCCTAAGAGTATTAGCAGAGGGAAAATTATTAAGGCAAAACTTTCGGACGGCAATTCGAGATATGATTTTCAATATGAAAATAAAAATGGTTACAAAACGACTATGGAAGGACTTTCTTATAAGTTTAATCCCGAGTATTGGAATTATGCAAAACTGATTTCCGGTACATTGAGATTGGGAATGCCTATCAACAAAGTAGTAGATTTGGTCAATGGTTTGCAATTGCAAGATGATAATATCAATACTTGGAAAAGTGGTGTGGCAAGAGCTTTAAAGAAATACATACCGAATGGAGCCGTTGTAAAAGGAACATGTTCAGAATGTGGTGGTTCGAATGTACAATATATGGAAGGCTGTCTCACTTGCAAAGATTGCGGTAGCTCCAAATGTGGTTAAAACGGTAATGGTAGGACGAGTCGACTGCAAACGAAAAGCATACCGGAAATGACAATTAAAGAAGCAATAATAAAAAGTCTTGAAGATTTAGACAAGCCGGCTAATTCCATTGAAATATGCGACCATATACTTTCGAAGCAATATTATGAATTTGCAGGTAAGACACCTGCTTCAACCATTTCTGCTCAATTGGGAGACTTTATTCGTAATAGAGATACACGAGTAAAACGAATTAAACAGACTAATGGAACATACTCCTATTATTTGACAAAAAATGAACAGAACATTGGAATTGATATTTTGAGTGGCGACACCGAGATTCAAAATACAAAACCAATTAAGATAAGTAAATCAAAAACTTATGAAGAGCGGGATTTACACAAACTTTTGAGTACTTATCTCAAAAATATGGATACTTATTCAAAGACTATTTTTCACGAACAATCAAATGGAAAAGATAGCAATCAGATTTGGACACACCCTGATATGGTTGGTATTAAATTCTTAAACTTACAGACAAAAGCAAGTCAAAACTTTTTGAAATCAATAAATCGTGTTGATACTTTCAAGTTGAGTTCCTATGAGCTAAAAAGAGAAATTAATAGCGACAGTGAACTTAAAAAAGCATTTTTCCAAGCTGTATCTAATTCAAGCTGGGCGAACTATGGGTATTTAGTTGCCTTTGAATTTAGCGATAGTTTAAACGAAGAAATGGCAAGACTTAATCAATCGTTTGGTATTGGAGTTATTGAATTAAATGCTAATCCGTATCAAAGTAAAGTACTTTATCCATCAATGTATAGAGATTTGGACTTCAAAACGATTGATAAACTCTGTAAGATGAATAAAGAGTTTGAAAAATTCATCGAACAGACAGAAAAACTAATGACCGCAAGTGAAAAATATGTTTCAGGAGTAGAAAAAGAACTTAACGAATTTTGTGACAGTTACTTTGAAAATGATACAGATATAGAAAATTATTGCAAAGAGAAACATATCCTCTTAAACGACGATTGATAAACAATTTGTATATTGTATAAAACATTGGTATTTTATACAATAAAATAAGTGCAATGAAGTTTTACTTTAAGTATTCTATTACTTTTTCGACGTTTCCTTTTGAACCGATAAACACAGGTGTACGCTGATGCAAAGAAGTGGGTTGTATGTCCAAAATCCTTTGTTCTCCATCTGTTGCTAATCCGCCGGCTTGTTCTTGCAAAAAAGCCATCGGGTTACATTCATACATCAATCTCAATTTGCCTCTGTTTTTCTTTACACTTTTGGGGTAAATAAAAATACCTCCTTTCAGTAAATTTCTATGAAAATCACCTACCATCGAGCCGATATATCTCAAACTGTAAGGCTTTTTATTTTCATTTTCGACTTGACAAAAATCCAAGTACTGTTTTACACCTTCCTCAAAATCGTGATAACCGCCCAAATTGACAGAATATATCTTGCCGTTTTTAGGAGTTTTTATATTAGGATGTGAAAGGCAAAATTCGCCTAATTCACTATCTAAGGTAAAGCCGTTGACACCATTCCCTGTGGTATAAACCAACATAGTGGAAGAGCCGTAAATAACATAACCGGCTGCAACCAATTTATTGCCGGCTTGTAAAAAGTCATCTTTGGTACAAGATGTCCCAATAGGAGTTACTCTTTTATATATTGCGAAGATTGTACCGACGGTAGCGTTGCAATCTATATTAGAAGAGCCATCCAAAGGATCAAATAAAACGACATATTTTGCGGTTTTACATTGGGGTGCATCGTGAAAAGAAACAAAAGTGTCTTCTTCTTCAGAAGCAATACCGCAACATTCTCCTCCGGATTTTAAATACTTGATAAAAATATCATTGGCAAATTGGTCTAATTTTTTGACCTCTTCTCCTTGAATATTAACGACACCTGCTTCACCGAGTATGTCTTCTACCAACCCTGCTTTTCGCAAGTCTCTGTTAATCATTTTAGAGGCTACTGCAATATCTCTTAACAATCTCGATAAATCTCCGGAAGCTTCCGGTATTTCTTTTTGATTTTCGATGATAAATTCATCAAGGATAACTAATCTTTTCATTCGATTTTATAATAAAATGTAAATATATGTATTGCAATCGACAAACATAATAAATATGTTTGCACACTTATACGACAATGTGCATTTGTTGCATTCAGGAATCCAATAAAGGGAAATATCTCTCTTTCAATATATCAAAATGGTGTAATTGATGACCAATCGTACAAAAGCCAATTGCTTCTACGCTGACTTCATTGTCACCTATTTTACCGATGGTCTTTAGTTGGATTTTATTTAAACTTTTGAATAGGGTAGTGGTACTTTCCCTTACAAGTATCAATTCATCTATCAAGTCAGAAATTTCTCTTTCATTCGCATAACTATTTGCGGCATAAGCATTTTCATCAAATCCCAAAAGTGCATTTTCATCTTTTCTTACAATATGTAAAACACGATAATTGAAAATTCTTTCCGTATCTATGAGATGTTGTAAAAGCTCATTTACCGTCCATTTACCGGGGAAATAGGCTCTTTGTTTTAATGCGGAAAGTTTTTGTACATCAAGTCTCTTGATGGTGTGTAAAGAATTTGACAATGCTAAATTTATTTCATTTTCTTCAATTAAATTAAAAAAATCGTAATAATAGGAGGGAGCAACTAAGTCTGCTTTTGTATTCATAATTCAAATTTATAAATTTATGATATGGGAACAAATTCATAATACTAAATTTTAAAAATATATCTTTGTGCCATGTCTGGTAGTTCATTTGGTAAAGTATTTAAAATAAGCACTTTTGGTGAGTCTCACGGCAAAGCCATTGGCGTTGTTATAGATGGTTGTCCGGCAGGACTAAAATTGGATATAGAGAAAATTCAAAAAGATTTAGATAGAAGAAGGCCGGGGCAGTCTAAAATTACTACCCAAAGGAAAGAAGGAGATATTTGTCATATCCTTTCAGGTGTTTTTGAGGATGTCACTGAGGGAACGCCCATCGGTATGGTGATTTATAATGAAGATCAGAAATCCAAAGATTACGATCATATCAAAGATAAATACAGACCATCACACGCTGATTTTACTTTTGATGTAAAATTTGGAGTTAGAGATTATAGAGGTGGAGGACGCTCATCAGCGAGAGAAACTGCTGCACGTGTGGCTGCCGGGTCAGTTGCCAAACAATTATTGGCTACGGCAGGTATAGATATTCACGCTTATGTGTCACAAGTCGGAAATATTTTTTTGGAGAAAAATTACCAAGAGGTAGATTTTGACTTGATAGAATCCAATATAGTCAGATGTCCCGATGAAGAAACTGCCGAAAAGATGATACAGTTGATTACCCAAATGCGCAAAGAAGGCGATACTATCGGTGGAGTATTGACTTGTGTCATTAAAGGAGTTCCCGTAGGATTGGGCGAACCTGTTTTCGACAAATTACATGCAGATTTGGCTAAAGCAATGATGAGTATCAATGCAACCAAAGGTTTTGAATACGGCAGTGGTTTTGAAGGGACACAACTCAAAGGTAGTGAACACAATGATATCTTTTACAAAGATGAAGACGGTCAAATCAAAACAAAAACCAATAGAAGTGGTGGCATTCAGGGAGGTATTTCCAATGGTATGGATATCTATTTTAAAGTTGCCTTCAAACCGGTTGCGACCATTATGAAAGTCCAAGAATCTTTAGATGTGAATGGTGACGAAGTAGAAGTTAGCGGTCGAGGTCGTCATGATCCATGTGTACTGCCAAGAGCCGTACCTATTGTAGAAGCAATGACTGCCTTGGTCTTGGCAGACCATTGGTTGAGAAATCGCAGTTCAAAATTGTAAAAAAAGAGGCTTTTAAATTGCTCAGAGAAATAAATTTTGATTTTTTTACCAAACAAACGTTTGATATATTTTTATTTTTCAAAATGATTATTCTATATTAGACGATTATTAACAAAAAAGAAAACAATTTTTATGACAGCAAAAGAAATAATTTTTGGTTTGCCGGAGAGATTTAAAGATGGTAATGAATCTGAAACCGGAACTTTTCATTTTGAAATTGAAGGCGATGGTGGTGGCGAGTTTACCGTATCCGTTGAAAATGGTAATTGCAATGTTCAAGAAGGGTTGCAAGGTGAAGCTGATTGTGTGATTAGATCAACTGCATCAGATTTTGAAGATGCCGAATTAGGTCGTGTGAATAAACAAATGGCTGTCATGATGGGAAAAATCAAAATCAGCAATTTGGGTGCAATGTTGAAATTTATTTCTATGTTTGAAGAAATCGCACAAGATTAGAATATTTATTTGATTGTAGGAAAAGCTGTTTCTTTTGAGACAGCTTTTTTGTTGGTATGTTCGTTAAACTCTATTTAACATAAATAATAAAAATTTGTCATATAATATATATTATGTTAAGTAATAAATTTAAAACAACTACCTACTCTTTGGTATTTTTCTGATATACTACTATTTATTAAGTAAAGAATAAACAATACTATTGAAAATCACGAAATAAGAAACTAAATTTGATTGGAAAGCTCGATAAATATTTGAAGAACGAATCAAGCAATATCCCGAAAAAAAATAAAAATGATTAAAAACCTCTACTTAAAAAAAAAGTATTTTTTATTGAATCTATGCCTGTTAGTGCTTTTTATAAGTTCGTGTAAAAAAGATAAAATTGATCAAGGATTTATTATAAAGGCAATGGATATCGTCAATAACTCTGATCTTGTAAAAAAAGTAAAAGCTGTTACTTATATTGAAAATGAGGAGTTTATAACAGAAGAAAAAATCATTGCTGAAGCAGATTATATAAATGACGGCTTTGAGTTGAAATTACCACATGTTCCGTCATCTGATCTTTTAATTAATGTAGCTGATGATTTATTTGAAGAAGGTGCTTCTTATCATTTTAGTGATAAAAATGTGAAAGGTTTCATTTTTGACGCCATCAACGCCTATGATCAAACAAATAATGAGATAGGTATTTTTTATTTATTGAAAGAAATAGAAACACCCACAGATTATACCTTTTACACTGCTTTTTGGATGTATTTGGATAAAGATTTGTCTATCTATGGTGAAGATAATAAAGTGAAATTTAATGTCAGGACGGTTGTCAATTTTGAATTAAAACTGAATAAAGGATGGAACATAGTCTATTTTAAAAATAGAGATTGGTATGAAGATTCTGAAAATGGATTCGTGACCTCTACTCTTATCACAGATGTAAAACCTAAAAACATTCGTCTCCAATGGAATTTTTTCGATTACAATAATTTTGTTAAAACTTCTGCACGACAAGCAAATAGTTTTTTCATAAGGGATTTAAAAACAAAGCGTTAGCAAGTTTTGCTCATTTTATTCTTCTTCATCCCAAGATTTGAATTTCTCAATATCCCGTCTGTCTTTTTTCGTCGGACGACCGACTCCTCTATCTCGTATTTCAAAATTTGTGAGAAATGCAGAAGCTTGTTTTTGAGTAAGTTCAGGAGGTGTAAGATCGGTATAACATTTTTGAGCGATTTCAGCTCCTACCCTTTTTTCAATAATGCGTTCCACTTTTACCGTATGTCTAATACTGTTTTTGGGGAAAGTAATGGATTGTCCGATTTGTATTTGAAACGAAGCTTTTACACTCACTCCCTCAACCTTTACTTTGCCGGAAGAGCAGATATCGGTAGCTAAGGTTCGAGTCTTAAACCAACGGGTTGCCCATAACCATTTGTCAATTCTTGTTTTTGAAAGTTCAGACATGAAATAAAATTACTAACTTGCAGTAAAGCTTCAAAATGAGAACTCTTAAATTTTACTTTTTAAGCATAGTAATGGCTGTTTTTCTGATGTCTTGCAAGTCAAGTAAAAGCCTATCTGAAACAACAACGATAGAAAAATCGATGAAAGGGCTATGGAATATAGAATATGTAAACTGCTGTTTTAGAAATGCTGTTACTACTTATGGTGGAAAACAAAGTATAGAGTTTAATACCAAAAAGAAAACATATCGCCTAATCAATAGCGACGGTGTGCTTCAAAAAGGCGCTTATTCTATTACCAAAGGTGAATTAGGTACTATGCTCAATTTACTCAACCAACCACCGGCTTTGATAAAAGTACAAGATGATCATCTCGTTATAGATTGGTCATACATGGATTTAAGTCTGAATGTGTATAAAAGACCGTAAGAGATTCATCACGTCAGCAAGTTTCTTTTTAGCTCTATTAGACCAAATTACTTTTCTTTTGCCCATTCTGAAATCCTTTCATTCGGCTTTCCAGATTTAATAAACAAACCATTTTTGTTGTTGTTCAGTCATTTTTCCTTTTGGCTATTTTGGTTATATAAGCATTTTTGCGAAGCCGTATTACATATACTATCAACATTCAAATTCTTGTAATTTTTCATCCTATGGAAACAAGATTTAGATATATAAAAAGACTTGTTTACGAATACAATTTCTTTATCTACCCAATGTAAATAATTTCTATAAATTTTGCAATCCACTACAAGTATCTCTCCAAACACTTCACCTATTCCTCTGTTAACATAAAGAAATGGACTTAAAAGTATGAACGGTACATGGCAAGATGAGAACTTCATCCAAATATTAGAAACGGAATATCTGACACACGATGTAAAAAGATTTAAGGTGACTAAACCCGAAGGTTATCAATTCATTCCCGGGGAAGCAACAGATATTGTGATAGATTTACCGGAGTGGAAGGGAAATCGTCATGCATTTACTTTTACAGGATTGAATGAATGGGATTTCTTGGAATTTACCATTAAAATTAATCGCCATCGCAATAGATTTACCAACAAGTTAGACCAACTGAAGGTAGGTGATGGATTGATTATTCACGATTCTTTCGGAGCTTTTAAATATCAAGGTGAAGGAATATTTATCGCTGGCGGAAGTGGTATCACACCTTTTATAGCTATACTTAGACAATTGGAGAAAGATGAGCAAATAGGAAATAATACGCTTCTGTTTTCTAATAAAACAGTGGGTGATATTATCCTCAAAGATGAATTTGAAAAGATGCTCGGGAATAGATTTCTCAATACGATTACAAGAGAAGATATTAAAATTTATCCGCATCAACGTATCAATCAAGAATATCTTGCCAAACATGTTCAAGATTTCTCACAGTATTTTTATATCTGTGGTAAACGTAAAATGATGGATGATATCAAAGTGGAATTGATGGCTCTTGGTGCAGATGAGAATAAAATAGTTACAGAGATGGATTTTTAGACAATTTATTAGCCAGACGACATAATACCGAAAGTAATTATTAAGCAGCATATTGAATGTCTT
>JAMLHH010000060.1 GCA_023957215.1 Chitinophagales bacterium
GGAGTTTGCTGATTTTAATTTGGTAGAAGGTACTTCTTTAGCATTACAAATAGGACATGGAAACTCTGTAGATATTGATTTATTTGGTCAAACTGAATATAATAATGACTTATTTATAAAACAGTTAGAGCATTATAAAAACTTCAAAATACTGAAGCAATCAGAAAATATTTTGATTACAGTTATAAATGACATAAAGGTTGATTTCGTGAACTACCATTATCCTTTACTTAAAATTGACCAACTAAGATTAGTTTCAAAACAAGATATTGCAGCAATGAAGCTAAATGCAATTGCAGGAAGGGGTTCAAAAAAAGATTTTATTGATTTGTTTTTTCTACTTTCAGATTTTTCATTGAAAGAAATAATCAAATTCTATGAGCAGAAATATAAAAATGGTTCAATTTTCATGGTTATGAAAAGCCTTACATATTTTGATGATGCAGAAATGGAAGAAGAACCTAAAATGTTTGTTCCTTTTGATTGGGAAGGATGTAAGGTGAAAATTAAAGATGAAGTGAATAGGTATTTAAAAACAAGCTAAGTTATCTTTCTAGTCTTTTTTAGATCTGTTCCGAGACACGTTCCGTGTATACGGAAACGAAGTGATTCGGGAGTGTGGTTTAAAAAAGAGTATATTCAACTGCCATTCTGAAAGAATCTTATTGTAGATTTGTATTGTATATTAGATGCGAAATGTAAAGGTGGAATTACGAAATACAAAATAAAATTATGAAGTCAGAAATACGAAGTACGAGTTTTCTTTGTGAACCTTGCGGTTATCTTAGTGTACTCTGTGGTTAAAGTAGATAGTAAGATTGATTGAGATTGGTTTTAAGGGCAAATTACAAGTTACGAAGTACAAATTACAAATGGCGAATTTCTTTACGTTTTAGCGTCTTCGCAGGGAAATATCTTTGTGCCCTTTGCGGTCATCTTAGTGGACTAAATCAACGTAAAAATGTTTCCCGCTTGACTAATTGAAAAATATTTGTAAGATAGAACACTCTATACATATATCTGTATCTGGATTTTTATGTCGCTTAAACAAAACTCACGTTGTAATAGCCATTAAAAATTTTAGGGTGTCCCAATGACGAAAACGGGAGTAGAGTCAATTTTAACTCAAAATCTTTAAGATTAATTCACAATAAAATAAGTTTAATTAGTTCGGAACAGGATAAACTAATTATATCTTCGCAGTTTGAACTTATAGTTTATGGAATCTACTGAACATAAAGAGAAGGAAAGCTTAGTCGAAGAGATAGGTTTGTATTTTGAAAAAAAATACAAAATGTCGCCTTTGACTTCACGTATTTATACTTTGTTGATTTTATGTTCTAATGAAGGTTACACCTTTGACGAAATAGTAGAGTTTACAAACTCCAGTAAGAGCTCGGTCTCTAATAGTTTAAACTTATTGACAGAAACGGGAGGCGCAGAATATTATACCAAACCGGGCGAAAGAAAAAGATATTTCCGTTCCACAAGAAATTATCTGAAACTGACTCTGATCAAGCAGAGTGAAGAGGCTCTTAAAGATTTGCACGTAGCACGTCATATTAATGATTTTAATTCCCACTACAATAAACGAAAGCACGATAGATATAAAAATTTCGGGAAGCTCTATGAACAATTTTTGGAAAAATATATTGAGAGCATAGAGCTTACAATAGATAAAATGAATCAATTAGAAAAAGAATAGTACAAATTTCATGAGAAAGTATTTTTATAATTTTTTATTAACTATCTCTACCGCTTCAATCGTCGCCTGTGGAGGTAAAAAGGATGGTCAACAAGCAGGAGCTGCTGCTATGCAAGCCCAAGAAACTCCCGTGCAGGTCATACAAATTCCCAAAGGAGATTTTTCCAGTTTTAATACATATCCCACCAGTTTGGAAGGTATCAACAATACGGATGCAAGACCTAAGATCACCGGATATATTACTGACGTTTTGGTGGATGAAGGACAAAGGGTCAGCAAAGGGCAATTACTTTTCAAATTGGAAACCCAATCTCTTTCTGAGGATGCTGCCGCTGCTAAGGCCAATATCAGCGCTGCGCAAGCTGCTGTCAATGCCGCACAGGTAGAAGTGGATAAATTGATTCCGTTAGTAGAAAAAAATATCATCAGTGACGCACAACTACAAACCGCCAATGCAAATCTTGCCCGTGCTAACAGTCAATTAAAACAAGCACAAGCCGCTTATCAAAGTGTTTTGGCCAATATTGGATATGCTAATGTGACCAGCCCTGTCAATGGTTATGTAGGTGCGATTAGAATCAGGAAAGGAAATTTGGTAGGCCCTGCCGATCCGAGACCTTTGACGACAATATCGGATATAAGCAAAGTCTATGCTTATTTTTCTTTAAATGAAAAAGAGTATTTGGATTTCTTGGAGACTGCAGAAGGAAATACAAGAGAGCAAAAGATTAAGAATTTACCGCCGGTGACTTTGATTTTGGCTAATGGTAGTGAATACGCTCATAAAGGAACGATACAAACGATTAACTCCCAAATCAATCCACAGACCGGAAGTATTTCTTACAGAGCTATTTTTGACAATCCGGAACAATTGTTGACAAATGGAGGAACGGGACAGATTTTAATACCGAGATCATTTAAAGATGTTCTTTTAGTACCTCAAAAATCTACTTTTGAAAGACAAGGACGTGTATATGTCTTGAAAGTTGATGAAGTAGATGGTAAAAAGCAAGCCGTAGAAACCATTATTGACGTAAAAGATCAAAAGCAAGGCATCTATATGGTAAGTGGTGGTATCAATGAAGGAGACGAAATTGTCGCTGAGGGAGTGAGTCGTTTACGTTCGGGTACGCCGGTGATACCGACTTTAGTTCCTTATGACAGCATTGCCACTCCGTCACCCGCAGTT
>JAMLHH010000061.1 GCA_023957215.1 Chitinophagales bacterium
ATGGATTTATTGTTTCCGCTACTTTTGGTTACAAATTCAAAAAGAATTGGGATATCGGCTTGAAATACCGAATTGCCGGAGGACAACCGTACACACCTTTTGATATGACCACATCAACCGCCCAATATTTGACCTATGGAACTGGTGTTTACGATTATACACAACTCAACAGCAAGCGACTACCTATTTTCAACCAATTGGATTTGAGAGTAGATAAAAAGTTCAATTTCAAGGAAGTAAGTTTAGATATATTTGTTGATTTCCAAAATATTTTATTCTACAAAACCCCTTATTTACCCAAATTTACTTTTGAAAGAAACGATGACAATACTGGCTTTAAAACCACAGACGGACAACCGATAAAAGCAGACGGAAGTAATGCCATCCCATTAATTTTAAATCAGCGGTCAGCAACCATTGTACCTTCTATTGGATTTATATTTGAATTTTAAGGAATAATATAACAGACATACACATTGGCAAGCCACACAAGCCACCGCACAGAGCAAAGCTTACCAAAGAGTATGTCTTCCATTCCACACATAAAAATAAAACAAAAACAACTTTACCGAAAGAACGCCAGCCTGTAACAAACGGTTTGAACGCAAGCAGGGGTGAATTGCACCGTTTGAACTTTTGTGCTATATTTGAAGTTCGGTTCTCGCATCAGGGGTAGTGCTAAAATGCCCAGCCTGCGTCAAGCCGCTAAACCGTTACCTGTCATTAAAAAGAAAACTCTCGAGAACAAAATCATAAACTAAATTAGTACTTTAGCACTCAAATAATAATTGGATTAAGAAAATGGCTAACAAATATGTAAATTTTATCACTGATGAACACCTGTTGGATTGCATTAAAGAATTGCATCAATCATATTTAAAAGCAAAGAAAAACATATCAAAATCCAAGTTTTATAAAAATAAGATTGACACGATAAAGTTGACTTTTGATTCAAAATTCAATGATATTGATGAAACCGAACTGATTGAAACCGAAATTTTAAGACAGATTGACAAATCCATCAACAACTCTATCGGTACTTTTCACGAGCAGATTTTGGGCGGTATTGAAGGCTATGAAGTTGGAAATTTAAGCGGTTTTGACATCAAAGCGGAAGACGATACTTTGTTTGCTGATATTAAGAATAAACACAACACGATGAATAGTAGTTCTGCTGAAGCTTTGTTCCAAAAATTAGCAAGATATGCTGATGACTACAAACAAGCCAAATGCTATTGGGTACAAATCTTAGCTAAAAATAGTTTTAATGAGCATTGGACAGGCGACATCAATGGAAAAGAATACAGCCATTCACGAGTCTTCAAAATTTCGGGTGACCAGTTTTATGCTTTACTAACAGGTGAAAACAATGCATTCTTCAATCTTTATAAAGCATTACCTATTGCTATTGACGATTATTTAAAATCTATCAAAACATCAACAAAGGAAAAAGAAGACTCTGCTTTAAAAGAGATTGAATCTAAAATAGAAAAGAGCAAACGCAGTATTTTAGACCAAATTACTTTTGAAAATTATAGTTATTACCTTGGTTTTGACAAACTGTAATACTCATTCAGAAATTTAATTACCGAATAACCAACTTCTTTTCCTAGATTGACAGGAACTGCATTTCCTATTTGCTTATATTGTTGTGTTATAGCACCTGCAAATTCCCAATCGTCAGGAAAAGTTTGAATCCTTGCGTATTCTCTAACTGTAAAAGGTCGAGTCTCATCAGGATGACACCTTTCAGTTTGCTTTTGTGCAGGACTACAAGTAAGTGTCAAACAAGGTTCATCCCAACCGATTCTTCTTGCCATTCCTGTTTTTCCACCACCAAGATAAAAACTTTTCCCCATAAATTCTTTTTGAATATCTAAAGGTAAATCTCGCCAATAGCCTTTTGGTGGGACTAAATCCAAAACTTTTCTTTTGATTTCAGGATATTTTGCTCCTTTTGATTTTGGAACATTGCAATCATATAAATCCCCTTTTTTTAAAGCATCTTCTAAGTTATAAATTCGATGATTAGGCAATGGATAATTATATTCTATATCAATATCCTTTCGAATCCCCACAAGAATTAAACGCTCTCTTTTTTGTGGAACATTGTAATAAATAGCTTTTAAAACCTGCACAGGAATAACATTATAACCGATTTCATCTAAAACAGAAATCATTCCTTCTAAGGTTTTTCCTTTATCGTGTCGTAATAAACCTCGCACATTTTCTCCAATACAGATTGGTGGATTCACTTCTTTGACAACTCTTGCAAACTCATAAAACAAAGTTCCACGAGCATCCGCAAAACCCAGTCTCTTCCCTGCATAACTAAAAGCCTGACAAGGAAATCCACCAGTAACTAAATCTACTTTATTTCGATATTCCGTGAAATCAAAATCTTTAACATCACCCTCTAAAACATTCCAATTGGGTCGGTTTTCTCTCAACGTCTGACAAGCATATTTATCTATTTCATTCAACGCCACACATTTCAATCCACTCTTCTCCATACCTAGAGCCAAACCACCCGCACCAGCAAATAATTCTAAAACTTTATATTCATTATCTGGTTCGACATAGTTCGGATTTTCATCTTTAATATCTACTTGTAAAAACTCATCAAAAAGGGTTTGAATCTCGCTTTTTCTATAAACTCGATAATTACTCATCGGTTCACGAACAGCAGAAAGCTTCCCTTCCCTATCCCATCTTCTTAAAGTTTCTTTACTTTTACCAAGTAATTCAGCAGTTTCTGATAATGACAAATATTCTTCCATAACTAAATAACCTTATTGAACAACCTTATACAATGGTTACAAAATTACAGTAATAATTCGATTGAACAAGAAAATTATCTAAAAAATTAACGACAGG
>JAMLHH010000062.1 GCA_023957215.1 Chitinophagales bacterium
AAATGAAAGTTAATGGTTTCCATCTAAGAATCAAGAATTACGAGATCCGCCGTATAGAACCTAATAAGAGTGAAAAGAGTTAGGTTTCCAAGTGAAATTGTGTTGTACCTACAGCACAATTACAGTGAAAAAAATACTATTTACACCAATATCCTGCACCTAAAAGCACAAAACCGCCGGTAGTCTGCTAACCCAATGTACATTTCGATTTGAATTCTTCACTTCTCCTTATCAGCCTTGGCTACTACCTACAGTCAACTCTCACAAGTTAAAAGATACCAATCGAGAACGAGAGTTTGAAAATTGCCCAAACATTGGACTCGGATGAGGGATGAGAAACTTTTTCCGTTTCTTATTTGATTATTAAGCAGAGTTTTCGCAAGCGGTGGCTCTGCTATGATGCTAAATACATCTATCGCACAAACCTTAATTATTAAACATAGACCTTAATTCCGCAAGCTGATTGTTAGATAATAAAGGCAAAGCGCTGATTGAAAGTATTCTATCAAACGCTTTGCCATGTGCAATATTTCACCTATTTTTATGATGTAAAACAAAAAAATATCAAAAAATATTACGCGGGATGAAATTACAAAAAAAATCTTACATAATCACTCCATTTGCCGGAATCTCTTTCGTTCATAGAGAACTTGACAAGTCCGGACTGTTGGATTTCATTGATAGTTTCCTTGGTATCAGGAATAAAGTCGGCTACCAATTTGGTGAGTTGTTTAGAACCTGGTTCGAAATATTTTTTTGTGGCGGTGAGGTCGCAGAGGATGTTCAGAAACATTTGCGCAGTACTCTTGAAAATATACCCGGCAACAAGGTTGCGAGCCCTGACACTTTACTGCGGTTACTAACCGAACTAGCCACAGAAAATACTACTGTCATCTCATCAAGCGGGAAGCAATACGAGTTTAATATTAATGAAAAGATGAACGACTTGAACATCAAGTCCTTGTTACTGACCGAGCAACTCAAAAAGGAGCAGATGTATGATTTCGATTATGACAATCAAATTTTAGAGCATGAAAAATGGGGTGCCAAGCACACCTATAAAAACACGACAGGCGACTTTCCCGGAGTTGCCACAATAGACGACAAGGTTGTTTACATTGAAAACCGAAGCGGTAATGCCAATGTGAAAATCGCACAAGACCAAACTCTTCAAAGGGCTTATAAACTCCTTGAAGATAACGGGATAAAAATAAATCGTTCACGCATGGATGCAGGATCGTATGCAAAAGATATCATTGACATTGTTTCAAAGTACAGCAGGCTATTCTATATCAGGGCAAACAAATCCGAAAGCATGTATGAGCAGATATGTCAAATAGAAAACTGGGAGAAAGTGCGGATAAATTTCAAATCCTATGAAGTGGCTTCAATACCCTTTAGTCAGTTTTTCGAAGATAGGAATTATCGGTTGGTTATCATGCGGGAAAAATCGGATAATGCTCAATTAAACCTGTTTACCGGAGATAATTTCACCTATCGATCTATTTTAACCAATGACCAAGAGTCGAGTGAAAAAGAAATAATCGAATATTATAACATGCGTGGTGCAAGCGAAAAAATATTCGACATTCAAAACAACGATTTCGGATGGAACCGTCTCCCTACATCAAAAATGAACAGCAATACCGTATTTTTGATTCTTACTGCTATGATGAAAAACTTTTACAACCATTTCATCAGGAAGGTATCAAAGGTATTTCCGGACATTCCTTCCACATCGAGGATTAAACGCTTTATTTTCAGGTTTATCTGCGTAGCCGGTAAATGGGTCAGACAGAGTCGTCAATGGAAACTTCATCTCTACACCGACAGGCCCTATGAACGGCTTCTGATATGATAATGCACTAGAAATAAAGTATTTAGGCTTAGCTAAACAGTTAAGCACAGGTGAGGTGTGTCCGGACACGAAAATAAAATCGAAAAAATTGCACTCCCGGTAAATTATCAAGAAGTTTACACAAATAATCTTCAGTTTTTGGTGTCCAAAATAAATTTCAAGATAGAAATCCCGATAAAATCATAAAAAAGTGCCGAAAAAACGTTTTCCAAATATCAAAATTAATTACTTGCGGATTTTAGGTTGTAATAAATATTTTCCTTTTAAGAGTCATCATGTCGGACTATGTTCTCTTTCAAAAACACTCCAAACTCTTTGAAAAGTGCTCAAAGAAACATTCTTTATACTACTATTTAAACTTAAAACACACATTACATTTTATATATTTCTTCCATCACTCTGTCAACCATGGCATCACAATAAACCAGATTAAAATGAAACAAATCGGTACCATTATATTGTTTGCTGATATGATCTCTCAACATTGCTTTTGACCGACTCAGGCGAACTTTTACATTGGATTCGCTGATATTTAAAATTTCGGCGGTTTCACTTACATTAAGGCCATTCATTTCTCTGAGAGAAAATACCATCCGATATTCCTCAGGAATCTTGCTTAATGCATCTTCGATGATTGTTCCTAACTCTCGACTTTGCACTACCTT
>JAMLHH010000063.1 GCA_023957215.1 Chitinophagales bacterium
CTTTTTATAAATAAATATTCGTTTACTCAAATAAAAATCTTAACTCGGAGAAATATTTCTCTATGAAAGAGACTGATTTTGCTTTGGGATATTACACACTTTTTTACAGAACTTTCAGATGATCTGATATGTTTTTAGTTTGCAATCATTCAAATTTAATCATTTTAGGGCTGAATGAATCTGTCACAACAAATATAGACACTCCATATTGAGCTGGTAGGTCTTTAGCTTGCCATCACGGATAATTTTGCTTATCTCCATGTCATTATCCCTTTCTTATCCGGTTTTTAGAATTTGCCCCTTCCCTCACCTTCTCTTTGTTATGATTATTTGTTTTTTGACTTACTTATTATCCATTTTGTA
The DNA here is from genome assembly GCA_023957215.1 of Chitinophagales bacterium. Taxonomy (GTDB): domain Bacteria; phylum Bacteroidota; class Bacteroidia; order Chitinophagales; family JADIYW01; genus JAMLHH01. The sequence goes on from JAMLHH010000063.1 coordinate 364, forward strand.
AAATCTAATTGATTTGCTTTGTCATATTTTATTTTACTCTCGTTAATAAATTTCCAATAATCTTTTTGGATTTCCCTGTATTGATTTGGATTTTTATCTATTGGGTATATTTCAATCAAAATAGAATTTATTTGTGGTTTTGAATACTTAAACTTTTGCATTGTTTTTATATTGCATATAGGATTAAATCCCTGCCCAAAATACATTTTTGAACCTGCTAAAAAGTTTACACTTCTTATTTTTTCATATCTTCCCCAGTTTTCTGTTACGTCAATTTCAATATCTCCGTATTGATTTTTAACCAATTTTTTTCCACTAGGTTTTTCTTCAAATTGATTGTAAATTGTATTAGATTGCTCCATTAAATCATCTTGATTGTATATATAACAATAAATTAAGTTTTTGTCATTTATTACATTCTTGAAAAAATTACTTTCTAACAAAAAATCTAAATCAAAATTACTCCATTCTAATAAAAAACTATTTCCAATTGTTTCTTGAAACTCTTTCTCAGATTCAATGTTTAGCGATAGTTGAAACCATTTGCTTTTATCTGTAATAATATCTTCATCATATAGTTGCTCAAATATTTTTACATTTTCTAGCTTTTGTGATTTATTAAAAAGCCTAATAATTTCTTTTTCATTATATGGAATATCGCTTTTAGGCTTTTTAAATTGGTTGTAAAAAATGCTGTAATAATTAGGAGTAAAACCTAAGTTTTTAAGTGCTTCATTTAAAATAAATAACAAATTTTCATCCGAATATTTATAAAGTATCTCACAAGCTATTCTCATAAATTACTTTTTTACTTGGTCTATTGAGAAGTTAACATTTTTCAATCCATTATCTTTAATATAGCTTTGGAGCTTACCAGCTAGGGAGCTTAATTCTTCTTTTGAATATTGACCTGCTTTAACATAGATTTGCAGGGTACGGTTTTTAAATTGACTACTCAATCCGGCCAATGCGTTTAATTTATTTGTAAATTGCGTTGAAGTTAGTTTCTGTGCAGAAGTAGTTGTTACATCAACTACATTACCTGCATTATCGAATAAGTCATAGATAGGATTATTTTGCCTTAATACTTCGTTTGCATTTTGAAAGCCTTTATACTTTGTAAGTTGTGCCAATCTTTCTGCAAGCCCCCTTGTTGATATACTATTTGTAAAAATATCATCAACACTTGGTGCAGTTTTGTTTGCTAATTGTCCAAATTTACCGCCTAAATACTTGCCACCTGCCCCAAAAATAGCCCCAATGGATACATCAGCAATAGCATTAATAACAGTAGTTTGTTTTCCTTGAATAGCTCTGTTTATAGCTCCACCCACAACATTTGCTCCACCTGCGACGGTAGCCGTAGTTAATAAACTCGCCCCTCCTGTTAATCCGGCAACTCCACCTGTTACTGCACCCTGAACAGCACTACCACCAACTGCCTTCCAATTAAAAGCACTTCCCTCTTTTCTTATTGATTGTTTACCAACTTCTATACCGCCTCCTATTAAAAAACCAATGCCTGCACCTATGCCACCTGCAATTACATTAGGAGGAATATCACCCCTAGGATCATAATAATAAACGGGGTTATTTCTATTTACAGCATAATCACTTACTGCAATTTGTGAAACAGGATCCACATTCCATCTCCTGCCTATTCGTGGGTCATACTGCCAGAATTCGGCAGTATATGAGTTCCCTACTCCATAAATTTCATCGTCCCATTCCTGCCCATTAAATCCATACCTATACCCCTCTCTCTCTACATACTGGACTCTATCTGGAGAAGTTTTCTGCTCCTCCCGACTTTCATACACCGTAAAGTCATCTATAAAATAGTAGTTCCCGGATATTCTCGACTCCCCTATAATAACAATCGCCATCGATGACTCTCCTGCTAGAAAACGTAGCGAAAGATTATTCGAAATACCCAAACTATCTGCTATCCGATAGCCACTCGGGTCTAAAATTCCCATAGCAAACAAACTACCCGGTATCACCAATACCTGAACACGACGAAGTGGATTTGCACCCTCATAAAAACGAAAATTAAGCTCATAGTTCTTGTTGCGCAAAAGACCGGTCAAGTCTCTGCTCACAGCACCTATGTAGCTCACCA
>JAMLHH010000064.1 GCA_023957215.1 Chitinophagales bacterium
TTAGGCCATATATATATAGGTGATACGGGAAACAACAAATCAAACTTTTCCAATTTTAACATATATATGCTTGACAAATCTTTTAACTTCATTGATTCGATATCCTTTTCTTATCCGCTCTCCTCAACCTCTTTATCGTATGATTGCGAAGCTATGTGTTGGCACCAAAACTCACTACATTTATTCACTAAGGATAAAATGAACTCAGCTCATAAGAAGGCGTGTCACTTTGCCATCCAACCAATGGCTTCTGACTCCCTTAGTCAATTAGGATGTACATCTCGATTTCACCCTTTTGTTGTAACTGATGCGACTATTCATCCCAACCAGAAAAGCCTTTATATCCTTACTTACCGGTATCACAAGGTATGGCAAATACTGCCGGATACAGATTCTCGAATTTATATTTTGGATATTTCCAAAGGTATGGAGAAGGCATTTACACAACCTATTCACTACTTTACACTACCTACATTCTTCACGACAAGGCAATATGAATCTATGGCATTTGACAGGGATGGGAATCTGTGGATTGCTGCTGAAAAGACAGCCTTTCTCAAACCCATTTTAAAGAAAGTCAAAATTCCACGCCGATTTTCTTTAGTTAGGAGTAGATAAACTGATTTTTATAACCCATTTACCTTTCTTGTATTTTTTCTCCTCATAAAAGGTTAGAGTATCTTCACCTTCTACGTTTAAATACTCAATTCCATGTTTTGATTTATATAAAATATCTTTATTGACAAAATTAAATCCATGACTTGTCAAGATTGACCTAATTTCCTTAGATATACTCTGATACAAATACCAGTTGGACTTTATTTCAAAGACATAACTATCACAAAAATCAAATGCATCCAACAAATGCGGACTACTTTTTGACGTATATGCTTCTTTTTTAATGTCGCATCCGCAGTTACAGCTTTTCCTTGAATGGACAGCCGGGATATTCTTTAAATTCAACACATTCAACAAATCAGATTTCACCAACAAAGCCCGAGTTTTAGTGCTTTGTAGGGAATCAGACATTGTCTGTGCTTCTATATGAGCATTAAGATAGAATGCTAAGAATACTATTAAATATTTATTGATTTTCAACCTTTTTACAATAATTCACAACCATACAAAATTCAAATCTATTAACCCAAATTCCCCATTTGTCTAATGCGGAATCGATTTACGACTCGTAATCAATGATTTACAGAAGCCATTGAAACGATTCGTACATCGGGATTAACCCTCATAATCAGCATTATACGGTTTTTCAAAACCTTTACTGCTGAATTCGGGTCAAGTTATTATTATTTTTTCTATTTTCGCAACAAATAATTTTCAATGGAAGACAGTATTCTGAGTGTAAAAAACGTATCAAAGTATTATAGTGGACATCAAGCTTTAAATGACATTAGTTTTGAAGTTCAAAAAGGCTGCATCTTCGGATTACTTGGCCCTAATGGCGCCGGAAAAACATCTCTAATCCGCATTATTACTAATATCACTCAGGCCGACCAAGGTTCTGTTTTATTCGAAGGAAAAAACACTACAAACATTGATAGAGGGCTTATTGCCTATATGCCGGAAGAACGTGGATTGTACAAAAAAATGAAAGTCTCCGAACAATTGGAATATCTCGCTGCTTTAAGGCATATACCCGAACAGGAAGCTCGCAATAGAATTGGGTTTTGGCTTGAAAAATTTAACATCTCTGATTGGGCTTACAAAAAAATCGAAGAACTGTCAAAGGGAATGCAACAAAAAATTCAATTTATTGCAACTATCCTCCACAAACCATCTTTTCTAATTCTCGATGAACCTTTTTCCGGATTAGACCCCGTTAATACTGAACTCCTCAAAGAAGAAATCCTTAATTTGAATAAAAATGGGACGACACTCATGTTTTCTACCCATAGAATGGAACAAGTTGAAGAAATCTGTAATAGAATTGTACTAATTAACCAAGGTAAAAAAGTTTTGGACAGTACTATTTCTGAAACAAAACAAATTTGGAAGGAAGGTCTCTTTCATCTTCAATTCGAGCAGCCTATCTCAATTCAAACAGATATTCCATCTAATATCGAAATAACGAAGATAGAAGGCAATGACATCTGGATTAAGACATTTAATCTTCAGCTTTTAAACTCCTTCATTGCTTCTCAATTAAACAAAGGGAATCTTCTACTCAGCATGAGTGAAAGCCTGCCTTCTCTCAATGAAATATTTATTAAAACGGTTGGAGGCAAAATGCCTAGCAACCCCGTTAGTCAAAGTTAAAATTTTATTTACCAAAATATAACTGATAAGCTTGATCTGTAAATGAAAAGCCTATATATCCAAGGTTAACTTCTGAAACCATGATGATAAACAGATCATTGTTATTAATTTCATCTTGCAAGTTGATATCAGGAATGGTCATTTTTTGCCCATCCGGTCTTTTGCGCTCAGGCCATATCTCGGAAAAATAATACCAGAATTGATTGTTTTG
>JAMLHH010000065.1 GCA_023957215.1 Chitinophagales bacterium
TTGTAGTGATATTATAAACTTGTAGTAAAGCTGACTAAATACAATAAAAAGACCGGACAATGCCGGTCTTTTTTATTCAGAGAACTCTTAGTAGAATTAGTTTTTAGCTTGTATGTTACCTTTGATTTGTAATACGTCGCTTGTGTTTGCAGTGTTACTTACAACGGTAACAGTTTTAGTAAAATTACCCAATCTGTTAGTATCATAGTGGACTTTGATACTTGATGTTTGACCGGGAAGAATTGGCTCTCTTGGCCATTGTGGAACTGTACAGCCACATGAACCTGTTGCACTGGAAATAATCAAAGGAGCATTTCCGGTGTTGGTGAAAGTAAATTCACGATTCCCGTCAGCACCTTGACTAATAGTACCATAATCAATAGTTGTGTTGTCCCAAGTAATAACAGGACCCGCAGTTTCTTGTGCATTTACATTGATTCCTATCATCAACGCCAACAAGACAGTTAAGGATAATAAAGTCTTTTTCATAATATAAAAAATTTTGTGTTCATTCAATACCTTTCAAAACTAATGCCTAATTGGTAAGTTTCAGTATTAGGGCTAATAAAAACTTCTTCATTTAACATTAATTTAGACGTTTTTAACTCAATTGATTATTGTACCTTTGATATCGATGAAAAAATTGGCTTTTGTATTTTTATTGCTGTTAACTTCCTTATATACTTATGCAGAGACGGTAGATTCTTTATCATCAAATGATAGAATCAGAATCTATTCAGGATTTAGATTTGGCTTTGGTGGCGCTAAACAACGCAATACCGTTATCAGTGGTAGCGATGGCAAGTTTGCTATCAATCCGAATATGGGAGCAGTTTTGTGGTTGCGTTTTAAAGAGCATTTAGGGTTGATGATAGAAGCTAATTATTCCCTAAAAGGTATCCGGTTTAAAAATGAAATAAAGGGTAAGACTGTTTCAAAAGATACGGTGAGCGTTTATCAAAGAAAATTTCACTACATGGAATTTCCGATATTGCTACATACGTCACTTGGTACAAACAAGTTTACCGAATTTTTAGAAGTGGGAATAGTACCTTCTTATGTTGCCGGAGCTTATGATCAGAAGACCTATTTTGTTGATAAAGACCCGGTCTATACAGAGTCAGAAGCTTTTGATTATCGCGATAAGACCCAATTTCCTACCAATCGTTTTGATATGAGCATCTTATTTGGTGCTGGTTTGGGAGTTAAAATCGGTCCCGGTCTTCTACATGCCGGAATTAGAACAAATATTGGATTATTAGATATCTATAAAACTTCGCGTATTGGTTATATAAATCAAAATCAAAGACAATTTAATTTTCAAATACAATTTGGGTATTTGTGGCATGTGAAATCAATTAGATGATTGAGAGAAATGTAATACTCTCTTTACCCAAAACCATTCACACTTATATTTCTTCGTTTAAATTGATTCCCAATTCTTTGAGTTGATCATCACTGATAGTAGATGGACTATCTAACATTACATCTCTACCTTTATTGTTTTTAGGAAATGCGATAAAATCTCTGATGGAATCTTCCTCGCCAATCATGGTACACAACCTGTCAAAACCAAAAGCCAAACCTCCATGTGGTGGTGCTCCATATTCAAAAGCATTCATAAGAAAACCAAACTGTTTTTTAGCTTCATCATCAGTAAAGCCTAAGCGCTCAAACATTTTTGCTTGTAAATCTTTATCGTGAATACGAATAGAACCTCCACCAATTTCAACTCCGTTCATCGCTAAGTCATAAGCATCGGCTCTGACAGCCCCCGGATTGTCATAAAGTAAATGGATGTCCTCTTTTTTAGGAGAAGTAAATGGATGGTGCATTGCAAACCAGCGACCACTTTCTTCGTTCCATTCTAACAAAGGAAAATCTAACACCCAAAGAGGTTTAAATTCACCTTTCTTTCTAAGACCCAACTGATTGCCCATTTCTAAGCGAAGTTCGTTCATTTGCTTTCTGACAGTATGGGTATCACCGCTTAGAATAAGCAGCAAATCTCCGGCTTTTGCACTACAAGTTTCCGCCCAAAGTCTTAAATCTTCTTGATTGAGAAATTTGTCAACGGATGACTTATAAGAGCCATCTTCATTGCATTTCACATATATCAAACCTTTTGCTCCGATTTGTGGACGTTTGACCCATTCCGTTAGTGCATCAATTTGTTTGCGTGAATAGCCGGCTGCCCCTTCCGCATTGATGCCCAAAACCAATTCTGCATCATCAAATACTTTAAAACCTTTATTTTTAGCAACTTCATTTAAGTTTTTAAAAGTCATGTCAAAACGAATATCCGGCTTGTCAGAACCGTATAGTTCCATTGCTTTGTCATAAGTCATCCGAGGAAACTTTCCTAAATCTGTCCCTTTGATTTCTTTAAAGACTT
>JAMLHH010000066.1 GCA_023957215.1 Chitinophagales bacterium
ATTAAAAATAGGTAACTATTCAGGTACTAAAAGAACCTTGTCAAGCAAGAACACTCTATGATAAATCGGCGATACACAAAGATAGAACACGGATAACACAGATGAATAGATTCAACACGGATTTGTACGGATTAATAAAATCAGTGAAAATCAGCGTTGCGGAGCATCCGTTTCATCCGCGTGCTATCAACAAAGAATATGAATTGGATGAGATACAACAGATTAAATATAGGTTTTGGAATTACCTGAATAGTTACCCTATTTTTACTCCAGAATGTAAACTTTAATTAAAATGACTCATATCAATTTATCTCGCTTCATTACCGCTCAAGAGAGGGATTACTTTATAGCATTGGAAGAAATTAAAAGAGGCAGAAAACAAAGCCACTGGATGTGGTATATCTTCCCTCAAATCAAAGGGCTTGGTCATAGTTCTATCTCACAATATTATGGCATAATAGATTTAGAGGAAGCTCAGGAATATCTGAATCATCCGGTATTAGGTCAGAGATTAGTAGAAATATGCCAGGAATTATTAAAACTTGACACCCGGGATGCTTATGAGATTTTTGGCTGGCCGGACAACAAAAAGCTTGTAACTATTCAGGTCTTTTGAGTTTTTTTTAGGCCCTTCCCAAAAACAACTGGTAATGTATTAAACTTAGTGATGCACTTAAATTTTATGGTTATGTTCGATAATGTTGTAGAAATTTATTATCTTTGCCATAAATAAAACCGTAGCAAATGGATTTACAGGATATTCTAGATAAATTAAATTCTGAAGAGAAGGCTGAATTAGCAAAACTTCTTCATCGCGAACTCAATATTCCGGATCTTGAACTTGTCAGCAAGAACATTAATGAAAATCGCCCTATTCATTGTCCTCATTGTCATAATACGGAAATTTATGGACATGGGAGTTATAAAGGACGCAGGCGCTACATGTGTAAGTCATGCAAAAAAACTTTTAATGACTTTACCGGTACAGCGGTTGACGGCATAAAGAAATTGGATGATTTCCAAGAGTACCTTTTGTTAATGATAGAGAGTGTCACTATCCGAAAAGCTGCAAAAAAGTTAGGAGTGAGCATGCAGACGGTATTTGATTGGAGGCACAAGATTCTTTCAGCTTTGGAAGCGTTTAATGGCTCGAATTTCTCAGGAATTGTAGAATGTGATGACAAGCAATTGGATATTAATGAGAAAGGGAATAGAAATCTTGAGCGAAAACCCTTTAAGAGGGCTAGCGACAGGGAAACAAAGAGAGGGGTAAGCAATGACAAGATTTCAATTATGGTTGCCTCTGATAGGAACGACAAGACCACCATGCAAGTAGCAAAAGTTGGTAGAATTGATGCAGAAAGCGTCCAAAATACTATTGGGGGATTTATTTCTACCGACAACATCTTATGTTCTGATTCCCATCCATCAATAATCAAATGGGCAAAAGATAAGCATCTCGAACACCATACTTTTGTAGCATCTCGGCAACATGTCAAAAACAGGTGTTATCATGTGCAACATGTTAATTCATTAGACAGTCGTTATGAAAAATGGGTTAAAAGATTTAATGGAGTTTCGACAAAATACCTTCAAGGGTATCTTAATTGGTTCGTATTTCTGCAAAAGATACGAAAGTCCACAATCCGGGCTCAGGAACTTGCAAAATGTGTAATCAACAACATAAGTGCATTGCGAACTTATAGTTTTATTGAAAGAAAATACATAGATCTGATGAAACTACATTATATTAGAACATAACCTTTAATTTCTAAAGATGAGTACAAAAAACAGAATATTACACACCGATAAAAAGCTGGTAGTCATTCAAGAGATTGAAAATTTTATCTATGCCAGGTATAATGTACGGTTTAACGTCATTAAAATGACTGCCGAGTTTCAGAAAATAGGCACTCAAGAGCCTTTTAAGGAGCTGGAAGAACGGG
>JAMLHH010000067.1 GCA_023957215.1 Chitinophagales bacterium
GGTATAGAAGTTGGTAAACAATCAATAAGAAAAGAGGGGAGTGTTTTTAATTGGAAAGCAGTTGGAGGTAGTGCTGTTCAGGGTGCAGTAACAGGTGGAGTTGCCGGATTAACAGGAGGAACGAGTTTATTAACTACGGCTACCGTCTCAGGTGGAGCAAATGTTGTGGGTGGAGCTATAAACAGAGCTATTCAAGGCGAATCAACAACAGCAATAAATGTAGTTACAGATGTTGCTGTAGGAGCATTCTTTGGAGCTGCAGGAAAATATCTCGGAAGCAAATTTGCAGCAAATATAGATAAGTGGAAAAAGATTGGCTCAACAGGCAAGGTAGGTGAAGATGCTCTGAAAACTCTTGGAGGGAAACCCCAACAATATTTTCAAACAACAACTGGTAAAGGAGGACGGTATATTGACCAATTAGTTGATGGAGTTGGTCACGAATCTAAAGTCGGTTATACATCTTTAACGGCTAGTATCAAAGAACAAATTGCAAAAGATGCAGAACTTATTTCTAAAGATAAATTAAAAGGAGCGGTTTGGCATTTCTTTGAAAGCCCTGTTACTGGTAAAGGCGGGGCATCAAAACCATTATTAGAAGAATTGAAAAAGAATGGTATTGATTACATAATACATCCTGTAAAAAAGCAATCTAAATGAGTTATCAAATAATAAATAATTTACCTGTGGATTTCATTTTTAGTGGTAAATCTAAAAGTGAATTAAGGCAATATGAAGAGTGGTTTGAGATAAACAAGAACCAGCGATTAAATCAACTAGTTGAATCAGTTAAGGCAAGCAAAGGATTTGAAAATTGGGATGCCGACTTTACGCCTATATCATTAAAAGAGTTAGGTGCTTGGATGACGCAGAACATAAAAACTGAAAAAATATCAGAAGAAATATATAAGCAGAAGCGTTTAAATGTTCCCGATTACATCAATATGAACGATTGGGATATGACTAATGAAACGTATTCAAAATTGATAGATGTAGGTATTTACTTCGGTGAAGTTTTTATAAAAAATCACAGTAACTTAAAATGGGAACAATTCTTTTCTAAGATTAAAAATGATAGTGACCACGGTCATATGGTTATCAAAGGCTTTGGAAAGGATAGGCTAAACCCATTAAGAATTGTTTATATCATTGGTTCTAAAATGGCTGATAACAAATCCGATGAAGGAGATATTTATAAATCGTATAAAACTTGGAAATCCTATTTATCCTAATGTTTAGGCTTCCTAATAAAGAAAGGTTTTTCGAGCGTTCAGTCATAGAAATTTATAAGGCAATCAATGACAGTCTTGTCCTGAAATAGGTTGACACAAAAAAGTGTAAAAATAAAAAATAAGAGTAAAGCTATTTTAGGACAAAGGATAGATGCCAGACTGTTCTTTTCCGAAGAAGAAAAACGAATAATCATTGAAGATTATTTATCAGGGAACGAAAGATATTATCCCCAAAAGTGTGTAAATTTTTGATACTATCCCCCAAAAATGTATAATTTCCCAACGCAAAATCAGTCTCTTTCATAGAAATATATCTCTCTGAGTTATAGTTCTCATTCGATAAATAAATATTTATTTACAAAAAGTTATTAGATTTAGATATCTCAATTTTTTTGAAAAGATGCTACTTTTTCGTTCTATCGTATTATTGTTGCTACAGTTGTATGCATTTCATGCATGGTCAGCAGAGCAGAACGGTACATTAG
>JAMLHH010000068.1 GCA_023957215.1 Chitinophagales bacterium
ATATTGAAATGCAGCATTTGTCGGAAGCTATTCAATTTAGAAGTCTTGATAGAGATAATTGGGCTATGTGATAATATAATAAGTATATTTCGTATATTTCTGTATGATGTCAATCAAAAATCTTTTATTGTTTTTCAGCTTCATATTGTTCTCTTGTCAAAAAGAAAGTAAACCATTGCCTATTCTTTTTATTCATGCAGAGGATAAAATGGATATCCATAAAAGATCGAAAGCTAAATTGGTTCATATCTATCATTCCCAAACCCAAATATTTGAAGGAGATATAAGGTATAGAGGTGGATACTCGCTGCGATATAATAAAAAATCTTTTGACTTAAATCTAAAGAAGAAAATACCATTAGGTGGATTACCTAAAGAAGATGATTGGGTATTGAATGCAAGTTATGTTGATAAAACTTTCAATAGGCATAAGCTGGGATATGACCTTTTTCGTAAAATGAATTCAAATAATATTGCACCCCAAAGCATGTATATTGAGATTTATGAAGATGCCCAGCCTAAGGGATTGTTTATTTTGATGCAAAAGTTAACTGCCAAAGTCTTAGGAGTAAATAAAAAAGATGCAGCTGCTTTCGTCTTTAAGGAGCCTCCCGTATTTTATATAGATGAAATGCACTTGCAAGATACTTTAAATATCTTCCAGCAAAAGTATCCTAAGTTGAGTGTAATAGACAAGAAAGATTTCTTAATGTCATTTAGAGAGTTCCTTTTGAAATCGGATGAAAAAGTTTTTAGTAAAGAAATCAATCAATGGATAGATATGGAGAATATTATCGACTGGTTTATTATTTTGTTACTTGCTAATGCTGGAGATAATATTGTCAAAAATTTTTACTTATATAAAGTGGATAGCATTATACCAATGAGGGTTGCTTTGTGGGATTTTGATCATTCATTTGGCAGAGATGGAGATAACGAAATGAATCTAAATGAAAGACCATTGAATATGAAACGGTCAATTTTATTTGTCAGATTATGGAATAATCCTTATTTGAATTTTAATCAAAGACTGATGGATAGATGGCATGAGCATAGAAATAATCAGATGATTAGTGAATCGGAGATTCATAAAATGATAGATAGAAATGTCCGGATCATTCAGCCTTACATCAATAAGAATAATCGCTTATGGCCTAAAAATTCCCCAGATTATTATGATGATAATGATTTTTATCAGGAACTTGCCTTAATGGATTCGTTTATCAAATCTAGAATTAAGGATTTAGACAAATTGTTTTGCTATCCCAATTAAGCTTGATTGAAGTATTATTTACTGTATTACTTATTTTATCTTAATAAGAGATTGAATACAATTGATGTTATCTAAGTATTAATACTTAAATTTTATTTGCTTCTAACCTTCTAATAATCAGCCTATAACAATTCATCAAGAATAATATTTGAGAAATAATTTCGATGGGGATTGTGCAATAGTAAAAAGAAGTGCTATCTTTGCACTCGCTTCTGAAAAGGGGCGCAGTTCATTGAGGGTATTTCGGCAAGATTTAGGGGTTTAAAAAAACTTTTAAAAAAAGGCGAAAAAACTTTTTAAATAGCGGAAAGCTTATTATCTTTGCGCTCCCAAACTCGAC
>JAMLHH010000069.1 GCA_023957215.1 Chitinophagales bacterium
TTATAGCAAAAGATTAACTTCCACCTACAGAATAAAAACCATTATTGCATGTAATCCACAAAATCCAAAGGATTGTATTACAACTATTGACACTGGAACGGATAGAGAATATTATACCTATTTTAGTAATGATACAGTGTTCTTTTATTATGACGGAGCATTTCGTTCTGTGTTATATTTTAATGCTAAAGCCGGGGATACGCTTTCTATATTTGGCAGACATCTTTGTAGTGATTCAATAATAAATCTTGTGGTTGACTCTATCGGAAAGATTCCGGTGAATGGTGATTCGCTCCGGTTTTATATTGCACATGCAATTGTTCCATCCCAAAATACAATTTTATTGGGAGATACGATAAAAGTTATTGAAAAGATAGGAGTTATTCAAACAAATAATGAAAGATATTTTACTCAAATACCTGTGTTTTCCTGTGGCATCATTCCAGAAAGTAATTTTAATTTTACTTGTTACAAAGATAGCCTTTTACCCTCTTTCCCCAAGTGTGCAGATTGCAATGATCGGTTATTGTCGGCTACTACTGTTTCATCTATCTCGTATAGCATTTACCCCAATCCTTCCTTAGGGAAGTTTGAAATATCAGCTATTCCGACAAATGGGATACTTGAGATTTATAACTCACTTGGAATCAAGATATACACACAAGATATAAAAGCGTTTACCCATACCAATATTGATATTTCTTCTCAGTCGGCAGGTGTTTATTTCTTGCATTTAAAACTTTCTAATGGAGCGCAATATGTACACAAGATAATGAAAGAGTAAAAAATTAAATCACCATAAAATATACGTTATGAAAAAGGTAATTGTACTTACACTTTTAGTAATTGCTGCTTCGGGTATGGAAGCGCAAAAATGGGCACATAGCTCCTCTATATGGAAAATTCAAGAAGTTTGGTTTTTCGGTTCTGAAATGTTCACTGATTTTTATAATATAAGTATAGAGAAAGACACTGTTGTTTTGGGTGAAACCTGCAAAAAGCTAAGCAATGGCTTTGTTACCTTTGAAAGAAATGATACCGTATTTGCTCTTTACAACGACACTTTTCGCTCTGTAATGTACTTTAATGCACAAGTAGGTGATACGGTTGCCATATTTGATTATGTAGGAAAAGTAAGATGGCGTATTACTTCTGATGAAAGTGCCGATACCGTTTGGGCGGTAATTTCAAAAGTTGATTCTATAGATGTAGAGAATAAATATCTAAAAAAGTTCTTTTTTGATATATTTTCTCCCACCTCAGTAAGGTGGGAAGGTGCACACAGTTATAGTGAAAATATGGGAGGAGGTTTTATTTTCCCATATTTTTATTATGATTTCATGTATGAACAGCCTGGATTTGGCACCTGTGATTATGGTGATAGCACTATTCAAGATTTTTGGGTATATAATAATCTATGCACAAGAACAATTGGCATTAGTGAAAACAGTGAATTAAACATCTCTATTTATCCCAATCCTGCTCATTCACAAATCAATATTACCTCTCCGTATTTTGATATAGCCACAGTTGGTTTTTACAGTTTG
>JAMLHH010000007.1 GCA_023957215.1 Chitinophagales bacterium
GCTACATAGGTGCTGTGAGCAGAGACTTGACCGGTCTTTTGCGCAACAAGAACTATGAGCTGAGTTTTCGCTTGATGGAGGGTGCTCGCCCACTTCACAAGCTTCAGGTGCTGCTGCTTTGGGGCAGTGCTATGTCAGAGGGCTTGTTAGACCCGTTTGCGAACTTGACGATAGACAGCTTGGATATCAGCGATAGTGTGTCACTGCGCTTCACTGCTGTGGAGTCTTCGATTCCTATACGAGTCTTGTCTTAAAATAGGCTTACCCCTAAAAGTGTAAAAATGGAAAAAAAGTAAATTTATTTCAGGACTAAAATCTTAAATACCCAACCCGATTTTTTTTGATTGTAAAAAGTGACAATTAACCTCCACTTCCAATCAGATAAACGACCGAAAATATTCTATCAAATAATCATTCCGGCACCGACTGTTTCATTTGTCTGTTCGTCGATGATGATTAAGCTGCCCGTATTCCTGTTTCGTCTGTAAGTATCATAAAATAAAGGAGTTGTGGTACGAACGGAGATCCTGCCGATGTCGTTGAGACCAATATTTTTATCCTCTTCATTTCTATGAAGCGTATTGATATTGATTTTATATTTCACATCTTTGATGATGCATCTACATTCTCTCGAAGTATGCATTAAAGCATATTTCCCATTGAGCTTAAGCGGTGTCTCATTGAGCCAGCATATCATCAGTTCAATGTCTTGACCTATTTTGGGGACATTGTTTTCACGTACTATCATATCTCCGCGACTGATATCTATATCATCTTCTAATGTAATAGTTACAGACATTGGAGCGAAGGCTTGTTCTATTTCACCCTCAAAGGTATCAATTGATTTTATTGAAGACGTGAATCCGGAAGGCAAAGCCATTATCTTATCATCTTTTTTGAAGATACCACCGGCAATACGTCCTGCATATCCGCGATAATCGTGAAATTCAACGCTTTGCGGGCGGATGACATATTGTACCGGAAATCTGCAATCTATATGATTGTGGTCACTGCCGATATGGACTGTTTCCAAATGATAGAGTAGGGTAGAGCCTTTATACCAAGGCATATTTTCAGAACGATCTACCACATTGTCTCCATTTAAAGCAGAAATAGGAATAAAAGTGATGTCTTTGATATTGAGTTTGGAAACGAACGCTGAGTATTCTGCTTTGATTTTCTCAAAGACTTCTTGACTCCAATCCACCAAGTCCATTTTATTGATACAAACGACTACATGGGGGATTTGCAACAACGATGCAATGAAAGTGTGTCTGTGAGTTTGTTCTATGATTCCGTTTCTGGAGTCCACAAGAATGATGGAGAGATTGGAAGTAGAAGCTCCTGTCACCATGTTGCGAGTATATTGGATATGTCCCGGAGTATCAGCTATGATAAACTTTCTTTTGGGAGTAGAGAAATATCTATATGCTACATCTATCGTAATACCTTGCTCTCTTTCGGCTCTCAATCCGTCTGTCAGCAAAGCTAAATTGATATGTTCGTCACCTTTTTGTGCAGAAGCTTTTTCAATGGCCTCTATTTGATCCTGAAAGATAGCTTTGCTGTCATATAGCAATCTGCCTATCAAAGTGCTTTTGCCGTCATCCACGCTTCCCGCAGTGGAAAAACGTAGCAACTCCATATCTAAATATCCTTTATTGTCAACTTTATTTGTGTCCATTTTGAATTTGTATTCTATTAAAAATAACCTTGTTTTTTACGATCTTCCATAGCCGCTTCCGAACGTTTGTCGTCCGCTCTACCACCTCTTTCGGTAACTCTACTGGAAGCTACTTCATTGATGATGTCTTCTAAAGAAGAGGCGTGAGATTCTACAGCTCCGGTACAGGTCATGTCACCAATAGTTCTAAAGCGAACATCTTTTTCTACAACTTCTTCATTCGGTCTTCTTTGAATGACCTCCGTCGCTGCTAACCACTGACCATCTCTTTGGAAGACTTGCCTTTTATGCGTAAAATACAAATTAGGAATATCAATCTTTTCCTGATAAATGTATTGCCAAACATCCATTTCAGTCCAGTTAGAAATTGGGAAAACACGGAAATGTTCTCCATATTCTTTACGGCCATTGAAGATATTCCAAAGTTCCGGTCTTTGATTTTTAGGATTCCACTGACCAAACTCGTCTCTATGTGAGAAAAATCTCTCTTTAGCACGAGCTTTTTCTTCGTCTCTTCTCGCTCCACCTATCGCACAGTCAAACTTATTGGCTTCTATGGCTTCTAATAAAGGAGCTATTTGTAGAGAGTTTCTACTGGCATTATATCCTTTTTCCTCTTTGACCAAACCTGTATCTATGGCATCTTGTACGGAAGCGACAACGAGTCTGAGATTGTATTTCTTTACAATTTCATCTCTAAAATCAATAGTTTCAGGGAAATTGTGACCCGTATCTACATGTAATAGAGTGAAAGGTATATTTGCCGGATAAAAGGCTTTTCTCGCCAAATGTAAACATACGATGGAGTCTTTACCGCCTGAAAACATGAGTGCCGGGTTTTCAAACTGAGCGGCTACTTCTCTCAGTACAAAAATAGACTCAGATTCAAGTTCTTTTAAATGTGTTAGATTATAATCCATAATATTGAATAATAATTATAGGTTGATACGTTGAATGATTAGGTTAAAAATTTTATCTACTGATTCCTCTACACTGAGATTATCAGTTTTTATTTCGATAGCCGGATGAACCGGTGCTTCAAAAGGTGCATCCAAGCCGGTGAAGTTTTTGATTTCGCCTGCTAAAGCTTTTTTATAAAGACCTTTGACATCTCTTTGGGCGCAGACTTCAAACGGGGCATTGATATATACTTCTATAAAGTCTTTTTCACCTATAATATCTTTTGCTTGCTGTCTGATTTCAAGGGTTGGGCTGACAAAACTATTGATGGTAATGATACCGGCATCTACAAACAATTTGGATATTTCGGCAATTCTTCGGATGTTTTCTTTTCTGTCTTCAACAGAAAATCCTAAGTCTTTATTGATGCCAAACCGAATATTATCGCCGTCTAAAATGTATGAAAGATAGCCTTCGGCATAGAGTTTTTTTTCTAAACCTTTTGCTATGGTGCTTTTCCCTGAGCCGGATAGACCGGTCATCCACAGCACGAAGCTATTCTGCTGAAGGAGAGTGACTCTATCAGTTCTTTGAAGCAATTGATGAAAAATAGGATGTATATTTTCTACTTCTTTTTTCATGGAATGGTGCAAAGATAGTAAATAAAGTATAGTCTAATACTTAGTACTTAGATAAAAGATTTTTTTAGAAAATAAATCTTGGTTGTTATTAACAATAATTCTTATTAAGATGTATGATGGAAAAAACTTGTGTCTATTTTTTATCTAATAAAATATATTTGTTTACATTTGTAGCAAAACTTAAATAATTATGATATCACGTGTATTTGGTGCCGCTTTATTATTTTTAAGCTCAGCAGTGATGCTTTTTATCTTTTTTCTTTACCTAAACAGTTCGGCTCATTTTGATTACAATGCTCCTAAAGTGAGTTTAGTTGGTGTTCACTTATTTTATCCGTTGATGGTCACTGTCATAGTTTTTGTTTTTGGAATTATTTTGGTGAAAGATCACGAAATTGAAGCAAAAGAACTGATTATGCCGGAAGACTAAAATTTTAATTAAATAAAAAGAGGCTGTCCATTTCGGACAGCCTCTTTTGTTTATAAAAGAATATCTATTTATGGAATCAAACCACAAAGACCACCTAATATTCCTTTTGCAAGGCCCACAACCACAGTACAAAGAACACCTCCGACGACAGGGATTGTAGATACACCGATAGCTGTACACAAGGCACCACCCCCTAAAAGAGCCGCAATATTAACGACCAAATTACATACATCTGCGCCGGCACTTTTACCGTTAATAGTAATTGGAGTCAATAATTTCTCTTTTAATGTAGGATTTGCGTTTAATGCTTCTTGTAAGACAACATTTAATTTGGATTGACTTAATTCTGAAAGTTTATAGTTTGCTTCTAAATTATTAACTGACGCTAAAAAATCTCCCAAGTTGGTAGTGAAGTTTTCAAATCCGCTGCCGAAAATCTTTTGCAATGTAGCTTTGTCAGTACTCGTTAATTCTTTACCTCTACTAAATATCTCCATGACAGCTTGACCTTGTTGCTCACTAATTGTGATACCTGCTAAATCAGTAGCCATGTTTGAAGTGGCATTGATCATCGCTTCAAAATCGGAATCGTTAGCTAATCTCGCTCCCAAAGATTCTTGAACAATTGCTGTTGAATCTTTTTGACATGATGTCAAGAATGTCATTGCGCCTAAAAAAAGAAAGGCCGAATAAATAATTTTTCTCATATTGTTAAAATGTTTTAAAGTTTATGTGAAAATAATATTACTTTTAAAACTTTCAAATAAAAATTTCACTTTTAAATTGAAAAAATTATCTTTTTAAAGACCTTCTTTTTAAAAATCTTCAAATTAAGATATGCGACACACTTCAGATATGATATTTTATGAGTGATCTATCTGAAATAAAAACAAAAAATCTGAATTTATTTTATTTATCCTGTCCACTGACATAGTTAGCTTTGTACTGCTCCCAAGCTTTGCCGTCAGTGTCGTTTATGTACTTATCTTGACCAATAAAATTAATAATAGGTTCAAATTCTTGTGGTTGTACAAATCCTGCGATAGGAGTAATAATTTTAAAATCAGGACTTAAAAATACAAAAGTGGGATAGGAGAGCTTTCCTTGTAAAATATCTGCCGCCAATTGGTGATAGCCATTTCTACCACTTGGTACGAAATTATATTCATGCCCATTGAAAACGATAGGATCTTTTCCCTCGGCATCAAATTTGACAGGATAGAAGTATTTATTCATCAACTTTGCAACGTTCGGATCTGTAAAAGTTTTTTTATCCATTACTTTACACCAGCCACACCAAGAAGTATAAAAGTCTATAAAGATATTCTTTGGATTTTTATCGGTCTGTGCTTTATGCACTGCTTCTTCAAAGGTCATCCACTTGATATCACTGTTGGTATTTTCTGCCTCTTTGGAATTGGCGGTACAAGAAAAAACAACCCATACCGTAGATATCAAGAATAATGATTTTATCGTCTTCATAAATTTAATTTCCATTTGTTAAGTAATCTTGCCAAGACTTTGTCTTGTAAATCCCTTCACCGTAATATTTGATAAGTGCATTCATAGCTTCAGAGTCTTTAAAACCGGGGAAAGCTTGAATTTTTTCCATATTATTATCCAATACTACGATGGTCGGATAACCGATTCTGTTATTGACACTACCCCAATCCCAAGCTAATGTGTGTACCTTTCTATTATTGACGGTCTCTAAATTATAAGTTTTACCATTGAGAGAAACTTCATTATCTCCTTCTGCATCAAAAGTAAGTGCGTAAAAATGATTGTTGATGTAGTTGATAATTTTGGGGTCTGAGTATGTACTTTCATCCATTTTGGTACACCATACACACCAATCAGTATATAAGTTTACGAAAACCGGTTTTGGGTTTACTGCTTGTGCAGCTTGAATTTGATCTATACTTTTCCAATTGATACCTATTTTTTCTTGGGCTTTAATATTTGAAAAGCTCACTTGAAGTAACAACAACAAGGTGATGATTACAGTCGGTTTATTGATTATTTTTTTCATTTCCACCTTTTATATAGCTAATTAGACAAATTTAATACCAAGTTTTTTATATCCAATTTTTAACTCACTAATTTATCTTAAATGGACCTGCCGTAAAAATTTGTTTCAAATCGTATGTGGGGGCAATTTATAATTTTTATTTTAAATGTACTTTTACAAAACTATCTTTATATTGTAGTTGGAATATATGAAAAGGTTTCTGCTGACTTTATGTAGTATGGTACTGTTGATACAGTTTGGTCAATCTCAAGATTTTCATTGGAGTTTGTACCATCTCAATCCTATGTATCTCAATCCGGCTTTCACAGGTTTTGCCAAAAAGAAAAATAGAGTCACTGCTTTGTATCGAGATCAATGGCGTTCTGTTATAGTGCCTTATTCAACTTTGGATATCAGTTATGATAGAAATGTATATGAACATGAAGCTTCCGGTATTCAATTGGGTGTAGGTGGTCAATTGATATATGATAAATCGGGTGATGGCGGGCTAACTACATATCGACCTGCATTGTCTTTGCAGTTGGGAAAAAATTTAATGAAAAAAACAGGAGTTTCTCTTGGAATCAATTTGGCTTACGTGAGGCAACAGATTGATTTTACAAAATTTGTTTTTGATAATCAGTATGAAGGTGGTCTATATAATCCACAGCTTCCCAATGGAGAAACATTATTGGGTGATAATGCTTCTTATTTTGATTTTGGTATTGGTGTCAATTTTAATTCCCGACTGAAAAATAAAGGGGATATTGATGTGGGTGTTTCATTTTTTAATATCAATAGTCCCCAATACGGATTTTTGTCTGGTGCGGATGCTTCCGTATTGCCAAGAACAAATGCTTATGCAAAAGCGAATGTCGATATAGGAAGCTCTGATTGGTCGTTTCATCCGGGCGTGTATTTTCAAAACCAAAACAAAGCTCAAGAAACTCTTTTGCAATCTATATTTGGTGTGAAATTGGGCAAAACCAATCAAGACGGGAATAAAGATTTTGAATTACAGTTTGGTCCCGGATATAGAATCAATGATGCTGTCGTGGCTTATGCCGGCTTAAATTGGAAAGACCTGAAAATAGGTTTTGCTTTTGATGGGAATACTTCAGATTTGAAGTTAGCCTCTAATAGAAAAGGTGCTTATGAAATAGGTGTCAATTATATCTGGGAGAAAAATAAAAAGAAAGAACCGGAGGAATTTGAAAGTGTGGATAGCATTCCTGATGAGGTAAAGGAAGACAGTATTCCACAGAAACAACTTTCAGACACTATCCCGCACATAGAGTCTATTGACTCTATCAGTGGAAAATTGCCACTGCAACCAAGTAGCCCTGATAGAGCTTTACAAATAGATTCGATAACTAATTATTTGAGTACTTTAGAACCTATTCAATTATTTTTTGCAAATGACTACCCGAATCCTCGAACAAGAGATACGTTGACGAGTGCTTCGTATAAGCTATTGTTTGATGATTATCTCGAAGAATTGGTCTTGATTAAAAATGGAGAAAATCCGGAGAGATTTATTCATCAGGTGGAGATTTCTATGCTTCAATTTAATTTGGTTTTAAAAGATATTCTGATTTTATTGGAAAGTAGACAAAAGGTGCAGATTGCATTAAGTGGTTTTGCTTCACCTCTTTCTAATCCTGCATATAATACCAACCTTTCCAAAAGGAGAATTTCATCAATTGTCAATTATTTACAGGCGTGGAATAACGATGCATTAAAGAGTTTTATTGAAAATAATCAATTGGAGATAGTTTCAAATGCTTTTGGAGACAGTCGTGCTGATAAAAATGTAAGTGCGAATGCCAAAGATCGGGCTCATTCTATTTATAGTACCGAAGCTTCTTATGAAAGAAGGATAGAATTGAAGGTTTTGAAGATTGAATAATTTTAACATTAATAAATAGCTCAATCACAAAATAGTTTTCAACAAACTTTGTCTGTAAAGTAATTTTGAACTACCTTTGAGTTCCATAGCGGAAGCTAAGAAACTTCAAAGTTATGGCAAAATATATCTTCGTTACCGGCGGTGTAACATCTTCATTAGGCAAGGGAATCCTTGCGGCATCATTATCAAGACTTTTAAAATCGAGGGGGTATAGAGTGACTATACAAAAGTTTGACCCTTATATCAATGTCAATGCGGGAACCATCAATCCATTTGAACATGGTGAGTGCTATGTAACCAATGACGGGCATGAAGCGGATTTGGATTTGGGCCATTATGAAAGATTCTTAGATACACCGACCTCAAAAGAAAATAATATTACGACCGGACGTATCTACCTTGAAGTGATAAAAAAAGAAAGAGCCGGTGACTTTAAGGGCAAAACTGTTCAGATAGTACCTCATATTACGGATGAGGTCAAAAGAAGGATGCTATTGTTAGGGAAAAATAATGATTTTGATATTATTGTCACTGAGATAGGAGGAACCGTGGGTGATATAGAGTCATTGCCTTTTATTGAAGCCATCAGACAATTGAAATGGGAATTACCGGCTCAAGATTTTTTGGAAATCCATCTGACACTGATACCTTATCTTTCAGCAGCACAGGAATTGAAAACAAAGCCTACCCAGCACTCTGTAAAAGCTTTGCAAAGTTATGGTGTACAGCCGGATATTTTAATTTGTAGGACTGAACATGAATTGAAATCTGATACAAAAAGGAAAATCGCAAATTTCTGTAACGTAAGTATTGAATCGGTGATAGAAATGCGCGATGTGGAAACTATTTATGATGTGCCATTGTCTTTGTTGAAAGAAAAATTAGATACAGTCGTGCTTAATAAATTGGGCTATCAAGAAATTCCCGAATTAAATTTATCCGATTGGAAGAAATTTATTGTCAGACACAAGAATCCTAAGAAACAGATATGCTTGGGTCTGGTAGGTAAATATGTGGAAATGAAAGATGCATATCTTTCTATCTACGAATCACTGATTCATGCAGGTGCAGAAAATAGTTGTAGAGTATCTGTCAAACAAATACATGCCAATGATATTCATAAAGGTAATGTGGAAGAATTGTTATCAGAATTAGATGGAATATTAGTAGCTCCGGGATATGGTGATAGTGGAATTGAAGGCAAAATAGAAGCCGTGGAATATGCAAGGACACACTGTATGCCTTTCTTGGGTATCGGTTTGGGTATGCAATGTGCTGCTATAGAATTTGCCAGAAATATCTTGAAAATGGCGGACGCAAATTCCAATGAATTTGATAAAAATACCCAACACGCTATCTTTTGTGTAGGTCAAAATGGTAAAAATGAGGCTGAAAGTACAGAACGCTTAGGCGCTTTTGCTTGTGAGTTACGTGAAGGATCTAAAATTAGTAAAGCTTACGGTAAAAATAGGGTGGACGAACGTCATAAACATTCCCAAGAGTTTAATAAAACATTCCTTTCTGATTTTGAATCTGCCGGAATGATAGCAAGTGGTATCAATCCCGAAAGAGGTTTGGTAGAGGCAATCGAGCTTGTCGATCATCCTTGGTTCATAGGTGTACTCTTTAGACCGGAATTTAAAAGTACTATTTTAAATCCACATGCACTATATGTCAATTTTGTTAAAGCTATGATTGACTATAAAGAGAAGCGATAATCATCTTTCAAAAGTCGATAGATTTACTATTGACTTTTAGCCATTTTTCATGTTCCCGATAATCGGGCATCGCTTTTTCTACCAAAGCCCAAAATCTTGATGAGTGATTCATCTCAAAACGGTGTGCCAATTCGTGTATGATGACGTAATCAATGGATCTCTGTGGTGCAAACAATAATCGTGAAGAAAGACTGATATTCCCGTGTGTAGAGCAACTTCCCCATCGGGAGGTGGTATATCTCAAAGTTACTTTGTTGTAATGGGCTTGAAAGTATTGTTGGTTGAGTTGATAAACTCTTTCTTGAATCTGGGATAGGAAGAATTTTTGTAATCCTTTTTTTAAAAGATTGTGTATCCATTCTTCTTTGGCTTTTATGTCTTCCGATATTTTTTCAGGAACAGTGACTGTGATTTCGGCATTGCTGTGGCTGATACGTATAGTGCCGGTATTACTTTGGATATTTTTTAAAATAAGACAATATTCTTTGTCTAAAATCTTTAAAATTTTATTTGGATGGAAGACGTTTTTATCTACTGTTTTATATAGTTGCTTATTTGCAATAGTCTCTTTTGCCCAAGTCAATAATTCAATAATAGTCTTGTCTTTTTGGGCTTTATTCATGGCTTTTGGAAGACGCAGAGTAATATGTTTTTTTCCTAAAGAAATTCTTGCCGAATGCCTTGATTCGATAATGACTCGTATAGGCAAAGGAAGATGCTCTGTCAGAGCTATTATTTTTTTATCCACGTCAAAATCAGTTGTTAAATAATTAATGTTGGGTCATCATATTATATGCCTGAATAAAAATTGCTCCCATGTTCTTATTGGGTGGTATATAGTCAAGAAATCTTTCATAGGTTTTCCCACTGCCTTTTAATTTCTTATCTATCGTTTGCCAAATAGATGACCATACTAATTCATTTTGGTTTCTCAAAGTATTACTTAATTCTACCAAGAGTGCATTGTTGACGTTATAAGTTCCTATTTGTTTAGAAGCAATGATATGGGCATTGGGTGCTCGTTTGATGACCTCGGAAATATTGTGATATCCACCGCAAGAGCCTAAAAAGACCACTTTTGCATATTCGGGAATTTGTTCGATGGTAATCATGGCGTAATAGCTATGTCCTCTATGAACGATAATTTCCGGTTTGATGATACCGTCTTGTACCAAAGTGATGAGTTGCGCTTGCCCTTCTCTTTCGTATTCCGGTTTGTTTGCATAAATAGTAGTCGGATTTTGTCCTTTCCCCTTTATAATGACATAATAGTTGCTATCTGCAATTTGAAATCCGGCATTCTTAAAAGCGTTTATAAAAGTACTAAAAGAGATGACACCATCGTCGTCGTCAAAGAAAAAGTGCATTTGGGTAGAACCAGAGCTGTCAGTAAGTGTGGCAACCGGTATTTGTTCGATAGGAGGTAAAATATAGGATTGTAATTCGAGTGAAAGTTCCTTATCAGGGGCTTTCTGTGTCTTTTGGTATAAAAGCTTTAACAAAAGTCCATATAAAGTTCTCGTTTCATTGTCTATTCCTTCTTTGCAATACTCTTCTTTCAGATAATTTTCTATCAGACTTAAAAACTCTTTATTATCTATACTGCCAAAAGTGTCGGCGACGTGTACTGCTTCAGAGATATCTCCATTTTCGTCATAAAGTGCGGTGACGAATCTTTTCAATACATCTTCTGCATCTTTTTCAGGCATGGTTTTTAAAAAAGTTTCTAATGTATTATATCCTGCACATAGCTTGATAAATGTTCTAAATCTCTTGAATTGTAAGTCTTTTAAAAGCTCAAAACCATTGACTTTTTCTATCTTCAATTTTTGAAGCAAGCGTTCAAAAAGACCGTTAAAAGTAGAGGTGAAAATTTCCTCGGGACTATAAACCATGAGTGTATATAAATCATCAGCACTCATTCCTTTTACAGCAGCAAAACGGATAGAAGTATCATTTAAATCGTGTAAATCATTCACTTTTCTGATTTCTTCTAATGCTTTAATACTCAATTCACGGGTCAAATCGTATTCTGCCAAAGGGTGTATTTTTTTATTGGCTTGGATAAGTGCATTGAGATAAACTCTGTTGTTATCGGATATACTGTTAATGATATCAGGTGAAATTTCATTGTGATAGATCATATCCAAAAAATAATACACTTTTGAATTATTGGAATAAGTGTCAAAAAGCTTTAAAAACTGAATCGTTACGCTATCAGTCGATTGCCGGATAAGCTTGTTTACATACTCATTAGAAATCAAAAATGACTTGATAGACTGTGGGGATACTTTGACAATTTTATCAATAATTTCTCCTGCATAAGATTCTTTGTAAAATTTCCCGACGATTTTTAAAACATCATTGGGGTATATTTCAGATGCTTTTAAGAGAAAGTCTTTTGTCAGCTCTTTTTTTTCATTGAAATAATTCAAATTTGATAAAGAGGATAAATAATCTTTTGCCAAATATTCAATAAGCGTATGCTCCTCTTTGTGTTTTAAAATTTGTATGAGGTTGATAAACAGATTTTCGTAATAGTTAGTCAGATGATAATTTTTATATTCGATATTGTTAACGACATAATACAAATCCAAGAGATATTTATAAGTAATTTCTCCATCGGTATTTTTTTCTTCTAAAAGTGTCTGTATGCTATCTACCAAAGTCAAATAGGCTTTAGTGGCTTGTCGGGTAAGTATAGGATCTTTAAAAGTGACCGAATTATCATATTTCCCGTCAAGTGCATCTAAATATTTTTGCTTATTATCTATTTTTTCATTGAAAGCTTGTCTCTGGACTTGGAAACGTTCGGGTTGGGCATTGCTATGGGTATAGATGCTTAAAAACACGATAAAAAAGATATTTACCTTAATGAATCTCAAGTATATCATATAAAGCTCTTATTAAAATAGCAGATGCATTTTTGTGTGGCGGAATATAGTCTTTAAAATAAGGGTTGCTCCCCACTCTTTTATTCATCTTATACCAAAAATCATCCCAATCTAAATCTTTTCCGTTTCTGATATCGTCGTTTATTTGTTTAAACATAGGGTCATTGATAAACATGGTGCCAATATTTCTGTTACATAAAATCTGTGCATTAGGTGCTCTTTTCAGAGCGGTAGATTGTACATGATATCCACCACACGAGCCGTCTAAGATTAATTTTGCTGATTGTGGAATGCGTGTAAAGGTTTTTAAAGTATGTGTACTCAATCCACGGTGTACTACTATTTGTGGTTCTAAGCCTTTCCCTGACATGTATTCTTGCATATCTTTAATTCCTTCTTCACCTGCCGCTGCTTTGTTTGCAAAGATTTCTACTCTTTTTCCTGTTTTTGAGCTGATACAGATAAATTTGCCATAATCTTTTATTTCCCATTCCAAAGGGCTTCTTTCATACGATTTGATAAAATTATTGTACGAGCTATTGCCATCCTGATCATTATAAAAATAATACTGCTGTATATTTTCCATCTTTTGATTAAAAAGAGTATAGGCCGGAAGTCTTTCAAGATTGGGTAATTTATATTTTTCTGCTACATATTTAGCCCATTCTCCCTCATTTACCTTTTTGGCTATCAAGGTACTGAGTATCCCGTAAATGGCAACACCCTCATCTGATTGAATACTTTCTACACGTCCATACTCTTTTTGAAGTCTTTTTTGAAATTCGAGTACCAATGAGTTATTTTTAAGTCCCAAAATCATATCAGCCACTTGAATGGCTTCATTTTCACTGTTTACACTTTTTTCGATGTTGTAAATTAGAAAATCGAGCGTTTCTTCCTTTTGACTCTCGGTAAAGCGATTATAGACTTTATCAAATAGATTATAATCAACGCATTTACGTGCAAATTTTCTAAAATTATTAAAATTCAAATTTTTAATAGTAGGATAAATATTGCTTTGTGGAGATTTGTCTATCAATACATCCAACATCTTGGCAAAGCTGCTATAAATGATTTCATCTTCGCCATAAGTCATAAAAGTATATAATGCTTCCGGTGTCTGTTCTTGGATTTGAGATGTGAAAGACTTGTCCGTATTTTCAGAGATATTCAAATTTCTCACAAATTTCAAGGATTCGGAAGATAGATACTGCTCCATAGAAAATCGACCTATTGCATTTGTGTCTGCTAAAATATGAATCATTCTTTCGACCAACTCCTGTTTATTGGAACAGATATTTTCTGCCTCCTGGATACTGATTTTCTCTTTGTAAATATCATTTATCAGCAAATAAGCTTTTGTATCGCTACCGAGTTCCGCATTGATTTTGTATATCAACTGAATGATAGCATTCTTGCTGTCTTTAAACAGTGTATTCCAATAATGGGAGGGTTGTATCACAAAATTTTTTACCGTAAAGGGAGCTACTTTAGCGACATATTCCAAAGCTTGGATTCCCTGTTTTTTCAGCACAATTTTTTTTGTATTCTTTATCAAATCCAAAGGAGTACGATCGGCAATATATTTCAACAAGTCTAAGGCAAAAGAAGAATCTATCCATTCATTTATCTTTTCTAAGGCATCGTAAGGCGAGCTTTTCCATTTGATAAAGTCTTTTGCACTCTGAGATAAATGAAAATTATAAGTCTGAATGATGTATTTGGGTCTTTCGGGTACTTTTTGAGTTTGTACTTGAAGATTGTTATTGACAGGACGATTCAAGTTTGCTCCTGCCTGAATTGGTGAAAGCTTATCATTGGGCTTCTGACTATCTAACTTTTTTTGGATATAACTGCTTAGCCAATTACCATCCTCCCAAAGTAGATGGATAGATGGTTTGAGGGTTTCTTGTTCAATTCTGTTTTTGAGAGCTATTATTTTGTCCAAAGGAATCTTATCCAAAACCTCCTGCCGAATCCTTTGATGAGCGTTTTTATAGTAAATCCAGTTTGTAAAAGCTTCCAGTTCGACCGGATTCAGGATATTGTGTGAATAAAATAAAATCTGTGTGATAGATTCAATAGGAAGGCTGTCAAGCATTTCCAATTTCCATTCTTTGGGTGCTTGTAATCTGTATTTTCTAATTGCAGTCAATAATTCAGCACTGATATCATTCCATTTTTGCTGTAAGGTAAAAACAGAAACCTTTTCATTATTGAGTAAAAGAGGTAGCAGGTATTTGAGCAGTTGGGATTTGTTTTGAGCAATCTCATTGGCTTGTTGGGGACTTAATTTCTTTTGAAGAATATAAGGAAGTAAAATATATGGATTTGGATTGTATCTATATTGATTGTAAATATTTAAAATCAATCGGATGGTATCATTGGAAGAATTATTCAAAGCTGATTTTGCAAGATTATTGTAATGCATCAGCATTGTGATACTGTTGGGACTCGAAATAATGGCTTTTTCTAAATCTTTTGTGTCTGTGGTATAAAATAGCTTTGAAAACTGACCTATCAATTCTTGTGGTCGCTCTTGTGCCATATCCATTGTTGCTTGAAGAAATACAGTATCAGGTATTAAAGTTTTCACGGCAGAATAATATTCGGGCAGTAAACTGTAAGTCCAATTTCTCATATCCGTGGATGATGAAGCGGCTTTAAGAATGTTGAGTGATTGGTCTATAATATCTTCATGAGTGTTTTTATTGTAAGTCTTAAATGTACTTGGTCTGATATAGGTCAAATATTTATCAAGAAGATTAAAATAAGACAGAGAAACTTGTTGATCGGGTTGTTCTAACCAAGTTTCAATTTGTTGTAGATTTTGAATAAAATCCTCAGAAACCAGACTATCTTTATTCAGTCTTTCGATGTGTTGGGCTATTAGAGTTGCGTATTTGTTTTGGGCATTTGAAATATTACAAAAAATGCACAATAAAAAGAGTGTAAAAAATAGTCTTATTAGCTTTCTTATCATAGAAATGATTGAATCATAGATGTATTTACAAATTTAGGTTTTTAAAGATAAGTCATTATTTAAAATTGAATATTAAAAGTTAAAAAGGGTGGTGGCGTTATCGAAAATATAGGTCATTACAAATAAAAAAGACTGCCCTTTTAGACAGTCTTTTTATAAAAAGTGTTTTTTGTTATTCTGCTATCACTTCAAATTTAAAATCAGCTGTGATATCTTTATAGATGTGTAAAACAGCATCATAAGTACCCAAATCTTTTACCTCTTCGTTGATAGTAATTTTTTTACGTTCTACTTCGACATTCAACTGGCTCTTGATTGCATCAGCAAGTTGCACGTTTGTGATACTTCCGAAAAGTTTTCCGCTAGTACCTACTTTTGCACCCACTGTCAAAATAGTTGCAGAAATTTGCTCTGCTAATTTTTGATAGCCTTCAAGTTGTTTTTGAAGTTTCATGCTTTGTTGACGTTTAATTTCTTCAAGGTGTTTCTTGTTAGATGCGTTGGCAATCTTTGCATAGCCTTTTGGAATCAGATAATTTCTGCCATAACCCGGTTTTACAGTGACCAAGTCGTATTTTTCTCCTAACTTATCAATGTCTTGTAATAATATAATTTCCATGGCAAATTATTTTAAAAGGTCAGCTAAATAAGGCAATATTGCTATATGACGTGCACGTTTCACGGCAGTAGCTATCCTTCTTTGGAATTTCAATGAGTTACCTGTAATACGGCGAGGTAAGATTTTACCTTGCTCGTTGATAAATTTCAAAAGAAAGTCAGGATCTTTGTAGTCGATATATCTTATTCCTGCTTTTTTAAATCGACAATATTTCTTTCTGTTCTGTCCGATATTAGGAGAACTAAGATATTTTATAGATTGATCTGCCATGATTTATTCCTCTGTTTTTTTAGTTTTACCAGCTAATTTGTCTCTTCTTTGTTGGGCATATTTGATGGCGTATTTATCCAATCTTACTGTTAGAAAACGCATGATGTTTTCATCTCTTTTGTATTGAACTTCCAATCTTTTGATGATTTGTGGATCAATTTTAAATTCAATTAGAGAGTAATAACCTGTCGTTTTTTTCTGAATAGGATAGGCAAGTTGTTTAATGCCCCAGTCCTCTTTACTGACAATTTCTCCGCCGTTGGATTCTAAGAAATCCAAGTACTTTTTTACGGTTCTTGTGTACTCATCGGCACTGAGTACGGGCGTTGTAATAAAAACCGTTTCGTATTGGTTCATAAATAAAAAATTTGTTTTAGGGTGCAAAGATAGTTATTCTTCTTCAATGTACAAAATGAAATTTGTGTTAGAAGATGAAAGATTTTTAGCGATTCCTATCTGAAATTGGTAGCGGTTTTTTCAAAACCGGCTATTGTATCTTGAAGGCTCAACAGATAATCTATATCATCATAACCATTGATGAGACAGGTCTTTTTGTACGAATTGATTTCAAAAGATACATCTATATCAAGTGCCGCAATCTTTAATTTTTGGTTTTCTAAATCCACGATAATTTCTGTGCCGGGATTTTCTTCTATTTGCTTGAGAATCTTTTGAAGTATCGTTTCTTCTACTATCAAAGGTAAGACACCATTGTTTAAAGCATTGTTTTTGAAAATATCTGCAAAAAAACTGGAAATGACGACCTTAAAACCATAGTCATGTATTGCCCATGCGGCGTGTTCACGGCTACTGCCACAACCAAAATTTCTACCGGCGACTAAAATCTTTCCTTTATAAGTAGGATTGTTGAGTATAAAATCTGCTTTGGGCGTATTATCTCTGTTAAATCTCCAATCTCTAAAAAGATTTTCACCGAAGCCCTCTCTCGTAGTAGCTTTTAGAAACCTTGCCGGTATGATTTGATCGGTATCTATATCTTGAACAGGTAAGGGAACTGCTGTTGTGTCTAAATATATAAATTTGTCCATTTCTTCTGTTTTATTGCATTAAAGTTCTGACATCAGTGATTTTTCCGGTAATGGCTACTGCGGCTGCGGTCAGTGGGCTAGCCAATATTGTTCTCGCACCGGGTCCTTGACGACCTTCAAAGTTTCTATTGGATGTGGAAACACAATATTTGCCTGCCGGAACTTTATCTTCGTTCATACCCAAACAAGCGGAGCACCCCGGTTCTCTTAACTGCATACCCGCATCATTCAATATCTTTTCTATCCCTTCTTCCCTCGCCATTCTTTCGACTTGTTTCGAGCCAGGAACTATCAATACGTTGACATTATCAGCTTTCTTTTTACCTTTTACCAAACTTGCAAAAAGTCTCAAATCTTCGATTCTTGCATTGGTACAGCTTCCAAAAAATACATAATCAATAGGCATACCGAGCAAAGACTGACCCTTTTCAAGTCCCATATAAGCCAATGATTTTTCTAACCCTGCATCTTCTTTGTCCGGAATGGATTCATCTATTTTCATGCCCATCCCCGGATTCGTACCATAAGTAATCATTGGTGCGATATCTTCTGCATCAAAAGTGTATTCTAAGTCAAAGACTGCATCTCCGTCGGTCGGTAATGTTTTCCAATATTCTACTGCTTTGTCAAAATCTTCACCTTGTGGTGCAAATTGCCTGCCTTTGATATAGTCATAAGTTATCTGGTCGGGAGCTATCATTCCGCCTCGTGCTCCCATCTCTATACTCATGTTACAGATAGACATGCGCGCTTCCATACTAAGATTTCGGATTGCCGAACCCGCAAATTCTACAAAATAACCTGTGCCACCACTGGCACTGATTTTTGAAATAATATAAAGAATGATATCTTTTGAGACTACTCCTTTCTTGAGAGTACCTTCTACATTGATTCTCATCTTTTTGGGCTTGGTTTGTAAGATACACTGAGTAGCTAAAACTTGTTCAACTTCGGATGTTCCTATGCCAAAAGCGATTGCTCCGAATGCTCCATGAGTAGAGGTATGACTGTCTCCGCACACGATAGTAATACCCGGGCGCGTAATACCCAATTGTGGACCTATCACGTGTACAATTCCTTGTGCAGGATGTCCCAAGCCATATAATTCTATACCGAAATCTTTACAGTTTTTAATCATGGCTTCCACCTGATGTCTGGACAGCACTTCCTGAATCGGTAAATCTTGATGAATAGTTGGCACGTTGTGATCAACAGTGGCAACTGTTTGTTCAGGTCTTAAGACTTTAATTCCTCTTTTACGAAGTCCGTTAAAGGCTTGAGGTGTAGTCACTTCGTGGATAAAATGTCTATCAATATAAAGTACCTGCGGACCTTCTTTTATCTGATGTACTACGTGTCTGTCCCAAACTTTATCAAATAATGTTTTCCCCATTGTAATGGATTTTGAACCTCAATGAGTCAAAGACTCATCAAGCAGTTTATTTATAGTTTATTGATGGCATCTAAGTATGCTTTGGCGGATGCATATACGATATCTGTATCTGAACCAAAACCATAGTAGAAGACATCTCCTTTTGCAATTTGAATATGAACTTTTCCTATGTCGTTGCTACCGCCGGTAATAGCTTGAACCAAATATTCTTCTAATTTGACATCTTCTCCGGTGATTTTATCAATCGCCTTGATAGTAGCATCTACAGGACCATTCCCTTTTCCCTCAGCAGAAAATAACTGTTCGTTTTTAGATAGAGTGATGTAAGCAGTAGATTCATTTTCGGCTATATTATGTACATCGAGAGATACGATTTGATAAATCTTGTTGTCTTTGGTATGACCCAACATATCCAATAAATCTTCATCATATATTTCTTTCTTTTGATCGGCCAAGTTTAAAAACTTCTCATAAATAGTATCTAATTCTTCACCTTCTACAGGATAACCGATTTTGTCCAATCGGTATTTCAATGCAGCCCTACCACTTCTTGCTGTCAAGACTATCAATGATTCAGGAATACCTACATCATGTGGATCGATGATTTCATAGTTTTCTCTATTTTTCAAAACTCCGTCTTGGTGGATGCCTGATGAATGCGCAAATGCATTTCTTCCTACAATCGCCTTGTTAGGCTGTACCGGCATACGCATCAATCTTGTAATCAATCTACTGGTAGGGTAGATTTTCTTGATATTGATACCGGTATGCAGATTTAATGTTTCATGATGTGCTCTCATGGTCATCACTACTTCTTCGAGTGAAGTATTACCGGCGCGCTCACCGATACCGTTGACAGTGACTTCCACTTGTCTTGCACCTGCCCTCAATCCTGAAATAGAGTTAGCGGTAGCCATACCTAAGTCATTGTGACAATGACAAGACAAAATCGCTTTGTCAATGTTGGGGACATTGTTCATTAGGTAAGCAATTTTCTCATAATATTGTTCCGGTAAGCAGTAGCCTGTCGTATCAGGTATATTGACGACAGTCGCACCACTTGCAATAACAGTTTCTACCATTTTAGCCAAAAATTCCAGATCTGCCCTTCCTGCATCTTCACAGAAAAACTCCACATCGTCCACAAAATTTCTTGCGTATTTGGTAGCCATTGCAGCTTTTTCGAGAATTTTTTCTCTTGTTGTTTTCAGTTTATGGATAATATGTATATCAGAGCTGCCTATTCCTGTATGAATACGGGCTTTTTGTGCAAATTTTAGTGCATCAGCAGCTACTTCTATGTCTTTTTTTACAGCACGTGTCAAAGCGCATATAGTCGGCTTTCTCACTGCTTTAGAAATTTCCACAACGGATTTGAAATCACCCGGACTGGAAATCGGAAACCCTGCTTCGAGAATGTCAACACCAAGTTCTTCGAGTGCTTTCGCTACTTCAATTTTTTCTATTGTGTTTAATTGACATCCCGGAACTTGCTCTCCATCTCTAAGAGTAGTATCAAAAATATAAACCTTATCGCTCATTTTTAATTTTGAATTTCTGCTTAATCTGTAAAATTAAGACTTCAAATAGAAGTATTTGTAAGTAATCGTCTTAATAAATTGTAAAAACTATATTCTCTCCATCTTTTGATTGAAGATAAAATAGAATATGTCATTCTTTTTAGAAAGTATTGATAGAAATACCCACTGAAAAAGGTGTCATCTTAGGTCCTTTATTATTAAATATGTCGGAGAGTCCGTAATAAGCATAAACATTGATAATACTATAACCTACTCTGGCAAAAACACCATATCTCCATTTATTGATATTGTCTATATTGTAAATTTTGAATTTGGTGTCTTGGATAGGACTTGTGATATCATCTCTCATTTGTCCTTTGTATTTCCATTTGTTTTGTACTATTCTACCAAATTTACCTCCAATTGCCACTTTCCAAGAATAGCCATTACTTTTTGGAGTGGTTCTAAATCTAAGTTCGACAGGAATATCAATTGAGGTCAGGGCAAGCTTTGATTTTTTTACTTTCAGACCTTCATCTACTGCTGAAAAAACTGTTTTTCCGTCCGTATCCGTAGAGATGGTGTATTTGTGAAAATAGTTATTGTTACCAACACCAATACCGGGAGCAATGCTGAAGTTTGATTTTCCCAAAACGACATCATACATAAAGTATGCATCGAAACCTCTTGAAAACCCACTCATTTTCATTCCTGAAGGGAGATTGAGGAGGGCATCATAAGAGAGATTGATTACTATCCTATCTTTGGCTTCGTTGATTTTTTTCTTGAAATCTCTAAAATCTTCTTTTTCTGTTTGCTCAACATTTTCTGCTGTTTCACTTTGTGCAAAAACATAAGTGGAAAGAAATAAAAATGCGATTAATAAAAGGTGTTTATGCATAATGTTTATTTATCAGATACAAAATAAAACAAAATTAATGTTTTTCAATGTTTCTATCTTAGAAATTAATGGGTAGGTCATAATAATAATTAAAAATGCGTGTGTTTAGACCCAAACTAATAATTTTAGAGTTGATATCATTTGGTAACTGTATGTCAGTCTGGTATTTTCTCAAATTTAATTGTGCCTCTATCATCATATTAATTTTTGGATTGAGGATATAGCCAATTCTCATTTCGGTATTGACAAATTTATAAGGTAAAAGACCTTGTCCTATTTCGGTTTTATCATAAAAATCAGCTTCGTTAAGAGAAAGCATGATATCGGTACCTACATTTAATCCCGGCCCATCTATTGAAGATCTGCCAAAATTTACTTTTAGCTCAGCCACCAATCTTTTATACCTGTAATTTGCCAAGAAGATAAACTCGTCAAATCCGGCACCCATCGGATGTGCAAGCGCTTGGTTATAATGACTGTAATGTGTGATGGTGTCTTTACCTTGATATGAATATGGTCTGACAATATTATACTCGACAAGGAAGTTTAAATTTTTTACGCCGAATGCATCATAATATTTTGCACCCGCTTGCAAACCATTTCTGTTTTTAATGGAGCGAATATCGGTAGAAAAGTCTTGCAACATGATTTGTCCATACAAGACAATGTGTTTCGGTAAATTGAAGCTTGCGTTGAAACCATAAATTTTATTGGCATCCAAGTCTTTTTGCAATGCTCTGATTCCTATAATGGGATTGATAATGTTTGCGTCAAACTTACGTTTGCCGTCAACTTCTGTGGTATTCCAAATTATTCCTTCAAAAACGCCTAACGATAACCACGGTGTTGCAGCCAAACTTAAATAATTAAAGGTAGCGGCTTTTCTTGGAAGACCCAAAGTGAAATCTGTTCCGGAGTTCACTTCATTGATAAGCTGTGAATAAATATTGATGTATTTGAATTTCCAGAAGGTCGTTTCAAATTTAATATAAGGATATACGAAAGAATTATCGCTCAACAGCAAAGAGCGATAGCCGTCTCCGATAAAATGTTTACCATGTCCTAATTCAAGACTGAAATACTTATTGGGTGTATAATTGATATAACCCATTGCTCTTGAAAAGTCGTAACCCTTGTCTTTGAAATTTCTTACTTTGCCCTCGCCGGGTGCAGCTCTGTTTTTTCTGACAGATACATTTACATAATCGGGAAACACCGCTTGATTTTCCACAAAAGCAGAATAGACAGATACTTTTGTCCCGATATTTGCCATGACTTCTATTCCCCTTGCATTATACGAGGTTTTAGTGCTATTGTTTCCCCGACCTATCTCGAAATGGAGTATCGGATTTGCGGCGATATAAAATTTTCTTTTTTCATTTCCTTGAATATACTGATGACTGATGACTGTATCTCCATCTGTTATTTCCTCTTTCGTACTACTGATAAAACCATTTTCATCAAATCTCACCCAATCTTCATAGCCGATAGTATTGATGACTTTTTTAAAACCGGTATAGGCATTCAATTTTTTCAGACCATACGTTGTATCCGGCAAAACCAGTTCATAGACTTCGCTGGCACGGTAAGGTTTGATTGCAGTATGAAAAGGGTGTTTCTTATCGGTATGATAAAGGTTTTTTTCATAATTTAATCTATGTTCTCTATTGAGAGGTAGATGTAATTGTTGTGCTTGGGATGATGTGGCACAATAAAAGACAGTAAAAATTAGTAGTAGTATCTTAGTATGCTTTTTCTTCTCCACGTAACATATTATAAATTGTCATAAAAATAATGCGAATATCTAATAAAAAAGTCCAATTTTCTAAATACCACAAATCAGCTTTTACTCTATTTTCCATCTCTACCGGTGTTTTAGTCTCGCCTCTATATCCTTTCACTTGTGCCCAACCGGTAATTCCCGGCTTTATAAAATGTCGAACCATAAATTTGTCAACGATTTTAGAATATTGTTCCGTATGACTTAACATGTGAGGTCTCGGACCGATAATAGACATTTGACCCCAAAAAACATTGATAAACTGAGGCATTTCGTCTAAGTTGGTTTTTCTTAGAAAAGCACCAAGCGGTGTAATCCGCTTATCATCTTTTGTAGCTTGTAGAGTGTCGGAATCATTATTTACGTACATGGTTCTAAACTTATAAACTTCAAAAGGTTCATTGTTCATACCCGTTCTTTTTTGTATAAAAAATACAGGACCCTTGGAAGTTGTCTTGATAAGAATGGCAATGAGTGGAATCAGCCACCACAAAATGGTGATAAACACTATCAATGAAAACCCGATATCAAAACCTCTTTTAATCGTCTTATTGATAAAATTATCTAAAGGCTCTTGTCGCAGAGTCATCACCGGATAAGTACCGAAATAGTCAATTTCCATTTTGTGAAATTGATTGGTCAAAAAACGACTGAAATCGGGAATGATTTTTAATCTGATGAGATGCTCATCGGTGAATGAGATAATGTCTAAAATCTTTTCTTCCTCTTTATACGGTAATGCACAAAAAACAATATCAATATCGTTATCCATCGCATACTTTTTACTTTCATTTACATTGCCGAGGATTTTGTCTTTTACATTTTGAAAACGCTCAGGTTCATCATCAAAAAAACCGATAAACTTAAAACCAAACTCCAAATTCTCATCCAGCATCTTTTTGAACTCTTGTCCGGTCTTTCCTGCACCTATGATGATGGCGCGCCGGTTATTATGTCCTTTTGACCTATAAAACCTGACTATCCTGATAAAGCCGAAACGCCAAATACAAGTGAGTGCGAAAGATAAACCATAGGTGATTAATAATACCTCTCTCGATATTTTAAAAGTATTGTTGAGGTCTTTAAAAACGACGATATATGAGAATGCAAGGACTATCTGAAAGAAAAAAAGTTTTATCAACTTGATGAGAACGGCATCGGTTTTTGTATTTCTGTACATCTCAAAAGTACCGCTGAGCTGGGCAGAAAAAATGTATATAATATTCAGATACACAAAGAGCTGTTGATACTTATCGTCTAATAGATAATAAAGACTGTCCATTGAGAAATAAATAGCAAACAGATAGCTGATAAGAATAATCAGCATATCCCCGGCTAAGTGTGTCAAAACATATAGGTTGGTTATTTTTTTTCTCATTTACAGATATATAATGCCTTTATTAAATTTAGTGAAGAATAAATGTAGATGCTAAATTAGTTATTTACAAACATTTAATTGTCTTTTATTTAACTTTGATTGAAATCTTTTGAAGATAAAGATGTAATATTACGTCCTAAGTAAAATAAAATAAGTAAATCATATCGTTATGGCAGAAAATAATGAAGAAAAGCAAAAAGCATTACAACTTACCATTGCAAAGTTAGACAAACTGTACGGGAAAGGGGCGGTGATGAAATTAGGGGAATCTTCCGTAGTGGAGGCGGATACTATTTCTACCGGTTCTTTGGGTTTGGATTTGGCTTTGGGTATAGGTGGATTTCCTAAAGGAAGGATTATTGAGATTTACGGTCCCGAATCTTCAGGTAAAACTACTTTGGCTCTACATGCAATTGCAGAAGCACAAAAGAAAGGCGGAGTTGCTTTGATGATAGATGCCGAACATGCTTTTGATAAGACGTATGCTGCTGCTTTGGGTGTGGATGTGGACAATCTTTTGATAGCTCAACCGGATGATGGAGAGCAGGCGTTAGATATTGCCGAACACATGATCCGCTCAAGTGGAGTGGCCATCGTGGTGATAGACTCTGTTGCTGCTTTAGTGCCGAGAGGAGAACTCGAAGGTGATATGGGAGATTCTAAAATGGGCTTACAAGCTCGTCTGATGTCACAAGCGATGAGAAAATTGACAGGTGCAATTAATAAGACAAATTGTACTTGTGTCTTTATCAATCAGTTAAGAGATAAAATAGGAGTGATGTTTGGCAGTCCGGAAACTACTACCGGTGGAAATGCTTTAAAATTTTACGCATCTATACGTTTGGATATCAGAAGAATAGGGCAAATAAAGGACAAGGAAAACGAAATCATTGGTAATCAAACGAGGGTGAAGGTTGTCAAAAATAAATTGGCACCTCCGTTCAAAAAAGTGGAGTTTGATATCATTTATGGCGAAGGTATTTCCAAATTGGGAGAGTTAGTGGACATGGGTGTCGAATTGGGTATTTTTTCAAAAAGTGGTACTTGGTACAGTTATCAAGAGCATAAATTGGGACAAGGAAGAGACGCTGCCAAGCAATTCTTAAAAGACAATCCCGAACTTGCCCAAGAGGTCGAAGATCAAATCAGGAAATTGTCCAAAACGGAATAGAATTTCAACTTTCTGTCTTCTTAAACATTTGTTCTTTAAAAGCAAATCATGGATGAACTAACAAAGGAGAGTCATATCATTGAGAAGTTTAGAGATATGGTCAATAAACGTTATCAGTATGATGAACTCAAAAAGAGATTTAATTTGCCAAGTAATATTAATGAGGAAGTCATTGATGATGTCAAAGAGTATTTTCTCGGGACTATCTATCCTGATTTTGCAGAAAGACAGCGATTGGAAGCTGCATTTGGAAATCTTGCCAATTACATGAAACAGCCCAGAAAGATTTGGGGTTTATTTGGCAATATGACGACAGCAGTTTTTAAATTCGGAAGACATTTTTTTCAAGCTTTTAAAGCCGGACTTGCGTCTTTGGATTCTTTTTTGGGTGCAAAAAAGTTTGAACAGAATATGGCAGCAATTGCCAATAAAAATAATATTCACCCTCCGATTTCTGATGAAGAATATGAAAAGTGTTATCACCTCATGCAGAAGTCGGAGATTGAAAAATTTATCCATGATATCAAGTCACTTTTTGGAGCAATGGTCAATACTCCGCTTCTGTTAAAAACTTTGGAAATTCTCGACAATGTGGTGGAAACGATGAAAAAGAAACCACACATTTATCCGCAAGATGATATAGACGGCATTTTATTGGGAAGATCTTTGCTCAATAGAGGTTATGAACTGTTTTCCAAGTACGATGAAGATACAAAGCAGAAAATGGTAGAGGTGATTTATCAAAACGAGTTATGGTATATGAATTATATTTTTGAGAGAAAAGATTTTAAATAATGGCAAGAAGAATAGTTTACACAGAATCAGCCCCCGACCCGATAGGGCCATATAGTCAAGCTGTATTTGTCAATGGTACTTTATACGTTTCCGGTCAAATCGCTTTAGATGCATTTTCCAATACTTTGGTGACAGACAATATCAAAAACGAGACTACACAAGTGATGGAAAATATTAGAGCCATTTTAGCAGCGGCGGAGATGGATTTTTCCAATATCGTGAAATCCAGTATCTTTTTGAGTGATATCGCTTTGTTTCCAAAGGTCAATGAAGTGTACGGAAGTTTTTTTGATGAAAATCCGCCTGCAAGAGAGACTGTAGAAGTTGCTGCATTGCCCAGAAATGTCAATGTGGAGATTTCAGTGATTGCGGTGAGGTAGCATAATATCTCCTTTTATTTTTTTTGGGGTTATAAGTTGATAAGGCTCTTTCACTTTGCTTTTGTGCAAATAACATTAAGAATATAAACAACGCTTTGTTCTTCTTTATATAGAATTTTATAGTCTCTAATGATTATCTTTCTGTATTCTGGAAAAACTTCATCTTTTTGATGTTGCTCTGCAAATAAAATCTTTTTTGAAGCGTTTATAATATATTTTTTGACTATATCTCTAGCCACAGGTATTTCAGAATAACGATATTGGAAAATAGCTTGGAGAGATTCTCTAGCTTGTCTAATCCAAACAACTCTTTTGATTTCTTTAGACATTATCTCTACTTCATTTCATCTACATCAACAAAATCTTCATTGAGAATCTGCTTTTCTGCCTCATCAAGAGCTTCTTTATATGCAGACCTTGTCATCGGCTGTCCATCTGGATGAAATGCAACGATATCATTACTGTAATAGTTTTCAAAAACACTATTTACTATGGACAAAACTCTATCGTCTGCTTTTCCTATAAAGGAGTAGATCTTTTTCTTTAAAGAATTAGAGTCCATAAAATAGACATTTAGACTTTAATAAACATACACGAAAATATCCCCATTTTAGATAGATTTTATTCGACCGATTTTACAGCGGAGACACTATCTTTTGAATTGAACAATCCTTGAAGGGTGTCTTGGGAGATTTTTATTACCCGAAGAAAGATATCGGGATTCTTCACATAGTACCGATAAGAATAAAAAGCCTGACTGTCTTTGAGTTGATATTTTTGATTGATGACATCTGTAATGGCATTTTGAAAATCTTGTATAGATAGCGTAGAATCACTGCTTACAGTATTGTCAGAATAATTTTGTAACAAAAGGATATCTGCTAAGACTTGTCCCATCTGGTGCTCACTCAATAAATCTTTGGGTTTAGGAATATCTAATTTACTTTGACATGAAAGCAAACTCATAAAACAAAGACCGCAGATAAGTATTGTATATTTGTACTGATTTATAAAATAAAGTTTCATCATCATGGATACCTTGGATAAAATTAATAAAAAACTCAAAGAATACAATGCAAAATTAGTGGCTGTCGGTAAGACACATCCCGTAGAGGCTATACAAAAGATTTATGATAGAGGTCAAAGAGTGTTTGGTGAGAACCGTGTTCAAGAAATTTTAGAGAAAAAAGACCTCTTGCCGGCAGATATCCAATGGCAGATGATAGGAAATTTGCAAAGAAACAAGGTCAAATATATCGCTCCATTTATAGCAATGATACATTCGGTAGATTCTGAAAAATTACTGTCTGAAATCCAAAGACAAGCTGAAAAAAATCATCGTGTAATAGATATTCTTTTGGAAGTGCACATCGCAAAAGAAAATACGAAAGAAGGAATGTCAAGAGATACTCTTTTTG
Organism: Chitinophagales bacterium; assembly: GCA_023957215.1. Lineage (GTDB taxonomy): Bacteria > Bacteroidota > Bacteroidia > Chitinophagales > JADIYW01 > JAMLHH01. The sequence goes on from JAMLHH010000007.1 coordinate 27,845, forward strand.
ACCTTGCTGAAAAAATTGCTCAAAATACTTTTCCGAATATCCAATGTCGAGGTGTGATGGGAATGGCAACTTTTACTGATAAGCAAGAACAAGTCAAAAGCGAATTTAGAATTTTAAAAACTTATTTTGATAAGATAAAAGGTGATATATTGACAAAAAACTCTTTTGATACTATTTCTATGGGTATGTCAGGTGATTATGAAATGGCTTTGGAAGAAGGAAGTAATATGGTGAGGATAGGTAGCTTAATCTTTGGTCAAAGAGAATACAAATGAGTTTAAAAGTCTGTTTGAGTATTTTCGTTTTAATCACAACTTTCAATCTTTCTGCTCAAATTACCAATGTGGAAAGTCAGAGAAGAAAGACTGATACCACAGGATGGTACGGTGAATCCAATATTGGTTTCAAATTATTGAAAGAAGTCAATCGGGTTTTCGGTTTGAATGCGGATGTCAGAATCCAATATAAGCAAACAAAGAATCTCTATTTACTCTTGGGAGATTATCATTGGTCACAGTCAGGAGGAAATGTGTTCGTACATAACGCATATATTCATTTCAGATACAACAGAAGTATGAAGCCTAAATGGTTAAAATGGGAGTTTTTTACACAAGCGCAATTTAATAAAATGACCAAAGTCAATCTGAGATTACTCAATGGAAGTGGATTCCGATTCAAAGCATCAGGTGGGAAAAAGGCTGTTTTGTATGTGGGAACAGGATATATGTATGAATGGACTAAAGAGCTTGATGTCGAAAAACTGACTGTTAATAAATCGGAACACCGTATGAGTTCTTATATTTCTACAAGTATTTTTCCCAATGACGTGGTATCTATAATATCTACCTCTTATTATCAACCACGGATAGACCGATGGTCGGATTATAGATTCAGTAGTATCAATGAATTGAAGGTGAAATTGTCAAGAATGTTTACACTCGGTACCGTTTTCAATATAAGTTATGACAAATCGCCGGTGCTTGGAATCCCACGACTCAATTATTCTATTGAAAATAAATTAGGTATTGTTTTCTAATCTTTTTTAGAAGATAAAACACTTACTGCTTAATAAATGATGAGGAATATTTTTTACCGTCAGTAGAAAGTATCACCTGATACATCCCGCTTGCAAGCGAACTGACATCTATTTTGAGATGGCTGCTGTCAAAAGTAGAGGAGACGGAATGTTTTTTACCGCTCATGTCTAAAAGTTCCCATTTTGCATTTTGACTATTCAATATCTGATGGTTGAAGGTGATAGAAATTGAGCTGTTGGCAGGATTGGGATACAAATTTAAGCTATTGACATCCGTCTTGTTTTTAATGGCAGTCGGCACACCTGTATCATTGTCACTTTGGATAGGAATGGAAAGATAACCTACGGAATAACCGGGGATGGTGAAATCAGTGCTGATATCAATATTCTTTCTTTGAGAGATATTTACATTTTCACCTTTATCGTCACCCAAATCGGTATGGTTAAAAATAAGACCATTGCTTGTATAAATATGTCCGGCACTCAGATACATAGCTTCTGCATCATCAGTAATGATTTGACTTGTGTTTTGTAGAGTGCTGTCTATACTGAATGCAATATCACTCATAGGATTGATTTGAATGTCTTCGCCTGATTTATTACTAAAAACGAGAATGAGATTTCCTAAATTTTCTCCACTTTGAGATGAAGTAGGTTCAAAATACGTTTTGGTAAATAAATCCATACGTTCCAAGTTTTTGGTGTTACTAGCCATTCCTTTTAACTGATAAAGTTTTTTTCTTGCCAAATTTCCCAAAATGGCATAAGCACTATAAGTCGTTCTTTTGATTTTGTCGTAATCACCATTTAATTCTACTTTGGAAGCATAGGCGCCATAGTTGTAATCGTCACGGTGACTGACCCATAAATGCGGAAATGCAAACTTCACAAAGTCGGAATTGTTGATATTATCTACAAATTCGATGAACGCTTCTACTTGTGTTGCGGCATGAAAGAAAGTATTTTGCCATTGTGCAAAAAAGCCATAGGCAAATCCATTGTCCGTATTGTACTCGGTCAGCCACATTTGTTTGCCGTTTTGTTTCATATTGAAGAAGGCTTCATATTGTTTTTCAATAGCAGGTATTTTTTTGTGAATGAATAGGTCTGTCGTTTCTTTTACATCTCTCAGATTATTGGCATTTTCAGGGTTTTCGGATATCAAAGGATCTACTTTTAAGTCGCCGCCTGCTTTAAAATAAAGGTGATGGATAATACCATCTACAAGTGGTAAGATAGAATCTCTGATGCCCTCATTCCATAGCAAGTTCATGTTTTGCTGTTTACCTTCGGCAGTGATCACTCCAATGGGTACGGCAGTCGGCAAGGTTTTTCCATCCTTTACAAGAATATTGTTAAAAAAACGGATGATGGATTTGTAATATGAAATATGGGTTAATAGAGAACTTCTATACTTTTTTTCATTCAACAACCACGCCAGACCATTGTTGACTTCATTGTATTTTTCACCGGTGGTGGGTTGATGAAAATAAAACTCATTCCCATATTCTATCCCATCCAATTCAATGGAAGGGTGGTGAATTAAGATGTTAAAGACATCTGCGATATCTTTTATTCTCATATAAAAATCTGCTGTAATCTCACCATTCTCCATGAGTTGTTCGGCTTCCGCCAAGCTGGATATTTTATCGAGTTGGTGAATTTCTTGTTTGTTGTGGAGGTAAAAAGTGAAAATATTGGGTAGCCAAACTATCTTTTTCTTTTTATTATATATTTCTTGATATCTGTCTGCAAAATCCAGCATATCATAGATGTAATTTCTTGGAGTGGTGGCTTCAAAAGACATACAGTATTCACTGCCTTTCGGCAAGTTGCATTTCATAGGATGATCTACATTCTCCACCTCTTCTCTTAGTAAGCCATAACCTTTGGATGTCCCGTTAAAAAAGTGATAAAAGTTAGCCGTTGCGCCTCCCGGCCATCTATAAATTAAATCTTCGGCATACATCATGTCCTGAAAAATCTCTTCCGGCATAACTCCGTTTTCATCAAGTGTCCTATAATGCATTCTTTCGACATTGACACCCATAGCATCGTAATGTATTTCTCTACCGATGGAATCTAGATTGATCTCAACAGTTAAACGATTTTGTCCAAATACGGATAAAGGAATTATCCATAATAAAAGGTATAAAACTTTCTGCATAAGCCCACAATATTAAGTGTTTTTATAATGATAAGCAAGACCTGTTATGAGTTTACTTACCGTATGTGACAGGATTGAATTGATAGCTGTGATGACTGACCGCAACGTGAAAATCTGTCCATCCGCCGGTACCTGCCCTTTTGTCTGGACGGTAATAATCGGTAGAAAGAAAGTGTACTCCTTTTTCCTGTGCAGTATTCCATTTTGTATAGTCTCCCGATTGGGCTTCATCCGTTCCACCTATCATACTTCTGACTAAAAACCCCTGCCGTACTATATCCTGAATATCATTTTCGTTCGGATCATTTCGCTTGATAAATGCGGCATCCGGTTGATCAGGACCTTTTGCATTGGTAAAGATTAATTTTCCTTCCAAAGATTCGTGACCGTCTTTGTATTTTGTACCGATATCTTCATTGTCAAACATAAACATTACTTTTCCTCTTGCTTCACCCACGGTAGGCCAGCCGTTTTGTAAAACTCCCTCTCTCAGAGTAGGCTTGTCTTTTCTGATATCATCAGGTTTGATGATTTGCTCTCTCGGAAATACTTGTAGTATCTCGTCTTCCAGCATATCCAAATGTTCTTTGTTCCACGGTTCAGCTTTAGCAAATCCTAAGAAAGGAATCACATCGCCGGCAGTAGTAGATTTTAATTCTATCATAATAAAAACGGGCAAATGGTCAGGATATTTATCAGACCATCTTTTGATATCTTTTAAAGCCGAAATAAGGGTATAATAATTGGTGTTAAAATCAATATCGGGTATATGCATGATTTTGAACCCCGGTTGTTTTAATTCTTCTATATGTGATGCGGGATTTCTACCTGTCCAAAGATAACCGGCTCTATTATAAAACCTGCCTCCGTTTTTATCGCCGTATATATCTAATTCTACATGTCTGACACCATATTCCCCTAATTGGTGATATAAATCTATATGGTTATATTCCCATTCTACCAAGCCATCAGGAAGAATAGGTTTGATGAGATCAACTAACTTGCCCAACTCTTGATAGATGATAGAGTCCGTAAATTTCCTATAACTATTATGACTACTCAGATATTGAAGTTGGTTGATGCGAAGGTTATTGTCCACCTCTGCATCGTTATAGATAAAATGGTCTTCTTCAATAATCGGAGAGGCGGCGTTTTTATCCTTTTTACAAGAAATCATAATGGAAACACAAGCAAATATTAAGAGTAGTTTTTTCATTTGAATGATTGAAATAGATTATAAATCAAGTTAAAACTTATTTTTAAAAATAAAATAATGATTCAATAAAAATAAAAAGATTGCTTAAATATTTTCAGAAAAAGATGCCGATAAAATTCCAATCTAAAAATCTATTTCACCCTTCCCTTCACGGACGATATACGGTTCATTCTCGGTACAGTCAATGATAGTTGAGGGAATGATGCCTCCTAAGCCACCATCTATCACAATATCTACCATATTGCCAAACTGCTCATTGATGATATATGGATCGGTGATGTAGTCAATAATATCATCATCGTGATGAATAGAAGTAGTAATAATCGGATTGCCTAATTCTTCGACGATTGCCCTCGGAATATTGTTGTCTGGAATCCTGATTCCCACCGTTCGTTTTTTATTCTTGAAAAGTTTGGGAATGGAATTATTGGCACGAAGGATAAAAGTGTAAGCTCCGGGGAGCAATTTTTTCATCAACTTATAAGTTGGAGTGTCCAAACTTCTTGTAAATTGACTGATATGCCTCAAGTCGCTACAGATAAATGAGAATGACATTTTAGAGGGCTTTACACCTTTGATGAGACAAAGTCTTTCAATCGCTTTTGCCTGAAAGATATCACAACCGATGGCGTACACGGTGTCTGTCGGATAAATGACCAAACCTCCATCGTTCAAACATTCGGCTACTTGTTTGATCTTCCTTTCAGATGGATTGTCCGGGTGCATCTCGATAAACATCAATACAAAGATACGGTTTTAATTTACCAATGTAGCAATGTAGTGATGTAGCAATGTAGTGATGTAGTGATGTAGCAATGTAGTGATGTAGTGATGTAGTGATGTAGTGATGTAGCAATGTAGTGATGTAGTAATGTTGTGATGTAGCGCCGGACATTGACGGTTCGAGTGTCCTCACCGTCCGGTCATTGAGGTTTGGTCATCGAGCTTGTCGAGATGCTCGAAATGACCAATGTACCAATACAAAATCATTAGACCATGACTTTAGTCGTGGGATAATGATATTCAACCACAAAGAACGCAAAGAAAGCGCAAAGGTCACAAAGGAGATTCGTACTTTTACCCCCGTGGTCGGTGTTCCGCCTCCGACTACTTTCAGACACCGACTACTTTCGGCAGATTATCTAGAGGAACTATATTGGTTGGTGGCGGAACACCGACCAAAGGAGAAGAGTGGAAGGTATCTTTAGATATAGCGGAGTAGAGGAAGATGAGATGAGGATGGAAATTAATATGCTGAATTTCTATATCTTTGTTTGGAAAAAAGTACTTATCTTTTGAAATCGAACTATCTAAAAGATGATCGGTGGATGTTCTTGACTATCTTATTATTATTCATTCTGCTCAAGGAGAGTGATAAGGATTTGATGGCGCAAGATTCACTTAGAATAGATATGCAAATAGACAGTCTGCTGATGGATAGTAGTAATATTGGGATGAAAGTAAAAGACTCTATTTTGACTGAAAAAGATACTTTAGGAGTAGAGAAGTTAAAATTGTTGGAAGAAAAGGCAGGAGTAAAAAAAACAAAAAGCAATCTGACCGAGGAGTTGATAAAGAATAGTAAGAAACCGGAAAAAGAGGAAAAGGTCTTAGATCCTGAGCAGGTTTTTGCTCGTAAGGCGGCTAAGTGGGCGATACTGCCGGGAGGAGGTCAGATCTACAATAAAAAGTGGTGGAAAGCACCGATTGCATGGTCTATGATAGGTGCCGGTGTGTACTTTATTTATAATAGTGCAAGTAATATGCGTGTATATAATCAAGCTTTGGATATGAGAAATAGTGGAAATGTAGATCGTTTTAATGGAGTTTTGTCTGAAGATCAAGTTATATCTTACCGTAACTATTATCGGAGAAATCTCCAATTGAGTATATTTGGTACGGCAGGACTTTGGACATTGACTATTTTAGATGCCGTGGTGGATGCGCATCTAAAAACTTATGATATATCTGATGATTTATCTATAAAATTTAAACCTAAAGTTTTAAGAGTTTATAACAACTCTGTACCTTCGTTGGCTATAACTTTGTATTTATGAAGATAGCACTGATAGGTTATGGTAAGATGGGAAAAGCGATTGAAGCCGCTGCACTTGCAAAAAACCAGAAACTCGGTAAAACCCTTTACGAAATAGCTTTAAAAATAGACATAGACAATAGAGATACGCTGACGTTAGAAGAGCTTGCACAGGTGGATGTCGCCATAGAATTTACTTCTCCAAGTACTGCCATAAGAAATATCAATTGGTGTTTTGAAGCCGGTGTACCGATAGTTGTCGGTACGACAGGATGGACTGAAAAGTTAGAGGAAATCCGTCAATATGCAACAACCAATCATAAATCTTTTCTTTTTGCACCCAATTATAGTATAGGAGTTAATATTTTTTTTGAAATGAACAGAAGATTAGCATCTATTATGAATCAATATGAAGATTATGATATTGATATGCTTGAAGTTCATCATACCGAGAAAAAAGATTCACCGAGCGGTACGGCCTTACATGCGGCTTTAGATATCTTGAAACGCATGGGCAGAAAGTCAGATTGGGTCAATCAGGCTACCGATGAAAAAGATATTTTACCTATCATCTCTGAAAGAGTTCCGAATGTGCCAGGTACGCATGTAGTCAGGTATTTTTCAGAAATTGACGATATCGAACTGAAACATACTGCTCACAACCGAAAGGGTTTTGCCTTGGGTGCACTTTTAGCGGCAGAATGGCTTTTGGATAAAAAGGGTGCTTATTCTATGGAAGATGTCTTAGGTTTTAATAAAGATTAATCGACTATGCTATCAATATTTTACGCTTATTTGTTATACTGGGTTTTGCATCTTTCTTTATGGGGATTGTTTAAAAAAGCGGGGAAAAGTGCTTGGCATTCCATAGTGCCGGTTTTACAGGATATCACTTTTTTGGAAATTCTAGGTAAGAAAAAATGGAACGCGGTATGGGGATTGATTCCATACATCAATTTTCTTTTTAACCTAAGCTGGTTAAGCGATTTATTGGATACTTTTAAGGTAGATTCTTTTGCTGCACATACATTGGGTATTTTAGGAGGTTTTATTTATTTTCCATATTTAGGATTCAAAAATGATGTCCAATATATTGGTGAAGAAGCTGTTCATAACAGAAAGTATAAGATAAAAAGGAGCAGTGTAAGAGAATGGGGAGATGCTATTTTCTTTGCATTGGTGGCGGCGACGGTTATCCGTACTTTTAATATCGAAGCTTATAAGATTCCTTCGCAATCTATGGAAGGTACTTTGCTTGCCGGTGATTATTTGTTTGTCAGCAAAATGCATTACGGAGCGAGAATACCGATGACACCTATTGCATTTCCTTTGGGACACCAAACTTTCCCGATGACGGATATCAAATGCTATTTAGACAAGCCACAGTTGCCTTATAAAAGACTACCTGGTTTCCAAAAGGTCAAAAGAGGGGATGCCGTTGTTTTTAACTATCCTGCCGAAGATGGAAGACCGATAGATAAGAAGACAAATTATATCAAACGCTGTATAGGACTTCCGGGTGAGACGATTCAGATAGATGAAGGAAATGTTTCGATTGACGGACATGAAATTGCCCGACCCGGACATTTACAACACCAGTACATTATAGAGTTAGACCAAAGAGGTTTAAATCCGGAGGCGTTGAAGAAAATCGGGGTTCTGGACAATGAGATATATCAAATAGCTTCTGATGCTTATGTGATGTTTTTGGAAGAAGGTCAGGCTAAATGTATGGCAGATTTCCCGGGTGTCAAAGCGATAGAAAAGTATATCCATACACCTGAGTTTTCACAAAATAGACAAGGAATTTTCCCATCGGATGAATACCACAATTGGACAGTAGATTTTTTTGGCCCTTTGTTGATACCGAAAAGAGGTCTGAAAATTTCATTGGATGAAACCAATATTGCCTTGTATAGGAGAGCAATAGAAGTATATGAAAACAATCAGTTGACTGTCAGTGGCGGTGAGATATTTATCAATGGGCAGGTGGCAGATTCTTATACTTTTAAACAGGATTATTACTTTATGATGGGAGACAACCGTCACAATTCTGAAGACTCAAGATTTTGGGGTTTTGTGCCGGAAGACCACATTGTAGGTAAAGCTTGGATAGTGGGAATGTGTACGCAACCGGGAGTGGGATTTAGAAGTGACCGCTTTATGAAGCCTGTGCAAAGTGATGCCATACAAAAATCCAAGCTTACTTGTAACTGATAGTATAAAAGATAAATCAAAAAAGAGGCTGTCTGAATTTCAGACAGCCTCTTTTTTGATTATTTTATTGAGCGTATTAGAATCTAACCGCTTCTTTGATTCTTGCTGCTTTACCTTTTAACTTGCGTAGATAGTAGATACGTGCTCTACGTACTTTACCTTTTTTGTTAATTTCAATTTTGTCAATATTAGGTGAATACAAAGGAAAAACTCTTTCTACACCTACACCGTTAGAAATTTTTCTGACCGTAAATGTTTGTGTCAATCCTGAACCTTTTCTTTGGATAACATCGCCACGAAAAATCTGAATACGATGTTTGTCACCTTCAACTATTTTATAGTGAACATTCACGTTATCACCAGCTTTGAAGTCTGGAATTTCAACGTTTGGAATAAGGTCTTTTTCGAGTGATTTTATAATGTCCATTTTCTTTTCTTTAAATAGGTGTGCAAATTTACTACAATTTAATTATTATACAAATGTTTTCTTTTAGCTTTCTCAGTCTTTATCTTTTAATAATTTTGGTCTCCTCTCTTTTGTACGTTCTACAGCTTGCTGATATCGCCATTCTTCTATTTTTGCTTCGTGACCACTCAACAGTATTTCCGGTACTTTCCAACCATTAAATTCTGCCGGACGGGTATATACGGGCGGTGACAAAATGCCGTCTTGGAAGGAATCTGTCAGTGCTGAGGTTTCATCACTCATCGCACCTGGTAACAATCTCCCGATACTGTCTATCAATACAGTTGCCGCAATTTCTCCACCTGTGAGTACATAATCGCCGATAGAAATTTCTTTAGTGATATAGTGTTCCCTGATTCTTTCGTCTATGCCTTTGTAGTGACCACACAGGATAATGAGATTCTTTTTGAGCGAAAGCCGGTTAGCCGTATTTTGATTGTACAAGTCACCGTCCGGTGTCAAAAATATCACTTCATCGTACTCTCTTTCTGATTGGAGTTTTTCTATACATTTCACAATCGGCTCTATCATCAACACCATGCCGGCACCTCCACCAAACTGATAATCATCAATCTGTCTGTGTTTGCTACTCGAAAAATCCCTGATGTTATGGATAAAGACTTGTAAGATACCTTTATCGACGACTCTTTTTAAGATGGAATGACTAAGTGGACTTTCCAATAATTCGGGTACAGCCGTGATGATATCAAAACGCATCTTTCAAAGATTAAAAGATTTCTAAAAATCCATCCGGTAAATCAAAAATAATTTGATGCTTATCCATATTCTGTTCGACTACCAAATCTTCATGCATGGGTATCAAAATCTCCTTGTCTTTGTATTGTACTTGCAACATATCTTGAGAAGGGTAGGACAATATCTCTTTGATTTTACCTATTTCACCATTGGTCTTGTCAATGACTAAAAAACCGATGAGTGAAGTTTCATCCTCTGATTCGATATTCACATTGTCTTTAGATGTCAAAAGCGGACATTTGATGAGAGAAGATACATCTTCCTTGCTATTGACTCCTTCTAACTTGAGCAATATCATATCATCAGCTATATCTTCGATAGCTTCTATAAAATAGGGTGTTATTCCGCTTTTTTCTCTGATGAAAACAGCATCCAATTCAAAAATATCCTCTAATAAGTCGGGCTGTATGAATACTTTCATCAAGCCTTTTACACCATGCGCTTTATAGATACTACCAATCTCTACTAAATTGTCCATAGAGAAGTATGTAAGACTAAAATGAAAAGTTATTATTCAGCAGATACTTCGTCGCTTTCTTCGGCTACAGGTGCTTCTTCAGTGGTTTCTTCTACTTGTTTTGCTTTTATTCTTGCTTCAGCTCTTTCTTTACCGGCTTGAACAGAAGCTTCATAGTGAGCTTTCTTTTTAGCTTTCTCGCCATCTTGTGCTTCAACAATGATTCTGTTTTTGTTAGCAATCCACTCTGCAAACTTCACTTCTGCATCTTCCAAAGTAAGCACTTCTTTTGCAACACCTCTCAATAAGTGTTTTTTGTACAAAGCACCTTTAAATTGTAAGATAGCTCTTGCCGTATCGGTAGGTTGTGCACCTACTTGCAACCAATATACTGCTCTATCCACATTGAGTGAAATTTCTGATGGAACTGTGGTAGGATTGTAAGTTCCTAATTCTTCAATAAATCTACCATCTCTTTTTGCTCTGCTGTCTGCAGCAACAATTTTGTAAAAAGGTTTTCCTTTCTTTCCGTGTCTTTGAAGACGAATTTTAACTGCCATTATTCAAATAATTTATTGTTTTTTAATGCCTGTTTGCTCATACAATGAATACACAGGGTTTACAAACGAGTGCAAAGATACAACTAATTTTCTATTTTTTACTTCTTTGGAAATCAGTTGTAGAATATTTCGCTTAAAACGGATGAGAAAAACGGCTATTTGATTTTATATTTGGCTCTGATAGTGATACTTGCCGTTTTCTGACGGGCTTTTGTGTTAAACACTCCGCCATAGCTGTAATCGTCATTATCATTTTGACCCGTGATTTGAAAAACGCCCAAATCCGCACTGACCAAACCATCTAATTTTGAATTGGATTTTACAGCTATATTTTTTGCTCTTTGGAGTGCATTTTCGGAAGCATTGGCTATGAGTTCCAATTTCAAATCTTCTAATTTTGAGTAGTAATAATTGGCGGGTTCGGAACTCAATTCTATACCTTCGGATATCAGGTCGGAGATTTCTCTTGAAATATTATCTATTTTATCGAGATTGTTAGATTCGATACTGACTTCTTGTGATAAGTTAAAGCCTTTAAATGTCTGATAGTTTTGACCGCTATTGTTGTCATAATGATAATCATATTCTCTGTAAATATTGATGGCTCCAAATTTAATTTCCTCTTTGGGTATGCCTTGATTGAGAAGATAAGTATTAATTTTCTCTTTATCGGATTTGAGTTGTTCGGATGCTGTTTTTAAATCAATATTGATTCTTGAAAAAGTAGCGACCCATTTGACAATGTCGGAATCAAAATTCATTTTGGCACTTCCGGTCACGGAAATATTATTGGAAATATTGTATTTGTAATTGTATGCTTTTCCCAAAATAAAAGTACCGAGACAGACTGACAACAAAATGAGTATGCCAATGGTGAGTTCTTTTTTCATAGTCGTCAATTTAAAGGTGAATATATTTATCCAACTTGATGAAAGATAGTAAATAATTGGCTAATCGATTGATGTCGGGGGATATTTTTGTATATTTTAAGAATAAAAAGAGTAAAATAGAGACCAAGCTACTTTTTAAAATAATTGAAAAGATGGGATGTAGTACGGTAGGAAAGAAATAAAATCCTACGGCAACGAGAGTGAAAAATATCAGTATGAATAAAACAGATGAATTGTAAATTTTTTCTTTCAAAATAAGTCTCAAAGCAAGAGTTTTGATAATGGCCACTATCACTGTCGCCATCAGGGTAGAAATTGCAGCTCCGGAGATGCCGTAAATAGGAATAAACAAGTAATTTAAAGTAGCTGATATGATAGCTAATAGCATAATAAAGACAACGGTCAAGCCATAATATTTTGAAGAAATGATGATGTTGTCGTTGAGACCGGTCAGATTATCCACTATTTTAGATATGCCGATAAGTAAAACCACAAAAAAGCCTGCTTTATATATTTCGCCGTTTGGAATAATCGCATAAATTGAATGAAGATTGACAATGATAAGGGTCAGTATATAACCACCGATAATGGTCAAGGTAATGACTGATTTAAACTGTATCTGTGCTACTTTAGAGATATCTTTATCATTGAGTGCAGTACGGATAATGGGAAGTGCGGATCTGATGACAGTCCTTCGGGGGACTTCTATTACCGAAGCCATAAACATAGCTATGGTGTAAATACCTACATCTTTTAAACCTGACATAGAACCCAGCATAATCAAATCTACTCTGATGGCAATAATAGAAGCCAATCCTGTCAGAATCGTCAAAGCTCCAAACTTGGTGATATCTTTTAATGTGGAAGGACTAAACTGTGGCTGTTTAAAATGTAGCTGATAAGTACCTTGTTTATACAAATAAAGTAAGATGGCTATTCCGCTGAGTCCATACATTACAAAGTGGAGATAAGTATAGGATTTGAAGTTGTAAAAATGAAAATAAAAACCTGTCAGACAGATGAATATCAATATCCTATAAAGTATTTCCCTTGAAAAAACGGCTACGTGATATTTATTGTGAATGGTAGAATATGATTCAGTCAGACTTGCAAAATTCATGATGAAACATACAATGTATATCCACCAGAAATAAGGAACGATTTCGGGTGATTTTATTTCGTAATATTTGATAAACAAAGGTTTACCCAATAGGAAAATAAGTGTAAAAAGTAAGGTGCCTATTACAAGTAATCTTAAACTGAAATTGAAAATTTCCTGTTTTTCTTTGACATGCGTAAAATATCTGTCTTGAATCTGGACTGCACCTAATGCAAAAAAAGGATTGATGATTAAAACGACGGACAAAATGAGATTGATGAGTCCTATCTCCTCCGCACTGAGTATAAAAGGCATGATCAACATTACATTGACAAAGCCCAAGATGACCCCTAAATAGTTGGCAATTAATCCTAAACTGCTTTGTTTGATAATGACTCCCATGTAAGTATATTAAAGTTTGGCTTTCCTAATCATTTTCTCAACCAAGGATTTAAACCTTAAATTTAGCAAAATTGATGAAGTTGTGAGACCAAAAACAAAACCTATCCAAATTCCGTAAGCTTTCATATCTAAAACAACTCCCAAATAATATCCCAGCGGTAAACCGATGACCCAATATGCAAAACCTACAAAAAGTGTGGGAAGTTGCACATCTTTGATACCTCTCAATAATCCTGAACCCATAGATTGTGTGGCATCCGACAATTGGAAGACAGAAGCAAAAAGCAAAAGCGTAGCCGCTAATTCTATGATTTCTTTTTGCTGGTTAAAAATATAGGGAATGTATTTGTGAAAGATGATATATAAAATGGCGAAACCTATACCAAAGGAAGCTCCCAAAAGAAAGGTACTTTTACCGATAGTTTGTAATTCTTTGAGTTGGTTTCTACCTAAAGCATTACTCACACGAATAGAGCCTGCCGTAGAAATTCCTACTATAATCATAAAGGTAAAAGTACAGATATTTATGGCGATTTGGTGTGAAGCCTGTTGTACGGGGCCAAACCATCCGATGATAATTCCCGAAATGGCAAATGCGGCAACTTCAATTCCAAACTGAAAACTGGTGGGGATTCCCAATCTGAGAAACTGGGATATGACATCCATTTTAAACTTCCATGCTTCTTTTTTGATATCCAAATACTTTTTAAATCTTGGAGCGTGATAGATATAATACAAAAGTCCCAATGCCATTAAGATACGGGTCATAATCGTACCGATTCCTGCACCAAGTAGCTCTAACCTCGGCAATCCGAAATGTCCAAAGATGAGTACCCAATTCAAAGAAACATTTAAGGGTATGGATAAAAGTGAAAATGTCATTGCTACCTTGGTATATTCCAGAGCATCGCAAAACTGCTTCATGGATAAAAAGAAAGTCATAGGTATCAATGACCAAGCCATCACCTTGAAATACGGAATGGCTATTGCTACGACTTTTTCATCTTGACCTAAATGATAGAGTATATCAGGATTTAGTTCTAAAGATATGGCAATGATGATACCTGTCACCAAACAAACAAAAACACCATTGTACAAGAAACGGGAGGCTGAAAATGTATTGTCCTGACCATTAGCGATTGCTACAAGTGGTGTCATAGCAGTGGTGAGACCGATAGCCGCAATCTGTGGAATAGCTATCACGTTTGTTACCAAGGCTGCTGCTGCCAATTGCATATAATCAATAGAACCGACCATCGCAGTATCTATCAGACCCAATGCTATTTGTGTGACATTGCTTAAAATCAGCGGAAATGCTATTTTGAGTGTTAACCCAAACTCTTTTTTCATCGACACAAAATTAATTGACTTTTTCTATTCTGTATCTTATCACCTTTTAATTGCGGTGCTTTTAATGATTCGTTGAAATTGAATAGCGTAGATACCCCTAAGTCTTTCAAGATGTTTTTATTTTTCACATGTAAAAATTTGTTAATGTCTTACGATACATGATGACTTTTTGTGAGGTTCCCGATATAGAATAAAAAAGCAAAAATGAAAAACTAAAATAATTAAGTCCTATCTTACATGTTGAAGCTTTATGAAAAGATGGATGACAAAGGTTCTAAGAGAGTAGAAATCGTTATTGACATCGAGGATATTAAAAACAATAATGAGAAGGTTTTAAGAGAAATATATACCAAGTATTATTATTATTCCGAACAATTTATTCTGACAAATAGTGGAACGAGTGAAGATGCAAAAGATATTTATCAGGAGGCATTTATTGTTTTTTGGCGCAATGTGCAACTTGGAAACTTCCAACAACAACATGCAAAATCAATAGGAGCTTATTTATTACAAGTAGTGAAAAATAAATGGATAGATATTTTAAGAAAAAACAAAAATCACCCAATGACTACACTTGTATATGATTTGCCCGACATTAGTGGAACCTATATGGATACAGAAGAAGAAAAATATATGGAGTTGGTCAAAAAACATTATATGGAGTTGGGAGAGCCCTGTAAGACTTTACTTGAAAAATTTTATTTTAAAAAAGAATCTATGCAAAAGATTGCCCAACATTTTTCTTGGACAGTAGGTTCTGCTAAGAATAATAAATATCGTTGTCTTCAAAAATTAAGAGAAAAAATAAAACAAAATATGAGATGAATTTTCAAAATATCACTGACGAAGAGTTGGAATTGATAGATAAGTTTTTAGATGAAAAACTAACAGAAGGCGAATCTGTCGATTTTCATAACAGATGGGAGAGTGAGCCTGATTTTAAGAAAAAAGTGAGAGAAGTCAGATTAGCCTCTATGGCTATTGCCGAAGCTATGTTGGAAGTTGAAATGCAGAAGTTTCAACCTCAGCCGACCTCTTTTGAAGAAAAAAGAAAGCTTTTTTCACATCGCTTCCGTTTGCTTACTATCATAGTGTCACTTGTTTTAGTGGTTGTTATCAGTAAAATAATCTCTTATACTAAAGTGCCTTACAATATCCGTTTGTACAAGCAATATTTTCAGCCTGATCCGGGATTGATGACCACCATGGGAAATACAGACAAATACGATTTTGAAAAGGCAATGATTGAATACAAAGAGGGAAAATACCAATCAGCCATTGATGCATGGTTGCTACTTGGGAATCTTGATCCTCAAAATGATACTATTGCCTATTTTATCGGTGCTGCTTATCAGGCTATAGAAAAGATGGATGAAGCCCAAAAGTATTTATACAAAGTTTTAGAAAATCCCCAAAGTGTTTTTTATAAAGATGCTAATTGGTACTTGGGGTTAATTGCTATTCAAAAGAATGATAAGGTCGCAGCTATCAGGTACTTAGAGACATCGGAAAATGATAAAGCACAGAAATTGATTGAGGGATTAAAATAAAAAAGAATTTTTTTGATTTATGCCTGTTTCAATCACCTAAAAACCGCTATTTCTTTAATCTATACAGTCTTGTTGGTCTGTACTTATTGGCGATAGATATTTCTTTTTCGATATGCCCACTGCGGTCAATAGAATAATACCCATTAAACTTATCTTTCTGAATATTGGGAACGGCGATAAAAAGTTTGTCATTCACTATGCTGAAAACATTCATCCTCGGTGAAGAGTTGGAACTTGGGATATCTAATTTTATAGGCTGGTCGGGATGTGCAGGATCAAACATGTAATAATTCATGATCTCGTGGTCGGGAGATGCATCTGATTCGGCAAATTGATATGGATTTTCAGAAGTGTGAAGATAGATTTTTCCGTTGTAGGAAATAATAGATTGGGCAATACGGTCTTTACCGAATAATTTTTCAATATCTATCTTCCAATCTTGGTCAAACTCATTTTCACCACTTTTGACTCTACAAACAAAAGAGGGGTTGCCTTCGTTAAACTGATTCCATCCCCAAGAACAGAAATACACATTTCCGTCTTCATCTACTGTTGTAGGCTTGTTTTCGGACACGAAAAATCCGATGGTCTTTCCACCTTTCAATGATGAGATTTTCTCTAAAGATTGTGTAGCGACATCTATCGTGGCGATGTAAATATGATCTACGGTGTCAGCCACTAAATTATAACCGGCTGCTTCCATAAAAAGTATATTGGCATAGAGTTTTCCGTTGCTGTATTCTAAAGCATTAGAACCTACGCGAATCAGATTATTAAAACTCTCATCTATCCATTTTGCATCGGGACGCATAGCGGCTATGGCAGGTTTTAAGTCGATAGAACCTGTTACTACCATCGCACTCGGATTGAATATTTGCAAACTTTGTGGTGCTTTGCCTTCATCATAAAAGTAGCCCAAATTGTCATTAACGATGCACAATTGTCTTGCAGGGAAAAGGTTGTTTTTGGCTATATGGATGTCATTTTCGATATAAATTTGATTATTGGTATTGAGAGTCAGCCGATATAAACCTGGTGTGGATGAATATCCTTTCTTGTCTTTGGCCATCGAAAACAGGTATTGATGCATGGACTCATGTCCGGAAGAAGTTGAAGGATTGGAATTGGTGAAAATATCGTTTTGGTCTATCAAATCATAAGACTTTTCAGGGTCTATATCTTTTAGGTTAAAAGAGAAAAAAGTCGTGATATCTACATCAGAAGCATCCTCTGTGGCCATCACATAATCAAAAGTGTTGAAATCATCTTTTGGAGTATTGACGATATCTTCCATGTTTTCCACCCGACAGGCAGTCAGAGAAAAAAGAGTGATGAATAAAATAATCTGCTTGATGTTCATAAACGAAATTTATATTTCTAAAGTCAGCTTGGCAGAAAAGTTTCTACCGGCACTCTGCATTTTAAAATTATTAAACACGGCGGTGTCAAAAATATTATTGATTTCGGTAGAGAATGCTACTTTTTTATCTTTCGCCCAATCAAAAGACCAAATCAATCCGGCAGCGTGTACCTGCTGTATAGGTATCACCCGATTGGTATTTACTTTACTTTTTCCAAAAAGACCCAAAAATCCGTCCGGTTCAAATTGTTTCTCTATGAAATCCAAATAAAACTGATGCACATAAGTATAAGTCCAATAGAGTTTCAACTTGCTTTTTTCATTTCCTACTTTGTCAAACTGATAGCTCAAATGCGCATTGCCAAAATAGAACGGGATATTACTTACTCTTGCTTTGATGAAGTGTTCGTTTTGTGAAGCATTGTCATTTGAACCGCTAAACCGGTAATTGTTGAATGTCAAATTACCGGAAAGTTCCAAATTTTTAACCGGATAGACTGCCCCGTCTAATTCTACTCCATAGCCTTTGACGTTGTCCAAGTTGATGTACGCCGCTTGTAATTGGGTAATCTCTTTGAGCTTAATCATGTCTTTGATATTTCTGTAATAGACATTGGCTTCCAAGGTGATTAAATCCTTCTTTTTGTAGCGTGTGCCGATATTGAGATTGAGACTTCTTTCAGGTTTCAAAGAGATATTGGGAAGTATCAAGACATTGTCGCCAAAGATTTCCATTTGGTCGGGTAGGCGGTAAGAGTTTTCTATGGAAGTCCGAAACAGCCAGCCGGTATAATTTTCATATTTTACAGATTGTGAAAAGCTAAAACCATTGTTTGTTACCGGTTTTTGTACCCGTAGAGTTGTCGGGTCTATCAATTCACCTTTGGTTTGTGAGCCGAGATATTTTGCCTGAGTCAAAAGTTGTAACCTGTTGTCAAGAAACTGATAATCATATCCCAAACCTGCAATGATTCTATTGTAGTTGATAGTCGTTTTGGTACGATACTGGTTCAAATCATCCGATTTACGTGAAAGGAAATTTTCTACTATATTCAAAATCAGTTTGTGGTCCTTATTGAAGTGATAAGAGACCAAACCTCTATAGGTAAAGTTATTAATACGCGTATCTATAATTGGTTTCTCTAGATTGGAAAAGTTATTACCTGTTTCCGAACCACTTGTAGCTTTATGTCTATCTCCTTTCCAATCGTAAAATCCACTTCTCACAGTATCAGCAAACTCAAAATTAATTTTACTAAAAACAGCAAACTGTGATACTCTTAATTTCTTATCTAAAAAGTCTTTTTTGTACTGAATTGAAGGCACAATAAAAGCTCTTTCTGTTCTATACACGCCACCATAAGCTTTGTCTCTCGATGCAAAATCGTTTTGTATGTCTTTTTTGATACCGAAAGCATTGAGTTTGATTTTAAATAAATCTGCCCATTTTTGATTTTCTAAATTGAGATAAAAATCACCGCTAAACTGTCGGTACTTATTGTGAAAGAGTCTGGCTGTGATAAAATCTGTACGACCGGTTTCAGGGTTTGAAATAGGCAAATTATCGACTTTGAAATTATTAGCAGAATAGTTGAAAAATGCATCAAATCCGTAAGACAATTTTTTGGAGATACGGACGAAAGAATTTACCCCTAACTTATGCGTATTGAAAGAACCTACCTCATAACTAAACTGATAGCCTGATTTTTTAGGTTGGTGAGTAACGATATTGACTGCTGCGCCTAATGCATCTATTCCTATTTCTGTGGGTAAAACACCTTTATAGATTTCTACATAATCTGCCATATTTACAGGCAGTTTGGTCACACCCATACTCGAACCGAGATAATCTATCGGAATGCCGTCTATCAGAAATTTAATAGATTTTCCACTAAAGCCACCGATGACCAAATCTGCTTCTGAGCCTAAACCGCCGGTATTTCTTACGCGGACACCTGAAGCGCGATTCATCAATTGCTCGACAGATGTGGAGGAGAGCGCCTGCTTACCCAAATCTACTATTTCAGTCTTGATGGAGATGTTTTCCCTGCGTTCGGCGGCTGTCTGACCAGCGACACTGATAGTGTCTGTAGCCAAAATTTCGATTTTGAAATCTATGCGCTTTTCATTTTTATTGAGCGATATATGTTGTATGGAGGACATGAAATCATCATACATTGCCATCAACACATATTCAGCAGGTTTTAAATCTTCAAAATGGTAAGAACCGTTGTTTTGAGTATAGGCCGTATCACCTTTGCCCATTAAGATGACTTGTGCATCATCAGTTGCTATGCCGTTGACGTACACCTTTCCCGAAATAGAAAACTGTGCAAAGGTCCATGTGTATATCAGACATAGTCCGAATAGTAATGATATTTTTTTCATAAGAGTTGTCAACCCGTACTTCCTTTAAATAGGAAATCTATCCACCGCCACAAGATAATGAGATGATGGATAGATGTTTTTATTGGAATGTTATATCAATAAGAATTTTTCGAATAGTTTCTCTGATATAAAAATCTATTGTTCCGGCATATCGTTATATGCCACACCCATGATAGTAATAGGAGAGGTAGTACCTATATCTGCTTTAGAACCTCTGACAAAAGTCATTTCAACTGGTAAATCTTGGTATGTATTTCCGGAACCCAATATCTTGGAAGGTACAATAGCTTTGAATTTTAAAATTGTTCCATCATAATCTACATCGGTCACATCTTTGATAATATAAGTAGGAGACGGAATATTGGGATTTACGGAACCGGTAGAGAAACTTTTACCATCTTCACTATAATTCCAAAACCACCATGCCGCTTGCCCAGATTCTTCAGGTGTATCAAACAAATCCGTATGGAAAACCGGCTCGGTACGATTGCTGATGAATTTTAAAATTTTACCTAAGTAAACCGTTGAATCTACATTACCAACATTGAGATCAGTCGTTGTAAACTCTACCCCGTTCATCGGAACAAACATAAAAGGTGCATAGTTGTGAAGATTTTTAACAGTCAATTCCAAACTATCTTGCCATTTGGCTTCCTCAGTGGTGAAATTGATATTTTTAATTATCCAAGTTCCCTCCAATTCCAATTTTTTTTGTTGGTTGTCGGATTTTGCATCATCTTTTTTACAGCTAAACATGGTTAGTGTAAGGGCGGTAATCGCCATCAATAAAAAGCTCTTTTTCATAAAATTTATTATTAAAATTTAATTGAGACCAAATGTACAAGGGCGTATGTATAAAATAAAGTGTGCAATTCCCTTATGACAAATATGTTACATTTTTTTATTAAAGCCAAGATGCAAGAATCAAGAAAGCAAGACTTGTTTTAATGGAGAATGGAGAGTTAGTAGTTGAAAAAGAAGAATCATTCGCTCTTTGCGGTTAAAAAAATTTAAGGCTACAGAAAGCAAGAATGGCACAATAGTGGCGTTAGACTAATTATCAAATACAAATGATGAAACGGATTGCTGTTTATTTTTTATTTACTTGTTTCGTATTGTATACCAAAGTGAAATAATAAATAGCCCACGTCATGTTTTATAAGGTGTATTTTGGAATTACCTCTTTGGACTGTAAATTAATTCACTATGGCGAAAAGCGTTATTTATTGGTAAAGAGAGCTTGAAGCTGAACTTAAAAAAGTTGGTTAGAAATGC
The DNA here is from genome assembly GCA_023957215.1 of Chitinophagales bacterium. Lineage (GTDB taxonomy): Bacteria > Bacteroidota > Bacteroidia > Chitinophagales > JADIYW01 > JAMLHH01. Next base: position 49,069 of record JAMLHH010000007.1, read on the forward strand.
ACGTCCATATTTGTCCCTCGGATAAATATGCTCATCGAAATGAAAAAAAAGAGGAGAAAAAGAGAATCTCAAACGTGAACTCATGAAAGAGTTTAGGTTTGAGCGGTCAGTCATTTAATTGGCGTAGATGTATAGAAGATGGTGGCATTGAAAGCTGCTCTCTCGCTGAAAGGCTTCCAAGCCATCTCAATGGTTGCTCACAAAAGAAGACCATCAGAAGATTTCCGACCTGCTCCACAATCAGAGATAGTTTAGCGGTTTTTTCAGAACTCAAGGAATGGATTTTTTGAGAACTTGGAAAGGATATCAAATACAATACAATCTTGAAATACTGTATCAGACGCACCAGACCAAAGCCAAAGTATTGGCTGGGAAGTCTCATATCAACAAGGACGATCAGGCTGTTGAGGCTTTTAAAAAACTTTAGTCGTATCTGTTCGAAGTCATAACCCTATCAGACTTTGCTTTCGAGAGTATCAATCTCTATTTTCAAGACGGAATTAGATTCGGTTTTGTTTACAAGAAACGGTAAAGCTCTGACGGCTATAGGTGTCAAGCCGATATGTAGATTTCAGCAAGTGTTAAAAATAGTTATCTTTTTGGAGCATTCTCACCATTGGATGGTGGCAAACTTTCTTTTCAGTCTGCCAAACGCAACGCTGATTGCTTTCAGTTGTTTTTAAAGCCAGTTTAAATGCAAGAGAAGAACCGAACGAACTAAAAGTCATGGTAGTAGACAATGGAGCATTTCACAAGGCAAAGAAATTAAAAAATACCCAAAATAACAATCTTAATATTCCTTCCTCCCATATAGTCCAGGACTCAATCCAGCCGAGAAGATGTGGCAGAAATTTAAAGAAAATTCACCAACAAACTTTTCAAAACAATCGAAGAAGGTTAAATTACATTGCAGTACAGATTAAAGCAAACACAAAGGAAGAAATAATGTCAATTTGTGGCTATCCTTATATTTTTTTATCTCAGTTTTGGACTACTATATAAATCATTTTGGTAGTACTTATCAAAAGATATGCTTGCAAAAGATTATCCTGCCAATGTACTAAGTCCACAGGATAAAGCAGATATGCTCATTGCAGTCAACCAACTCAGAAAAACCGGTTGTCAATGCGGAAATGAATATATGCCCTCCGTTTCTCTATTGAAATGGAATGAAGACTTGGAACGAGTGGCTTCCAATCAAGCTAACTATCTCAATGATAATCAAATCACTTCAAATGTCCATATCGGTAAAAATGGAGCTACTTTAAGAGAGAGATTGGATGTAGTCGGCTATAAGCTTTATTATGGCGCAGAGAATGTATCGTATAATAATTCTTCTTTATTGGACGTAGTAAAAGGATGGCAGCAAAGCCCAAATCATTGTAGAAACATGATGGGAGCTGTATATAAAATGATGGGAGCTGCAAGAGCCGGAGACTATTGGACACAGGTTTTTGGTGGAGAGTAGAAAATGTGATAATTTGACAATTTGAAAATTAACAAATTTGAGAATGTGTATAAATGATCAACCTTATTTAGGAAGTGACCAGTTACATAGTTCTTAGCTCTGTCGATAAATTAACTAAAGCTAAACGGAGGATTTTATGATATACAGGGATATCATCGTAGCTTTGCATGTCAAAAATAAAGAACTATGTATATACTCGTTGTCAATACCGGAAGCTCGTCTATCAAGGCAGATATTTTGGCTTTCCCGGAGCGAAAGCTGGTACATTCGATGAAGGTGGAAAGGATAGGTCTGACACCTGAGGGTGAAATCAATGGGAAAAAAATAGATTGCGGTGAATCAAAAGAGGTTTCGGATGTGATTAGGCATACTTTAAAGCAGATGATAGATACATGGGATGGTAAAATTGATGGAATAGGGCATAGAGTTGTGCATGGTGGTTCTAAATATTCGCAACCGGTTTTTATAAACGAAGATGTGAAAGCGACTATACGCAAGATGTTTTCCTTGGCTCCGTTACATAATCCAAGCAACCTTTTAGGAATAGAAATTTGTGAGGAATTGTTGCCGGATGTGCATCAAGTAGCAGTTTTTGATACGGCATTTCATAGAAGTATTCCAAAAAGAGCGCAGTATTATGCAATCGACAAAAAACTTTCAGATGAGAAAGAGATTTACAGATACGGTTTTCACGGGACGAGCCATCATTATGTATCTCGATTAGCAGGTGATTACTTGAAAAGAGATGTCAGAGACTTGAAAATAATTACTTGCCACTTGGGGAATGGTGGCAGTGTTACAGCCGTGGAGTATGGTCGTTCGATAGAGACATCTATGGGGATGTCTGCTTTGGAAGGTTTGATGATGGGTACGCGCTCCGGTGACTTAGATCCCGGTATAATCACATACTTATTGGAGAATGGATATGATACAAAGCAAATAGATGATTTGCTCTATAACAAAAGCGGACTTTTGGGTGTGAGTGGCAAGACAAGCGATATGAGAGAAATCCTTGAAGGCGCTGAATCCGGAGATGATAGCTGTCGTTTGGCTTTGCAGATTTATACGCATAGAGTGAGGAAATATATCGGTGCTTATGCAGCAGCGATGGGCGGAGTAGATGCTATTGTATTTACTGCAGGTATCGGTGAAAATAGTGCCGTAGTCAGACATAGAACTTTACAACGATTTGATTATTTGGGGGCTATTTTTGATGAGGATTTGAATAGAGATGTGAAATTGACACCTGAAAACCCTGTCGCTGAGTTTTCTGCTCCGAATAGTAGGGTAAAACTTTTGGCTATACATACAGATGAGCAACTTGCAATAGCTGTCAGAGCTGAAAAAATGATAGCTGAAAAGTACAAGGTTACAGAGACTATCCGTACTATACCTATTGCTATTTCTGCAAGACATGTACACCTGACACAAGAGACAGTCGATATCTTGTTTGGCAAAGGTCATCAATTGACTCCATACAAACCACTCTCCCAACCTGGACAGTTTGCCTGTGAGGAAATGGTCACTTTGGTAGGACCTAAAAATAAAATAGAAAGAGTGAGAGTTTTAGGACCGGTGAGAACTTATAATCAAGTGGAAATCGCTCGCACAGACGAATTTTTCTTGGGTGTGGATGCTCCTGTGAGGGAATCGGGACATATACAAGGTTCGCCGGGTATCACTTTGGAAACCGAATATGGAACTGTCACATTGAAAGAAGGTCTTATCTGTGCATTGCGTCATATACACATGCATCCTGATGATGCGGAATACTTCGGTGTGAGCGATCAAGATGTGGTAGAAGTGGATGTGGAGGATGAGGTGAGACCTGTTACATTTAAGAATGTGGTGATTCGTGTCTCTGATAAGTTTAAATTAGAGATGCATATTGATACCGATGAAGGCAATGCTGCTGAAATTACGAATGGCACTCGCAATGAGGGTGTATTATCTTTGACGGGTTCGACTTGTAAGTTGAGGAAGAAAGCGGTTTAGTTAATTAGCGAATTAGCAAATTTGGAAATGTGATAATGTATCGATGTGCCGATGTATCAATGTATCAATGTATCAATGCATCAATGTGGTAGATTTTTAAGTACAAAGTTAGAATTACGGGGTACGAGTTTTCTTTGTGAACTTTGCGCTTCCTTTGTGAACTTTGTGGTTATTAAAAAAGATACTCGAAATGTCGAGGTTAGAATTACGAAGTCTAAAAATTGTACTGATAACAAGTTAACAGACCTCTAAACTATCTTTCCTTTCTTCTTCAGTTCTGCGATTTTTTCATCAGAATAACCAAGTGATTTTAAGATGTCTGTATTGTCTTCACCTAACATCGGTGCTGCCCAACCGGGATTTTTCTTATTACCATTGTATTTGATAGGTTGCGCAATATTTTTAAACTTTCCATAGGCGGGATGGACGTGTTCTACAAACATCTTTCTATTTTGAAGATATTCATCAGATTCTAATTCATCCATCTCCAAAATGCCTGTCAAGCAGATGTCTGAGTTTTCTGCAAACTGTACCCACTCATCTCTGTCTTTTTCCAAAAACAGTGCTTTTAAAACTTCTTTCATAGAAGGATCAAACATTTTCGCTATCCAATCCGGTTTTTGCAGCAATTCACAGAATCCTTTCCAGAATTTCGGTTCTAACGCACCCAAAGAAATCCATTTGCCGTCTTTGCATTGATAGATATTATAATTTGGAATAGAACCTGCTAAGACGTGTTCTTGTCTTTGATAGGTCTTTTGTGAGTTGAGTACTTCACCCATATAGATGGATAAAAGTGGAACAGAACAATCTACCATTGCCACGTCAACATGCTGACCTTTGCCGGTCGTGTGTTTGGAAATAATGGCGGATAAGCATGCCATGACGGTAGGATAGGAGCCGCCTGCGATATCTGAGATTTGCACACCCGGTTGGATAATTTCGTCAGGTTTCCCATTGGTAGATAAAATACCGGCTCTACCGAGATAATTGATATCATGTCCTGCTTTATTGGAAAGAGGAGAATCATATCCATATCCGGTGATAGAAACGTATATGATATCTTCTTTGACTTTTTTAGCTGATTCGTAATCAATGCCTATTTTCTCCATGACACCCGGTCTGAAAGAATCTATCACGATATCGGCTGTTTTGAGCACATCCCAAAAAATATTTTTCCCTTCTTCGGAGTTTAAATCTACTGCCAAACTTCGTTTGGAGCGATTCACGGATAAAAATGTCAGACCTACACCATTGTATTGCGGTGGCATAAAACGTGCATAATCAGGCGAGATGATGTTTTCAAATTTGATGACATCTGCTCCCATATCTGCAAGCAATTGTGTAGCCAAAGGGCCGGGAAGCAATCTTGTTAAATCTATAATGGTGATACCTTTTAGAGGTCCTTCTTTTTCTGGTCTGTTCATAAGTTTAAAAATAGCTGAAAATTTATAACCAAAAAACTTTTAGTTGCTTATTCAAAGAAAATATTTAAAGCGACCACTTTTTAACGCTTTGTGAATAAATACATTTTATCTATATCTTTCAGTTTCATATTTTTACACCTGTATGGAAGAAATGGACAATCAATCTTTACCCGAAAAATCATCTCAAGACGAATCTGTTGTGTTTATCAACGGAATGTACAAAGACTGGTTTTTGGATTATGCATCTTATGTCATCTTGGAACGTGCTGTGCCGGCTGTATTAGACGGGACTAAACCTGTACAAAGGAGGATATTGCATGCCATGAAAGAATTGGATGACGGGCGATATAATAAAGTCGCTAATATCATCGGTAGTACCATGCAATACCATCCACACGGTGATGCTTCCATTGGTGATGCAATCGTCAATTTGGGTCAAAAAGATTTGCTGATAGACTGTCAAGGAAACTGGGGAGATATCCGTACAGGTGACAGTGCCGCAGCTCCGAGATATATAGAGGCAAGATTGTCGAAATTTGCTTTGGAGGTTGCTTTTAATCCTGAAACCACAGAATGGCAGCTTTCTTATGATGGTAGGAAAAAAGAGCCGGTCAATCTGCCGATGAAATTTCCGCTTTTATTGGCTCAAGGTGCAGATGGTATTGCAGTGGGTTTGTCCACTAAGGTCTTACCGCACAACTTTATTGAGTTGATAGATGCTTCAATTGCCTATCTGAAAAAGAAACCTTTTACACTTTATCCCGACTTCCTAACCGGAGGTATGGTGGATTGTAGAAACTACAATGATGGCAAGCGTGGGGGTAAAATTAGAGTTAGAGCAAAGATTGAAATAAAGGACAGAAAGACACTGGCAATCACGGAGATACCGTATTCTGCCACAACTACAAGTTTAATCGAATCTATTTTAAAAGCAAACGATAAAGGCAAGATAAAAATTAAAAAAGTAGTTGATAATACTGCCAAAGACGTAGAGATTTTAATCGAGTTGCAGCCCAATGTTTCTACCAGTGTGACAGTGGATGCCTTGTACGCTTTTACAGATTGTGAAGTATCTATTTCTCCCAATACTTGTGTGATAGTCGAAGACAAGCCTATGTTTTTGGGTGCAAGTGATGTGTTGAAAATTTGCACGGACAGCACGGTTCATCTCCTAAAAAGAGAGTTGGAAATCAAGTTACACGCCCTTCAAGAGAAATGGCATTTTTCGAGTTTGGAAAAGATATTTATCGAAAACAGAATCTATCGCGATATTGAAGAATGTGAAACTTGGGAATCTGTTATCGAGACGATAGACAAAGGTTTAGATCTTTTCAAACATCTACTTTTTAGAGAAGTGACAGAAGACGATATCATCAGGTTGACAGAAATTAAAATCAAGCGTATTTCCAAATTTGACAGTTTCAGGGCGGATGAACTTATCAAGCAATTGGAAACAGATATTGCAGAAGTCAAACATCATTTGGAGCATCTGATTGAATATGCAATAGATTATTTCAAAAATCTAAAAGATAAATACGGAAAAGGCCGGGAACGCAAGACGGAAATTACCGCATTTGACCAAGTAGAAGTTAAACAAGTGGCTGCCAATAACGAAAAACTGTATGTAGATAGAAAAGAAGGTTTTATCGGTTATGGCAAAGATATGAAGAAGGAAGAGTATATCATGGACTGCTCGGATATTGACGATATCATCGTCTTTTTAAAGAGTGGTGTGTATCAAGTGACGACAGTCAAGGACAAAGTCTTTGTGGGCAAGGATATTTTGTATGTCAGTGTTTGGAATCGGGGTGATGAACGCATGGTGTATAATGCCATTTATTTGGATGGAAAATCGGGTGTGACATATTCTAAACGATTTAATGTCCAAGGTGTCACGCGTGATAAAGAATACGATATTACTACCGGTACTCCAAGGTCAAAACTATTTTATTTTTCTGCAAATCCCAATGGTGAAGCCGAAACCGTCAATGTACTTCTTTCACAAGGTTGTAAAGCCAAAAAGAAGAATTTTGAATATGATTTCTCTACTTTGGATATCAAAGGAAAAAGCTCGAGAGGTAATCAAGTGACCAAATATCCTGTCAGAAGGATAGATTTAAAATCTGCCGGTGTTTCTACTTTGGGTGGTTTGGATATTTATTTGGATGAAACTGTAGGACGACTTAATAAGGATGAACGAGGACGGTATCTCGGAAATTTTGAAGGTGAAGATTTGATTTTGGTGATATTCAATACAGGTGAATATATGCTCACTAACTTTGAACTCACGAATCGTTATGAAATGAAAGACATCGTTTTGATAGAAAAATTTGATGCCGAAAAGGTAATCACTGCTATTCATTTTTACCCATCTAAAAAATGTAATTATGTCAAAAGATTCCAGATAGAAACTTCCACTTTGGATCAACGATTTAGTTTTATCACAGATGAACCCAAAGCTGAATTGGTATTTGCTACGACCGCTTTAGAACCGGTGGTGAAATACAATTTATCCTCTAAAGACAAAACTACCTCTGCCGAAGAGGTGGCATTGGAAGAAATTGTTGATGTGAAAGGCTGGAAAGCAGTAGGAAATAAATTGGTGGCAGGTCAAATCAAAAAAATAGAATTGATAGGTCAAAAACTTGTAGAGGAAGAAGTGGAGGAGGATGAAAATGTAGAATCCGCTCTATCTGATGACATTACGACTGAAAAAGATAAACAGGTGACTGAAAACCCATCTGTACCAACTGAAACAAAAGAGAATATAGAATCTCATATAGAAGTGAAGGAGGTGGATGAATTTGAGCTAACGGAAGAAATCGCCCGAAGAAGAAAAGAAGCGCAAGCGAAAACAAAAAAGGAAGATAAGCCTTTAGATAATATTGATGAAAATGGTCAGACGTCTTTGTTTTAAGAGGTTGACTAAGTAAAAGTAACAATGTACCTATCTCCGTCCCGGTCATTGACGGTTCAAGAATTATTAGGTTAGCCTAAGGATAAATAATTATCTTTATAATGATATAAACTGATGCCAAAGAAGAAGAGGTGAACTAATTCTAAAATTAATGCTTTAAAAAATTGTAAACTCTTATTTGGATTTTTATATTTACCAAACGTTTGTTCAAATATAAATAAAATATAAATAATATAGATATGAAATCATTTTATTTCAATGAAGACCATCAAATCTTTAGAGAATCTGTCAAAGATTTTGTCAATAAAGAAATCAAGCCCTACGCTGATGAATGGGAGAAACAAGAGAAAATACCGAGGTCACTTTTTAAGAAATTGGGAAATCAAGGTTTATTAGGTATCAACCACGATGAGAAATATGGCGGTGCCGGTGCAGATATTTTTTATACAATTGCCTACTTGGAAGATCTGGCAAAGTGTACCTATTCCGGCGTTTGTGCTGCTGTATCGGTACATCAATACATGGCTACTAACCATCTTTCGGAAGCAGGTAGTGATGAATTGAAAGAAAGATTTTTGAGACCGGCTATTGCGGGTGATAAAGTAGGAGCTATTGCGATTACAGAACCTTTTGGTGGCTCAGATGTGCAAGCTATCAAAACGACTGCCGTATTGGAGGAAGATTATTATGTGATTAACGGTTCTAAAACTTTTATTACCAATGGGCACTTTGCAGATTTTGTCGTGGTGGCATGTCGTACAAGTGCAGATGCAGGTATCAATGGCATCAGTCTGATAGTCGTCGAACGTGGAACGAAAGGTTTCACCTCTTCACAATTAAAGAAAATCGGTTGGCATTCGTCAGATACCGGAGAATTGGCTTTTGATAATGTAAAAGTCCCAAAAGAAAACTTAGTCGGCAAGGAAGGAATGGGCTTCTTTTATATCATGGAAAGTTTTCAGGGATGAGGTAAGCACAATGATAAGTGAACTTAATAAGGCTTCTTTTATATCATGGAAAGTTTTCAGGTGGAAAGATTAGTAGCAGCAATTTTTGGAGTGGGAGGTAGCGATGCCTGTTTAGATTTTACTTTGAAATACATGAACGAGCGTGAAGCTTTCGGGAAAAAAATCAAAAAGTTTCAGGTGTTGAGACATGAAATGGTGCAATTACATACTGAATTGGAAGCAGGAAGGCAATTGACTTATCACACCGCTTGGTTGATGCAAAATGGTGAAGTGCCGGTCAAAGAATGTACGATGGCTAAGCTGTATATGACCGAATTGGGAAATAAGATAGTAGATAAGTGTTTGCAAATGTTTGGCGGATACGGTTATATGGAAGATTTCCCTATTGCCCGGGCATATAGAGATTCGCGCGTAGGAACGATAGTCGGAGGTACTTCACAGATTATGAGAGAAATATTGGCTAAAATTATCATTGATGATACTAAATACAAAAAAGTATATAGTGAAGATGAAAATGTTGAGAAAGCAGGACTCCCTTGGGGCAAACCTGAAACTGCAAGAGAGATCATCGAATCTATTCCATTGAGATTGAAAAAGGACAAGGCAAAAGGTTATAAAACTTTGTTCCATTTTGACATTTCCGGTGATACAGGTGGACAGTTTACCGTAAAAATAGAAGATGGTGTGGCACTCGTTACGAATGGTCTAAGTGGTGATGCAGATTGTACTGTCACGGCAGAGGATACCGTCTATGCAGATGTAGAACTCGGAAAAACAAGTCCTGAAATGGCATTTATGAGTGGTCAAATTAAGGTAAATAATCTGGGTGCTATGATGCAGTTTGTCCGATACTTCAAGAAAGTAACGGGATAGCCGAAAAATTAAAAAATGGGGGAAAAGTGACTTTTCATCCCCCAAGCGATGTCTCTTTAGATGGGACAGATTATTTTCATTTGAAAGAATATTACCTATTTCTTGACACAAAAGAGTGAAATCTATTTTAACTCAAAATCTTTAAGATGCATTCACAATAAAATAAGTTTAGCTGATTCGGAACAAGATAAACTAAATAGAGAACCCTTAAAAACGTGTATTGTATTGACTATCAATAACATATACGAAATATTCCTTTGGTAATAAGACGAGATCTACTACCTTTATAGTATAAGCCTTGCATAAAAAGAAGAAATGCCAATCATACGTATCTGTTCTCATCATTAGAAGATACGCACAATCAAAAACATCCCTGTACTTAAATTTTGTACTCTGTAAATCATAATTTATTCAAAACAACGTATAAACAAATGGGGCGACAGTAGAGCTACTACCTGCAAAAACTAAAAGAGCCAAGAGAATCAAAACGATGATAATAGGGGTGAGCCACCACTTTTTACGCTCCATCAAAAACTGCCAAAGTTCCTTTAAATCTTCCATGTCAATTAATCTTTTGAAAAGGTACGATTTTTAAATTGATTCGCAAATTTTTCTGACTGTTCTTCTTTAAAAAAAACTTCATTCCCTATCACTAAAACATCCATATCTGTCTGCATAAAACAAGCATAAGCATCTAAAGCCGTGCAGACGATCGGTTCGCCTCTTACATTAAAACTTGTATTAACCAAGATAGGATGCCCCGTCTTTTGTTCTACTGCATCTAAAAGTTGATAAAGTTTTGTATTGCTGTCTTTAGTAATAGTCTGCGGTCGTGCAGAATAGTCTGTATGTATCACTGCTTGAAATTCACTTCTTGGAACATTGAGTTTGTCTTTTGGAGTAAGCTGTGAAAAGTTATGGGGTAGTGCTGTCCGCAAGTTTTCTTGTAATTTTACTACAAATTCCATGTAATTGGAGTTTTGTGGAAGTTGAAAGTATTGCTGTGCGGTTTCTGCTTTGAGTACAGGTGCAAAAGGTCTGAAATCTTCTCTAAACTTAATTTTCAGATTGAGTTGTGTCTGCATGTTTTCTATACTTGGCACTGCTAAAATACTTCTATTCCCTAAAGCTCTCGGCCCAAATTCCATCCTGTCTTGTACCCAACCGATTACTTTACCTTTCGCGAGATAAGTTGCAACTTTCTCATAGAGTTTCTTGTCTTCCAAAGTAGTAGAAACAGCTTCAAATTGGCGATGTAAAACCTTGAGTTCATTACTATCAATTTTTGAACCGATATAAGCGGTCTGATTCCACTTGGAGACCTCTTCTTTGTCTATATATTTATCAAAAAATACTGATGATAAATATATAGAGCAGCGCCATGGCACAACCGCTATCTCCGGTGAAGACGGAATATATATGTTGTCAAAAATTTCACTGTAAAATCTTGCCATTGGCTACACAATTGAGTGCGACACCACCGGAAAGACACAAGTTTTTACTTGGAATGATATTTTTTGCATATCGTACCAACTCCAAAATAAGTTCTTCCGTGACTTCCTGAATCGCCAAAGCCAAGTCACAATGTTGTTGTGTGATTTCCTCTTCATCTTTTCTGATTTTTAGACCAAAAAGTTTTTCCCATTTCGCATCATCTATCATTTTTAAACGATATTGATAGGTGAAAAAATCCATATTGAGCTGAAAGCCGTTTTTAACTTCTGATTTTATTAAGTATATGTATATCAGTTTTTTAAATGCGTTTACTTCAATAGAATCTTTATTACCATAAGGCGAAAGCCCCATGAGCTTGTATTCTCCGGAATTTACTTTGAAACCTAAAAAATAAGTGAAAGCAGAATACAACATTCCAATGGAATGCGGGAAGTGTATTTCTTTGAGTATTTCAATATTTTTCCCTTTCGCTTGTGAAATAGTAATGGTCGCCCACTCACCTACACCATCTATAACAATAATTGCGGCATCGTCATAACAAGACGGATAAAAAGCGCCTGCTGCGTGGCTGATATGATGTTCGGTAAATAGAAGAGGAGTCTTTTTGTAATCTATTTCACCTATTTCTTTTAAATACTTTTTTATATAAGATTTGAAAAGTATTTTTTCGTTGATCCATTTGGGAAGTGCAAACAAAAAAGACTGTAAGCCTTTGGGTGCTACGGAGGTGAAAGTTTCAAGTATTCTTTCAAATTTTAGAAGTGGTTTTTCGTAAAAAACAATGGCGTCCAATTGTGAAATCTGTATGCCGGCTTCATCTAAACAATATTGTATAGCTTGTTTGGGAAAATTATCATCATGCTTGATTCTTGAAAACCGTTCTTCCTGAGCTGCGGCTGTCACTCTACCGTCTTCTATCAATGCGGCAGCGGCATCGTGATAAAAACAGGATATCCCAAGTATCAACATTTGGCTAAAATAAGAAAGAGTTTTTAATAATTTACAGATTGAATGTTTATGAAAGTTTTTAAATTTTTTATTTTGAAGTTTAGGGATGATTCTTTATTTTTATGAAAACAATGTTATTTTTTTGTAAACCCCAACCAAAAACTTCTTTTTAAAATAAATTATTAGATATTTGGTTTGACATTTTTGTCAAATAATAATGCTTCAAGTAGGAGAAGAAAAAAAAGATATTGAAGAATTGATAAAAAGGGCAGCAAAAAAAGTTTTTGCCAAGAAAGGTTTTGCCGGAGCCAGACTGCAAGAGATTGCAGATGTAGCAGGTATAGGCAGGACTTCTTTGCATTATTATTATAAAAGTAAGGATAAACTTTTTGATGCTGTCATCACCGAAAAACTTTCAGAACTCAAAAACCGTTTTGGTAGTCTCAATATTCAAAATCTTTCATTGGAAGAGAAATTAATACACTGTACAAAGGCGTATTTTTCCAAAGCCATCACCGATCCTGATTTGGATATTTTCTTGTTGAATGAGTTTAACAGAAAACCTGAAAAGATGATGGCTCTGATACAAAACCACCGGTTTACCAAAGAAATTTTAAAGGATTTTAATCAAGCGATTCAAGCCGGTCAGATAAAAGGCATCGCCCAGCAACATTTTATCACTTTTTTATCTATCACCTTTTTTCCTTTCGCTGCTAAAAGTATGATGCAACAGATGTTGCAATGTAACGATGAAGATTATATGCAATATATGAAAGCCCGAGAAGCTTATATTGTGGATTTTATTCATCAAAATTATCAATCCAATTCAAAAAAGTAGAGTAGAAATATATGAATAACGTAATTCGATTTGTGATTTTGTTTATTGTCGTAGGTGCATTTGCCGTTTGGTCTTTTTTTAAATTAAAATCTAACCAAGAAGAAGTAGAAGCCCGTGTTTATAAAATGGATTTGAATGAGTCCGTACTTGTTCAAACTGAAACGATGAAAAAAGAGCCTTTTGAATCTAATACTTCTTACCTCGGCTCTTTTGCACCCAATAGAGAAGTGATGATAATGTCAGAAGCGGCAGGGCGTGTGATAAAGGATAATATTCAAGAGGGAAATTCGGTTTCACAAGGTCAACTTATTGCCCAATTGGATACTGATATTTTACAAAATCAATTAAAAATTGCCGAAAACAATTATGATTTGGCTGAAAAGACTGCCCAAAGAATGACCAATGCTCAAGAAGGCATCATGGCTACCCAATTAGATAAAGCTCAAAGCGATGTACAAACTTTGAAATACCAAATCGCTTTATACAAGAAACAAATTTCTATGGCGACAATTACTGCACCGTTTGGTGGTATCATTACATCTAAGTTTTTTGAAATAGGTTCATTGGCAGGTCCCGGAGCACAAATGGCGGTATTGACTGATATCAATACTTTAAAGTTGGAAATTGACGTACCTGAAGAAGAGATTACTTTATTCAAAACAGGAATGAGGCTCAATATCTCAACTCAAATTTACCCCAACCATACTTTCCAAGGTACGGTGAAAGTGATAGCCAGTAAAGCGGATGCAAATAAAAACTATAAAGTAAAAATCGAATTGCCTAATTCAAAAGAGTTTCCTCTGAAAGCCGGAATGTTTGGTTCTATAAATATTGAAAATACTTATAACAAAACAGGTGTCAGCATTCCGAGAACAGCCTTAGTGGGTTCGAATAAAAAACCTGAAGTATATGTGATTCAAGACAGTATCGCAAAAAAACAACCCATTGTTATAGGTGCGAGCAACAAGGATAGATTATTTATAACCGACGGCTTAAAAGAGAATGATGTAGTGGCTATCGGTGGTATTGTCAATTTAAGAGACGGCATACGTGTCACTATTGCAGAACAATAAAATAGTTGAAGCAGACAGAATATGAAACTTACCAAACTTGCAATAGAGCGACCTTCCTTCATCATAGTTATCTTTTTGATACTACTTCTAACGGGGATGTATTCATATACCCAACTTAACTATGATCTTTTACCCGATTTTTCACAGCCTACTTTAATCATTACCACCCAATATCCCGGTGCCGACCCAAATACCGTAGAACAATCAGTCTCTAAAAAACTAGAAGATGTCTTATCAGGTGTGGATGGAATGAAATCTATTACCACCCAATCGTATGAAAGCATGTCTCTCATCATTACCGAATTTAAGTTTGGTGTAGATATCAATGAAAAACAACAAGAAGTACAGCGACAGTTTAGTTCGGTGATGAGTGATTTGCCGGATGATGTAAAAACACCCAATGTGGCAAAAGTTGTTCCGAGTGACCAGCCTGTCATGCAGTTGCAAGCGACTTCCACTTTGAGTCCGGGCGAGTTTTATGACCTGATAAGTGAAGAAATTTTACCGCAGATACAACAAATATCAGGTATCGGTAAAGTGAACCTGATAGGTGGTCAGGAAAGAGAAATCCAAGTCAATATTGACAAAGATAAATTGGAAGCAAATAACCTGTCTATCTTACAAGTCACTCAAAAAATTTCCAAAGACAACTTAGAATTTCCTACCGGTAAAGTCAAAGATGACAAAGAACAAATGACCGTGCGTCTGTCAGGTAGATATGAATCTGCCGAGCAAATCGCCAACACCATTATTTATAAAAGCCCAAGCCCTTATGGTAGTACGGTCAAGCTAAAAGATATTGCTACCGTTGCGGATGTACTCAAAGATCCGTCTTCTATCAACAGATACAATGGAATTAACGGAATAGGTATTGTCATTAGAAAACAAAGCGGTACCAATGCGGTCAATATCAGCAAAGCCATTCGGGAAGTATTGGATAAGGTTGTGGAAAAATACAGGGATATTGATCTGAAAATAGCTGTTACAGATGATACTGCCATCTTTACCATGCAGTCCGTTCATGCGGTACAACACGATTTGATGTTGGCAATCATCTTGGTGGCAAGTATTATGCTCTTGTTCTTACACAGTTTGAGAGACTCTTTGATAGTTCTTTTGGCGATTCCGACTTCTTTGATTTCTACCTTTCTGATGATGAATCTTTTAGGTTATTCTCTCAATTTGATGACCTTGTTGGCGCTTTCTTTGGTCATAGGTATCTTGGTGGATGATTCTATTGTGGTATTGGAAAATATTCACCGGCATTTAGCGATGGGCAAACCTAAAAGACAGGCGGCTTATGATGGTCGTACAGAAATAGGCTTTGCCGCAATAGCTATTACAACCGTGGATGTGGTGGTTTTCGGTCCTATTGCATT
Source organism: Chitinophagales bacterium (assembly GCA_023957215.1). Lineage (GTDB taxonomy): Bacteria > Bacteroidota > Bacteroidia > Chitinophagales > JADIYW01 > JAMLHH01. The sequence continues at coordinate 64,410 of JAMLHH010000007.1, forward strand.
GGTCAATACGACGATTTCACCTATTCTCAGACAATTTTCATTGACAGTGGTGGTTTCTACCTTGATGAGTTTGTTTGTCTGTTTTACTCTGACACCTTGGTTAGCTTCCCGATTTGGTAAAATAGTAGAACTCAATCCGGGCAATCCTTTCCAATTTCTTTTAATACAATTTGAAAAAGGTATAGAAAAGTTGACTCTTTGGTACAAAGACATTTTGGCTTGGACATTGAATCACAGGTTGATCATGGCAGGTGTCGTTATTGTTTTGTTTGTAATAACAGGTCTGATAATGAATATGGGTATTTTAGGAAATGAATTGGTTGCAGAAGGAGATCAAGGAAAACTACAATACAAATTGGAATATGATAAAAGTACAACATTAGATGAAAATAATCTCAGAACAAAGCAGATGGAAGATTATCTGATGGCGCAGTCTGAGGTGAAAAGTGTCTTTAGCAATGTGGGTGGCCCTTCACTCACAGGCTTTGAAGCTTTGGTAGCCATCGGTTCTGATTATAAATCGGAGCTGATAGTCAACTTAGTAGATGAAAAAGATAGAAAGGTCAGTTCTGAAGAGTTTTTGATACAACAGGCCGATATCATGTCCAAAAAATTTCCGGGAGTGAAAATACGTTCAAAATTGATAGGTCTGATGAATGCCGGAGAACCGATACAGATTATTTTGAAAGCGGAAGATTTTGATATGTTGATGGCTACCGCCAAGGACTTGCAGGATAGGATAGAAGCTATGCCGGGAGCAATAGATGTCAGTATTTCTGTTCAAGAAGGAAATCCCGAGGTGCAAATAGATATTGATAGAGAAAGAATGGGTGCTTTGGGATTAGATGTTGTGAGTGTGGGGGCTACTATTACAAAACGCTTTGGCAGGTAATCAAAATGCGAAATTCGAAGCTAATAATAAAGTACGATATCAATATCAAATTTGACAAATTTGACAGACAAAGTGTTGATGATATCAAAAGTATCAAGTTTTTAAATAGTGCGGGGCAGTTGATTTCTTTAGGACAGTTTGCCAATATTACACAGGGTAGTGGACCGAGTATGTTAGAAAGAAGAGATCGTCGTACAGCAGTGACTATAAAAAGTAATCTTTTGGGAACTACTCCCGGTATTATATCCAAGCAAATTGATGAATCTATCGAGAAATACCCGTTTCCTACCGGAGTAGAATATAAATGGACAGGTGATGTGGAAAGGCAGAAAGATTCTTTTGGAGCATTGACCATTGCATTTATTGCTTCATTTATTTTTATGTACTTGGTGATGGTGGCACTTTATGACAGCTTTATTTATCCGTTTGTGGTGCTTTTCTCTATTCCTGTTGCATTTATCGGAGCATTTCTTGCATTGAATCTGGCATCTTCTTCATTGAGCATGTTTACCATGTTGGGATTGATCATGCTTTTAGGTTTAGTCGCTAAAAATGCCATATTGATAGTGGACTTTGCTAATCAGAAAAAGATGGAAGGCTCTTCCACTTATGATGCACTTTTACAAGCCGGCGTAGTGAGACTTCGACCAATATTGATGACAACTATTGCGATGGTAGCAGGTATGCTTCCGATAGCTTTGGCTAAAGGGGCTGGCTCTGAATGGAAAAATGGTCTTGGTTGGGTCTTGGTCGGCGGTTTGACCTCATCTATGATTTTGACCGTGTTTGTCGTGCCGATGGCATACTATACTGTTGATAAAATGAAAGTCAAATTTGCCCAGTGGTTGGGTCTCAAAGTCGAGAATCCCGACGAGGGTGTCGAAAATCAGTTTATTTCATAGATAGACGACAATTTTAATATTATTTGGGCGTGTCCTTTACTATTGATAAAACTATTGGTAACGAGATGACAATATATCGAAACTATTTCGTATGTTTACCTCATGGGAAAAACAGATTTTCGCAAATTGGCAGAGCCTGAAAGATTAGCATTTCGTAAGTAGGTTGACTCCGAAGAGGTGGGTGGTGCATTCTATGTATCGGTGGACAAGTTAAGATCGATCCCGATTAATTTGGGAATCAAAGATGAGGGGGGAGATTGCTACATTGGTATATTCTCATCTTTTCAAATAGTATTGTTCAATTAACTTTTCGGATAAGTCAGGCGAGATAACGATATTTTTGTCATCCATTGTTTTGATGAGTAGGCGATGAACTCTTTGGGTAGTGTATAAAGTCATTTTACCTATTTCCTTGTTGTAAAATTTCCCGTAATAGCCAAATAAACCGCCCACTCCAAAGGTTCTGATTGTATTTTTCATCATTTCGGCATCTAACTTTTCTACACTTTTGATATTTTCCCGTTTTATTTTTACATTGGATATCATGCGGTGGATGGTCAGTTCATTTTCGTCTAATTGATAATATTGAGGCTTGAATGCGTATGTTAACACATATACCAAAATTAAACTTAGACTGACAGAGAGCATGAATAAGTTGATTTGAGGATTTTTGATATTGGAAAGACCTCCCATGATGACTATGAAGAAAATGATGCTCACGATGACAGTGATTATCACCGTCAATTTATCCATGCTTGTTTTGTATATCATCTCAAACAGATTTTACCTTAAAATTAAAACTTTTTATTGACAAGTTGGCCTTCGTAAAGAAAAGGTAGGACAGGGGCGGTATCAAAACTCATACAATATTGTATATCGTTATAGATTCCCAAACGTCCCAATCTTTTATAGTGAGAAGACTGCCGGATAAGTGAAGGTAAATCGTGTTGGTATTGGTTATAAAGTGCTTGGGCAAGAAGTGTCGTATCATTTTGTGTGTCAAAATGTTGGTCGAGTCGTGTAGCTACCGCTCCGGCAAACAGTGTATCTTCCAAATTGACCTGCCCTTTCCAGCCTGCACAAGCTAAAATGATGGGTGTGGATTGCCCTTTTAAATACTCGCAAAGCGTTGAGATATTAGGGAATGAGCCTGTCAATATTTGTTTTGCTTGGAGGGATTTGTGTATTAGAGCTGTCCCATTGGTCGTGGTGAGAATCAATGTTTTATTTTTGGCCAATCCATCTTGATAGAGAAGGGGCGAATTTCCATATTGGAGACCAGAAGCAGTTATTCCGTTGCGTTCTCCGGCGGTGATGGTTTCAGGTTTTTGCCCTTTTTCTATACATTCTTCTACGGTTGAGACAGGTATAACCGCATTCGCTCCATGATAAAGTGCCGATGCAATAGTAGAAGTGGCTCTGAGTACATCAATCGCCACAACAACACTTTCTTCCAAATTATAGAGTGATAATAATTCGGGTGAAAGACAAGTCGTCATACATGGTTTTTGTTTCACTTTACGATGATTAAAATGTTATGAGTGATGTATTATTGTAAAAGATATATTTTTATCATCCATCTTTAATTTATGAAGCAATCAGTCTTCATTGAGTATGTATATTTTTTTATTTTTTAGACTGATTCCTATTTTCTTTCCCAACCAATTAATACTCGTTTTTCCTTCATAAATCAAATCTTCTACAAAGACAACATTGGGATTTTCCACCGATGCATACTGATTGGATATCGATTGGACAGAACCTTTGTAGAATTTGGTTTTTATGTTTGGATTAAATTCACTTTCTTTTACTACTAAGTCTAATTTACTACTATCCAAATGAAGTATGGGAATATATTTCGAATTGAGCCAAAAGGAATCATTTCCGGCACCTGAATCTAATAAAGTTTGTATTTTATATTTATTATTTAAAAGAATATAAGTGGAGATGTCTAAAGATTTATCGGCATTAGTCGTTAATTGGATATCAAATGATTTTTTATTTTTTAAAGTAGAAAGATCTTCTGATAATATAATTCGTTTTTGCTCATAGTCGATAATAAAATCTTGTTCTCTAAACATTTCCAATGAAATCAGACCATTAATACCTTGTATATTCATGTCAAAAGTAGCATAAGGTATATTTTTAAACTCTTTGCCGGCAAAGAATATAGAAGTACTTTCATAAATAGGCGACGTGATTTTCTCGCCGGTTGCTCTATAAGCAGTCAGAAAATTATATGTTGAGTCAGGTGTAAAATCTTTTGCGAAATCATCAAAAAACAGATTGATTCCACCGCCTGTATCAAAAATAAATTTTCCGGCTTTACCATTGACATTCGCTTCGACAATTATATGACCGGAAGGTAATAATTGAATAGGAGTTTCATTCGAGAAAGCTTTAAAGGAAGTCAATAAGAGTACGATTAAGAGCTGTAATTTCATCTTGATGAACGTTTTTTGAATCTATGGCAGTTAAAAACTTTTATTTCTTTGAATAATAAATATTCATTGTACTTCCCATTCCGTTCCATATACCTAAACCTCCATTTATATTACTTCTGATTTTTTGAATAGAACCGAAAGGACTTCCTTGATTTCGGAGTTCGTTTTCTAATGTTTTCCAAAACTCATAACTTGCTTTATCTATCATACTTAATTTGATGTAGCAAGTGTCTCCTTTGTGCCAATAACCGAAAGTGTTTACATCGAACTCCTGATCTTCAGCATATCTGTCCCAGCCATAAGGAACTTGAATGTCAAACTCTTTTCCATTTGCAAAAATATCATCTAAGACCGTTTCTATTCCTTTCGTGTAATAAGGCAAACTATTTTTTCTTGTAAAATATCTATAAAAATTTCCGAGCGTATCAGGATCTTTGATATGACCAATGATTTGAATCAAAGTATCATTTTTAGGATTGGGATGTGGATTTTCCCGCAAGCTCATAAAAGCTACAGGATTGGGAATAGAGGTTCTAGATGTAATCACTTTTCCACCTATTTCTATCCGCAAAAAGTAAGTTTTCCCTATTTCTCCTACAAAGGTGCTGTTGAGCGGAATGGTATAGACGGAGATATCCGGTAAATGCATATTAGAATCCAAGGGAATCCCAAAAAACTTTGAGAGTTCTACCCTTTGACTATCCGGTAATAACGAAATCAAATCAGATGAATATTCCATGAGCTCTACGCTATCTTTTCCATTACTGACAGTAATTTTCGCCCCTTTGACAAAATATTCGCCTAAATCATTGACATCAAAATCTCCGAAATATGCAGAATTTTTAGTCAGATACACATAGGGTGGCAAGTCATTTTCTATATAACCCTCCACGACAATTGCATCTTCGGGAGTGGGTAGATGAACCGTAATTTCTTTTTCACATGCTGTCATCATCAAGACAAACAAAAGAACTATATGTAAAAAATTGAATCTCATTTTTTAAAATTTAAAGTTCCATGTAAAAGAAGGGATGATAGGAAACAAAGAAACGCTCACTGCTTTGGTCTTCAGATTGCCCAAAAGTAAATCTCCATCTTGTTTGTAGTAAATGAAATAAGTGTTTTTTCTGTTATATACGTTATAAATAGAAAAATTATATTCAGACTTGAATCTCTTTTCGGGCTTTTTATTGGGTTTGTATGTCAAAGAAAGATCCATTCTGTGATAAGCAGGTATTCTAAAAGCATTTCTTTCTCCATAACCTGTCACTAAAACGAAATCTACCAAATATTTTTCTATCGGTAGAGTTGTAGCATTTCCGGTAGCATATACCCATGTGCCTCCCAAGAACAATTTATCATTGATTTCATAATTGACATTGATAGAAATATCATGTCTTCTGTCGTATCGCGCCGGAAACTTTTTACCGCTGTTTAAATCAGGAAATTTCCGCCAAGTGTATGAAAGAGTATAACCTATCCAACCATTGAATTTCCCTTTGGTCTTTTTTGCAAATAATTCCATACCATAAGACCATCCTTTTCCAAAGACATAACTATGTTCTACCTCTTCGTTGGGAATCTCTATTCTGTCATCAGCATATTCTATCTGATTTTTCATGTTTTTGTAATACAATTCGGCAGAAAATTCATAATTGTTTTCTTTGAAATTTCTAAAATATCCCACATTGTATTGAAAACCTTGTTGCGGATCTACCAATGATGAACTCGGCACCCAAAGATCGGTCGGCAAAGTACTATTGGTACTGGAGACAAGGTGAATATACTGATAGTTCATGGCAAAACCTGCTTTGATAGACTGTTCGCCATCTATGGCATATCTCAAAGCAATCCGTGGTTCCGGGCCCCACCAAGTTTTGACGGCTTGTCCTTTTTTGTATTGGATGGTATCTTGTCCATAGACACCATTCGGCATAAAATTATAAGGGCCTACCTGCTGGAACATACTCAATCTAAAGCCGGTTGTAATTTTAAATCTTTCTGAAATATCCCAATCATCAGTGATATAGCCTGCTAATTCATGTGCATATTTCATACCCTCGGACAACCTAAATTGGGTGTCCCCGGTTTTTGCAGTTCCTACATTGGGTGTAAAAATATGATAAGTATAATCTATCCCGTATTTGAGCTGGTGTTTGTTGGAAGCATAATGTTCCAAATTAAATTTTGCATTGTAATCTCTTACGCCTGATTTGATTTTAAATGCGAAATCTAATTGGTTGCCGTCAAACATAAATTTGTAGTCATTAAAAATAAATGACACATTCATAAAAAGTTTGCTGTTAAAAAGGTGATTCCATCTCAAAGTTGTGGTGGTATTTCCCCAAGGCATTTTCAGACCTATTTCGTTTGCTTTGTTGCTATATTTGAAAACATCCTGCCCGAAATATCCACTTAAAAATAACCTGTCTTTATCTGAAAAGGTATAATTTGCTTTGATATTCAAATCATAAAAATTATAGTTTGTACCTCCAAAGTCAGTCCTTTTTAGCAAAGGCTGGGCGATGTCAAAAGCATAAGTACGTCTGCCGGCGAGTAAAAAAGAACCTTTCCCTTTTTTGATAGGTGCCTGCAAAGTCAGTCTGGAACTAATTAGCCCGATACCGCCCTCCATTTCAAACTTCTTGTTGTTTCCCTCTTTCATGGCTACATCTATCACAGATGAAATACGACCGCCATAATTTGCAGGCATACCACCTTTTACTAAAGTAACATCTTTGACTGCATCAGCATTAAAAACTGAAAAGAACCCAAACAAATGTCCTGGATTATAGACAACTGCATTATCTAAAAGTACCAAATTTTGATCAGGACCGCCACCTCTAACATAAATACCCGAATTGCCTTCACCGGCGGCTTGTACACCCGGTAGCAGTTGCAAAGCCTTGATGACATCCACTTCACCCATCAGTGCCGGAATGGACTTGATGGATTCTATTCCTAACTCCACTTTTCCTAAATCGGTACTTTTTACATTCTCATCTTTCCTTTCACCCGTTACAACTATTTCTTCCAATTGTCTTCCTTCGATCAGACTGATATTGATTCGTTGATCAGCATGTAGCTGAATAGTTTTTACCACGTTGCCATATCCAATATATGAAAACTGTATGTCATATTTTCCTTCATCTAATTTTAAGGAATAAAAACCGTAGGTATTAGTGACTGTACCTATTTTTTTACCATCTTTTTGCTGTATAAAAACACTTGCGCCTATTAAAGATTCTCCATTGTAATCATCAGTGATATACCCGCTCACCGTGAATTGGTTTTGAGCCGAAACGCTTAAAATGATAACAAAACAAAAAATACAGCTAAATATGAGACGTAGCATTTGCATGAGCCGGTAAAAGTGTATAAAGATGGTGAAATTATATTAAGATATATTGTTATTAAATTTTGAAATCTTTTTTTCTTTCCAAAAGTCTATCAAATATTTGTATTTTCGATGCGCACATAGAAAATTTATGAGATATAAAGAAGTGATAGCGCAACCTTTTACCCTACGAAATGGTGTGACGATTAAAAACAGATTGGTCAAATCAGCAATGAGCGAAGCACTCGGAAATGTTCATCGAGCTCCGACAGAGCTTTTACCGAATTTGTATAAAGTTTGGGCAAAAGGGGGTATCGGTCTGAATATCACGGGTAACGTGATGATAGACAGCCGTTATATCAGTGAACCCGGAAATGTCGTGATTGAAAATGAAGACAATCTGGAAGCTTTGAAATCATGGGCAAATGCAGCATTGACCAATGGTGCCCATTGCTGGATACAACTCAATCATCCAGGCAAGCAATCACCGCGTGGTCTCAATAAAGAAAATGTAGCACCCTCAGCCATTCCGTTTATGCCAAAAATGAAAGCATATTTTGCTACCCCGAGAGCATTGGAAGAAGATGAAATTTGGGATTTGATACATCGTTTTGGCAATGCTGCACGTATCGTAAAAAAAGCAGGTTTTTCAGGAGTGCAGATTCATGGTGCACACGGATATTTAGTGAGTCAATTTTTGTCTCCACACCACAATGTCAGAACTGATCAGTGGGGTGGAAATGCTGAAAACAGAAGAAGATTTGTAGTGGAAGTTTTTAAGTCTATGCGTGAAAATGTAGGCCCCAATTTTCCAATTGGGATTAAATTAAACTCAGCTGACTTCCAACGTGGAGGATTTACGGAAGAAGAATCTTTGGATGTGATTAGAGCTTTAGATGAAGCAGGTATTGATATGATAGAAATATCCGGAGGTACTTATGAAGCTCCGGCAATGACAGGTGTCAGGCAAAAAGAAAGTACACGGCAAAGAGAAGCCTACTTTATGGATTTTGCCGAAAAAGCCAGAAAGACTACGCAAGTTCCTTTGATGTTAACAGGTGGATTTAGAACTGTGGAAGGTATGGCAAATGCCATTACATCAGGGGCGATTGACTTTGTAGGCTTGGGTCGCTCTTTGGTGTTAGAGCCCAATCTCCCAAATGAATTACTCAACGGAATCAATCCTGCACACACCGTGAAACTTATTAAAACAGGTATTCCTATGGTGGACAAAATGGGTATCATGGAAGTGGCTTGGTATTCAGAGCAGATTAGGCGTATCAGCAAAGGCTATGAACCGGATGCCAATCGTCACCCGATTAAAACTTTGATAAATCTCGGTTTGAAAATATTTAGCGGTAATAAATTATTTACCCGTCTTAGAGCGAGTTAGGCAAAGTTTTTGCAAAGGAATGCCTGATGTTTACACATATCAGACCATAAAAGATACGGCTGAATCTGTCGTCAAAGAAAAAGGGAGTAAGTTTTTAGGATTTGCTTTTCAGATAGAAAATGAGGATGACATTAAAACTTATCTCAATGAAATAAAAAACCTGCATCCCAAAGCAACTCATCACTGTTATGCATGGAGATTGGGTTTGGATAAAAATAATTACCGTATCCATGATGACGGAGAACCATCTGGTACCGCAGGCAAACCCATTTTGGGACAGATAGATAGCCTTTCTCTCACTAACTGTTTGGTCATCAGTGTTCGGTATTTTGGAGGAACAAAATTAGGTGTACCCGGTTTGATAAGTGCGTACAAACTTTCCGCAAAAGAAACTTTAGAAAATGCTAAGATAATAAACCGAGAATTAACGGGACTCTGCAAGATAGAATGTGAATATGAAGACCGGCATTTGGCATATCAATTTATACAGAGTAAAAACGGTAAAATTAACAGGCAGGACTTACAACAAAGATGTATTTTTTACGTTGAGTTTCCGATGCTATCTTTGAAGAAGATGAAATCTTCTTCAAATGATTTTTACCCGTTAGTTGTTAAATTTGAAAGTGAAAGATAAAAGAGTCATATTATTCCCTTGGATAATAAAGAAGTTAGTCAAATCATGGACTGCAAGTATCACTATATTTCCTTTTATTTTTATTAGAAATGAGCAACTTAGAGCTAATACTATTTTAATCAATCATGAAAAAATCCATATCAGACAACAAATAGAAATGTTGATTCTATTGTTTTATTTATGGTATGTAATAGAGTTTTTAATGAAATGGATCATATACAAATCTTCTTTCACAGCATATCAAAATATTTCTTTTGAAAAGGAAGCTTATCAAAATGAACGAAATTTTAATTATATTCATACAAAAAAGTTTTGGTCATTCTTAAAATATCTATAAGATGCTTTGCTTTTCTCGTCGGATACGGCTTATTTTCAGTTTTATTTATTTATCTCAAACAAACTTCATCTGAAAAATAATAAAACTGTTTTCTCTCTTTTGGAGGTTACCAAAAGCATACAAACGACCATCAGCAAGCGTTATGGAAGTTCTTTTTGGGTGAAAGCGGAGATGAATAAACTCAATTTCTACAAGCATTCCGGTCATTGCTATCCTGAATTGGTGGAAAAACAAAATGGAAAAGTTATCGCTCAAATAAAATCTATCCTTTGGAAAAATGATTATGATAGAGTCAACCAACAATTTTTGTCCCTTTTAAAAGAACCACTCAAAGATGGAATAAAAATACTTTTTGAAGCAAGGATTACTTTTGATCCGGTATTTGGACTTTCTTTGATTATCTCGGATATTGACCCAAGTTTTACTTTGGGAGATTTGGAAGCTGAGAAATTAGCCACTATTCAACAACTCAAAAAGGAAAACCTTTTTCATCAGAATAAAACAGTCCCTTTTCCGGTCTTACCTCAACGGCTTGCCATTATTTCTGTAGAAACGAGTAAAGGCTATGCTGATTTCATCAGAATTATTGATCAAAACGAGTGGGAATATCAGTTTTTTCATCATCTTTTTCCTTCACTGTTACAAGGTGACAATGCAGTAAAAAGTATTATCGGTCAACTGAAAAGAATAGAAAAGGTCAAGCACCATTTTGATGTAGTAGCTATCATCCGCGGCGGTGGAGGAGACGTAGGACTTGCCTGTTATAATCATTATTTACTCTCCAGAGAAATTGCCACTTTCCCTTTGCCGGTGATTACAGGTATCGGTCATGCTACCAATGAGACGGTGAGCGATATGGTCGCACATTCTAATTTGATTACACCGACTAAAGTCGGTGAGTTTTTACTGCAAAAATTTCACAACTTTTCTATACCGCTTGATAAAGCTCAAAATATGATAAGGGAATATTCGGATGGGCTATTTAAAAATGAAAACCAAAAATTCAATACGGAGATAAAGTTTTTCCGTTCCATGACAGAAAATGTTTTACTCTACAACAAAAATAAAGTCAAAAACCTAAGTGTCTCATTACTAAACAACACAAAATTTGCTTTACAATCTCATGTTCAGAGAGTGAATAATCTCAGTCAATCTATTTCTGTCAACACAAAATTTGCTATACAATCACAACGACAAATAGTGATAAATAAGAAATCGGAGATTGAGAAAGGCTTGCATTATTTTATGAATAACCGGCAGGCAGAATTAAAATCTTTGGAAAAAGATATCTCTCATCTACATCCCAATAATGTCTTAAAACGAGGTTATTCTATTACTTTTCTGAATGGTAAAGCTGTGAAAGACATATCTTTGTTAAAGGCAAATGACGAGTTAGAAACCAAGGTTTTGGAAGGAAGTATAAAAAGTATTGTAAAATCAGTCAAAAAAGAAGATAATGAGTGAAGAAATGAATTATCAGGAAGCATTTAACGAGTTGCAAGATATTGTCTCTGAAATAGAACAAGGTGAAATTTCTGTTGACGAATTATATGATAAAGTAAAAAGAGCTACCACACTCATCAAAGTTTGCAAAACCAAATTGACTACTACTGAAGAAAATGTCTCTCAAATCCTTAGAGAGTTGGACGAAATAGGACAAAACGGAATGGATAGAGTAGAAGAATAGTGGAAACTTCTACATATTCACTGCCACTCCATACGCCATAGCCACCGCTTCTTTCACCGCTTCCGAAATACTTGGATGTGGGTGTATGGTATTGATGATTTCATGGGCAGTTAATTCAGCATTTTTGGCTAAGGCTATTTCACCAATCATTTCTGTAACATTTACTCCTATCAAATGAGCTCCGAGTAACTCGTCATACTTTTTATCAAAGATGACTTTGACAAATCCTTCCGTGTGTCCAAGCGCCTGAGCTTTGCCCGAAGCAGAAAATGGATATTTCCCGACCAATATTTCATAACCTGCCTCTTTAGCTTCTTTTTCTGTCATTCCGACGGATGCAATTTCGGGTGAAGTATAAGTACATTTGGGAATATTATTCTGTATAATAGGTGTAGGAGATAAGCCGGCTATTTTTTCTATACAGACAACTGCTTCTTCTGAGGCGACATGGGCAAGTGCTATTCCTGTCGTAATATCACCGATGGCATAATAGCCTTCTACATTGGTTCTATAAAATTCATCAGTTATGGTTTTTCCCCTTTCAGTTTTAATACCCGAATATTCTAAACCTATATTATCAATATTTGCTGAAATACCTATTGCTGAAAGTACCAATCCTGCCTGCATCTTCACCTCGCCTGATGGAGTGGAAACAAAGAGTTCTACACTGCCACTTTGTATTTTACTTGTCACGACTCTACTCATTGTGTGAATAGTGACACCCATCTTCTCAAAAGATTTTTTGAGCTGTTTGGAAACATCTTCATCTTCTTGAGGGACGATATTTTTAGCCAATTCTATTAAAGTCACTTTTATACCTAAAGACTGAAAGAAATAAGTAAATTCACAACCAATTGCACCTGCACCGACAATGATAATATCCTTAGGTGCTTTCTCTAAATTTAACGCTTCTTTGTAGCTGATAATTTTTTCACCATCAATAGGCAGATTAGGTAAAGAGCGGGCTTTTGCTCCCGTGGCGATAATGATATGTTGGGCTTGATATTCCTCTATTTTACCTTCGTTGTCAGTGACTTCAATCCGTTTACCGGGTTTTATTTTGCCATAACCTGTGATAACGGTGATTTTGTACTTTTTCATCAAAAATTGTATGCCGTTATTCATTTTTTTTGTAATGTCACGACTCCTTGAAATAATCTTTTCAAAGTCAGCCTCAGCTTTTTTTATTTGGATGCCATAATCTTCTGCTGACCGTGCGTATTGTAATACCTCAGCACTTTTTAGCAAGGCTTTGGTCGGGATACATCCCCAATTGAGACAGACTCCTCCGAGTTCATCTTTTTCTACAATAGCTACATGAAAGCCAAGTTGAGAGGCTCTGATAGCTGCTACATATCCACCCGGTCCGCTACCTAAAACGATTATATCAAAAGAAGTCATGTTCTAAAATAAGTATTTTTTTTGAATAGTGGTATGTATTTAAAAATGATTTATAAATAATGTTTTTTCAGGAAAATATGTAACATTACTAGGGCTGTGTTTGCCGAAAGCTCAATATTCAAATCTCGATTATTAGTAAACTGCAATCGCTTGATATATTGCTCCTGTCGATTTGCCACACCAATATATACACAACCTACCGGCTTTTCTTTACTTCCACCACTCGGACCGGCAATACCCGAAATAGCTAATGCAATATCTACGTATAGAGAAGTCAAAGCTCCACTAAGCATTTCTGACACCGTCTGTTCACTGACAGCGCCATATCGATCTAAAGTTTCCTTTTTGACATTTAATGCTGATATCTTTATTTCATTTGAATAGGAGATAATACTTCCTTTGAAATAATCGGAAGCACCAGGTATTTTTGTAAACAAATGACTCAAATATCCTCCGGTACAACTTTCAGCAGCTCCGACTTGTAACTTTTTTTCTCTCAATATTTGTCCTATTACAGCTTCAAAAGAAGGTTCGGTCGTACTGTACACATATCGTTGTATCAGGCTGACGGCTTTTTGAGTGAGTTTATATGATGCTTTTTCCAATTCTCCTTTGTTATCGCCTTTGCCTGAAATTCTCAATCTCACTCTACCTACACTTGGTAAATATGCAAGTGAAAAGTTTTGGGGTAAATTTTTTTCAAAATCTTGTAAAGCTTCAGATAAAACAGTTTCTCCAACTCCTGCCGTATAGATATGTGACAAAACGATAGCTGACATTTTGTACTTTTTTTGTATCAAAGGCAAAACCGTTTCCTGCATCATGGCTTTCATTTCGTAAGGAACACCCGGCATGGATACAATCATACGATCATGTTCAAAATAAATAGATCCCGGAGCAGTTCCTTTGGGATTTGGAATCGGAATAGCGTTTTTAGGTAAAAATGCCATCTTCTTACCGGCTTCTTTGGCGACAGATTTTCTGTTAAAATGTTTTTGCTGTATATCATCCCAAATTTCTTCGTGAAAAATGAGAGGTTGATGAAAAAAAACGGCAAGTGACTCAATGGTCAGATCGTCATTCGTAGGACCTAAGCCTCCCGTGATAAAAACAAAATCGGCTTTTTGTACGGCAGAATGCAGGTTTTTGATGATGACCTCTTTCTTATCGGAAATTGTCCAACGAGACAATACATCAATACCGAGTTGGGTCAACTCATTGCTTATCCAATGTGCATTGGTATCCAACGTATTTCCTATCAACAACTCGTCCCCAATAGATATGATAATTGCATGCATACTTAAAAAAGTTAAACTAATGAGATAATGAAAGTCAGTGATGTATTGTTTTATATATTTGCAAAAAAACAAAATTAAATTATGAAAGGAGCATTGAGCATGGTTTTATCGTTGGCTTTGTTATTGGGAAGTTGTACGAGTACACAAATCCAACAAACATTGGGTACACTTTCAGGGATGAATAGTGGAATCGACGGTAATGAAGCTGCAAGCGGATTGAAAGAAGCTTTGAGTATGGGATTTTCTTCAGCAGTAAGTATCTTATCTAAGAAAGACGGTTTTTATGGTGATCCATTGGTGAAAATTCCTTGGCCGGAAGAAGCGGCATTTGTAATGAATGCTATGGAAAAAATCGGCATGGGAAAACAAGTGGATAAAGTGACAGAATCTCTTAACAGAGCTGCCGAAAAAGCATCTGCCGAAGCATTAGACGTATTTGTACAGTCTGTCAAACAAATGACCTTCCAAGATGCAATGGGTATCTTATTGGGTGGTGACGGTGCTGCTACCGAATACCTTAAAAGATCTACCACTACTGTATTAGCCGATAAATTCAGACCTATCATCGATCAATCTTTAGGGGCAGTTAACGCTACCAAATATTGGTCTGATGCAATCAATATCTATAATAAAATTCCTTTGGTCAACAAAAAAGTAGAAACAGACCTGACTACTTTTGTTACGAGCAAAGCTTTGAGTGGTGTCTTCCAAAAAGTAGAAATCAAAGAAAACGAAATCAGAAATAATTTGGGTGCAAGAAGCTCAGGATTGTTACAAAAAGTTTTCGGTTATGCTGATGCGCAAAAGAAAACAAATTAGCATATCCAAACAAGCAAACAAAAAGAGGCTGTCCAAAATTGAACAGCCTCTTTTTGTTTGCTTGACTTCCAATCATTCGGGGAATAGCAATCTATTTCACTTTATACTTTAAATTGATGAAAAAAGTTTCAAAATACTTGAAACACCAGTTGGAAAATATCCACAACAAAGGTAAATAAATGGCAGTCAAGACTATTTCTGATGTGATTTGACTACCGACCAAACCGATATAATCTCCTAAGAAATAAGTGAAAATTTTATTGCTCCATTTCCCGACTTTCAGCATAACCGGAATAGTAAACATAATGATAAGCATCAAAAACGGATAGTGAAACAAATAGACTCCGTAAGTAATTTTTCCGGTATAAATCATGCCTTTGTTATTCATCAGATTCATAAAAGGCTTGTTTCTCAAACAAGATAAAACGATAAGAAAGGATAAAAAATTGACAATGGTATATATGTAAACAAAGTGGTAGTTTTCGACAAGAATCAAATGTTCTGAAACCGTGGTGTGAAATTTTGCAAACCACATTGGAAAGATGGCCAATGTCTTTTTTAAGATGGGGTTCATCTCCGCCATTTCCAACATTTGGGCAGTTTCTATCTTTGAGGCAATGACGATTCCATCCAAAGTAACTATTGCGATAAATCCCAACAACGACCACCAAAACCACTTCTTGGCACTCTTTATCCAACTGAAATCCCATAAAGCAAGCGCCATTCCGAAAGCAAAACAATCCATCTGACACCAAGTTGCTCTCAACATGACTACCGAGATCCAACTTTGTTTATAAAAATCATTGTTTTCAAAATAAGCCGAATGAGCAGGATCATAAGCCAGATGATGTAATACCCAATAAGTACCTAATCTCAATAAAGGTGAAATGACAATGATACCAATGACAAGACGTTTCAGATTCTTTCTACTCAAAAGAAAAACCATCAAAGGGAGTAAAAGGTAAAACTGCTCCTCCACTGATAATGACCAAATATGAGATAAAAATGGATTCAAATCAGGTTTGATTCCTTGAAAAAAATGAATTAAATCTTTATAATTATACAGATATGTCCAAAATAAAAACCAATTGTCTTTATATTCCGTCAAGAACTCTTTTATCAGGGGAATGCTTGTCGTTCCGAAGGAGATTACAATAAGAGATAACAAGGCTAAAAATGCCCAATAAAGTGGAAAAATCCTGTAAAATCTTTTTAAATAATAGTCTCTAAACTCTTTGCCTAAAGAAAGTCCTCTTTTTTTGTCTTTTAATAAAATAAAGGTCAAAAGAAAGCCTGATATCACAAAGAAAGATTGCAAGACCCACCAGCCGTAACCAAAAGGAGTCCTAAAAAAGATAAATGGTACGTGGTGCATGACCACCACAAGTGTTCCAAAAGTTCTATAACCATCTAAAGAGTCAAAATATTTCCTTTGGGTAGCTTGAGCTTCTATTGTTTGTGCCATTTTTCTAAATTAGATTCCAAATCTAAGTAAATGAATTTAAAACTTTCAAAATTCATTTTATTTCTAAAAACGTTATTCAAACTTGCATGTTAATAAATTGCTACTATCCATCATTTTTACGTAAATTCATAAAAAGTTTTGACGGGTTTGTATAACTTCAATGCAAGCATTCAAATTTTAAAATATGCAAGTGATAAAAAAGAAAGTTGTTATAGTTGGTGTCGGATTTGCCGGGATAGGCATGGGGATTCATTTAAAAAAGAACGGGATAGATGATTTTGTGATGGTAGAAGCCGAGGACGGACCGGGAGGTACTTGGCGTGTCAATACTTATCCGGGTGCTGCTTGTGATGTGCAATCTCATTTATATTCATTCTCCTTTGAACCTTATCCTAATTGGTCGAGGATGTTTGGTCTGCAAGAAGAGATTTTGCAATATCAAGAAGACTGCTGTGAAAAGTACGGTTTGTATCCACATTGTACATTTGACACAAGAGTGACTCATGCGCTTTATAATGATGATAAAGGAACTTGGACTGTGCAAACTGATACAGGAAAGATTTATGAGGCGCAGTTTTTAGTTTCGGGGACAGGTGGTTTGAGCAAACCTGCATTCCCTGCTATTAAAGGTCGTGAAAAGTTTAAAGGTGACAGTTTTCACTCCGCACAATGGAATCATACTGTCAGCCTGAAAGGAAAAAGAGTCGCTATCATCGGTTCTGGTGCGAGTGCAATACAGATAGTGCCTTCCATAGTGGATGAAGTTGCCCACTTGGATTATTACCAGCGCACCCCTTCATGGGTATTGCCCAAGCCGGACAGAGCGATTGCCAATATAGAGAAATCTGTCTTTAAAGCTTTGCCTGCAACCCAACAAATGATGAGAGGCGGTATTTATGCTTTGATGGAATCAAGAGGATTGGGATTTGTCGTTTCACCAAAAATAATGTCAGTCGCCAAAATGGTGGGTATTATGCATATCAATCGCTATATTAAAAATCCAAGTTTGAGGGGAAAAGTGACACCGGACTATGAAATGGGTTGCAAGCGTATTTTAATGTCAAATGATTATTATCAGGCTGTGGCAAAAGAAAATGTCGAAGTGATCACAGATCCGATAGATTCCATTGATGAAAATGGGATTACGACTGTTGACGGTTTGCAAAGAAATGTGGATGTCATTGTCTATTGTACCGGGTTTCATGCTTCTGAGGATGTGCTACAATACGATTTGAAAGGTAAAAATGGATTAGATTTGAATGATTTGTGGGTCGAAAATGACCCCGAAGCTTATTTGGGAACTACGGTCAGTGGGTTTCCTAATTTATTTATCATGGTCGGACCTAACACTGGTCTGGGACACAATTCGATGATTTATATGATAGAATCCCAAATCAATTATATCATAAAGGCGATTCACTACATGGACAGAAAAAGTGTGCAGACGATTGATGTCAAGCCGGCTGTTCAGGAAAAATACAATAAAGAGATACAAGCCCGTTTGGATAAGACAATTTGGTCTTCCGGTTGTCAAAGTTGGTATCTCAATAAAAACGGGAAAAATACTACACTTTGGCCGGGATTTACCTTTGAATATAGGGTGAGAACACGCTTGTTTGATCCAAATAAATACGAAAAACACAAAATCAAAGAGTTTGAAGCCGAAGGCAAAAAGTTAGCTTTTGCATAGATTTTTCTATCTTTTTTTATTGTTAAACATTTTATATTAAAAAGGATGTTTTTGTATCTTTATAGTCTTTAGGAATAAAAAACTATAAAATGGAAACTATTACCCAGACTCATACGGTGTTTAACCAGTTTGAAGAATTACAAGACTATAACTTATACGACACGGATCAAGTGATGAAAGACTATTTTAAAAAAAATGGTTTGAAAGAATTTGATCAAGAACTTAAAAAATGGGGCGAAATATTAGGCACTGCCGAAGTGTATAAAGACGGTGCTTTGGCAAATACTTACACGCCGGTTTTACAAGCTTTTGATACAAGAGGTCATCGGATAGACTCTGTAGATTTCCATCCGTCATGGCATAGATTTATGCGTTACTGTAAAGAATCCGGTTTGATAGGTTTGCCTTTTGGAGGAGAACAAAAAGGGCGATGGTCATATATTGCAGCCTATTTTATACTTCAAACACAAGTAGAAGCCGGCGCACTTTGTCCGGCTACAATGACCTTATCTTGTATGCCCTTGATAAAAGACGAGCCGCAGCTTTGGGCAGAGTTGGGAGAAAAGCTGAATAGCTTTGAGTACGATGCAAGAGATTTGCCTATTTCTGAAAAGAAATCCATCTGGGTGGGAATGGGCGTTACTGAAAAACAAGGCGGTACTGATGTCCGTCAAAACGCTACTGTTGCCACTCCTGTCAATGTTTCAGGTAGAGGAAAAGAATATAGTATCACCGGTCATAAATGGTTTTTTTCCGCACCCATGTGTGATGCCCATCTCGTAGTAGCCCGCACTTCTGATACGGATGAAATTTGTAGTTTTTACGTTCCAAGGTGGAAACCCGATGGAACTAAAAATCCTTTGCATATTCAGAGATTGAAAGATAAGTTGGGAAATCGTTCTAATTCAAGTAGCGAAATCGAATTTAACAATGCTTACGGCATTCTGATAGGTGAGGAAGGAAAAGGTATCCGTACCATCATGGAAATGGCAAATAATACGAGATTTTGCTGTGTGATAGGTAGTACCGGAATGATGAGGCAAGCATTGGTACAGGCTATCGCTTATACTCGTCAACGTAAAGTTTTCGGTAAAGAACTCTATAACCAACCATTGATGAGAAATCTTTTGGTCGATATGGCTTTGGAAGTGGAAGCGGCACAAGCGTTGAGCTTTCAATTAGCAGAAGCTTTTGAAAAAGGCGATGGTCATCCGAAATCTCTGGCATGGAAACGTTGGGTGACACCTGCTGCAAAATATTGGGTGTGTAAACGTACTGAAGCTGTGACTGCGGAAGCAATGGAATGTTTTGGTGGAAATGGGTATATTGAAGACAGTGTAATGACTCGTCTGTATAAAGAAGCTCCTGTTAATTCTATTTGGGAAGGATCGGGGAATGTGATGTGCTTGGATGTTTTGAGAGTCATTAAAAAATCTCCCGAATTGGTACAGTCTGTTGTCAGCGATTTGAGAGAAATGGCGAGTGATTCAAAAATTCTCTTGAATGAAATTGCAGATTTAGAAAAGTTTATTCAGTCTGATTCAGATACACGGGAAATCTATGGAAGAGTGATAACCGAAAAATTGATACTCATTATTCAAGCCTGTTTGTTGAAAGAAAGAGCGCCGGAATTTGTAAGCGATGCATTTTTCCAATTGCGCATCAAGTCAGGTGTGACAGCACACTTTGGCACTTTCCAAGATGATGGCAATGTGGATTATGACGCTATTTTAGAAAGGGCTTTTCCTTCTAAATAATTGTAAAAACAAATAGATGAAATAATTTAACAGTGCTTAATTTTCTATGTGAGGATGAGTTTTATAAGAGGGAATAAAATGAACAGAGGATAGAAAACGCTATCTAACTTTGTGTTTTAACGAGTTTGGTGGATGAGATAATCATATACTGAATAGTAAAACAACCTCATTAAAATAAGAAAATTAACCAATTTTCCACAATGAAAATCATTGTGAATAAGTTTTCGGGTCGTTAAAAAACAAGAATGTTTATTTTTAATCTTAATTTAGTAGTCCTTGAACAGACCACTATGTAGATTTGTAGCTATTAAAAATGAATTTGAAATATGGGTATTTGGGATATTCTCAAAAAGAAAATAGCAAATGAAGATAATAATCATCATACCGGTCTTGAAGATACTGTTATAGGAAAAGATGTATATGAAATTGCTGCTTTTGATGTAAAAAACTCATCATTAGAAGAAAAAATTGCATATTATCTCAGTAGTAGAAGCCAAGGAGAACAAATACAGCTTGCCGATCAACTTTTGAGAGAAGGTCCATATAATGTCTGTATCAATCTCTACAAGGCTTTGATACAAAAATATCCGGAAGAGAGAGACCGTTATGAAAATGGAATCGGCAATGCATATTTAAAAATGGGCGAATTTGATAAAGCCATTGAGTTTTATATTCTTTCACGTAGTCATGGCATGCATTCGGATATCAGTGAAAAAAATATTTGGGATGCTTGCTTGAAAATGTACAAAGAGAGCAAGGATTTAAAATATATACGTGAGTATATTCATCATTCCAATGGGAAATATCTTGAAAAGGCAGAAGCCATACTTCAAAATCCGGCTGCTTTAGAGGTGGTGAATGTACCGAAAAAAGAAGTTGTTTCAGAAGAAAATGAGACAGAGGAAGAAAGTGAAGAAGCTGTCACTGTTGTTGGAAATGATTCAAATATAGAACAAGAAGCTAAAAATCTCAAACAAGAAGAGCAAGTAACAGAGGAAGATATGACGGGTAAGAAAAAGCAGGTAGATATCAATCAAATTTCTTTATTTGGCTTTAGAGACGAAACGATATCTGAAAAGAAAGAAGAAGTAGTGGAGCAAGTCCGAGAACCTATACAAACAGGAGAGCCGGATATCGAAACGATAGGGGAAAAGCCATTAGAGAAAATCTCCTATATAGATGAGTCAGAGTCTTTTGATATCAGTAAAAGTGATGAAATAGAGGAAAATACCAAACTTCCTTTTGAGGAAGTACCCAATATGCTCACTGCATTAGACTATCACATTGATAGATTTTTTAGTAATGAGGATATCATAGTTTGGGAGGACAAACGCTCTGACGATTTAAAGATAGATATCTTCCATATCAAGCCGAATGAAAATAGAAACTTCAATGTGCTTCTCACCTATGGCATGAGTAGAAAACCGATGAATGTCCCTTTGGGGAATGAGCGATTCAAATATGGCGAACTCGCAATGTTGTTACCAAGAGATTGGGACTTATCACCTGCCGGTCTGAAAGATATCAATAATTACTGGCCTATATTGCTGTTAAAAAATATTGCAAGAATACCGGTCAGTCAAAATTCATGGTTGTGCTATGGTCACAGCATCCCGAATGGTGAACCTTCCAAACCGATTGCAGATACGCATTTTGAAGGTGTCGTCCTGATGGATAGCGCATCCTTGCCGGAGGCATTTCAAGAGTTGACGATAGGCAATGAAAATCTTTTTATCTATACTGTTATTCCCATTTACCCGGAAGAAATTGAGTTTAAACTCAAAAAAGGTATTGATGCTTTGAGAGATGCTTTTATTGATATGCAACTCAAAGATGTTGTCTGGATAGACAGACCTTCGGCTATTTCGGAGACGGAGCAGGAGCGTGATTGTGAGTAGTATTTAGACTATTTTCGGTTAGATTTGTACTCACCCATCTAATTGAGCGATGTTATCAAGACTCGATAAAAGCTAACTGTTTTTGCCACGTCGCCTGAAAATTATACCAAAGTGAAATAATAAATAGCCCTATGTTTTGTAAATTATTATTTTTGATTTATCTTTGGACTGTAAATTAATTCACTATGGCGAAAGCGTTATTTATTGAAGTAAAAGAGAGCGAAGCTGAACTTAAAAAGTTAGTTGAAATACGTCCATGTTTGTCCCTCGGATAAATATGCTCATCGAAATGAAAAAGAGGGAGAAAAGAGAGGGGAATCTCCAAGAAACGTGAACTCATAGAAAGGCTGGGATTTGAGCGGTCAGTCTGTTACCGATTGGCGTAAGATGTATCAGAGATGGTGGCATTGAAAAGCTACTCTCACGCTATGAAAGGCTTCAAGCCATCTGTAATTTCTAAAAGAAAATGTCAAGAAATTCCGACCTGCTCCACAATCCGGAGAATGGTTTAGCGGGGTTTTCAGAACTCAAGGAATGGATTTTTGAGAACTTGGGAAAGGATATCGATACAATACAATCTTGAAATACTGTATCAGACGCTTTGGAGCTAAAGCCAAAGTAATGGAAGTCTCATATCAACAAGGACGATCAGGCTGTTGAGGCTTTTAAAAAAACTTTGGTCGTATCTGTTCGAACTCATAACCCTATCAGACTTTGCTTTCGAGAGTATCAATCTCTATTTTCAAGACGAGAGTAGATTCGGTTTGTTTACAAGAAACGGTAAAGCTCTGACCGCTATAGGTGTCAAGCCGATATGTAGATTTCAGCAAGTATTTAAAAATAGTTATCTTTTTGGAGCATTCTCACCATTGAATGGTAATAGCTTTCTGCTGAATCTACCTTATTGTAACGCTGATTGCTTTCAGTTGTTCTTAGATGAGTTTAGTAAAGAAGAACCGAACGAACTAAAAGTCATGGTGGTAGACAATGGAGCATTTCACAAGGCAAAGAAATTAGAAATACCCAAAAATATAATCTTAATATTCCTTCCTCCATATAGTCCAGAACTCAATCCAGCCGAGAAGATGTGGCAGAAATTTAAAAGAAAATTCACCAACAAGCTTTTCAAAACAATCGAGGAGGTTGAAGATTACATTGCAGTACAGATTAAAGCAAACACAAAGGAAGAAATAATGTCAATTTGTGGCTATCCTTATATTTTTTTATCTCAGTTTTGGACTGCAATGTAAATCATTTTGGTATTATTAAATGACCGTGGATGAAAAACTGTCAACCCATTTCAGAACGGAACACTTGATTTTACAAAAACAAAAAGGCCATCCTTGCGGACAGCCTCTTTGAGTATCTTTTGATGTCGATAATCTATTTGACTCCTTCTGTAAGGACAGATATCTGGTTGTTGTGAACTTCAACGATACCGCTTTTGATTTCAAAAGTTTTGTTTCCGTCTTTGCTACCTACCGTCGCAGTGCCTTCTTTCAAAGCTGAAATGAGGGGAGCATGATTGTTCAAAATTTGAAATAAACCGTCAATACCGGGTAATTGTATTGAATCTACATCACCACTAAAAACCTTGCCTTCAGGAGTTAAAATATCTAATTGCATTTTATATTATTTATTTAGACTCAGCTAATAATTTTTCGCCTTTTGCAATCGCATCATCAATGTTACCTACAAGGTTGAATGCCGCTTCCGGATATTTATCTACTTTGCCGTCCAAAATCATTTCAAAACCTGCCAAAGTATCTTCGATAGGAACAAATACACCTTTCAAACCTGTAAATTGCTCTGCAACGTGGAATGGTTGAGACAAAAATCTTTGTACTCTTCTCGCCCTATGTACTGTCAATTTATCTTCTTCTGAAAGCTCGTCCATACCAAGGATAGCAATGATATCTTGAAGTTCTTTGTATCGTTGTAAGATTTCTTTTACTTTTTCAGCTACACCATAGTGTCTTTCACCCAAGATTTTAGGATCTAAGATCCTGGAAGTAGAGTCCAATGGATCCACAGCAGGGTAGATACCCAACTCTGCAATCTTACGACTCAATACTGTTGTAGCATCCAAGTGGGCAAATGTAGTAGCCGGAGCTGGGTCAGTCAAGTCATCCGCAGGCACATAGACAGCTTGTACAGATGTAATAGAACCTCTCTTCGTAGAAGTAATACGTTCTTGCATCAGACCCATTTCTGTAGCCAAAGTCGGTTGATAACCTACCGCTGATGGCATACGACCAAGAAGTGCGGACACCTCAGAACCAGCTTGTGTAAAACGGAAGATATTGTCCACGAAGAATAAGATATCTCTACCTTTTGCCTCAGAAGCATCTCCGTCTCTGTAATATTCTGCAACAGAAAGTCCTGATAAAGCTACACGGGCACGCGCTCCCGGTGGCTCATTCATCTGACCAAATACTAAGGTTGCTTGAGAATCCTTTAAAGCTTCCTTATCTACTTTAGTCAAATCCCAATCACCTTTCTCCATGGCTTCTTTAAATTCTTCACCGTATTTGATAACGTTAGATTCAATCATCTCACGAAGTAAGTCATTACCCTCACGAGTACGCTCGCCTACACCGGCAAAAACAGATAGACCTGAATAACCTTTAGCAATATTGTTAATCAACTCCATGATCAATACAGTCTTACCTACACCGGCACCACCGAAAAGACCGATTTTACCACCTTTTGAGTAGGGTTCGATCAAGTCGATTACTTTAATACCTGTGAAAAGCACTTCTGTAGAAGTTGCCAAGTCTTCATATCTTGGTGGTTTTCTGTGGATAGGCGCTCCGCCTTCTTTGCTCAATGGACCGATACCATCGATGGTATCACCAATTACGTTAAAAAGACGGCCTTTGATATCTTCAGAAGCCGGCATACGGATTTGGTCGCCTGTATCAATTACGTCCATCCCTCTTGTAAGACCCTCAGTAGCATCCATTGCGATAGCACGAACGCTGTCTTCACCCAAGTGTCTTTGACACTCAAGAACGACCTCAGAACCGTCATCTTTTTTAACAATGAGAGCATTCAGGATTTCAGGTAATTTGGAACCCTCAGCAGAGAACGCAACGTCCACAACCGGACCGATAATTTGTGTAATCTTACCTACGTTAGACATTATGGTTAGAATTTTTAGTTTTCAATTTGGCGCAAAAGTAATTGAATGTATGTATATAATCAAATATAAAGTTCAATATTCATTTCATATTTGACCCGAAGTGTGTAAATTAATATTATAGTAATGTATCATAGAAAATGCCCTTACGTTAAAATTGTGAAAAGAGATTTTTAAACATTCACTTTCTTTGTCTATTTTTGATACTTATTACTTTAAAATAAAAGCTTGAAAAGTTACCGACTTTCTGAAATTGCCAAAATCTGTCATGGTGTTTTATCCGGAAATCATCCCAATGAAAAAGTGGACGAAATATGTACCGATACGAGACGCTTGGTTCATGCAGAGAATAGTATTTTTATTGCTTTAAAAGGTAAAAATCAAGATGAAAATCTTTATATAAGAGATGCTTATCAGGAGGGTGTCAGGTGTTTTTTGATACAGAAAGAATTGAAGTATTCTGATTATGAAAATGCAGGTTTTATTTTGGTCGAAAATACCTTGAAAGCCCTGCAAAAATGGGCTGGATATCATAGAAATTTGTTTCAAATACCCATTATCGGTATCACAGGCAGTAATGGCAAAACGATTATCAAAGAGTGGCTGTACCAGCTTTTGGAGAAAGATGAAAAAATATGCAAAAGTCCCAAAAGTTACAATTCGCAGATAGGTGTTCCACTTTCGGTTTTACAGTTAGAAGATTATCATACACTCGGCATCTTTGAAGCGGGAATTTCTACTGTGGATGAAATGGAAAAGTTGGAAAAGGTAATACATCCCAATATTGGAATCTTTACAAATTTGGGTCCGGCGCATGATGCCGGTTTTTCAAGCAGAAAAGAAAAAGTTGTAGAGAAATTAAAACTGTTTGAGCATTGTGATAAAGTTATTTACTGTTCTGATTATCAGGAAATAAAAGATAATATAAAATCTGATGCCCAAAGTGTGTCATGGGGACGAAAAAAAACCGATAAGTATCAAATCATCTCGAAAGTACATGTAGATAAGCATGCACTTATAAAACTGAAGAGATCATCGGATGAAGTACATCGTCTAAAAATCCCTTTTGCAAATGAGGCGTACATTGAAGATGCTGTTCACTGTTTTGTCTTGCTGTCAGAATTGGGATATGATGCGGATGAAATCAATAGGAGAGTAGCTAATTTGAGCATGTTGCCTATGCGTTTGGAGTTGAAATACGGCATACATGAATGTACGATAATTGATGACAGTTATAGTGCAGATTTGCGTTCTTTAGAGATAGCTTTAGAGTTTTACAGAAGACAAAATTCTAAGCAAAAACGGACTTTAATCATTTCGGAATTTGAAGAGTCGGGTTTAAACAATGTCCGGTTGATACAAGAGTTAAAACGTGCCATCCAACCTTATCAATTTCAAAAAGTTATAGGAGTGGGCGCTTTATTTGTCTCAGCAAAAAGTGAGTTTGAAAACTTTGTGTCTGAATTTTACAGCTATCCTACTACTGAAGATTTAATTGAGGATATTGCCGGATTACATTTTGACCGCGAAGATATTTTGATTAAAGGGGCGCGAAAATTTAGATTTGAAAAAGTCACCTTTCACTTGTTGGGACAAATCCATAGAACCGTCTTTGAGATAGACTTGAATGCTTTGTCTGATAATTTTGATGTGTATAAGAGCTTGTTGAAAAACGGAGCAAGTATCATTCCGATGGTCAAGGCTTTTTCTTATGGAAGTGGGAGTACGGAGATTGCCCATCTTTTGGAGGATAAAGGTGTCAAATATATGGCAGTGGCTTATACGGATGAAGGCGTGATTTTGAGAGACGGAGAAATCAAAACGGGTATTATAGTGATGAATCCATCTGTTCAAGATTTTGAGAAAATGATAGAAAACCACCTCGAACCCAATATCTACGAACTCGATATGCTCAAAGCTTTGATTTACTTTTTACAATCTCAAAATTTAAACCAAACTTACCCGATTCATATCAAAATAGAAACTGGTATGAATAGGTTGGGTTTTATAGAAAGTGAGTTAGACGAACTACTATCAGTACTGAAAAACCAAGAGCAAGTCAGGGTGGAAACTTTATTTTCACATCTTGCAGCTTCTGATGAACCACAATATGATGCTTTCACTTTAGAACAGTTTCAGCGTTTTAATGCGATCTGTCAGCAGTTTGAAAAAACGTTTGACTATCCCATTCGAAGACATATTTTGAACTCATCCGGTATTGTTCGATTTGCTGATTGCCAGTATGATTATGTCCGTTTGGGGATCGGGTTATATGGAATAGACAGTTCACGGTTTATCCAAGAAAAATTAGCTGTGGTAGGAACTTTAAAGACCAGTGTTTCGCAAGTGAAAGAGGTCATGCCGGGAGAAACTGTCGGATATGGACGAAAAGGTAAAATCTCCCGACCGAGTAAAATTGCTGTGATTGCCATCGGATATGCAGATGGCTATGATAGGAGGTTTAGCAATGGAGTGGGAGAGGTATTTGTCAATGGACAGAATGTCAAAATCATCGGTAATGTGTGTATGGATATGTGTATGGCAGATGTGACAGATATAAAAGATGTAAAAATTGGTGATGAAGTGGAAGTTTATGGCAGACATATTTCTATTATAGATTGTGCCGATAAAATAGGTACTATACCTTACGAGCTACTCACCAAAATATCTAGAAGAGTCAGAAGAGTTTACTTTTGGGGTTGATGGATTGATTGTACAAAAAAAGGAGTAAGAAAAACCTTGCTCCTTTTTATGATTGATCCCCAAAATCGCAACAGAAAAGCAAAAACCTCTGCAATCCCTTTAAAATAAAAGGACTGCGAGGCTTTTAGGTTTCACCTAAAAGGTAAGATTTAAAGTTACTACACAAAATATGTACCGTGGATAAATTAGACATTCTTCTCAAAACACTCCTTTTGAGGTTTAAATTTCATCAATTCTTTGTTGAAACAAAGTAATGTGTATAGTCTAATTGACAGGACATTGGTTGCAAATTATAGAGCAAAATATGCGTATTCGGACATCATTCTTTCTCTACTTAAAAATTCACTTTGCAACGGTGAATTTGTTTCGGATCTAAAGCACCTAAAAGAACAAATTGCACAAAACATGAAAGATTCAATTCCTTCTCATGATACGGTGGAATATGCTTTTCAGAAATTAAAAGTACCGAATAAAATAGTTGTTACAGAAAACAACACTACGCATCAAATCAATTACAACAAAAACATAAACAGCTTATTGGCAGGTATTTGTGTGAATTTAGGATTGTTAAAGCCGGATGTAAAAGACTATGTTTTGGATTTTGACAACGTCGTCTTGAACAACAATAAACAAGATGCGAGAACCTCGTACAAAATGACCAAAGCCTATCATCCCTGTTTTGCAAATATTGGGAATAATACCGTTTATTTTGAAAACAGAAACGGAAATACACCCGCAAAGTATGCCCAAGAACAAGCACTGGAAAATTGTTTTAAAAATTTGAAAGACAATAGTATCAGTATTAAATCCTTCCGAGGTGATGCAGCATCCTACCAAAAAGGCGTGATTGCCGTTTTGGAAGAAAATGTCGAACATTTTTACATCAGAAACGTCACCAGTGCAGGTTTTAGAAGCATTTGCATTGAAGAGAAAAACTGGGAAAACGTAGAAGTAAATTACGAAAACAAAGAAGTGGCAAACATAAGATACGCTCCATTTCAGGGTGAGAAAGAGTACAGGGTTGTGGTAACTAGAAGCAGGATAACAGAAAGCCATCCCAATCTTTTTCCTGAACACAGCTACACTTATTACGGAATAATCACCAATAATATGGAAATGAGCAACTTAGACGTGATAAAGTTTTACAACAAAAGAGGAAACGATTCCGAGAACAACAATAAAAACCTTCTTAATGACTTCAATATTCATCGTTTGCCTTTTATGGATTTAGACACCAACACGGTTTACATCGGTCTGATGGCCGTTTGCAGTAATATCTTTGAATGGATAAAGTCTGTTTTAGTGAAAAACAGAGTAGAGGGCATTGAAATACAACATCGTACCAAACGAGTCTTTATGAAATATATTTGCGTCTGTGCCAAGTTTGTACGCCATGTTCGCCAAACGGTTTTGGTACTGTTCAGCTCCAGGTACTGCCCTCTCATTATTTAAACAACTTTTTTACGGGCAAAAGAAAATTTCCCCCAATCTGGGTAAGGGATTTTATGCTTAAAAGCCACGATTTCAGCATATAAAATCCGAAAAAGGCATTCCGTTACTGTATTTTTGAGTTGTAAAGGGAAATTGTATCCTTAATGTTGCCGTTGCGATTATTGGGTTGATGTAGAATGATGTCTATTTTAATTCAAAGTTTTCTTGTCCTATCAAAAGACCTTTTTGATAAACCTCTGCCGAATATCTTCCGGGGGCAAAATCATTGTCTTGTTTCCAAATAGAACAAACCGTTTTTTCTTCATTTTGATAATCCGGTTGGATGGTGTAAGTATAAGGAATAGAATTACCGGTAGTGGCATCGGTCAGCTCACCACTTCCCAATGCTCCCATTTGGATTGTCACACCATCAGGTCCTATCACTCTGACGTTCATTTCCGTTTTTCCGGCCGGAGCAATACGATTGACCAACATATCAAAACAGATTTTTAAGGATTCTACTGTTTTAGATTTTTTTACCTCTACTTCTTTGCCATTGCTTTTGTATTTTATAGGAGTGACTTTTATATTGGTGATAGTCAGTATTTCGGCTTTATTTACTTTAGATTTTAGATTGGTGTTTTCTTGGTTCAAACTTTCTTTCTCGGCGGTCACATTTGCCACCGTTTCCGTCAATTCATCTCTTTCAGAGGTTAGATTGACATTTACTTGGTTTAACTCTTCATTCAAGACTGTCAGAGAGTCGATTTTTGCTTGAAAAGCTAATCTTTCAGCATTGAGTTGCTTGATTAGTTCACGTGCTTTATTCAAGTCTGCCTGATTTGTTTGACCGCTTTTGAGAAGGTCAGCGATTTGTTTCTTTTTTGCTTCTAATTCGCTTTCTCTTTCGGAAAGTAAACCTTCGATATCTAATTTTTCACTTTTTGCCGTTTCCAAA
The DNA here is from genome assembly GCA_023957215.1 of Chitinophagales bacterium. Classification (GTDB taxonomy): domain Bacteria; phylum Bacteroidota; class Bacteroidia; order Chitinophagales; family JADIYW01; genus JAMLHH01. The sequence goes on from JAMLHH010000007.1 coordinate 94,598, forward strand.
TCAGCCATTGCTTTTTGGTATTCGACTTCTAACTCGGCTTTCAGATTGTTGACATCAGTAAGTTCGGTGGTAGTGACTCTAATCGTTTCGGTAGATTTTTTTAATTTGAGATTGGTAAATACAAGTCCGCCTAATAAAAGTAAAATCAGTACGATATATAGTGCGTGTACTTTTGAATTTTGAGCCATAGCTTATTTGCTTTTTGTAATTAAATTTGATAACAAAAGTAATCCACTATAATTTGTTAAATTTCATAGCTATGCTTTTTAACAAGAATTATAGTATATTTTAGCAATGAATTAACAAAGAAGAATATGCTTGAATATATGCAACTTGAGAATGTCGTTTTTATTGACATTGAAACGGTTCCCGGAATGAGAAGCTATGATGATTTAAATCCTTATGAACAAAAGCTTTGGGAAGATAAAAAAGGAAAAACAAGGGATGTAGATGTGGATGCTGCCGATTTTTATTTTCAAAATGCGGGGATACTTGCAGAGTTTGGTAAAATCGTGTGTATCTCTTTGGGCTATTTCAGTAAGAAACAAGGTGATAGGGTTTTTAAAGTGAAGTCTATTATCCATGATGATGAAAAAGAACTATTGCATGAATTTGTCGATATTCTTAATCGTTTTAACAATAGTTTTAATGGCAGATTAGCATTATGCGGACACAATATCAGGGAGTTTGATATTCCATATATTTGCAGAAGATTGTTGATTAACGGTTTGGCGAATCATTTTCCGACCTATCTTCTCAAATTTCAGGCTGCCAAACCTTGGGAATTACAGGAAATGATGATAGACACTTTGGCTTTGTGGAAGTTTGGAGATTATAAAAACTATATTTCCCTTAAATTAATGACACACGTTTTAGGAGTACCTTCACCCAAAGATGATATTGACGGCTCGGAAGTCGGTCGAGTGTATTATCATGAAAATGATTTGAAACGGATAGCAGTCTATTGCGAAAAAGATGTGATAGCTGTTGCCCAAGTGGTGATGAAGATGAAAGGCCTCTCGCTGATAGAAGCGGAAGAAGTTATATATGGGTGAACACTTTCTCTTTAGGGGAAAAAGGTTGGGGTTATTCCTACAAAAAAGAAGACTGTATTACTATATTTATAGCCTCAACATAAATAGATGAATACAGAAAAAGAGCTGATTCCCGCTTTTTATAAAGCGATGATACCTGTTGTCATTTTAGTTACATTGCTTTCCATTGATGTAATTTTTATCTATAAAGATTCTGCAACAGATGGTTCTATCCAATTGATACTCATTTTCTCTGCCGCCATTGCTGCGGTGATAGGTATTAATGAAGGGTTCTCGTGGGAAAAGATTGAAACAGGGATTGTCAAAAGTATCAGTACTACTACTCAGGCCATCATCATTCTACTTTTGATAGGCGCATTGGCCGGAGCGTGGATGCTTTCTGGTATTGTTCCGGCCATGATTTATTACGGATTGAAGCTTTTAAATCCTGCATTTTTCCTTTTTGCTGCTTGTGTGATATGCTCTTTGGTTTCCGTTTCCACGGGAAGTTCTTGGAGTACGGTAGCTACTGTGGGCATAGCACTCTTTGCGGTAGGTAAGACATTGGGGTATCATGAAGGTCTTATTGCAGGAGCGATTATTTCGGGTGCTTATTTTGGAGATAAAGTTTCACCACTTTCAGAAACCACCAATATGGCTGCTGCCGTTGCCGAAACGGACTTGTTTACACATGTCAAGTATATGCTTTGGACCAATATTCCCAATATTTTTATCACACTGATGATTTATTTGGCTATTGGTTGGAATTTTGATGTAGCAGTAGATATGACCGATATTGAAGGCTTGTTGGTGGATTTGCAATCTACTTTTTACATTTCGCCGATACTGTTTGTCGTACCGGCGTTGGTCATTTTGTTGATAGTCAAAAAGACACCTGCTATTCCGGCTTTGATGATAGGAACGATATTGGGAGCTGTCTGTGCCATTGTTTTTCAACAAAATTTGATGGCTCTACTTTCGGAAAAAGGTGTGAATATTTATGCCGAATATTATAGAATTATAGTTGATGCCATGACGGTAGGAATCAATATTCCTACAGAAAATACTTTGCTTGACGGATTGTTGTCTTCTTCCGGTATGTCGGGCATGTTGAGTACGGTATGGTTGATTATCGCTGCCATGATGTTTGGCGGCACGATGGAAGCTTGTAATTTTCTGAAAAGCATCACTATCAAAATTTTAAAATGGGCTAAAACAGATACTTCTTTGATTACTGCGACCGTTTTTTCATCCATTTCAACCAATATCATCGCTTCTGATCAATATCTTTCTATTTTGATACCGGGCAGAATGTATGTAGATGCCTACAAAGAAAGAGGCTTGGCTCCGGAAAATCTCAGCCGTTCATTAGAAGACGGCGGTACTGTCACCAGTGTTTTAGTACCTTGGAATACCTGTGGTGCGTATCAATCGAGTGTGTTAGGAATTCCGACACTTGCTTTTGCTCCTTATTGCTTTTATAACATCATCAGCCCCATCATGTCGATAACTTACAGCGCACTCAAGATAAAAATCAAAAAAACACCAAAAACAAGTAGTATCTAACAGTCACCAATAGTTTAAGAGTTTTATTTTATTATTTTTGTATAATCTTAAAAATTTGTATTTTTTAATTAAATGAAGAAGACGTTATGAGTGATTTGAACACATCTGCAACCATAGTAAAAAGCCCTATTACGGGTCAGATTTTATACGAATTGGAAGATTATGGTATAGAGGACTTGAAAAGTATTATGAATACTGCCAGACAGATGCAGCCTATCATAAGAGCGATGTCTTTGGATGAAAGAATAAAAGAGGTAGATAAAATTTTGAGATATGTGCTTGCCCACAAAGAGTTTATCTTGGAAAATATCATTGCAGAAACGGGTAAATCCAGAACAGATGCTTATGCATCGGAAGTTTTTGAAATCTGTGATGTGATAGATGTCTATAAAAAAATGGCACCCAAAGTTTTAGCGGATGCCAAAATGAAGATTCCTATCTTTTTGATGGGTAAAAAAGCCAGGCAGTGGAAAGAACCTCTGGGAACGGTCATGGTCATTACTCCTTGGAACTTTCCTTTTTATCAAGTGATTGTACCCAGTATTTTAGCATTTTTGGCAGGAAATGCTGTTGTTGTCAAGCCGAGTGAATGGACACCTTTGAAGCCGCTTTGGGAGCATTTGTTCAAAGAGAGCGGATTTTTAAAAGATGCAATACAGGTCGTTTGCGGAGGAAAAACTGCCGGTGCTGAATTGATAAAACTCAGACCCAATAAAGTACACTTTACGGGAAGTGTCAGGACAGGTAAAAAAATCATGGCACTATGTGCAGAGCAGTTGACACCTGTGGATTTAGAATTAGGCGGTAAAGATCCAAGCATTGTTTTTGACGATGTAAATATTGATAGAACTGTCAACGGTGTGATGTGGGGGGCTTTTACCAATGCCGGGCAAAACTGTACAGGAATTGAAAGGCTGTATGTACAAGATACGATTTATGACAAGTTTGTAGGAGAGTTGGTAGCAAAAACCAAGCTGTTAAAGACTTCCCATCCGGGTAGAAATACACAAGTGGCTGATGATTGCGATATCGGAGCGATTACAGCTGATTTTCAAGTGGCATTGATAGAAGACCATATTGAAGATGCTATTCAAAAAGGTGCTAACTTATTGTGTGGCGGTATCAAAGAAAAGGGTTCTCATCACATGATACCTACTATTTTTGACAATTGTACCCAAGATATGAAAGTGGCTACGGAAGAAACTTTTGGTCCGACATTGGCTATTTTTAAGTTTAAAACGGAGGAAGAAGCTATACAAATGGCTAATAATTCACCTTATGGATTGGGAGGTTCGGTATGGACCAGTGATTTGAAACGGGGTGAAAGAGTAGCGCGTGCACTGGTGGTCGGAAATGTCTGTATCAACAACCACATGATCAACGAAGCCAATCCTTATCTGCCGTTTGGCGGAATTAAAGACAGTGGAATAGGTAGATTTAAAGGAGAAGAAGGATTGCTGACTTTCTGCAATCTCAAATCAGTCATTATAGAAAAACAAAGTGACTTAATAGAGTTACAATGGTATCCGTTTACCAAAGAAAAAGGTGAAATCTTGGAAGGACTGACAACCTCGTATTTCGGTAAACCAAGGAAGTGGATTCCCTTCTTAAAAAATGCCCTAAAATCAGATTCAATCGGTAAAAAACAAAAATTATAATCAGATGACAAAGTACGACTATATCATAGTAGGTTCAGGTTCCGGAGGCGGTACGCTTGCCTATTATTTACAAAAGGGAGGAGCGAAAGTTTTGCTTTTGGAAGCAGGTAAGTTTTATAGAAAAAATACATTTCCGTCTTCTGAAGCGGAAGCTTCTGCCAAGTTGTATTGGGGGGGAGGAATAGAGTTTGACGATCAGGCAAAAATGGGTTTTTTGAGAGGAAGACTTGTAGGAGGTTCTTCTATCGTCTATCAATGTCTGATGAATCGTTTTGACGATATTGCTATCAACGATTGGAGAGATGAGTCGGGAATTGATTATTTCAATGTCGATGACATGAATGTTCTCTACGATAAAATAGAGTCGGATTTGCTTTTACACACTTTTACGGAAAATGAAAGAAATGGGAATGCAGATTTATTTGTAAAAGCTTGTGATAAATTGGGGTATAAATGGGGCTATCTTCGTCGCGGTCAGGGCGACTGCGGACATGAAGAAGGCAATGACTGTGTCACCTGTCTCAATGGTTGTCATAGAGATTCCAAACAAAGTTCCTTAGTGGCTTTTGTCCAAAAAGCAGAAGTTTTGGGACTTGTGATAGAAAGTGAAGTAGAGATTTCTCATGTCGAGCATGGCAGTGATCATGTCTCTATCTATGGACATAAAGGTTTGATAGGTAAGAAGACACCTGTAAAGTACAGTGCTTCTAAAGTAGTATTGGCAGGAGGTGCTTTTGGTACGACAAGGATGATGTTGAGATCGGGTTTTAAGAACCAATTACCTGCTTTGGGTAAAAAGTTTGCCACACATCCTCAATTCATGTGGTTTGGATTCCAAAAAGAATTTGTTGATGCCCATAAACTGTACTTTCAATCAGTAGCATCTAAAGACCCTAATTTTAGAAAAGAGGGTTTCAAGTTAGAGAATGTCTTTAGTGGTCCTGTCTCCGCCAGTATGTTATTTACGGTCAGAGGTGCCCAACACCATGATTTTCTCAAAAGATATCGTTATATGCAATGTTTGGAAGTAGCTGTCAGAGATGAAAATGCCGGAGAGTTCAAGGTGGATAATAAAGGTAATTTGATAGTTCACAAACCAATGACCGATCAAGATAATACCAGAAAGACAAAAGGTCATAGTGCTATCAGAAATATCTTACATGCTGCCGGTGCTTATGAAGTATATGAATCCCAAATGTCTTTTGGTTTGCATTTGATGGGTGGTTGCACTATCGGTGTGGATGGTAAAAACTCTGTCGTCAATCCTGAATTTAATGTACATGGCATGAAAAACCTGTATATATGTGATTCCAGTTTGTTTCCCAATGCACCGGGTATCAATCCGTCATTGACGATTATCGCTTTGGCCAAAAAGCTTTCGGAGCAGTTGATATCATAGGTTATAGATAGCTTTACAGCAATTTGAGTCTATGATGTCTGCTTCTTTACATTTGTGAAAGACGACGTGCTGATAGAAGTCTTAATTTTTTCCTATTGCGCAATTTGGGATAAATAAACAGCTTCAGTAAGGAGCTTGGATGATAAGCAGGTCTTCCTCCAAGGTTTTTTTGTTTTTCTCAACAAATCCATATTCTTCTAATGATAGGCTATATGCGAAAAGGTCAATTAACCGGACTTTATTTTCTTGATAAATTCGCTCTTCTAAGCAAAACATCTCAAACTGATTTCTGTCTTTTTTTCAGAATATATTTCACAATATAAATATACAAAAAGTTAGTGAATTAATATTGAAATGGGAGGGCGATTTTTAGACAGTTTGACGAGTCGCGTATTGGTGATGGATGGGATTTTTAGCACTGAACTTTAATCTT
>JAMLHH010000070.1 GCA_023957215.1 Chitinophagales bacterium
ATTTTGCAGAAGTGATCACCACTCCGGCAAGATTTTCTTCTTTTTGTAACTTTTCTATCGTTTCAGCAAGTAAGTTACCGAAATCTTCATTGATGACATTCGCAGAACGTCCCTGCATATCCATCGTTACAGTTACTATATTATCTTGATCTTTTTCGTATATAAACATGAATTTACTTTTTAGAATATTTTAAAATTTATACTCTTTCGATAATAGTAGTGACACCCATACCGCCACCTATACATAATGTAACAAGTGCAGTGTTTTGATCTCTACGTTCTATTTCATCCAAAGCGGTACCTAAAATCATTGCGCCGGTAGCACCGAGTGGGTGACCCAAAGCAATCGCACCACCATTGACATTTAATTTATCCATAGGTACATTGATGTCTTTTTGTAGTCTCAAGACCGCTGCCGCAAAAGCTTCGTTCATTTCTACTACATCAATATCATTAATGGTCATACCTGCTTTTTTCAAAGCCAATTGTGAAGCTGGTCCAGGACCTACCAACATGATAGTAGGTTCAGCAGATGTGTGAGCTGCCATTCTGATTCTTGCTCTTGGTTTTAAACCTAATTCTTGACCTTTTTCTTTAGTCCCAATCAATACTAAAGCTGCACCATCTACAATACCAGATGAGTTGCCAGCGTGATGTACGTGATTGATTTTAGAAAGGTGTGGATATCTTTGAAGTGCTACTGCATCAAATCCCATTTCTCCTGGCATTTGGAATGAAGGAGATAATTTAGCCAAATCTTCTAAAGTAGTACCTGGTCTATTAAATTCATCTTCTGCCAAAATAGTCAATCCATTGATGTCTTTAATTGGAATGATAGACTTGTCGAAATAGCCTTCTGCTTTAGCTTTTGCTGCTCTCTGTTGAGATAATACAGCGTAGCTATCTAAATCTTCACGAGAAAAACCTTCTAAGGTAGCTATCAAATCCGCACTTACACCTTGTGGTACAAAGTAAGAATTGTAATTCGTCATAGGGTCTAAAAACCATGCTCCACCGTCAGAACCCATTGGGATTCTAGACATAGATTCCACTCCACCTGCAACGATTAAATCATGCCAGCCTGAGCGTACTTTTTCTGCAGCAGTATTTGCTGCTTCTAGTGCAGATGCACAAAAACGATTGATTTGCATACCGCAGACACTATCATCCCAACCAGCTGCAAGTGCCGCTACTTTAGCGATATCTGCTCCCTGATCACCGATAGGAGTGACACATCCTAAGATGATATCTTCTACTTCTTTGGTGTCAAAATCATTTCTCTCTTGTAAAGCTTTCAACAAGGTTGTAACCAAGTTGATAGGCTGTACTTCATGTAATGAGCCATTCTTTTTACCTTTTCCTCTAGGCGTCCTGATGGCATCGAAAATATAGGCTTCTGTCATAAATATTAAATTATTTTATTATTTGAACAAACGTTTGGTAAACAAACTTAAAGAATTTTTCACAAAAACATAATTCTCAAATATAAAACTAACATTTCTATTAAA
>JAMLHH010000008.1 GCA_023957215.1 Chitinophagales bacterium
CAAATAGATAGTTGGATGATAGGTATAACGACGGGTCTTATGTCTGCATTATTTATAACCCCTTTGGTTGTCTGGATTTTCACGAGGATAAAGATGCTTAAAAGTGTTTTGTTAGGGATGTTGTTGACACTGTCTGTTTATATGTTGGGATTAGTGTATAAAGAATATTTGAGTATTTATATTGTCAAAGGGGTATTTATAATGGTGGCAGCATTTATTGCTTATACTATTGTTTACCTCCGACAACAAAACAAAAAGTTGATACTGTTACTATTAATTGATTTTATCATGTTGCTTTTTCATCCGTTTACCTCCTATTTTAGTTATCTGTTGGCTTTTAAATTTATTCTTCTGTTACTATCTATTTATTATTTTGAGGAGAAAACACCGATTGTCTTTCATAGAAGAATAATCAATGGTTTGATAATAGGCAGTGTAATCAGCTTAGCATTTTACGCATCAAATAAAGGTTTGGGATACGGAATCCTAATATGCTTTTCTGCACCACTCTTTCATTTTATAACGGATAATCAATATTATGAAGGATGGAAAAATGTTCTCTACAAAACCTTTCCAATAGTACTTTTCTGTATATTAATTTTTTCGATTTATCTCAAACTGGGTATCTTGACTCTATTTTGCGTGTCTCTAACAGGGTGTTTTTTAACGGTTTTTAAAGAAATAACTATATCCGCTTTTTGTATCCTTTTTTTTGGAATGATACTTCCGTTTGTATCCATTTTATATTTGGCTCTTTTTTTTAGCAAAGCTTATGCAATTTTTAGCGGAAGTATTGTTTTAATAAGCTTATTACTCTATCATTTTAGCGATGATATAAAAAAACTTGAAAGTTGAAACTAAGTTTTTCTTTTAAAAATCTTTTAACACATTAAATAAATTTGCAATATAAATGAATTTTATACTACAAAATGATACTGTGCATTAACTATTAGTTAATAATAAAACATTTTTTACTTAATTGTTTTTTTATCAGTAAAATGTAGTTTTGCACAGAACTAAAAGAGAGTGTATGTTACAAACTTCTGACTTATTAAATCGATTGAGTGAGTCCGCCACTTTAAAAATGACACAATTAAGTAATGATTTAAAAGCAAAAGGTGTCGATGTAATAAGTCTGAGTGTGGGGCAGCCTGACTTTGAAACTCCCCGACATATCAAAGAGGCAGCAAAAAAAGCTGTCGATGGCAGATATGATGGATATTCCCCTGTTCCTGGTTATACCGATTTAAGAGAGGCTATCTGTCAAAAACTTAAAATACAGAATCATTTGGAATACAAGCTCAATCAGATTGTAGTATCTACCGGTGCTAAACAATCTTTGGCAAATATTTTTATGTGCTTTCTAAATAAAGGCGATGAGGTCATTATACCGGCACCATTTTGGGTGACATATCCTGAACAAGTGAAGATGTGCGAAGCGACCCCTGTCATCGTGACTACCCAAATGGAAAATAAGTTTAAAATAACATCTGAGCAATTAGAAGCAGTCATAACACCTCATACGAAATTTTTTGTTTATTCATCCCCTTGTAACCCTACGGGTTCTATTTATAGTAATGAAGAGATTGCAGGTTTAGTAAAAGTATTAGAAAAATATCCCGAAATTGTAGTGATATCTGATGAGATATATGAGCATATTAACTACGTAGGCACACATACCAGTATCGCATCATTTCCATCTATGAAAGATAGAACTATTTTGGTAAATGGACAGGCAAAAGGTTATGCTATGCCGGGCTGGCGAATTGGATATATAGCTGCTCCCGAATATGTAGCACAGGCTTGTATTAAACTACAAGGACAAACCACATCCGGAACAAATTCGATTGCTCAAAGAGCGACGATAGAAGCATTGACAGGTGATCAAACTCCTACATATAAGATGAAAGACATTTTCCAAAAACGTAGAGATGTGGTCATGAATATGTTGGATCAAATTCCCAATGTGAAATGTATGATACCGGATGGAGCATTTTATGTCTTTCCTGATTTTAGTGCATATTTTGGTAAAAAGTACAATGGCGAAGTGATCAAAGATGCTGATGATTTGTGTATCTTTTTATTAAATGTGGGTCATGTTGCAGCAGTTTCAGGTATCAGCTTTGGTATTCCTGAGTGTGTGAGATTTTCATATTCCTTATCTGAGGAAACTTTGATAGAAGCGTTTACAAGAGTGAAAAATGCGCTTGCTTTATTGTCTTAATTATAGATAATTCCATTATCTCTCGCATAGAAGACAACTTCTGAAGAAGAGTTTAGATTTTACTTTTCCCCTGACTTCCGTAGCTTTTCAAAGTTTGGAGTCCAAACCGATATAACAAGCTAAATTACCGTTCGTTATAAAGTTCAGTTATTCGATTTTGGCTGTCCCAGAGTAATAATTTTACTTTTATGTATGTTTATTCGTCAGAAAAAGAATAAAAGTGGAGTTATCAGTATTCAGATTATTGATAAAAGCTCCGGATAATTTACGATTTGAGATTAAATAAACTTTTTAATACAAGAAGCAAATGATTTCATTCAACAACAATATTGCTTACAAGATCTTGATTTTGAAGGAGAAATAAAAGTCAAGCTCGACAATGAGACATTTAAGCAGGATACCATAGTAAATATTTTCAATTACAGATATAGTTTTTTTATATAGCTTTCTTTAAAAGATTGTTTATATCTACCTTTTTGCGTACGATTTCTTCAACCTTGTCTATTCCAATCCGCTCTTGTTTCATAGTATCACGTTCGCGAATAGTGACTGTATTATCGTCTAAGGTTTGATGATCAACAGTGATGCAATAAGGTGTGCCTATAGCATCCATTCTTCTGTATCGCTTACCTATGCTATCTTTTTCTTCGTAGAAAGCACGTCCAATAAATCTAAGTTGATTATAGATTTCTAATGCTTTTTCAGGTAATCCGTCTTTACGTACTAATGGCAAAACCGCTACTTTAATTGGTGCAAGTGCAGGTGGCAATGCTAAGACTGTACGAGTTCCATTTTCTAATTCTTCCTCCTTGAGAGATTCACTCATAACTCTTAGAAACATCCTATCTAAACCAATTGAAGTTTCGATGACATAAGGAACATAATTTTGATTTAACTCACTGTCAAAATACTGAAGTTTTTTGCCACTATATTTTTGGTGTTGAGATAAGTCATAATCTGTTCTTGAATGTATCCCTTCTAATTCTTTGAAACCCATAGGAAAATTAAACTGGATATCTTCTGCGGCATTAGCATAGTGTGCTAATTTTTCATGTACATGAAAACGTAAATCATCAGGATTTGTACCTAAGGCCAAGTGCCATTTGAGTCGAATTTCTTTCCATTTTTCAAACCAATCCAACTCAGTTCCGGGACGTACAAAGAATTGCATTTCCATTTGTTCAAACTCTCTCATACGAAAGATAAACTGTCTTGCCACAATTTCATTTCTAAAAGCTTTCCCTATTTGAGCAATTCCAAAGGGAACTTTCATTCTTGCAGTCTTTTGGACATTTAGAAAATTAACAAATATTCCTTGTGCAGTTTCTGGTCTTAGATATAAATCAGTGGAACTTTCTTCCAAAGAACCTAATTTGGTAGCAAACATTAAATTAAATTGCCTGACATCAGTCCAGTTTTTAGAGCCACTGACTTCACAAGCTATTTCGTGTTCTTCAATAAGTTCTTTGTATCTTTTAAAGTTTTCTGCTTCGGCAGCTTTTATATATTCTGCTTCTAATTGCAATGCTTTATTATAATTTCTACTTGCTCTTGCCTTCTCCTCGTCAGATGCATTGGTATCAATTCCTTTTTTATCTAATTCTTTCTGTGCTTTGTTCTTGTATTTTTCTATTTGTTCTTCTATCAATACATCGGCACGATATCTTTTTTTAGAATCTTTATTATCTATTAATGGATCACTGAAACTATCGACATGGCCTGAAGCCTTCCAAGTAGTGGGATGCATGAAGATGGCGGCATCTATTCCAATGATATTATCGTGCATCTGCACCATGCTTTTCCACCAATATTCTTTGATGGCATTTTTTAACTCGACGCCAAAAGGACCATAATCATAAACGGCTCCAAGATTGTCATATATTTCACTTGAAGGGAATACAAATCCATACTCTTTACAATGAGATACAATTTTCTGTAAATCTAACTCTGCCATAGGGCACAAAGATAAGTATAAGATTTAATTATATAGTTAGTGCTATGTTGTGTTTGCTCTAATTATGTCATTAATAGGCTACTAAGGCTCGTCTCGAAGCAATACACCAATACATTGGTATATTGGTACATTCATTTGCTAATTCCCGAATTGACACATTAGCTTATATATTAAAAGAAACATTATTTCATACCCAGCCACTTTAATATCTTACTCACTATGGCTAATATCCATTTTATATTTATTTTGTATTATTTTGCTTCATAACACATTTTAAATTTTTAGTATGCTTAATAATTTTCTTTATTAATATGTAAACAATTCCAATTATATTCGCACTATGAACTCTTTATTTTAATAAAATGGTTAGCAAGATGATTTTTCTTGGTAAAGCCTACGATTATATATTATTTTAATGAAATTTAAGTCTCTCTTTTGTCTTTTAATCATATTAATAAACCTACAAGATGCATTAGCGTCAAACGATAGATTTGAAATCATATTAGACAGTGTTGAGAAGGTTTTATCTAATCAAGACCCAGTAAAAGCAATGAAAAACACCAAGCTACTTATGCAGCTTGCTGATACTGACTACAGGAAATGTCAAGTCTTGTTTTTTCAAGCAAAATTACTTAGACAAAACGGCATTAAGAATGAATCCATCCGGTTGCTATTGGAAGCTGACAAACTGGCTGATAAATTAGAAGACCATATTTGGAAAGCACGAATCAATGGTTTTTTAAGCACATTATATAGAGAAAGTCAACTTTTTGAAGAGAGTCAAAAACATCTTCATATCGCTATCCAAGCAAGTAAAAAGATAAATGATGAAAATGAGAAAAATAAATTTTTGGGAAATCTATCTCAAGAAAGAGCATATAATGCTTTGGACAAAAAAGAGTCTTTGGAAGCAATCAAGTATCTTAAAGAAGCAGATAATTACTTTTCAAAACTAGACAGCACAAATATTGACAGAAATTTCTTTTTGGCAACCAATGCAGAGCTTATCAGTAGATCTTATTTTTATGAAGCCAAGTACGAAGAAGCTCTATATTATCTCAAAAGCAGTTTAAAATATCTGAAAAACTCCCGACAAGACAAAAGCGCTTTAGAAGGATTTATAAAAAATGGAATGGGCTTATCATATTTCAAAATGGGAAAATATGATTTGGCATTCAAAAATTTTACAGATGCAGATTCTATTGCGAGAATTTCACAATTTTCAAATTTAAAACAAGAAGTTTATCAATCCTTTATAAGCTATTATGATTATTTTGGCGATCACGATAAGTCTGAAATTTATCACGATCTTTCAAAGAAGATAGAAGAAACAAATCAAGCATATAACCATAAAACGACTAAAGAGTTATTAGAAAACCTATATGAAAATCAAGCTTATTTAAAAAGAGAATACCAATTTAAAGTAGCAGTAGCTACCATTTTTAGTTTAGTTTTTGCCTTAACTTTATTTACTTTTTTCTATATAAAAAGAAAGCGGGAAAAAGACACTCTCCAAAGACAGCTTTTAGAATTGAAAACACAGGTATTGCTAAACAGCTTAAATCCGCATTTTATCTTTAACATTCTCAATCTTATTGATTATTTTTTCTACAAAAAAGATTACGGAAAAGCTCAGGAAACTCTCTTTAAGTTCGGTGATCTTTTGAGAAATGTGCTTGATAAAAGTCAAGATAAATTCATTTCAATTCAGGATGAAGCAAAATTGTTGGATTTGTTTTTAAGTCTCGAACAAAGCAGAAAAAGAGACCTTTTTACCTATCACATCCAAATCGGTGAGGAAATCAACAATGAAAGTATATATGTTCCTGTTTTAATTACCCAGCCCATAGTGGAAAATGCTCTAAAGCATGGAATCATGAATCTCGAAAGTGGAAAAGGTGGAAAGATAGATATCAACTTCAATATTCAAAACAATTCGTTAGTTATCACCATACGTGACAATGGGATTGGGCTACAAAAATCAAAGGAATTAAAAAAGTTAAACCAAAGCACTGACAATAGGAAGCATATAGGTATAGATTTAACAAGAAAACGATTGGCTCTTCTTTCGGAAGATAGTCAGATGACGATGGAAAGTCCACCGGAAGGAGGTACTTTAGTAAGCATTAAAATTCCAGTCATTTATAAAAATGTCCATTATACCTGATTTGATAAGAATGACAGATATGGAGATTATATAAATGTAATACTCCAATTTTTTATTTTCTATCTATCTCGTATATCTTATATCATTCAAATTCTGACTTAATAGACATTTTTTAGGTTAAAATCTGCCTTAACTCCATTATTCTCATTGCAGTTATGAAAGCTAACTTAGAAAGACCTCCTATCTGCGAAGCCATCGCCTTGGGTGTGAAAAGTCGTATTCGCTCCATCGTGATGATTGCATTGATGGGTTCAATAGGCTTATTGCCGGTAGCTCTTTCCACCTGTATGGGTTCTGAAGTGCAAAAACCTTTTGCGACTATGATTGTCGGAGGTTTACAAATATGTATGTTGTTATCTTTTACTGTTTCCTCTATTATCTTCTACTACTTTTATAAAGATTATCATCGGATAATACTTTTGATACAGATTGATGAAGAGTCTGATTGAGGCATTACTTCGTAACAGCTTTTAAATAAAAATAACCCACGATTCCGCCCATGATGGAAGCAGCGAAGATACCTATTTTGGCTTGTTCCATATATAATGGATGATCAAAGGCCAATGAAGAAACGAAGATTGACATTGTGAAACCAATAGATGCCAAGATTCCTACACCGATTAAATTAATAGGGGTCATACCTTTAGGAAGTGAGCCCACTCCTAACTTTACTAATAACATGGTCGCACCTGTAACACCGATGATTTTTCCAAAAAACAGTCCCAAGGCCACTCCTAAAGCGACGTGATTAGAGAAGAGTGTACTCATCTCAAAATTCAATGCTACACCTGCATTGGCCAAAGCAAAGATAGGTAATACGATAAAAGTACTGATGGGATGCAAGATATTGACCAATTTTTGCAAAGGCGTCATTCCCATAGAAGTCAATGTGTGGACTTCTTCCAAAATTTCTAATTGTGATTCTTTTAAAGTAGGTATTTCGTCGTCAGGATCAATGGCTTCAAACTCATTCAGTTTTCTTTTGACTTCAGAAACATAATCTTTTTCTTTTAAAACGACATCTGCTGGAATGGCAAAGCTGCTAGGACAGCTGCGATAGTAGCATGAACTCCTGAAAGTAAAAATGCTAGCCATACACCGCCGATACCTAAAATGGCGTAAAAGAAGATATTTCTTACACCCATCCTATTACCGGCAAGCATTAAAGCAAAAATTCCTAAACCAATCGTGAGATTGAGTAAATTGAGATCTGATGAGTAAAATAGAGCAATCACCAAAATCGCTCCTAAATCATCCACGATAGCAAGCGCCAAAAGAAATACTTTGAGTGACAGTGGAATCCTATCCCCTAATAACATCAAGACACCGACTGCAAAAGCTATATCTGTCGCCATCGGGATACCCCAGCCGTGATGCGTTTCAGGATTTGCATTAAGTGATACATATATCAAAGCCGGAACAATCATCCCACCAATGGCGGCAGCTATCGGAAGCATAGCCTTTTTAGGCTGAGCAAGTTCACCGGCAACAAATTCCTTTTTTAACTCAAGACCGACTACAAAAAAGAAGATGGCCATTAGACCATCATTGATCCAATGTAAAATATCGTAATTTAGATATGTAGTTCCATCAATATGGATGCCGATAGTGTTTTCTAAGATTTGATGATAGCTGTCTCTAAGAGGAGAGTTAGCTAAAACAATTGCAAGAATTACACTTATAAAAAGCATAATGGCTCCTGCTTCCTCATGTTTGATAATATTGCTGAAAGGTTGTACTACTCTGTCAATAGCTTTCTTTTTTGTATTCATTTGTATATTATGTCAGTAAAACAATAAAAAGCCGTGAAGTTAGTATATTTTTTCAGTTAGTAATTGATTCTCTATATTACAATTTTATAATCATTCATTGAAAAATACTATTTTTGGTACATTCTTATGAAAAATATTTCTCTGACTTTCACTTTAATTTTGTGTTTTCAATACACTTTTGCACAGACGATCTCTTTGGATAAAGTAAAGTTTGATACTATACAATCCAGTAATCAATACAAAGTTTTTGACTTGCCGTATGAAATTGCAGATATCAATAGTGCCGGAAGATTATTTTCGGATGCTAATCTTTTTTATAAAAGAGGACAGACAGACTTGGCCTCTAAGCTATTAAAGAAAGCCATCAAAAAACAACCAAACGAATATGAATATCATTATCTCCAAGCGTATGTGATGATGGATCTCGGGAAATATAAAGAGTCAGTCAAGCACGCAGAAGCAGCTGTGAAGTTAAAGCCGAATGACTGGAAAATGTTATATGTATTGGCAATTGCAAAATATGCCTCAAAAGACTATTTGAGCGCAAATGTAGAGTTTAGTCGTGCAATAGAACTTGATCCTTCACAAGTAAAATTGTATGAAGGAAGGGCGTATGTAAAGGATGCACTCAATGACCCTTTGGCGGCCTATGATGATTTTAATTTGGCCGTATATGTAAAACCTACTTATATCAATGCATATATTGGTAGAGCCAAAATGTTATATAAACTTGAAAAATACAAGGAAGCTCTAGACGATTTTAGTAGTGTATTAGTAAGAAAACCCAATCAGGCAGACGCTTTGTATTATAGAGGAATTTGCTGGAAAATGTTGGGAAATATCCAAAATGCTTGCTCTGACATGGTTTTGGCCGCTCAAAATGGAAATGAAGCTGCAATCAAAGAACTAAAAGTAACCTGCAACAGATAGAATGAAAGAGCTTGAAAAGATAATCACCGGCAGTGATGGTGAAAAAATCCTGATGAAATACTTTATACCCGAAAATATCTCTTCACCTCATCCTATAGTACTTATTCATGGATTTAAAGGCTTTATGGATTGGGGGCATTTCCCTTATGTAGCCCGCAAAATGGCAGAAAAAGGAAATGTCGTGATACGGTTTAATTTTTCACATGACGGCACAAGCCCTGCAACTCCATCAGAGTTTAGTAGATTGGATCTTTTTGCCCAAAATACATATTCAAAAGAGCTGACCGATATCAAAAGTGTTTTGGATGAGATAGAAAGTTTAAAAATTCTACTACAACAGAATCTAAATACGAAAGAAATTTATCTGATAGGCCATAGTAGAGGTGGAGCAGATGCCATCATTACCGCTTTTGAGGACAATCGGATTAAAAAATTAGTCACATGGGCTTCAGTAGATAGGTTGGCTACTTATTTTGCTGATGATGCAGACACGCTTGCCAAATGGAAAAAAGAGGGCGTAGTTTATATTTATAACTCACGTACCGGCCAAAATATGCCGATGAATTATTCTCTATATGAAGATGCCGTCCAGAATAAAGAACGCTTTGATGTACACCATGCCGCCCAAAATTTGAATATCCCTTGGCTCATTGTTCATGGAGATACAGATCCGACTGTTGATGTGGAAATAGCTTATAAATTGTATCAATTGTCTGCATCATCTGATATTTACATTATGCCCCAAGCACACCACAATTTTGGCGCAAAACACCCTTTAGACGATAGTGCCGATTTTGTACAAATCAATCTATTGGTTGATAAAACCTTGTCTTTCTTGATGTCATAAAGAAGAAGTATTCCGATTGCTTTTTTGTAGGAAAATGATTTTTCATATCTAAAAGAGCAATTGATATTTTGTTGAAAACTCTTTGGGTAAAAAGTCTGATAAGACAGTCCGGCTTATTAATTTTGAAAACTGACATTCTCTAAAATAAATTTATTCCATGTATCACTTTTCACATTTACACAACCATACACAATACTCATTATTAGACGGTGCATCCAATATAGCAGCGTTATACAAAAAAGCGGTTAAAGATGAAAATAGAGCAATGGCAATTACCGACCACGGTAATATGTTTGGAGTCTTTAATTTTGTGGCAGAGGCTTGGAAAAAAAACAATACTAAGGTTGTAGGTAAAAACGATGACGGAAAAGATATCATAGAACCTATCGTAAAACCTATCATCGGCTGTGAGTTTTATTTGGTTGAAAATAGACATATTCATCAATTTACCGGTGGAAAAAGGGATAAAAGATTTCATCAACTTTTATTGGCAAAAGATGAAAAAGGGTATCAAAATCTCGTCAAACTTTGTTCACTTGGTTATATAGAAGGAATGTATGGTAAATATCCTCGTATTGATAAAGAGTTAATAGAGAAATATAGCGAAGGATTGATAGCTACTACATGTTGTCTGGCGGCACAAGTGCCAAGAGCTATTTTGGATGAAGGTGAAGAAACGGCGGAAGAATTGTTTAAATGGTGGCTCGATATTTTCGGAGAAGATTATTATATCGAAATACAAAGACATGGTCTTCCCGATCAAGAAAAGGTCAATGAAGTTTTGATGCGTTTTTCCAAGAAATACAATGTACCGATGATTGCGACCAATGACAATCATTACGTGGACAGAGAAGATGCCAATGCACATGATATTTTACTCTGTGTCAATACAGGTGCCAAACAATCGACACCTATTATGGATGATTTGTCTGAAAAAACCATCTTTGGCAAAGATGTGAGATTTGGATTTCCCAATGACCAGTTTTATTTCAAAACGGAAGCTGAAATGCTTCAGACATACCATGATCTCCCACAAGCATTGGACAATACACACTTGATAGTGGACAAAGTGAAAACCCTCAATCTTCACAAAGATATTTTATTGCCTAATTATGAAATTCCGAAGGGATTTCTCAACCAATTTGATTATCTGAAACATCTGACTTTTGAAGGTGCAAAAATGCGATACCATACCATGACGGATGAGATACAGGAGCGGATAGATTTTGAACTGGATACTATCTGCAAGATGGGATTCTCCGGCTATTTCCTAATAGTGCAAGATTTTATCAACAAAGGTAGAGAGATAGGTGTATTTATCGGTCCGGGAAGAGGCTCGGCGGCAGGTTCGGTGGTGGCATACTGTATAGGCATCACTAATATTGACCCGATTAAATACAATCTGCTGTTTGAAAGATTTTTAAATCCGGAACGTGCAAGTATGCCGGATATTGATACCGACTTTGATGATGTAGGTCGAGAAAAAGTGATTGACTATGTAGTGCAAAAATACGGCGAAAGACAGGTTGCCCATATTATTACTTATGGTACGATGGCCGCAAAATCTAGTATCAAAGATGCAGCGAGAGTTTTAGATTTGCCCTTGGCAGAATCCAATGCTTTGGCAAAATTAGTACCTACCAAACCAGGAATCAATCTGAATACGCTTTTGTTAAAACCCTTGGATGACGAAAAAGGACCTGTCAAAAAATATGAATTGGATGCTGATCAGGTAAAAAACATTACACTTTTAAGAGAGCTATTGGCAGGAAATGATCTGAGGACGGAAGTTTTGGCTTCTGCCTTGAAATTGGAAGGTTCTGTCAGAAGTACCGGTATTCATGCGGCCGGTATCATCATCGCACCTAAGGATTTGACAGAAGTTGTGCCGGTAGCAAAAACCAAAGATGTGGATTTATTGGTCACACAGTATGAGGGAGGCGTTATAGAAGATGCCGGCGTCATCAAAATGGATTTTCTCGGACTTAAAACTTTGACAATCTTAAAAGATGCCTTAGAGCTCATAAAAACCAATTATAATATTGAGATTAATCTGGATAAAATTCCCTTGGATGACGAAAAAACATTTGAGCTTTATCAACGAGCTGAGACAAATGGAACTTTCCAATTTGAGTCTAATGGAATGAAAAGATATCTAAAAGATCTCAAACCTGACCAGCTTTCTGATTTGGTGGCGATGAATGCACTGTTTAGACCGGGGCCGATGGATTATATCCCCAATTTTATTTCAAGAAAGTTTGGTCGTGAAGAAATCAAATATGATTTACCTGAAATGGCGGAGTTTCTTGAAGATACTTATGGTATAACGGTCTATCAGGAACAAGTCATGTTGCTCTCTCAAAAAATTGGTGGTTTTACAAAAGGTGAAGCCGATATTTTGAGAAAAGCAATGGGAAAAAAGAATGAAAAAGTTCTTGCCAAAATGAAGCCCAAATTCATGGAACAAGCCCAAGCCAAAGGGCACGATATCAAAATATTGGAAAAAATATGGAAAGATTGGGAAGCCTTTGCAAGATATGCTTTTAACAAATCTCATGCAGTTTGTTATGCAATAGTGGCCTATCAGACTGCTTATTTGAAAGCTAATTATCCGGCTGAATTTATGGCGGCAGTTTTAACAAATAACTTTAGCAATCAGGAAAAGATTAGCTTCTATCTTGAAGAATGCCGAAGAATGGGATTGAAAGTGATAGAACCAGATGTGAATGAAAGTAATATCAAATTTACTGTCAATAAAAATGGAGAAATCCGCTTTATGATGTCTGCTTTGAAAGGATTGGGTTCATCTGCGGCTCAAGCTATTGTAGAGGAAAGACAAAGAGGTGGATTGTATGAGGATATTTATGATTTTGTGAAACGTGTCGATTTGAGAGCTGTCAATAAAAAAAGTATGGAGACACTGGCCACAGCCGGCGCTTTTGATGCGATTGATAAATATCACCGCTCACAATATGTGACTCCTAATCAGGAAGGTTTTACCTTTATCGATAAATTGATGCATTTTGGCAGTACTTATCAAAGACAAAAAGAAGAAGCTGTTTTCTCTCTCTTTGGTGATGCTTTGGAAGATCATTTGGTCATGCCGGAAGCTCCTCATGTTAATCCTTGGAGTCAGTTAGATTTATTGTATAATGAAAAAGAGGTGATAGGCATTTATCTTTCAGGACATCCTTTGGATCAATATCGTTACGAATTAGAATATTTTTGCAATGCAAGAATCAAAGATTTGGATGAAAACCCCGGACGGGAACTCATTTTTGGCTGTATGGTGAAAAATATCACCAAGAGGGAAAGTCGGGAGGGAAAGCCCTATGCTTTTATGACCGTGGAAGATATCTTATCAGAGACTGAGTTAAACTTCTTTGGGGATGATTATATCAAGTATGCTGCCTTTTTTGAAAAAAATTACCAACTGAGAATTACGGGTACTATGCGCCCAAGATTTAGAGATAGCTCCGAACTCAGATTCTTTATTTCAGAAATTGAGTTTTTATCAGATGTGATGAAAAAAGAAGCCAAATGTCTAAATTTAGTGATAGATACCCATAGACTCAATGAAAGTAGGATTTTAAGGTTTACAGATGTTTTAAAGGTTCATAAAGGCGACTTGCCATTGAGGACTACATTGGTAGATAGACCTGATAAGGCACCGATTACCTTGGTTTCAAAATCTATTAAAGTTAAATTAGAGACCGCACTTTTTGATGAACTTAAAAGAATGGAAGTTTTGGATGTTAAATTGATGAATGATGATAGTCGTTATAAAAAAGTACCGACTTATTACTCAAATGAAGAAAATGAGGTTGCTACCGAAGTGATAGAAAATGATTAATAAACGTGAATTTTGTTTAAGCAGCATAAAAATCTTGTTCAAATAAAGTAGGGCATAAATCATCTTCAACAGGAATAATATTCAGGGACGGCTTTGGGAACTGATAGATCTGCTGATAGATTAACCATAAATCTATATACAGATTTATGTTTGGAGTGTTCTATTTTACAAATATTTTTTAACTGGTCGTTGACACATTCTATCAATGCACGTTTACGCAAAAGAATCTGCTCCTCTGATGATAGATTTTGTTTTTTTATATTCTTTTTCACCTTGGTTATAACTGTATGCCATCATTAAATAACAGCTCAGATAAGGCTTTCAAAATATATCCTCTATCACCCAATACCTTACCGAATATCTCTTGATTCAGAGACTTCACAACCCTCATATCCCTATCATCTACGTTGCCTTTAGTAAGGTAAAAAAAGTATTTCACCTCGTTAAGCGGAGTTTAAATCCGCTCCCCCATCGTGGATTTGCTTTTCTCTGCTAAACCTCTGAAGACTTTATTCTGCTTTTCTCTTTGAATATAGCACACTTTTATAGTTGTAGAATCTACGAAATTGATACAGTTTTTTTGAACTGTTTCTCATCCAAAACTCACGTTCAATTACAGAAGAACATCTGCAATGAAGAAAATATTCGATTCTTAATTTGGATATCTCAGTGCGGAAGTAAGGAGATTTTAAAACTTTTTTCTATAAATCAATTGATTATTTCAAAAAATATGTACCTTTGCCCGATAATTAAGTAGAGTAAAATAATTTTAGACGAAATGCTAGCAGCAGAAAGAAAAAAAGAAATATTTGCAGAATTTGGCGGTGCTGAAACAAACACCGGTTCTGTAGAGTCACAAGTAGCAATGATTACTGAAAGAATCACACTTTTGACAGAACACCTGAAAGTACACCGAAAAGACCATTCAACAACTCGTTCTTTGTACAAATTGGTAGGTCAGAGAAAAAGACTACTCAAATATCTTGCACACAAAGATATTACTCGTTACAGAGCATTGATTGAAAAACTCAACTTGCGTAAATAATTGCAAGGTTAAAGATATAAAAAAGCGAGGTTTGTAATATAGCCTCGCTTTTTTGCCTATTTATTCATCGAAATATACATATAAAGTGTTTAATATTCATTCAAAAACATTTGATGTTGGCAACGGTCAACAAGTCACCATAGAAACAGGCAAACTCGCCCGTCAAGCCGATGGTAGCGCACTCGTAAAATGTGGCAACACCATTCTCCACGCAACAGTCGTATCCTCTAAAGAATCCAAACCGGATCAAGACTTCTTTCCATTATCCGTTGATTTTAGAGAGAAATTTTCCTCCAACGGACGTATTCCCGGCTCATTTCAGAGAAGAGAAGCCAGGATTACCGATCCCGAAATATTAGTCAGCCGATTAGTGGACAGAGCGATTAGACCGCTATTCCCTGACGGATATATGAATGAAACACAAGTTTTAATTTCAGTCATCTCATTAGATTCTGAAACTCCGGCAGAAGATTTAGCCGGTCTGGCAGCATCTGCTGCAATCACAGTTTCAGATATTCCTTTCTTAGAACCTATTTCTGAGGTAAGAGTCTGTAAAATCAATGGCGAATATATCATCAATCCTAAAACATCCGAAGCTGTCAATGCAACTTTGGACATCATGTTAGGAGCTACCGAAGACAATATCTTAATGGTAGAAGGCGAATCCAAAGAAGTACAAGAAGATGAGTTGATAGAAGCTATTTTGGCAGGTCATCAAGCAATCAAAGAACATTGCAGACAACAAAAAGCTTTAGCACTTGAAATGGGTGTTGTGAAAAGAGAATTTTCTGCACCTCAACTTCCGGCTGATTTGGTAGAAAGAGTAAAAAATGCTTGTCTGAAAGGAATAGAAGAGGTCGCTACCACTCCTTTGGGCAAACATGAAAGAAGAGATAGATTAAAAGCAGTAAAAGCTACATTCTTAGACAGTATCTCCGAAGAAGAAACTGCCACTTTCGATTATAAATCTTTTGAACAAATCTACGACAACCTCGAATGGGAAACAATTCGCTCTGTCGTATTAGAGAAAAGAGTCAGATTAGATGGTAGAAAATTGGACGAAATCCGTCCTTTGGAAATGGAAGTAGATTATCTGCCTTCTCCTCACGGCTCAGCTCTTTTTACAAGAGGTGAAACCCAGTCTCTCACGACAGTTACCTTAGGTTCAAAACAAGATGAAAAGTTGGAAGACAAAGCAACAGGTGTAGAATTTCAAAAATTCTTGCTTCATTACAATTTCCCTCCTTTTTGTACCGGTGAAATCAAACCTCAAAGAGGTCCATCAAGAAGAGAAATCGGACATGCAAATTTAGCTTTGAGAGCATTAAAAAATATGTTGCCTCCCAATAGTGACAATCCTTATACCATCAGAGTAGTATCCGACATCATGGAATCTAACGGTTCTTCCTCTATGGCTACTGTCTGTGCAGGTTCACTTGCATTGATGGATGCCGGTATTCAAACCAAAAAACATGTTTCAGGTATAGCGATGGGAATGATTTCAGCAGGTGACAAACATGCTATCTTATCCGATATTTTGGGAGATGAAGATCACCTTGGGGATATGGATTTCAAAGTGACAGGTACTCGTGACGGTATCACTGCTTGTCAAATGGATATTAAAGTAGATGGTTTGTCTATGGACATCATGCGGGAAGCATTGGCACAAGCCAAACGTGGTAGAATGCATATCCTTGACCACATGGAAAGATGTATTCAAGCTCCAAGACCTGAATTAAAACCACATACACCAAGAGCCCATGTCATGGATATCGACAAAGAATTTATCGGTGCAGTGATAGGACCCGGCGGAAAAGTGATTCAAGGACTTCAAGCGGAAACCGATACAGAAATCAGCATAGAAGAAATCAAAGAGGAAGGTATAGGACGTATCATCATACTTTCTAACAACAAAGAAAATATGGATGCAGCTATCAGAAAAATCAAAGGTATCGTAGCCGTTCCCACAGTGGGTGATACTTATGACTCAGTTGTCAAAAGTATAGTTGAGTACGGTGCTTTTGTTGAGTTTTTACCGGGGAAAGAAGGTCTTTTACACATTTCTGAAATTGCTTACAAACGTATCAATTCTATGCAGGATGTATTAAAAGAAGGCGAACATATCGAAGTGAAAATTATAGGAATTGACCCTAAAAACGGAAAATTCAAATTAAGTCATAAAGCTTTGTTGCCTAAACCGGAAAAACCTGAAAATCCTCAAAAAGATTAAAAACCAAAAGGATAAAAATCTGACACCCAACCTATAAAAGTGTCGGATTTTTAATTTTAGAAGAGATATCTTCAATTAAAACAAACTTTATGCAAGCAGGAAAAAACAAAGTAGTATCCGTACATTATGTACTCAATATATTACACGATGGTAAAAAAGTAGAAGCTGACAGTTCTGCCGAAGGTAGCCCGTTAAAATATCTTCACGGCTCAGGTATGTTATTACCACAATTTGAAGCGCATCTTGAAGGTCTCGGAAAAGGAGATTCCTTTGAATTTATGATTGATTATTTCAATGGATATGGCGAACGCGATGAAAAAAATGTTGCAGGCATTCCATTGGAAAGTTTCAAAGACGAACAAGGATTGATAGATTACGAAAGCTTACAACCGGGTAAAATGTTACCGATGGTGGATCAAGAGGGGAATCGCTTCCAAGGTATTATCGTTGAAGTGACAGAGAGTGAAAACGTCATCATGGATTTTAATCATCCGCTTGCCGGTCAAGATCTGTATTTTAGTGGCTACGTAGCTGATGTAAGAGAAGCCACACCTGAAGAAATTGACCACGGTCACGTACATGATCACGGACATCATCATCAATAAGAAAGTCTAACGATTGTCAATTCTGAAAACTACTTTCCAAAATACGGGAAGTAGTTTCTTTATTTTGTCCTTTAGTTCAGTAACTTTAAACTTTCAATAAAGAAATGGATAATATTAGTGTAGCACTGGTACAAAGTGACATCATTTGGGAAGATATACATCAAAATCTAAGTAATTTTGACGAAATGCTTTGGGCTTCCGACGCAGATATTGTCATTTTACCCGAAATGTTTACAACCGGATTTTCCAATCATTCTAAAGAGCTGGCCGTCACAATGAATAGTATGCCTATCCAATGGATGCATGACCTTGCAGGTAGATTAGGCTGTCTGCTGATAGGTTCTATGATAATAAAAGAAAAAGAAAATTATTACAACCGTCTTATTGTAACCTTACCCGACGGAACAATTCAAACTTATGATAAAAGACACCTTTTTTCTTTGTCAAACGAAGGTGTTTTTTACCAAGCGGGTACAGAACGATTGATCATTGATTACAATGGATGGAAAATAGCACCATTTATCTGTTATGATTTGAGGTTTCCTGTTTGGAGTAGAAATACAGAAGAAGTAGATTTGATGATTTATTTAGCAAACTGGCCTGAAAAACGCATAGAACATTGGAACACCTTACTAAAAGCAAGAGCAATTGAAAATCAATGCTATGTAGCCGGCGTAAATCGCATCGGTTTAGACGGAAACCAATTATATTACAATGGTCAAAGTGCCATTTACGATTTTTGGGGAGAACAGCAAATATACACTGGTGACAAACAAGGACTTTATGTTGCTAAAATCTCGCAACAGGAGTTGAAAAATAATAGGTCACATTATAGTTTTTTACAGGATAGAGATAATTTTGAATTAAAATGAGTGATATCGCATTAGAAATAGAGTACGACTCCAAAAAGTATGAGCAAATCAGAAATGATTTGGAAAAGCGATTTGGAAAGAAACCTGATTTAGTAACGATTACCTATCTCATCGGTCACAGAGAACTTGGTTTTAATCGTACATTTTTTACCAAAGGTGAAAAAGAGGAACTGATGCACATCGGAGTTTGCACTTTACTTTCACAGAGAGGCTATTATACCTTTATCAAAAAAGATGAAGATGGATGGCCTCATTTTGAAAAATCACCTGATATGCCCAGATTTGCACCTGAAGCACAGGATGCTTTATTAAAAGCAATGATTATTGAATATTTTGAAAAACTATAAACGATGAGAGAAACAAAATTCTATGGAATCTTACTGACTATGCTCATGTCACTCACATTCTGCAAGGTCAATGGTCAAGAAACGGGCAAAAAAGTAAATCAAGAAACAAATAAAGAAACTATGGTTATTATCAGCACACCTTATGGCGACATGAAAGTAAAACTGTACAATGAAACGCCGCAACACAGAGATAACTTTATCAAATTAGTGAAAGAAGGCTATTACGACGGACTTCTCTTTCATAGAGTGATTCGTGATTTTATGATACAAGGAGGTGATCCTAATTCCAAAAATGCAGTTACAGGTCAACCTTTGGGAAGCGGTGGTCCGGGTTATACAGTACCGGCAGAATTTAATCCTGATTTGATACACAAAAAAGGTGCACTTGCTGCCGCACGTACCGGTGATCAAATCAATCCTCAAAGAGCATCTTCCGGTTCGCAATTCTATATAGTACAAGGTAAACCGATGACGGAAGCAGAATTAGATTATTTGTCATCCAGAACCGGTGTCCAATATACACCTGAACAAGAAGCTGAATATACAACCGTGGGCGGAACTCCATTTTTGGATATGCAATATACCGTCTTTGGTGAAGTAGTGGAAGGTCTTGACGTGATAGATAAAATCGCCGCCGTACAAACTACTCCCGGCGATCGTCCAATCAAAGATGTAACTTTTACCATTAAGGTAGTAGAATAACTTATCTACGGAAACTATTTTCTTCCTATTAAAAAATCTAAAGTGTATCTATTGCATTTTGCAATGCTTCAAAAACTTCATCTATACTTCCTTCACCCGGAATAGCAGTAAATTTATTCACTTCTCGATAATGTTCGGCGACGGCAGTTGTCTCATTGAGATATACCTGAAATCTATTTTTGATGATTTCTTGATCATTATCATCGGAGCGACCTGAAGTTTTACCACGATTCAGGATACGAGCCACCACTTCATCTTCTGATACGTCCAATGCCAAAACCTGTGAGATAGAGGTATTTTTAAAATCTAAGAGTTTATCCAAAGCTTCTGCTTGCGCTCTCGTCCTTGGAAAGCCATCGAAAATAAAACCTTTTACTTTATCTATATTTTGGTCTAATTGACTACTAATCATACCGATGACAACCTCATCAGGCACCAATTCACCTTTATTAATATATTTTTTAGCTTCAAGTCCCAATGGAGTTCCCGCTTTGAGTTCGCTTCTCAACAAATCACCTGTTGAAATATGCAATAAGTGATATTTTTCTACGAGTTTTATCGCTTGTGTTCCTTTTCCACTACCCGGAGGTCCGAATAAAATTAAGTTTAACATATACGACAAATATAATTAATAATCTATAATGTATCTATACTTTTGACGGTTAACAAATAAATAACGAAACGCTAATTTCCTACAAAGAATCTACATAATATCAGATAATGCCGTTGTTTCTAACCCTTCAATGTGATTGTAATCCAAGACTTCTATTTTGAGATAACAAAAACATGACTTAATAGACATTTTTTAGGCTAAAGCCTTTCATCTATTAATAAAAGGCGATTCAGACAATAGAAACTACCCTTTTGCCCTCACCGCCATATTTTGAGATAAAGGAATGTTTAATGGGACGTGTTTTAAGAGATTTTCATCAACCATTTTTCAGAATTGTTCCCATTTCAATCAAAAGCATTTATCCCTGTTAAGTCCATTCCGGTGATGAGTAAATGAACCTCGTGCGTACCTTCATAGGTAATGACAGATTCCAAATTCATGGCATGACGCATCATGGGAAAGGCACCGGTGATACCCATCGCACCACATATTTGTCTTGCTTCTCTTGCTACTTTTAATGCCATTTCTACATTATGGCGTTTTGCCATTGATACTTGTGACGGCGTTACTTTCCCTTCATCCATTAGTTGACCTATACGGAGAGATAAAAGTTGGGCATTGGTTATAGCCGTTATCATTTCGGATAATTTCTTTTGAGTTAATTGAAAGGATGCCAATGGCTTTCCAAATTGTGTACGCTCTTTACTATATTCTATCGCTGCATGCAGACAATCCATTGCGGCACCTATGACACCCCAAGAAATGCCATACCTTGCAGAAGTCAAACAAGTCAAAGGTGCTTTCAAACCTTTTGCCAAAGGGAGAATATTGTCATCCGGAATAAATACATCTTGAAAAACAAGCTCACCGGTAATAGATGCCCTCAATGACCATTTATTTTCAATAGTAGGTGTAGAAAACCCTTTCATGTTACGCTCCACTATTATACCCATGACATGATTCGATTCGTTTCTTGCCCACACAACGGCTAAGTCGCAAACGGGACTATTCGTAATCCACATCTTACTCCCATTTAAAGTATAACCTCCTTCCACCTTTTTCACACGTGTTTCCATACTCGCAGGATCACTTCCATGATTAGGTTCTGTTAAACCAAAGGAACCAATAAATTCACCTTTTGCAAGTAGCGGTAAAAACTTCTGTTTTTGCTCTTCAGAACCAAACTTCCATATCGGATACATCACTAAAGAACTTTGTACACTCGCTGCACTTCTGATACTTGAATCCACCCGTTCTAATTCCTGCATAATGATACCATAAGTAATCGCATTCAATCCACCACCGCCATATTCAGTGGGTATATGTGGACCTAAACAACCTAATTCACCAAGATGTTTCATCAAATTCTTATCAAAAAAATTAGATTGTGACCAGTCTTCTATGTGTGGAATGACATTTTTATTGAGCCAGTTGCGTACTATTGACCTGATTTGCTTTTGCTCGTTTGTCAATAGCTCGTCTAAATCGACATAGTCAAAGCCTTTATATGTCAATGCATAAATATTCATCATAATTTTGAGTTTAAGATTTGCTAAATTAGTACTTTAATTGAGTTCTATGTATATAAAAATCAACCTTGAGCAGATGAAAGTATATGCTTATCACGGAGTATATAATGAAGAGCGTCTCCAAGGTCAATACTATTTTGTGGATGTGGAATTAAACGTGAAAGTTGATGAGCAAGGAATACTTATGGATGATTTAGTGGCTACTTACAATTACGAACTATTAGCCAAAACTATTTCAGAAGAGATGCAAATTCCCTCTTCTTTATTGGAAAAAAAGGCTTTGGAAATTTCAAATAAAATTAAGCAAAGTGATGATAGGATTCAAAACGTAAAACTCAAACTAACAAAACCTCATCCTCCTATGATGGGCGATATAGGCTCTACATCGGTGGAGATTGTTGTATAAGGGATTAACTAATTGACTAATTTTCAAATTCTCTTTATCCTCTCACTTTCTTACCTCTCAATTCTTTCATTGCTCGTGTCAAACCTTCTATTGTCGTAGGAAACATTCTTTTAGGAAAGATCTCTTGTATAATTTCAATACTTCTCGTTCCCTGCCAAAAATCTTCATGTGTGGGATTGAGCCAAATGGTATATGGAAAATGTTCTTTAATACGTTTAAGCCATGCTACACCACTTTCATCATTATAATGTTCTATACTTCCTCCGCTATGTGTCAACTCATAAGGAGACATTGTTGCATCGCCTACTATAATTACTTTGTAGTCATTGTTATACTTATGGAAAATATCCAAAGTAGGCGTCTTTTCATCCCAACGTAAAAGATTATTTTTCCATACTGATTCATAAATACAATTGTGAAAATAGAAAAACTCCAAATGTTTAAACTCTGCTTTGGCAGCGGAAAACAATTGTGAACACAATTCCACATGAGGATCCATAGAACCTCCGACATCAAAGAGCAGAAGAACTTTTATGCGGTTTTTCTTGGAAGCTTGCATAGCAATATCAATATAGCCGGCATTTTTACAAGTATTGTCAATAGTGGTATCCAAATCCAACTCATCTTCTATACCATCACGTGTTAAAAGCCGTAATCTTCGTAACGCCATTTTTATATTTCTTGTATTGAGTTCCACATCATCAGCATAATCTCTAAACTGGCGTTTCTCCCAAATTTTAATAGCGGATCTTTGACCGCCACTACCTCCCACTCTAACACCTTGTGGATTATATCCACCATTGCCAAAAGGTGAAGTTCCGCCTGTTCCTATCCACGTATTCCCACCTTGATGTCTTTCTTTTTGTATTTCTAAAAGCTCTTCTAATCTCTTCATAATTTCTTCTAATCCGCCATAAGCTTCTATCATTTTTTTCTCTTCTTCAGTAAACATTCTATCTAATTCCTTTTTGATCCAATCTTCAGGAATTTCTTTTTGAGCAGCCTCGGATACAAATTGTACTCCTTGAAAATATTGACCAAAAATGATATCAAATCTATCCAAATATTGCTCATGTTTGATTAAAATAGTCTTACAAAGTGAATAAAAGTCTTCAACAGAAAAATTAACTATTCCTTCATTTAAAGCTTCTAAGAAAGATAAAAACTCTTGAATAGAGACTGGTATCCCTTCTTTTTTCAGCACATAGAAAAAATCTATAAACATGCCTTAAAGATACTATCTATTCTTTTTTTACCAGTAAGCCTATTCTAATAATTCAATAAAGATAATCTTGTCTCTTTTTATATAAGTTTTTATAAAAGATTATTTTAAAGTTCTGAATTGTTTTATAACTTGATTCAAATTATGAGAAAAATCTTACCGAAGTCGTCAGACAGTTTACTTATCGTTGTAGATGTACAAGAAAGACTCTTCCCTGTTATGAATCAGAAAGAAGTACTTCTTAAAAATATCAATACTTTAATATTAGGTGCAAAAGAATTAGCGGTTGAAACCATTATTACCGAGCAATATCCAAGAGGATTGGGACATACTTTGACCGATGTTGAAAGAAGTCAAGAGCTTGACACTTACGAGAAAATGGAGTTTAGCTGTCTGTTAAATGATGCTATTATAAAAAGAGTGGAGGATTCAGGTAAAAAGAACATCCTTGTTTGCGGAATTGAAAGCCATATCTGTATATTAAAAACAGTGATAGATGCCATCAGTAAAGAATATAATGTGTATGTGGTTGCAGATGCTGTTTCTTCAAGAACAGAGGACAACAAAGTCTTGGCATTGGAAATGATGCGTCAAGCGGGAGCCTATATTATTTCAGTAGAAATGATACTTTTTATGTTGATGGAAAAGGCCGGTACAGATAGTTTTAAGACAATTAGTAAATTAATAAAATAATAAAATGGAAGTAAAAAGATTATATGATTTTCTAACGAGACATATAGAAAGGCATCCCAATGATGAATTTATTGCGGCTAAAAATACTCAAACGGGTGAATGGAAGAAATATACTTATGCAGAGGTACAAGACCTATCGGATAAAGTCAGTCAGATACTGATAAATGAAGGGCTACAACCTGATGATAAAATAGCTATCATCAGTGCAAACAGACCTGAATGGAATTTGGCAGATTTGGGCTCACAACAAATAGGTGTCG
Source organism: Chitinophagales bacterium (assembly GCA_023957215.1). Classification (GTDB taxonomy): domain Bacteria; phylum Bacteroidota; class Bacteroidia; order Chitinophagales; family JADIYW01; genus JAMLHH01. Next base: position 24,272 of record JAMLHH010000008.1, read on the forward strand.
TGAATGTACCGATGTATCCTACCATTTCATCCGAAGATTACGAATTTATCTTTGGTGATGCAGAAGTAAAATTAGCTTTTGTCGGAGACAAAACGATCTATGAAAAAGTAAAACCTCTATTAGGTAAAATACCCAGTCTGAAAAGAATAATCTCTTTTGATAAAATAGACAATTGTGATAACCTTTGGGATGAGATTGACAAGATAAAAAAAGTAGATACTGTTAAAATTGGGCAATTAAAATCTTCCGTGAGCGAAGAGGAGTTAGCAACAATTATTTATACTTCCGGCACTACAGGTACGCCCAAAGGTGTGATGTTGACACATTTGAATATCGTTGACAATTTGACCAATGTCTCAGAGGTAATTCCCTTCCTTGAAGGTGAAAAAGCACTCAGTTTCTTACCTTTGTGTCACAGCTTTGAGAGAGTTGTTTTCTTTGCTTATCTCATGCTCGGCATTAAAATCTATTATGCCGAAGGTCTTGATAAGATAGGTGATAACCTCAAAGAGGTACAACCATACTGCTTTTCTACTGTGCCAAGACTATTAGAAAAAGTCTATGAGAAAATCATGGAAAAAGGTAATGAATTGACAGGATTTAAACGCAAGCTTTTCTATTGGAGTATAGAATTAGGTGAACAATATGACTTAGGTGTCAACAAAGGTTTTGTGTATAATACCAAGTTATTGCTTGCAAGAACTTTGGTTTTCTCAAAATGGAATGAAGCACTTGGCGGTCGAGTCAAATTTATTGTGACGGGTGCGGCCGCTATGCAACCGAGACTCATCAAACTTTTTTCTGCCGCAGGTGTAAATATCATCGAAGGATACGGGTTGACAGAAACGGCACCTATCTTGACTATTAACCGTATGCCTGAAAGAGAAAGAATGATAGGTTCTATCGGTATGCCCATTCCTAATGTAACAGTAAAATTAGCAGAAGACGGCGAAATCTTAGCCAAGGGAAAAAATATTATGAAAGGTTATTACAATCGCCCTGATTTAACTGCTGAGGTCATTGATAAAGACGGATGGTTTCACACCGGTGATATAGGAGTGTGGGTAACACATTTTGGACAACAGTTTCTAAAAATTACAGATAGAAAGAAACAATTATTCAAAACGGCCGGTGGTAAATATATCGCACCTCAAGCCATTGAAAATAAAATGGTTGAGAGCCCTTATATCGAGCAAATGATGGTTGTCGGTGGCGATCAATACAAATATATAGCAGCCATGATAGTTCCATCCTTTGTGCAACTAACGGCTTGGGCCAAGGAGCAGGGAATACAGACAGAAGATCCAAAAGAACTTACTAAAAACCCGAAGGTGATAAGATTGATTGAAGATGAAGTCAATGAGATGAATACTCATTTTGGTAAGTGGGAGCAAGTGAAAAAGATCAAACTTTTGGCAAACGAATGGACTATTGAAGGTGGCGAGCTTACTCCTACCTTAAAGCTAAAAAGGAAAGTGATGAATGAAAAGTATGCTAAAGAAATAGAAGGACTCTTTAGATAATAAAATCATTTAAGATGATATTTTTACTCCCTGCATGACCGGGAGTTTGTTTTTATAACCTTGCAATTGACGATACTATTTTACCTTTCGTAAGATTTAATATTGTACTATCGGGCAATGTCTATATCTTGGAGTTCTTCTTCAGTATATTGATGCTTGTTCCCTATCTTATCAAATTCAAATTGTAGCGTAAATCTAAATGTATTGTCCAAAGGATTTCGTTGACTTGTAGTAGGTACTAAGTAAGAGAAATCAAGTCCAAAAACTGAATATTTTACACTGACACCTGCTGTAAAATATTTTCTGTTACCTTTAAATTTATTTTCGTGGAAGTACCCTGCACGTACCCCAAATTGTTTGTCATACCAATATTCAACACCCAAGGAGTACATCAACTCTCTCATTTCTTCTTTAAAACCACCCGGTGCATCAGCAAAAGATGAGAACATACCGCCTATTGATGATTTTTGTTTGTAAACGTAATTACCATTATCATCTAACTCGTTGGTCGGAGTGGGTACCATCAGTTTATTGATATCGGCATAAAAACCTATCTCGTTGTAATCGTTTGGAAAGAGTCTGAAGCCGGCACCTATACCCAAATTAGTAGGTATGTAGTCTTTATTTTGTGCATCTTCCGTATAGGAAATTTTAGAACCGATATTTGTCATCGCCAGACCTGCTGAAACAATACCTTTTTTGCCGTTTCTCAATTTCAAATCCTGCATGTAAGTAGCTGTCAAATCCACACCTACGGCATTTCCCGCTTTCACTTCCGTATTATCGACAGATTGACCTGCGGCAAGATTAGAATGGATATATCTTACTGCGGCTCCTATGGAGAAGTTTTTTGCTAATCTTCTTGAATAGCCTGCATCAAATGAAAATTCTCTCGGTCTAAAATCACCGTTGATATTACCCAAATAGTCTGTAAATGTGATATCTCCCAAACTGAAAAATCTCAAAGAAGTGTGAAATGTCTGTAAGTCACCTATCTTAAAAAAACCTCCGACATTTGCTAAAAAGATATCGGTGATTCCCAAGTTTCTCAACCAAGGTGTATAAGACAATGCAATTCCCATCTTTTTATCAGCGAAAGATAATTTTGAAGCATTGTAGTAAATACTTGAAGCATCTGGAGATGTTGCAACACCCACATCCCCCATTCCGCCTGACCTTGCATCCGGTGTGATTCTTAAAAAGGGAACTGCTGAGCTGACAGTATTCACTCCGCCTACATCTGATTGTGAATTATTTTGTGCTGATACTCCTATATATATTATAACAAAGAATAATAATGTCGATATCCCTTTGGTCTGTTTATTCATATTACTTTTTACAACTATTATCTAAATCGTTAGAAGAGCAAAAATATTGTTTTTTTTTACATTATCTTAATAAAACTAATTTCTGATATTTATAGGCTTTGTCCCCTTGACTGTCTTTAACAGATACTTTATAGATATATACGCCTCTACCTATCTTATCGCCATACTCATCCAATCCATCCCAATATATATCATTAACTCTTCTACCATCATAAATATTGTGGCTTTGTAATGTTTTAACTAATTTTCCCGAAACGGTATAAATATCAATTCTTATATCCAAGAAATCCCCCGGTCTGTTGTGTTCAAAACTAAACTGTGTATTTGTTGTAAAAGGATTGGGGTAATTCAACACATAATAAAGTGCCAAATCTGCTTGATTATCAACAATAAACTCAGTATAGGCCTCCCCCGAATTGTTTAATACATCCCAAGCCTTGACCTGAATACGATATCTGCCGTTTTCAAGATTATTAAAAGGATATTTCACTTGCCCTTTTGTGAAATCACCTATTTCACCTTCGTAAAATTCATTGAGATTGATAGGTTGTTTGGTATCTTCATTCAAGATAGCGATAATATCGTGCCCAAGTCCGGTGCCGGAAGTGTTGATCCCACTTTCATCTTCCAATTTGACTAATAAAATCGAATTCTTTGAAGCCATACCGCCAAAAACAAAACTTTCATCATCAATAAAAATCTGAACATCCGGTCCTTGCTTATCATTTGGAATGCTATCTGCTATGCCACCTATGATGATATCGAAATTACTTCCGATTGCATCCGTCTCATTATTGCTACTATATAAGCTGATTTTACCTTGACCAAATTCATAGTCGATATCTTTAGGCAACATAAAACTAATTGAAAAACGACCATTTTTCACCTCCGTTCTACCTTTAAATAAGACGCTTTCACGCGTTTTGAAGTTAAACTCAGGACTTTCAACATCGTTGGATAAAGTTTTTTTATTTTCTATCTTATCGTAAACACTGACAAATGCGAGACCACTATAATTATTGTCTAATGTATTTTCTTTTCTCACTTCACCCTGAATGATTACTTTTGATAAAGATTTAATGGTGTCCGTCGGTGTGTTTTGTGCTAATACTTGGGTGACTACAACTTCTTGTTTTGGAAAAGACAAACGGATGGCAGGATCTCCAAATAGACCAAATTTTCTGTTATTATCCGCAGTATTGGTTAAATTTTTTGCTTTCAGAAAAATCTCTCCCAAAGTATTGGTATTGTTGTTTCCACTGGCTGCAAAAAGCTCTCTGTTGAAATTTTCATTTGTCACTTTATTTTTATCGGAAAAAACCAATCTACTCGTACTGACTAAAGCAATGGCTCCTCCGTTTTCTTTTAACAAGACTCTTTCTCCGGCAGAAAATGCTGATGGTAAATCGTACCGTGTAAATTCACAAGTGGCTGTACAAAAAAGGAATAATTTGTCGCTGTTTTCCCAGCTATTAATATCATCAAAAGTGAGGACTTTCTCATGTGTCAAGCCATTTGGCCCGCCGTGTCCTACAAAATTCATATAAAAAGCACCGGTGAAAATTTTATTGTTAACAGCTTCTTTTGCATCAGGATATCTTTGTCCTCCCGAAACAGACTGTCTTTTAAATGCATCTAAATATATCTTCGATACATTATAATTAGGATAGTTATCCATCGTAAAGTCAGCCACCTGATTAGCATCGTGGATGTGAATATCATTATCGCCGTCATCAGCTATATAGACGACTTGTGTCCTCCAATTGCCGAAGCTACTTTGATCATAATAATTTTTTATTTTTTTGACGGCAATCTGAGCTTTATCAATATTATCAACTGTAATTCTTCCCACGGATATATCTAATAAATTAGTGGTTGTATTAATGACATTATCACCCTCATCGTCATCTAAGATTCCGAAATAGTCGTCTGTCCCATAGGTTGTAGTTTCTTGAAAAGATTGGGGGCTTTGATAAGATGGGATATAAAAATCTTTTAAATCTCGATTGTCATAATTACCACTGCCAAACAACAAAAGATATTTTGGTGCTGTTCCCGTTTGAGTATATGATCTGTCATAAAACATTTTTACGAAATCTCTGATAGCTGTCAAGTCGCTATTCCCAGAGGAAAATTCGTTGAAAATTTGTTCCATATCGACCACGTGATAGGAAAGACTTTCTTTTTCCAAGTGTAACCGACCTATCTCTTCTGCATACGGCATGAGTTTTTTACGTGTGATTATAAGATAATCGGCTTGTTCTAAATGGTGTAGGTTTTGATTTTCAATTTTCTGAATAAATACTGGCTCTTGCATCGGTTTTTCAAATAATACAAATTCCTTTAAAACATCAGTTTTTGCTTTAAAAGTACCATTGGTCACATTTATTTCTTTAATATCAAAAAGATTTGTTACGTCCCAAAGTTGTAAAGTTTTCTCCCAATTTGAAATGTGAAATTGGGATATACTTCCCCATCCGATAGAAGCGGCTGATCTGAAATACAAAGGTGTCTGACTATAACTAATCGGACTATTAGCAATCATTGTGATATAGTCTAACCATGCTTTAGAGCTGAAATCAGGTCTATTATATCTTATAGTCAGTTGTATTGGGTTTTGCCCTTGGCTGATAGTAAATTGTGTGGCATTTGTATTCGCAATATTGGCCAAAGTACCGGTACCCACTGATGGAATAGAGACTGTTCGCAAGACATTATTATTTGATAAAAATTGGAATGCATTGGAATTATTTGCAGATCCGGCTGCAAGTGCTATTTTAACCCGTGTGGGAATGGCAGGGTTAATACTTCCGAAATCAAAATTAAAATCTAATTGATTACTTCCTCCGAATTCTTGACCTAACCACACTCTACCGGAATTTAGAAGGTTCACTCTGTCGTCTTCGATGTGTTGACGATTGTCAAAGTTGCTGATGTCTTTATCGGCAGGTTCGTCAATATTAGTTGCCGACCCTATCCTTTTTCCTTGATTACCGTTAAATGTGATAAAATAATTTTTGGTTGTACTGTAAAGGTTTTTTGTATAGTTGTAAAAGTTATTGACCGAATCATATTCCCATTTTTCGGGACCCTCTAAATAAGTATAAATGACCCTATTTTCTCCTTGCCCTTGTATTTGAATGGGTATTTCTGTCAAATCATCAGTCCTTTCAGCCCCAGCAAGTTCGGGAAGCATACCACCTTTGTGACCATATATTTTTATTTGATTAAAAAGGGCATCAGTCACATTGATACCTATTTTTTTTAGAAAACCGGCATCTATTTTATAAAGTCCGTTCTCTTCAACACCTATTTTATACCAATCGCCATTAGAAAGAACAGAGTTGTTTTTGTGTGGTAACAAAGGTGAGTCGTTGTCCCGCCTGTAATTATTAGAGACAAAATCTATATCAAAGGATTCTAAGACTTCAATTTGGCGGTTGACTTGACGAAAAGGGAATACTTCAATTGTCGTGTATTGTTGACCTTGCGCCTTTCCATATTGAACTTTGATATCCCAATCTTCTCTGATGAGTGATAATTCATCTTCACTAAATGATGATGATGACAGTGTTTTTATTTGCACGTTCTTTATACTTCCATTTATTTCAAAGAAACCTTTCTTTTGTATATTATATGAAGGTAAATACAGATGATTGGGTAAATAGATGGCGCCGTCAAACGAAAAAGATTTTACATCCATATTTTCCCACGAAAGATGAAAAGTTTCAGCACGCAGAGGCGAGCTATAAATAGGTAGCAATAAAGTAAACGCTATTATGTAAAATAGGAATAAGGCAACTCCCTTTTGTAGCATATAAAATAATTTTCAGTTTGTATCGTTAAATATATGAAATTGTAAAAGTAAGATTAAAATGAAAATTCTTTTTTAAGTGGAAAATGTTTAAAAACTTTAAATAAATTCTATTTTTAACTAAGTTTTGTATGTTTGATGTGTTTGAAATAATATTTGTAATAAATACCTTTGTTGTTTAAATCAAAATTTTATATTAAAATAATGATAAGTCATCAATTTAAAGTAAGACTGTTGGGATTAGCTACAATAGCGTTTCTTTTGACAGGATGTAGTAAAAAAGAGAAATCCGCTACTACCGGTTGGAACTACAATGACTCTAAGTGGGGAGGATATAGTGTAGCTAAGGAAAAGGAACAAAAGACAGGACCAAATTTAGTATTAATAGAAGGTGGAACTTTTGTCATGGGCATTACCGAACAGGATATTACTTATGAACATAATAATATACCGAGAAGAGTAACGGTTTCCTCATTTTACATGGATGAAACGGAAGTTGCTAACGTTCATTATAGAGAGTATATCTATTGGACACAAAAAGTTTTCGGTGAGAGTAATCCGGAAATCGTTCAAAAAGCACTACCTGATACTTTGGTGTGGAGATCTGAATTGGCGTATAATGAACCTTACGTTATCCAATATTTTAGATTCCCTGCATATAACTTCTATCCTGTAGTAGGTGTGACTTGGGAGCAGGCAAGAGACTTTAGTCAATGGAGATCTGATAGGGTAAACGAATTACTCTTAATTAAAAATGGCTATCTGCAATTCTCAGATGATCAACAAGGAGCAAATAATTTTAACACCGGAGCTTATATAGCAGGTTTATACCAAGGTGCTGAGGGTAAAAAGAAAATAAAAGATTATAATCCAAGCGGTGACGGTACAAGACCGGTCAGTCTGTCTGACGGAGTTTTATTGCCCGAATATAGACTTCCTACGGAAGCCGAATGGGAGTATGCCGCATTGGCATTACAAGGCACACAACCTATACCTGGTGAAGAGGTAGTAGGCACAAGAAGAATTTACCCTTGGAATGGTCAAACTGTCAGATATCAAAAACACAATAGAAACCAAGGTATGATATTGGCTAACTTTATGAGAGGTCGTGGAGACTATATGGGAGTTGCAGGGGCATTAAACGATAAAGCAGAAATTACCAGCAATATCTACTCTAATATGCCAAATGACTTTGGATTGTTCAATATGGCAGGTAATGTTTCCGAATGGGTAGAAGATGTTTATAGACCTTTGACGTATGCGGATGCAAGCGATTTGAATACTTTTAGAGGAAACGTTTTTACCAAAACGGAAACGGATGAGTCTAATACTCCTGAGTTGGATGAAACCACAGGTAGAGTGAAAATGATATTACAACCCGAGTCTGAGTTGGAAAATAGAAGAAATTATAGAGTAGCTGATGCGGTCAACTATAAAGATGGCGACGAGAGATCAGGAGTGGTTTATGATGAAGCTTACACGCTTATTAGTGATAAAGCAAGAGTCTATAAAGGTGGTTCTTGGGCTGACAGAGCATATTGGTTGTCTCCGGGTTCTAGGAGATATTTAAATCAAGATCAATCTTCTTCTACAATTGGTTTTCGTTGTGCAATGATTAGATTAGGCTCCGCAGATGGAACAAAAGACGGAGGTAATAACTTTACTGAAGGTAAAAAAGCACAAATTAAAAACGAAAAGAAAAGGAAGTAAAATTTGATTTATAATAGTAAAGAGCTGTCTTTTCAGACAGCTTTTTTTATGCCTTTAAATTTATTTTATTCGAATAGAATATTGACGTTGCTTGAAAACAACTTGATAGCTATTGATAACAAGATAATGCCAAATACTGTCCTCAAAATGACTATACTCCCTTCCCCAAGAAACTTTTCTATCTTAGGAATAAAATACAAAACAGTATAGATAAAAACAATATTGATAAGCAAAGCGATAATCAGATTGATCATTTGGTATTCTGCTCTCAATGATAATAAGGTAGTCAAAGTTCCGGCTCCGGCAATTAGTGGAAAAGCCACAGGTACGATGGTCGAAGCTTTAGCCTGACCCTTAGAGTTAAAAATATTTCTATTTAAAACCATCTCCAAACCTATCATAAAAATTACTATGGAGCCTGCAATAGAAAATGAAGCGACATCTATCCCAATCATCAATAAAATTTGGTTTCCAAGGAATAGGAATGAAAACATGATTAATGCCGAGACGATAGTCGCTTGTTTGGGGTCTATATGACCTGATTTTGATTTAATATCCAAAATGACAGGAATAGACCCTATAACATCAATGACTGCAAAAAGTACTAAAGTGGCAGTCAAAATTTCATTAAATGAAAATGCTTGAAGAAAGTTCATATCTATTTTTTGTTTATAAAAACTTATACAATTAACACCCAAATGTATGGAAAGTTAATTTTAATATTAAACTAAATAAGTATAAGTAATGAATAATTTTAAAACAAATAATATCTTTGCGGTGTTAACTAACGAGTATTTATTTTTTTAATTTATATATGATGAAGAAGGTTATTTTTAGTTTGTTTTGCATTTCGATACTATATAGTATCCATGCACAAGAAAAAGTAAAGGGAGATTTCCCGAAATGGAATTTAGGATTCAATGTTTCAGCTTTAGATTTTTATACACCTAAGCTACATACATTTTCTTCTTTCAAAAAGCAGATGGCAATAGGACCGGACGTATCTCTTATTCGTAATTTTCCAAAGGTGGGCTTGGGCGTTTCTGCTAATATCTTATCTCCAAGTATTATAGAAGGTGACTTGACTTCGGATTTAAACAGATATCTTTTGATGTTTGGTCCCGGCATCACTTACAATTTTGCAAATGAATACTTGATACCGGCAAAATCACCGGTAGCACCTTATTTATTTGCTAATGCTTTGGCTTCAGTGGCTCAAGTACCGGCAGGTAAAAATAAAACGAAAATGGGTTTGGGCATTCCTGTAGGTTTAGGTATCAATTGGAGATTATCTGATGGAGTAGCTTTGAATACGAAAGGTGGTTATATGTTTGGATTGACTGATTATTTTGATGATAATATCTATTGGAGTGCAGGATTTACATTCAGATTAGATAAAAAAGCTGAACAACCCGCACTGGTAGTTTATCAACCGGTAGATACAGACGGCGACGGTATTCCTGATGAATTAGACGAATGTCCTGATGTTGCGGGTTTGGCAGAATTTAACGGTTGTCCTGATACAGATGGTGACGGTATTCCTGACAAGTTGGATGAATGTCCTGATGTAGCAGGTTTGACTGCATTCAACGGTTGCCCTGATACAGATGGTGACGGTATTCCTGACAAATTGGATGAATGTCCTGATGTAGCAGGTTTGGCAGCATTCAATGGTTGTCCTGATACAGATGGCGATGGAGTTCCTGACAAATTGGATGAATGTCCTGATGTTGCAGGTTTAGTCGCCTTGAAAGGTTGCCCTGATGCTGACGGTGACGGCATTCCGGATCATTTAGACAAATGTCCTACTGAAGCAGGTCCGGCTTCTAACGAAGGATGTCCTGAAATCAAAGAAGAAGTAAAAGTAAGATTGCAAGAAATAGCAGGTTCAGTGAAATTTGCAGTAGGTAAATCAGACTTGCAAAAATCTTCATACAAATTATTGGACGAAGTGGTAGAAGTATTGAACAACTATCCGGCATACAAAGTAAGTGTAGAAGGTTATACTGACAACTCCGGTTCTGAGGAATTGAATCAAAAACTTTCTACTGAAAGAGCAAAAGTTTGTGCTGACTACTTGATTTCAAAAGGTATCAGTGCTGACAGAGTAACATCAGTAGGATTTGGACCAAGCAATCCGATTGCTGACAACTCTACAGCAGCAGGTAAAGCTAAGAACAGAAGAACAGAATTTAATCTTTCACTAAAATAGGAAGATATAAATCATAGTAAAAAGGTGGCAAATTGCCACCTTTTTTTTATGTTTAGACAATGAAATGGTATCCTTTCTGGAAGGTATGGTATTTTGAAAGAAAACAAAGATTTGCTATTGCATTTATAGTACTATTTTGTTTGCTTTTATTATTTATCAAAGCCCCAGTTTTGAATTATTTCAGTAAAAAGACGGCAGAGAAATATATAGCTGTTAGTAATCAAAAATGGATAGAACTGAAATCGCAAATTGATAGTGCCAAGGCGATTGCTAAAACCGAAGAGATCAAAAATAAAAAGCCGAATACATATTCAAATAGGAAAGAGAAAGAATATAACCAGCCTCTCAGATTTTCTAAAGATGAGAATTTGATTCTTGATATTAATACTTCAAATGTAAATGACTTTAAAAAACTCAAGGGAATTGGAGATGTACTTTCAAGTCGGATAATCAGTTATCGGGACAAACTGGGTGGTTTTTATTCAGTGAATCAAATCTCTGAGGTATATGGAGTTTCAGATAGTCTTTTTTTAGCCTTGAAAAAACAATTCAATTTAAAATCTAAGAAGCTGAAACATCTAAATATCAATCAAGCAGAATTTGAAGAATTGAGTACCCATCCTTATATTTCAATAACCTTGGCCAAACAGATTATTGGATATAGAAATAAGGTGAAAGCATTTGAATCAGTCGAAGAAATAAAAAAAATGTATGCTATGACAGATACTATTTATAATAAATTACTTCCTTATCTGACTATTGATTAAATTAGCACGAAATAAATTCATAAATGGAGTTTGGATATACAGAAAGTCAACAACTAATAGCAGAAACCGTTAGAGATTTTGCAGAGAAACACATACGTCCTCATGTAATGGAATGGGATGAAAAACAATATTTCCCCATAGAGACCATGAAAGAACTTGGGAAGTTGGGATTATTAGGAATTGTGATTCCTGAAGCGTACGGTGGTGCGGGGTTAGGCTATTTTGAGTATATCACTGCCCTGATAGAAATAGGTCGGGTGGACAGTGCACTTGCTTTATCAGTTGCGGCACATAACTCACTTTGTACCAATCATATCTACAAATTTGGGAATGAGGAACAAAGGCAAAAATGGGTTACAAAACTTGCAACCGGCGAGTGGATAGGCTCTTGGGGACTAACAGAACCCGGTACAGGATCTGATGCCGGTAGAATGCAATGTGTAGCCAAGCAAGATGGAGATGATTGGGTCATCAATGGTACTAAAAACTTTATCACACACGGTAGATCAAGTAATGTTACAGTAGTTATAGCACGAACCGGAGAACCGTTGGATAGTCATGGAATGACGGCTTTTGTAGTAGAAAGAGGAACTCCAGGATTTTCAGGTGGCAAAAAAGAAAATAAATTGGGAATGCGCTGTTCTGAAACCGCTGAATTGATCTTTGACAATTGTAGAATACCCAAAGAAAATGTTTTAGGTGAAGTAGGTGAAGGATTTATTCAGGCGATGAAAATTTTGGATGGCGGTAGAATTTCTATTGCGGCATTGAGCTTGAGCATTGGCCAAGGTGCAATGGATGCTTCTCTGAAATATGCCAAAGAACGAGAACAGTTTGGTAAGCCCATTTCAAGTTTCCAAGCTATTTCATTTAAGTTGGCTGAAATGGCAGCAGAACTCGAAGCTGCAAAATTATTGACTTTTCAAGCTGCGGACAAATACATGAGAGAAGGCATCTGTACAAAAGAATCCGCTTTTGCCAAATATTATGCATCTGAAATGTGTGTACGTGTTGCAACAGAGGCGGTACAAATTCATGGTGGCTACGGTTATATCAAAGATTTTCCCGTAGAGAAGTTCTATAGGGACTCCAAACTTTGTACAATAGGTGAGGGAACATCCGAAGTTCAAAAATTAGTGATTGCCAGACAGATTTTAAAATAAATCAGTACGTTTGTAAGTTTCCTGACGGAAAAGTGTGAAAGCCGGGGTGGTTTTCTTTGGAAATTTCTACCATAGCTTTAGCTACTTGTTTGCCGGTAATACCTGCTACATTTTTAAGAGGTCCTACCCAAAGCTTTTTAGTGAGAGAAAAGAATTTTTGGCTGACTTCTTCACCCAGGCGGGCTTCTTCGCGTTCCCCCAAAAGTAAAGAAGGTTGGAGGATATTAAGTTGTCGCAATTGTAGGTCTTTAAGTGCCTCCGCAATTTCATATTTCACTTGATTATAGAAAATTCTCGAAGGTTTATTCGTACCTAAAGCGGTAATCACACTCAGGTTTTGACAACCTATATTTTTGACAGCTTTTGCAAAATTAAGTACATATTGGTAATCCACCTTTCTAAACGCTTCTTGACTACCAGCTTTTTTGATGGTAGTTCCGAGACAGCAAAAAGCGTGTGTGGGCAGAAGATTCTGAATACTTGAACTTATATCTTCAAAATCTATGATAATCTCTTGTATTTTTGGATGGCTGTAACCAATGCTTCTTCGATTTAGAATATAAACTTTATTGAAAAAATTGTCTTCCAAAAGTATTTTAATGACATGCCTGCCCACCAAACCTGTTCCACCTACAATGATTGCTTCATTCATATTATTATATGACATTTTTTTAATCGATTAGTTTAGATTTCGAAATTTTCCAAAATAAAATATGACATAACTTATGTCTTTTGAGATGAAAATATGTCTTTTTGACAAGTCATTCTGACATTTTGTTGTTTGTCATACAATGGCACTTCAATTGTACATAAGAGAAAGAAATTGAGAATATAAAATAATATTATGGGAAAAATAATTGGAATAGACTTAGGAACCACTAACTCGTGTGTTTCTGTAATGGAAGGGAATGACGCAGTAGTTATTCCTACCGAAGAGGGAAGGAGAACCCTTCCTTCCGTTATTGGCTTTCTTGAAAATGGAGAAAGAAAAGTAGGCGACCCTGCAAAACGTCAAGCTATCACCAACCCTACAAACACGATACAATCAATAAAAAGGTTTATGGGTAAACACTTTTCTGAAGTAAATGGTGAGAGGGTCGCATTTAAAATAGAAAGAGGTGAGAATGACACTGTGAAAGTTCGCATTTATGATAGAACTTACACCCCACAAGAGATTTCTGCCATCATCTTACAAAAAGCCAAGAAAATGGCTGAGGATTACTTAGGACAAGAAGTGAAAGAAGCTGTAATTACTGTGCCTGCATACTTCAATGACTCTGAGCGTCAAGCAACCAAAGAAGCTGGCTTAATAGCAGGCTTAGATGTAAAACGTATCATCAACGAACCTACTGCGGCAGCTTTGGCTTACGGTTTGGATAAGAAAAATGATGATGAAAAAATTGTCGTATATGACTTGGGGGGTGGTACTTTCGATGTGTCTATCCTTGAGTTAGGAGATGGCGTATTTGAAGTAAAATCTACCAATGGTGATGTACACTTAGGGGGTGATGACTTTGATGAAACAATTATCAATTGGTTAGCAGATGATTTCAAAAAAGAAGAAGGTATTGATTTGAGAAAAGACCCTATGGCTCACCAAAGGTTGAAAGAGGCAGCAGAGAAAGCTAAAATCGAATTATCTTCAAGTTCTGAAACTGAAATCAACCTGCCTTATGTTACTGCTGTTAACGGTGTTCCAAAACACTTGGTGAAAAAATTGTCAAGAGCTAAATTTGAGCAATTGATTGATCACTTGGTACAGAGAACTTTGGAACCTTGTAGAATAGCAATGAAAGATGCCGGATATACTAATTCCGATATAGATGAGGTTATTTTGGTAGGTGGTTCTACTCGTGTACCCGTGATACAGGAAGCTGTAGAAAAATTCTTTGGTAAAAAACCAAACAAAAGTGTAAATCCTGATGAAGTAGTAGCAGTAGGAGCTGCTATTCAAGGAGGTGTTTTGACCGGAGAGGTAAAAGATGTCTTATTATTAGATGTCACTCCACTATCTCTCGGTATCGAAACTTATGGTGGTGTATTTACTAAATTGATAGAATCTAATACAACCATTCCGACCAAAAAATCAGAGGTGTTCTCAACGGCAGCAGACAATCAGCCATCCGTAGAAATCAATGTATTGCAAGGTGAGCGCCAAATGGCGAAAGACAACCGCTCTATCGGTAGATTCCACTTGTCAGATATTCCCCCTGCACCAAGAGGTGTGCCTCAAATAGAAGTAACTTTTGATATTGACTCTAACGGTATTTTGAGTGTCACTGCAAAGGATAAAGGAACCGGAAAAGAGCAAAATATTAAGATTACTGCCAGTACAGGACTTTCTGAGCAAGAGATAGAGAAAATGAAAAAGGATGCAAGGGAAAATGAAGCTGCCGATAAAGAAGTAAGAGAGAAAGTTGACAAACTCAATGCAGCCGATAATTTGGTCTTCCAATCTGAAAAACAATTGAAAGAATTTGGAGATAAGATTCCGGCTGACAAGAAATCTACCTTGGAAGCAGCAGTGAAAAAAGTAAAAGATTTACATGCTTCCCAAGATGTAGCAGGATTGGATGTTGCTATGGAAGAACTTAACAATGCCTGGCAGTCAGTATCTCAAGACCTATATTCACAAGGTCAACCGGGTGCAGATGCTCATACAGGTACAGATGCCGGACAAGAAAGTGGCGGAAGTACCGGCAATGACAGCAACGAACCACAAGATGTAGAGTACGAAGAGGTGAAATAAACAACAGTTTCTTTTCATAAAACATGAGAGGCTATCTAAAAAGGTAGTCTCTTTTTTTATTTTTGATATTATTAGTTTTACTTTAGAAGATTTCAATCTCTATGAGTTTTCGCACAGCCGTATTGTCAATTAATTTTTTATTGACTTTTTGTCAACTGAAAGCGGAAGAATTAAGGTTAAGAATCATAGACAAAAATTCACAGGAGACAATTGCAGGAGTAAGTATCTCTAATATTCATCAACACTCAGGTGCTGTATCAGATTACAATGGGCAAGCGATATTTAATCTTCAAGAAGGAATTTATGATTTCGCGATTAGTTTTTTAGGATATCAGACAGACACATTTCAGGTTACACTCCATAATGATACACTTATCACATATTATATGCAAGAAGTTTTTAATAAACTTTCTACCATTGAAGTTATCGGACAAAAGTTTCAAAGAGATGATGGAGTGATAGGCATTTCAAAGACTCTCTTAGATAAAATGCCTGTCTTCTTTGGTGAAAAAGAATTGGTAAAGGCTATACAGCTACTTCCGGGCGTGCAATCAGGTAGTGAAGGGAGTACCAATATTTTTGTCCGTGGAGGAATGGCTGATCAAAATCTCATCACAATAGATGATGTACCCATTTATAACCTCAATCACTTGTTTGGAATTTTGTCCATTTTTAATAGTGATTTTATCAGTGTGGCAGATTTGTACAAAAACTATCTACCGGCACGATACAGTGGTAGAATTACTTCCGCTCTTGCAGTCAAAACAAAAACACCATCCTATACAGATACACATTTTGGTTTTCAAATGGGAATGATCAATTCTCGTGTTTATGTCGAGACACCTCTCGTTAAAAATAAATTGAGTACACAAATCGGAGTGCGAGGTTTTTATGCAGGTATTTTTATAAAGCCTATTTCAAAAACCCAATACAAGACCGAAGACGAAAAAGGTTCCATAGGTTATTTCTTTTATGATATCAACTCAAGCCTTCATTATAAAATCAACAAGAAAAACTCACTTGCTTGGTCGCTTTTCTATACGGGCGATAGGTATAAGACCATAGAGGAAGGCTCTAAAGATTATGAGTACAATTGGTACGGTAATCTCATTAATTTCAAAAGAAATTCTGTCAGTGTGTTAAAATGGAGAAATATTATAAGTTCTCTACAACATAGGTATGAAATCAACGATCATTTATTTTTTCAGCAAAAAGTTTTTGTGAGCCAGTTTCGACTTGTCAAATCTTATCTTTCTTATAGAGATTATTTTGATAAAAATGGAAAACTGACGGATCAGGAAAGTAGTGATAAGGCAAGTTTTGTCGATTTGACGGATGTAGGTTATATAGGGAATATTGATTGGTCTAAAAATAAAAGTAGGTGGACAAATGGTGTGAGAATCTTTAATAGATTTTTTACCCCCAATAAATTTCATTTAATCAATACCATGAATCAAGGAATAAGGGTCGGAAAATATTTCAATGACAAAAGGATTTCCACTCAAGACATCAATACTTATTCGGATTATAACCTAAAACTCAACCATTTTAATCTCTCTTTGGGACTTGCTTTTAATCTCTATCATAATGATGATTATCTACATGCTTCTATTTTGCCGGGAGCATCAGTCGAATGGAAGTTACCCAAATCTACCACTTTACAACTTTCAGGAAATATTACCCAGCAAAACTTACACATGCTATACGGCAGCACTACTGATGTTATGAATGATGTGTGGGTACCGGCTACGAAAAGAATCCCATCTCAAAAAGCCTATCAAGGTTCATTCTCTTATAGACAAGAATTAAAAACTTGGTCATGGAGTGTAGAAACTTTCTACAGAGCTGCTGATAACCAGATAGAATATGTAGATAGAGATCTTTCTGATGATAGGACAGATTGGCAAAATCAGATGATAAGTGGAGGGAAGGGAAGAGCCTATGGGCTTGAACTATATCTCAACAAACAAGTTGAAAAATGGAACTTTACTGCCACTTACAATCTATCCAAATCTGAAAAGAAATTTAAAACATTGAATCGTGGAAGATGGTATCCATTTACTTATGACAGAAGACATGATGTCTATTTCTTCATCAGCTATTCACCTAATAAAAAATGGAATTTTACGGCTTCTTGGATTTATGGTACAGGAAGACCTTATACGATGCCTGATGTTTTATATCCGGGCTTAGAGGTTTTAGGATATTATAATAGTGATGAAGTATTTGGAGGATTTCACGGCTGGAGTGATAAACAAGTACAATATTTTGAAAAAAGAAATAATAAAAGGCTACAAAGCTTTCATCATTTAGATATAGGTATGAACTATAAGTGGACAAAAAATAAATGGAATCAGGCTATCAATGTTAGTATTTATAATGTTTACAACCGAAAAAATGTATTTTCTCTCTACTTTAATAATCATATTGTGGCTGAAAAGAGGATAGATTATAGTTCGCTTACTTTATTACCTTTTATGCCTTCATTCAGTTATTCAGTTGAGTTTTAGCTAACTTTTGTCCTGCTATCGTACATTTTGATCTCCTTCTGAAACTTTAAAAAAGGACTGTCGTATATATCATAAATATGGAAGAATTTTACACGCCCTAAACTTTGATTATGAGACAATTGAAAATTAACAGTCGGATTACGAACAGGGATTCTTATTCTATTGATAGATATCTTTTCGATATCTCAAAATATCCTTTGTTAAAAGAAGAAGAGGAAGTAGCACTTACTAAAAGAATCAAAAAAGGAGATCAAACCGCATTAGATGACTTGGTAAGGGCAAATTTAAGATTTGTCGTTTCAGTGGCAAAACAATATCAAAACCAAGGTTTGGCACTCAACGATTTGATCAATGAAGGAAACCTTGGTCTTATCAAGGCGGCTGCCAGATTTGATGAAACCAAAGGTTTTAAATTTATTTCTTACGCCGTTTGGTGGATACGCCAATCTATTTTGCACGCATTGGTCAGCCAGTCTAGACTTATCAGACTGCCACTCAATAGAGTTGCCGAAATAAATAAATTAAAAAAGATAAGTGAGGAATTTGAGCAAGAACATCAAAGAGAACCCTCCATATATGAAATTGCTGAGTCTTCATCTTTGTCAGAAGTTGATATAGAGAATATTGAAAAATATAATCAACCTGTCATTTCCTTAAACCAAACAATCCATGAGGATGAAGATGAAAGTTTGGATAGTTTCATTGCGGATGAAAGTTCGGAAAGTCCGGATGCCAAGCTCGTACAGGAAGCTCTAAAAATCCAAATGAAATATACTTTAAACATATTGACAAACAGAGAATTAGAGATTCTAGAGTATTGTTACGGATTGAATGATAAAAGTAAAATATATAGTATGGATGAAATAGGTGAAAGACTTAGTTTGACACGCGAGAGAGTCCGCCAATTGAGAAATAAATCTATACGAAAACTTAGAAAGACTGCACGAAAAGAGGACTTAAAGCCTTATTTGGGTTAAGAAATTGTAGAGATTTTCATCTAAATCTCCACTATCTGTTCATCTAAACCCATAATATTTCCATAGTTTTTTTTCAAATGCTGAATTAGCGTTTATCTTTATACTGCTATGGCAAAACCTATAATTGCACCTTCAGTATTATCATCTGATTTTTCAGATTTAAAATCCTCATTTAGACTTTTTCACGAAAGTGAAGCAGATTGGGTTCATGTGGATATCATGGACGGACGGTTTGTCCCAAATATCAGTTTTGGATTTCCTGTGATGAGTGTGATGAGAAAACTAACAGACAAGTTTTTTGATGTTCATTTAATGATAGTCGAGCCGGAAAAATATTTGGATGAATTTAAAAAAGCCGGTGCAGACCAAGTTTCCGTTCATATTGAAGCTTGTCCCCATCTCCATAGAACGATAGAGCAAATTCACCACCTCGGTTTAAAGGCAGGAGTCGCTATCAATCCGCATACACCTATTGCCATATTGGAAGATATCTTGGCAGATATAGATATCGTGTGTCTGATGTCAGTCAATCCGGGTTTTGGTGGACAATCTTTTATAGAACATACTTATCAGAAAATAGAACAGTTGGTAAAACTGAGAGACAAGACCCATTCACAAGCTTTGATTGAAATAGACGGAGGTGTCACTCTTTCCAATGCAAAAAAACTGATAGAGACAGGTGCTGATGTGCTGGTGGCAGGTAGTGCCATTTTCAAGACCGATGACCCTGTCGCTACCGCTAATAAATTTAAAAATATAGACATTTAATATCTTCATCAAGAAGTATGTATAAGACACTCTTCATCATTCTCTTTTGTTGTTTGGCACAAAATACTTTTGCCCAAACATTTGAGTTGAAAGGTGTTATCAAGGATAAGTTCGGCGAGGCTGTTCCCGGTGTTTCTATTAAGACCATCCCCGAAAATCTTTCTCAAGCTACAATTTCCGATTTGGACGGTAATTACAAAATTATTATTAAAGGTGAAAGCCGAAAATCGGTGGATGTGCAGTTTAAGCATCTGAGTTTTAAAGAAAAAACCATTCGGGTTTTGCCTTCTTTGGGTAAAAGACAAACTGCCAATATTATCTTGGAAGAAAGTTTGAGTGTTTTGGATTCGACAGATGTTTTGATACAACAAACACCTCATACAAAATCGGGTGAAATCAAGATAGATCCTGAAGATTTACTCATGTTGCCATCGGGTAGTGGTAATGCGGTGACAGATATTTTAAAAACATTGCCCGGGGTCGTTTCTAATAATGAGCTGACCTCACAATATTCAGTAAAAGGTGGAAATTATGATGAGAATCTGA
Source organism: Chitinophagales bacterium (assembly GCA_023957215.1). Taxonomy (GTDB): domain Bacteria; phylum Bacteroidota; class Bacteroidia; order Chitinophagales; family JADIYW01; genus JAMLHH01. The sequence goes on from JAMLHH010000008.1 coordinate 44,339, forward strand.
TTTATGTCAATGATTTTGAGATTTATAGACCACAGCTTATTTCTAATAGTGAACAGGAAGGTTTGAGTTTCATCAATCCCGATTTGGTGCAAAATATCTCATTCAATGCGGGTGGATTTGAGGCAAAATACGGAGACAAGATGTCGAGTGTTTTAAATATAAGATATAAGCGACCGACAAAATTTGGAGGAAGTGCTACTGTAAGCCTTTTGGGAGCATCTGCCCATATTGAAGGTATTTCCAAAAACAAAAAGTTTACCTATTTAGCCGGATTGAGATATAAAAGTAATGCCTATTTGCTCGGAAGTTTGGACAAAAAAGGTGAATATTCTCCAAGGTTTTTGGATATACAAACCAATTTTATTTATAAAACGAGTAAAAAAACAGAACTCGAACTACTTTTAGGTTTGAGTAACAATAAATTTATTTTTATCCCCGCAACCCAATCAACCACTACCGGAGCTTTTAATCAGGTGATACGGTTGTCAGTCTTTTTTGATGGTAGAGAAAATTCCTATTTTGATAATAGAATGGGTGGATTGGCCTTTAAATTCCGTCCTAATTCAAAGTCTATTTACAAGATAGTGAGTTCTGCGTGGACAATAGATGAAAGTGAAAATTTTGACATCACAGGAGAATATTTTTTAGATGAAATAGAATCTGACTTTGATAGTGAAAAATTTGGAGAGGTGAAAAAGAATCTTGGTATCGGTACTTTCCAAGATTGGAACAGAAACAACTTAAAAGGAACTATCTATAATGTAGGCGTTAGAAATACACATCTATTGAATAATCATACTTTGGATTGGGGAATTTCGTATCAGGGAGAAGTATTCCACGACAATATCAGCGAATGGACACGAATTGATTCAGCAGGATTTTCTATCCCTTACACCGGTCTCCATCCTGCTATCGTTGACAGATTAAAGTCAAAGATTGATATTTCGAGTAATAGATTACAGGCATATATACAAGATGAATGGCAAGTACTAAATGGAGCTAATAAACTTGTCATCAACGGAGGTCTGAGATTACATTATTGGGATATGAACAAGCAAGTGTTGGTGAGTCCGAGGGTGCAAGTTTTATTTAAACCCAATGTGAAAAATAATTTAACACTAAAAGCTTCCGGTGGTCTATATGCACAGCCGCCTTTGTATCGTGAGTTGCGAAATTTTGATGGCGAAATCAATCCCGAAGTCCGGGCGCAGAAGGCATATCAATTTGTACTCGGTTCTGAATTAGATTTTAAGATGTGGGAAAGGAATTTTAAGTTGACTTCCGAAGCATATTACAAGTATTTGGTGGATATTGTTCCTTATCAAATAGAAGATGTCAGAATCAGGTATTTTGCGCAAAATAATGCCAAAGGTTACTCTACAGGTCTGGGTATCAGACTATTTGGAGAGTTTGTAAAAGGAACAGATTCGTGGATCAGCCTAAGTTTTATGAAGACTGCCGAAGATATTTTGGATGACTTTTATTACAAATATCTAAATGCACAAGGAGAAGTGATTACTACACAGACTTCAGATAAAATTGTGACTGACAGCGTGAGAATCGAACCGGGTTATATCAGACGACCGACTGACCAACGATTTAATATGAGTATCTTTTTCCAAGATTATTTGGTGAAAAACAAAAGTTTTAAAATGCATCTTCAATTGCATATAGGAACGGGTCTGCCTTATGGTCTGCCAGATAGAAAGAGATATAACGATATTCTAAAAATGCCTCCATACCGAAGAGTAGATATCGGATTTTCATATCTAATTTTGGATGGTGAAAAGCAAAAGAAAAATAACTTTTTCAGAAGTTTTGATAAAATTTGGTTGAGTGCGGAAGTTCTTAATCTTTTGGGTGTCCAAAATACACTTTCTTACAGATGGGTGAAAGATGTCCAAAACAATGTCTGGCCACTTCCCAACTATCTCACTTCCCGAAGAATCAATTTAAAGCTCTATGTCAGTTTTTAAAAATAGTGAATGCTTTTGTATCCATTGATAATTTAGGTTTTATAAAAAATAAGATTAAATTTGCACACTTAATATTTAATGATAACTAAAAGCAATGTACCTATATAAAGATTGGGCTGCTGTGATCCCCATGGCAAATGAAGAAGCGGACTTTATTCCTTTTGTAGAACTACTTGATGACGTTTTAAATGCCATAGGTTTTGGTAAAATTTATTTTGTTATAGACAATGTTTCTAAAGATCAAACATTGGAATTGGCAAGAGAATTAGAGCAAAGAGATAATCGTTTCGAAGTGGTGTGGGCACCACAAAATAGGAGTGTTGTGGATGCATATCTCAATGGCTTCAGACATGCTTATGACAAGGGACACCAGTTAATCATAGAAATGGATGCCGGTCTGTCACACGACCCGAGAGCACTCCCTATGTTTTTAAGAGTTTTAAACGAAGGAAATGAATGTGCATTTGGAAGTAGGTTTATCAACGGTGGTTCTATGGGGGATTCTCCATTCAAAAGACGTACACTCTCTAAGACCGGTACGATTTTGGCAAATTTGCTTCTTGGTACAAAGCTAAAAGATATGACCTCCGGATTTCAAGGTTTTCATAGAGATGTTATAAAGGGAATATTGGATTACCGCTTATTGTCAAAAGCTCATTTTTATCAAACAGAACTCAGATATTTATTGAGAAAGAGAAGAATTTGTGAAGTTCCTATTCACTATAAAGCACCTTCTCCGAGGGTCTCCCAATCGGCCATTAAAAATGCCAACCAAACTTTGCTACATTACTTTATTGAAAGATTAAAAGGAAATTCACCAACAATTTAAAAATAGATATGACAAAAAGGGCACTTATTATTACTTCTATTGCATCAGATTCTATGGAATCGTTAAATACTTATGCCAAAGAATGTAAGGATAGAGATATTGATTTTATTGTAATTGGAGATACAAAATCTCCAAAAGAATTTTATATTGACAATTGTGATTTTTGGTCAGTAGATAGACAATTAGAATTGAAATCAGAGTTTGCCCAACTATGTCCTACCAGACATTATGCGAGAAAAAATATTGGTTATATCGTAGCCATGATGAATGGTAGTAGTGAATTGGTGGAGACGGATGATGATAATTTACCACGCGAGGAATTTTGGCAGTTTAAAGAAAGAACTGTTCATGCAAAAGATATCAAAGAACAAGGTTGGGTCAACGTATATGACTATTTTTCCGATGACTTTATCTGGCCACGCGGTTTGCCTTTAAATGAGTTGCAAAAACAATTACCTGCACTGACTACATTTGAACAAAAAAATATAGATTGTCCTATCCAACAGGGATTGGCGGATGAAAATCCGGATGTAGATGCCGTCTTTAGATTGGCTTTCAAACTACCTTTAAATTTTAAAAAGGTAGGAAATATTGCATTGGGCAATAATGCATGGTGTCCTTTTAATAGTCAAAATACCCATTGGTTTAAAGATGCATTTCCATTGATGTACTTACCTGCATATTGTAGTTTTAGAATGACTGATATTTGGAGAAGTTTTGTGGCACAACGTATCGCTTGGGAAAACGGTTGGAGTATCTTATTCCATGATGCAACAGTCTGGCAGGAGAGAAATGATCACGATTTGATGAAAGATTTTGAAGATGAAATTCCGGGCTACCTCAATAACACCAAAATCTGTCAAGGTCTTGCAAAATTGGATTTAAAAGGTGGACGTGAAAACATACTTGACGACTTAGTCACCTGCTACGAATTTTTGACTGAAAGTGGTTTTGTGGGCAAAGAAGAAATGCCTCTTGTCAAAGCTTGGGTCAATGACTTGGGCAAGTATTGGAAATAACAATTCGCTTCTTACTATAGAACGACTAACTTGAAACCTACTCCGTGTACGTTTTGAATTTCTATTTTGGTATCCGATTTGAGATATTTTCTTAGCTTGGTAATATACACATCCATACTTCTACCGGCAAAGTAACTATCATCATTCCAAATGGCTTTTAATACTTCTTCCCTTTTGACGGGTTGGTTTACATAACGTGCAAGATACTCTAATAGCGCAGCTTCTTTTTTAGTCAGACTATTGCTTTCTCCATCTTTGTATACAAGTTTTAACTCCGGAGCGACCAAGGTAAAATCGCCAATCTGATATTCATTGCTCAGAGGTGGAGTATTTTTACTTTGGACTGATTTTCTGTTGAGTACGGCATCTATTCTCATAAAAAGCTCTTCCAAATCAAAGGGTTTTGTGATATAATCATCGGCACCGGCTTTAAAACCCCTTGCTTTATCTTCTAACATTTCTCTGGCCGTCATAAAGATAATAGGTGTATCGACACCTCTTTTTCTTATTTCTTCTGCAAGTGTAAAGCCATCTTTTTTGGGTAGCATGACATCTAAGAGCAAAATGTCAAAAGCTTCAGATTTAATGGTCTCATCCGCACTTTGCCCATCTCTACATAGCTTGACGAAATCACCTCTCTCTTCAAGATTATCTTTTACGATAAAGCTTAAATTCAAATCATCTTCAACGAGTAAAATTTTCCTTCTCATATTTATTCTTTTAGTGGTAATGTTATAAAAAATGTTGTTCCATGTCCAAGTTTACTTTTAAGAGAAATAGAGCCTCTATGCAATTTTAGCATATTTCTCACATAAAACAAACCTATTCCAAAACCTTTTATATCGTGACGGTCTCCACTACTGACCCGATAAAATTTATTGAAGATTTGCTCACTATCCTCAGTAGAAATACCTTTCCCGTTATCTTGTATTGCGATTTGTATTTGATGTCCTTTGTTTTTTGTACTAATCATGATTTCGGGTGTTTTGTCGCAATATTTGATAGCATTGTCAAGTAAGTTAAACAAAATATTGGTTATGTGTACTTTGTCACCATTAATTATGGAATCTACGGCTTCCAATTGTGTGGAAATTTTACCTCCGATTTCATGTATTCTGACAAATACATTTTTTACATTCTGAATAATTACGTCGTGAATATCGAAGGCCTCAATCGTCAGTTTTATATTTTTTGAATCAATCTGAGCAGTCCTTAAAATCAGCTCCACTTGACTTTTAAGACGATTATTCTCCTCATTGATGATACTTGCATAATGATTGATTTTTTGTGGAAATTCTGAAATATTCTCTCTCATCAATACTTCTGATGCCATACCGATGGATGCAATCGGTGTCTTAAATTCATGGGTCATGTTATTGATAAAATCGTTTTTGATGGTTTCTATTTTTTTCTGATTGAGAATAGTCAAGATGGAAAAACCGAAAAAGAATAAGATAATCACCAATATGACTGATGACAAAGCAATAATGTTCCAATCATCTCTCAAATAGGGCTTTTTATTAGGGAAGAATATTCCGATATAAAAATTATCTTTTGTCGGCTGGCGAAGGCTGATTTGCTCTATCTTCTGAATATCCAATTTGGGAATAAATTTGCCAAAGAGTAAAGAATCGGTGTTGCAATCATATAAAGCATACTCAAAAGGATCTTGTAAATCTTGATTTCTAAACTCTGTTATCAGATATTCTTCTAAGTGCTTGACTGTCACCTTATCCGAAAAATCTAAGGTGTAATAGTTGGCACCTGTTCTATTGAGCTCATCTAATCCGATTGGAGTTTTTGAATTTGCAATTAATTTGTTGGCAACGGAATTTAGTGCAACATGTACTCTATGATTAAATTGGTCATCTTTTAAATTCAGCGACTTTTTTATCCAAAATAACTGCAATGCAATGATACAAATTACTGATAATACAGCTAAAACAACCAAAGTTCTCAGGGCGGCTCTATTCATTTTTTAAGAACTTGGTGTATAAAATGGTTTGAAGAGTACAAATTACATCTTTTCAAAATTTGTCCTGAGGAATCTAAATGCCAAAGTGACAAAAATAAACATGATGAAGAATAAAACATTCAGACTGACTATATTCTCAAAATAAGGTATCTCTTCTATGGGATGTTTAAAGACCTCTCTCGGGAAAAAGACACTTATTTCATAGAAAATAAAAAACAAAACTGCCACGGATACATAATAAATAGGAATATTCGCATTTGTAAATCCTCCTATTGTCAAGGCTATCACACCAAACGAAAATAGCAATGCCTGAAAAATTGCCCAACTCGTTTCCGAATCATATTTAAAAATAAAACTGAGTCCAATCGCAACAATATTGAGCACTAAAAAAAATACAGCGACTGACAATAAGCTGAATTTACCTTTATATAAGGGTTGAATTTTATTTTCCATACTACTAAAGTACTACTTTTGAATTAAATTTGCCAATATGGATGAAAGATTAAAAGCTTTTGAAAGATTGCTGAATATAATGGATGATTTGAGAGAAAAATGTCCGTGGGACAAAAAACAGACCATCAATTCTTTAAGTCCATTGACGATAGAAGAAACTTATGAGTTATGCGATGCCATTATAGAAAAAAATGACAAAGCTATTCAGGAGGAGCTGGGTGACTTGATGTTGCATTTGGTTTTTTATAGTAAGATTGCTTCCGAAGAAAATAAATTTGATATCACGGACGTTTTAAATACGGTCTGTGAAAAATTAATTTTCAGACATCCACATATTTACGGTGATGTAAAAGTTGAAACAGATGAGGAAGTCAAACAAAATTGGGAAAAACTAAAGCTGAAAAAAGGGAAAAAATCTATTTTGGAAGGTGTGCCTTCAAGTTTGCCATCCGTCGTGAAAGCACAGCGAGTACAAAGTAAAGCAAGCGCCGTCGGTTTTGATTGGGAAAATGCACAACAGGCTTTTCCAAAGATGAGGGAGGAAATGGACGAACTACAAGAGGCAATAGGAGAAAACGATTTTTCACATATAGAAGAAGAAGCCGGAGATTTATTGTTTGCGGTCATCAATTATACCCGTCATTTGGGTGTAGATGCAGAAAGAGCTTTAGAGCTGACGAATAAAAAGTTTATCAAACGATTTCAGAAAATGGAAGAATATGCTCGTACTGCAAATAAAAATATCGCAGATGTAGGTTTTGAGCAACAAGAAGCTTGGTATCAGGCTGCGCGAAAAGAATTAAAACAAAAAAATGATTAATGGCCGAACTCCGATGGAATCCACTGTTGGGAACTTGGACTATCGTAGCTGCCAAAAGACAGCAACGTCCTAATCTGAAAGAAGACTATTGTCCGTTTTGCCCCAAAGACAATCCGGCATTGCCTAAAAATTATGAAGTGTTTATGTATCCCAATGATTTTCCTGCCTTGTCTGACGGCTACAATGGAAGTCTTGGTATTATAGAAGATGGTTTTTATCAGAAAGCAAGCGCCAAAGGAAATTGTGAAGTCATTTTATATTCATCTGACCATCATTTGCAATTGCACCAGCTTTCAGATACACATATTGAAAAACTCATGCAGCTATGGAAAGAAAGATTTAGCTTTTACAAACAAAAAAAACTGATACAATACGTATTTGAATTTGAAAATCGCGGCAAAGAGGTGGGTGTTACCATGTATCATCCACATGGTCAATTGTATGCTTTTCCATACGTTCCACAAAAAATAGAACAAGAACTTTCACAGTCTGAAAAGTATTTTCAAGAAAAAGGTACTCACCTTTTTGATGAGATGATAAAAGCAGAAAAATCAGACGGCAGACGTATCATATTTGAGACAGCAAATTTTATTGTTTTTTTACCCTATTTTACAGATTATCCTTATGGAATTTTTATAGTCAGTAAAATTCCTATTCTTTTTATTGATGAATTAAACACTTCTCAACTTGCGGAGTTAGGGAAAGTGATACGTGATGTCTGTGGAATGTTTGACAATTTGTATGGTCAAACTTTTCCGTACATGATGTGTATGCATCAGGGTGTGATAAACAATGTAAAATGGGCAGACCAGAAAGATTTTTATCGTTTTCATATAGAATATTATCCACCTTTAAGAGCTAAAGGAGTTGTCAAATACTACGCTTCAGCAGAGACAGGAGCTTGGGCAGCCACAAATCCCAGATTAGTGGAAGAAACAGCATTAGAATTAAAAACAGCATTAGAAAAATATAGGTCAAAGTGATACAAGTAGAAGATATAATAGTAGAGTACCAAAAGAAATTCGGAGAAATAAGCAAATGTGAAAAATACTTTTCACCCGGAAGAGTCAATATCATTGGAGACCATATCGACTACAACGGTGGCTATGTTTTGCCTTTTGCCTTGAATATAGGTATTACGGCTGTTTTTGCCCCTGACGATAATCAAGAGTTAAGTATATATAATCTTGATTTCAATGAAGTTTTTACAGTCGAATTTAATCAATTAGAAAAAACGGAGATTGACGTAAATTGGCATCAATATGTTTTGTGTAGTCTGCAACAAATAAAAAGAAATAATTTTAAATTGCGTAGTGGCAAGATTGTTTTACAAAGCGATTTGCCCATTGGTGCAGGACTATCCTCTTCAGCGGCATTTATCTGTCTATTGTTGTTCATAATGGCATCTGATTATTACAATACTAACAGATTGCAATTAGCTTTAGATGCACAAAAAGTAGAGACGGAAGGAATTGGTGTGAAATGTGGTATCATGGATCAATATGTCATTTCTATGGCTCAAAAGAATCATGCTATCTTGATAGATTGCCAAGAATTAAAGCATGAGCAAATTCCTATTGACTTAGGAAAATACCAGTTTGTTATTGTCGATTCAAATTTTCCGAGAAATCTTTCCGATTCCCAATATAATGAAAGGAGAAAGGAATGTGGATCAGCTTTAGCGGCAGTTAAAGAATTTGATCCGGCAGAAAAATTGGTAGATGTACATCAAATTTCAATAGGATACATAGAAGACGATACTTTATATGCACGTGCAAAACATGTCATTACGGAGCAACAGAGAGTTTTGGCTGCTGCCGATGCACTCAATCTGAATAAGATAGAATATCTTGGAAAACTGATGAACATCTCCCATATTTCATTGGACGAAGATTTTGAAGTTTCTAATCATGCCCTCAATTGTATTCATCATTATGCGCATCATTTCAGACAATGCATCGGTTCGCGGATGACAGGAGCCGGTTTCGGAGGTTGTGTTATCGCTTTAGTAGAAAAAGATGCCATTTCCCGGTTTGTTACCTATATCGGGAAAAAATATCGTGAAGATCAAGATAGAGATGCCGGCTTTTATCTCGTGCAACCTTCGGATGGGATTAGGATGATGTAAGCATTTGTTACTCAAACACCGCCACACTTACTCCTTCAGATTTGGATTTCCAATTGTAAACCGGTAGCTTTCTACCATTGAATTCAAACATAATAGTAGCAGGGGTTTCTGTTTGAAAATACTGATCTGCTCCATTAAGAAACGGGATCAATTCCAGAAGTGGCAAAGAGGTGAAATCAGATTGCCTGTTTTTATTATCATCAAACAGAAACAAAGCTATTGTTGTATTGCCAATTCCTGCATATTTATTTGTAGCATAATTATAGTCATCAACTGTCAATTGGTCTCTACCTGCAAGAACGGATTGACTGGCACCAAAGAAAATAACTACACTTTGCCCATCATCACTTGGAATTGCAGAAATTAAATTAGACACTAATCCTTCTGTCGGGAAAGTACGTAAATACACCAATTTATCACTTCGCACAAATGGTTCCCTATAATAATGAACTTTTCGAGCTCTTGAACTATTCGTATTATACACTACAAACTCATAATAAGTAGCCGGTTTAGCCTGAAACTCTCCCCATTCACCTTTTTTGTTCGTCTGAAAAGTAGCAACAGGTTTTTCTTGTAGTCTGAAACCGGTTTGTGAATTTATCTCATAAATCTCCACTATTGTACCGGCACGATAAATATTTTCTCCAAAACTTGCTGCTACACCCGACAAGACAATATTGTCTTCGGGCAATACTTCTACACTTTTAGCAACTTGCTTATTATTAAAAAAACTATACATTGCATCAAATGTTTCCACACAAGTTGCCACTTCATAATGATCTTTGTGTTCTAGTTTTAGGTTTTCCGCACCTCTAATATTTCCACCGCCCGTAACTACTTTATCATGCATTGAAAAAATATTTAAGGTAGGTATTTCTCCTGAAGGTCCACCCGGTCGATCCTGTATAAAACCGGCTAAAGTTACTAAATGTTCAACCTTAGCTGCTCGTAAAGGATTTGTACAAAATTCATATACAATAGATGAACCAAGTGAATGTCCCACAAGATTCACTTTAGGAGCTTTTGTTTTTTTCAACACCTCATCGATCAACTTATTTAAGTCATTTTTAGGGTCGTTCAAAACATCCATAGAATTATAATCATAAGCATATAACTCATCCAAAGAATATCCATTACTCGTAAATCGCTTCACTTGTTTTTCATAGGTGTCACCAGAAGCCATCAAGCCATGTACAAATACAATAGGTATATTTCCATCATATTCATTGATGTATTTCTCACTCTTTTTACAAGCCCAAAGTAAAACGATTGAGAAAGTTATAATAAGTCTTTTCATATCCATACAATTGTTATTAAAGTTAAGTAAAAAACTCTAAAGTTAAAATGCATTAACATATTCATTCTTAGAGTTTCTTGGAAACAATCTGATAAAATTTAAGAAACACATTCGCAGTGAGTTGTTTCATTTCACTTTCGTAGGGTAAATTTTTATTTTCCCCTAAAAAAATCTATTTTAAACCTGTTATTTTGATTCATAATATAGATGTCTCACATTTTGGATACACCCATAGACTATTTGAAAGGAGTAGGTCCTGAAAAAGCGGCTATTCTAAAACGTGAAGTTAATATTTATACATATAGAGATTTATTGGATTACTATCCTTATCGTTATGTGGATCGTTCTAAATTTACCCAAGTAAAAGATTTGACAGATGCCAATGTATATGTACAGTTAAAAGGGAAATTTATACGGTTAGAGGAGCAAGGTCAGGCTCGCACAAGACGTCTGGTCGGCTGGTTTCAGGATGAAACAGGTATCGTGGAAGTAGTCTGGTTTAGAGCTATCAAATGGATAAAAGACTTTATCAAACTTCAACAAGTCTATGTTATTTTTGAAAAACCTACTATTTTCAATGGCAAATTTAACTTTGCCCATCCCGATATAGAAACGATAGAATCTTATACAGAAAGTGGCAAACAAGGCTATCAGGCACTGTACAATACAACAGAAAAAATGAAGGCAAGAAAGTTGGACTCTAAAGCCATCGGTAGATGGGTCATCCAGCTTTTACAGACGATAAAAAGTACAGATATTCCTGAAATACTACCCAATGATATATTGGAAAAGTATCGTTTAGTCCATCGATATACTGCGATGGTGAATATCCACCAACCTCCGACCATCCATGCGCAGGAAGATGCTACCCGAAGATTAAAGTTTGAGGAACTTTTTTTACTCCAATTGCAATTAGTCAGATTGAGACTGTTGAGAAAAAGAAGTGTGGGAAGAGTCTTTGAAGAAGTCGGAGCGTATTTTAATGATTTTTACCATCATCACCTTCCTTTCCGGCTAACAGAGGCACAAAAAAGAGTACTCAAAGAAATACGGAAAGATACCATTTCAGGCTATCAAATGAATAGACTTTTGCAAGGAGATGTCGGTAGTGGAAAAACAATTGTTGCGCTTTTAGCGATGTTGATGAGTGTGGGGAATCAGCAACAAGCAGCATTGATGGCACCTACCGAAATTTTAGCACAACAGCATTTTGCTGGTATTTCCGAATTAGTACAGCCATTGGGTTTAAAGGTGGAAATACTGACAGGTTCCGTAAAGGGTAAAAAAAGAAAGCAACTTTTGACGGCATTGGAAGCTGGTGAAATAGATATTCTTATCGGTACACATGCATTGATAGAACCGACTGTTGTCTTCAAAAGTTTAGGTCTGGTCGTCATCGACGAGCAACACCGTTTCGGTGTGGAACAACGAGCAAAATTGAGGGATAAAGGAAGTATTCCTCCTCACATTTTGGTAATGACGGCTACGCCTATTCCCCGGTCACTTGCCATGATTTTTTACGGCGATCTGGATTACTCTGTAATAGATGAATTACCACCGGGAAGAAAACCGATTACGACCGTTCATCGTACTCATGCGCAAAGACTTTCTGTCTATGGTTTTTTAAAAGAGGAGATAGCGAAAGGTCGTCAAATATATGTTGTCTATCCATTAATAGAGGAGTCAGAAAAAATAGATTTAGCATCACTCATGGAAGGCTATGAAAGTATATTGCAATCGTTTCCAAGACCACAATATCATATCAGCGTGGTACACGGGAAAATGAAACCCGATATCAAAGAGACCGAAATGCAACAGTTTGTCAAAGGAAATACACATATTATGGTGGCGACAACAGTCATAGAAGTAGGGGTCAATGTACCTAATGCATCAGTGATGTTGATAGAGAATGCAGAAAGATTTGGCTTGTCACAGTTACATCAATTAAGAGGTCGTGTCGGTCGGGGAGCTGAACAATCTTACTGTATTCTAATGACGGGAGATAAATTATCGAATGATAGTAAAATCCGTATCAAAACGATGTGTGAAACCCAAGACGGATTTAAAATTTCGGAGGTAGATTTAGATTTGAGAGGACCGGGTGATATTGAAGGTACACAACAAAGTGGTGATATCCAGTTAAAATTATCCAAACTGCCTGATGACAAAATCATCTTGGAGGAAGCCCGAAAATCTGCCACTTTTATACTTGAAAATGATCCGGATTTAAAACAAGTACAACATAGTGCACTCAAATATTTTATAGACCACCAAGCTAAATTGAGAGGAAATTGGAGTCAGGTTTTGTGATAAATTTTTACTTTGAAAAGGCAAGGGAAATCAATCATTTTTCCAATAAATCAGTATTCTATCAAATGAGTTTTGTACATTTAACATAGCTTTCATATAATAAAGTGTTCAAAGCATTAAAAAAATAGGAATTAATATATTATCTTTGCCCCACCAAATTAATTTAGAAGAATGTACGCAATCGTTGAAATTAACGGACAACAATTTAAAGTAACTGAAAATCAAGAGATTTTTGTTCATAGATTGGAAGGAAATGAAGGAGAACAAGTTACTTTTGAAAATGTATTGTTATTAGATAATAATGGTTCAGTGCAAGTAGGTACACCGGTTGTAGAAGGTGCTAAAGTATCTGCTAAGATAGTTGAACATGCAAAAGGTGATAAAGTAATCGTTTTCAAGAAAAAACGTCGTAAAGGTTATAAAGTAAAGAATGGCTTCCGCCAATCTTTTACTAAACTTAAAATTGAAGGAATAGCTTAAAAATTTAAAGATATGGCTCACAAGAAAGGTGTAGGTAGTTCAAAGAACGGTAGAGACTCAGAAAGTAAACGCTTAGGTGTTAAAATTTTTGGTGGTCAAAAAGTAATTCCGGGAAATATTATTGTACGTCAAAGAGGTACGAAATTTCATCCTGGTACTAATGTTGGAATCGGAAGAGATCATACACTTTTTGCTTTGACAGATGGTGTAGTTGCTTTCTCCAAAGGATTAAAAGACAGAACATTTGTTTCCATTATTTCGGAATAAATATTTTATTGTTTACATAAGAAAAGCCATCTGCCAGCAGATGGCTTTTTTGTTTATTTACAAGTGTCTTCGCTCATCTTTTGAAGATTTGCTGATTTCACTTTTATAATTAATCTTTATTCGTGAGATTTGATACAAAAGTCGATGAAAGGAAAACTCATTTATAAGCTACTCTTATTTTTAGGAATATCATTCCTCCTATTTTCCTTTGTCTATAATATGTATCGACATTCTGAATTACATTTGAAAAAACATGGTGTCTATATAAGCCAAAAGATACAATCAGAGCTCAATACAGTTCAACAACTCAGCCAAACTCCTACTTTTAATGCATCGTTTCATTCCAAGAAAAGACTGTTTGATTATCTAAATTCAGTACATCTTGCACCTGATATTTCACTTTTTGTCTTTGACAAAGAACAACAACTCATTTATTGGTCCACGAATAAATACAATCCTTCCAATATAGACTTAAACAAGTATAAAAAGGTAGAAGGTCTTATCAAAATCAATAGAGATTATCAAATCATCAAAGCTTTTGACTTACAAGATGAATATCAATTGGTGACACTTATCACACTGTACAAAGGCTTTCCGGTAGAAAATAAGTACTTGAAATCGGAGTTTTCATTTGGTTCTAAAAATTTTAGCGATTTGATGTTGACGGAAGAAAAAGATAGTACTACTTTTTCAACAGCCATTCTTTCCTCTACCCAACAACCTCTGTTTTACATTAAAAATAACTTACTTTCAGAGCAATCTCCTCTTTGGACTATCGTATTTTTAGAAATAGTCGGAATCATTTTCATCTTTATTTTTTTTAATGAACAATTAGAAAAGACACTCGTTGAGGACAAGAAATTGCAAGCTGTTTTATATAGTTTGATTTATATCTTCTTTATCGAAATTTACATCGACATTCTCCATATTCCAACTTTTACTTCTTACGGAGATTTGTTTTTGCCGGATAGCTATGCGTCTCCTTATTTATCGGATTCTATCGGTGGATTGTTTTTGAAAATGCATTTGATTCATTGGCTCATCAGACATTGGCTGAAACCTATTCGCTTGTTTTTTGAAAAAAGAGGTCATACTTTTGGAGATATTTTCTTTAGTGCTTTTGCTGTCAGTGCCTTTTATTTATTGGTATTTGTCATTGTCAGTTTACATAAAAACTCTAATATCTCGCTTGATCTTAATAAAATCAATCAATTGAGATTAGATAGTTTTGTAGCACTGTTCATTATCTGTTTTGCCACGGGAATTATGGCGATGACGGCACATTATTCTAAAAATAATCAATCACATCCTTTTCAGCTCTTTATCTTCCAGCTCTTTTTTAATCTGGGTTTTATAGCTTTGGGTTATCAGATTCATTTTATAGAAATCTCTTCTTTTGCACTACTGCTTGTCCTTTTATACTTTTCTCAAAGATGGTTGATTGATTTTATTTTGAGTCAAAAAAACATTTTTGGACAGAGCGGACTGATAGGAAATTTATTGCTTTTGTCCATCTATTCTTTTATTGTTACCATCATTTTATTGCATTATACAAATGAGCGGAAGATTAACCTTTTACAATATTATGCGGTTAATTTGGCCTCGGAAAGAGATTATGCGGAGGAGTTTGAGATGACGCAGATAGCAGATAGTATCCAAAAAGATAACTTTATCAAAAGCTATTTTGAGAATCCTTTTTCCATTTCATTTGATATTGATTGGAGAGTCAGGCAAAAATATTTCAGCAAGTTGAGCAATAAGTTTGACATTTCAATTTTATCTTATAGCTCGGACAAGATTCAGCTCAAAGGAGAAGAAAACAAATCTTTTTCATCCTTAGATAATATTATCCATCAGGACGATGTAGAAATAATTTCACCTTCGGTTTATTATATGAGCGCAAAACCGAAAGGTGAAAAATACCTGATGTCTCTCAGCTATTTGCAGGATGAACATGAGATAGGTTACTTGTTTATCATCTTTACACCCAAAGATTTTACGCCTTATAGCGCCTATCCCGAGTTGTTGAGTACTGAAAATAACTCGTTATTCAACATTTACAATTCTAATCTCAACTATGGTATTTACAACAAAAACGAACTGATTACCACTTCGGGAAATTTTGCCTATTCCGACAAATATGATTTTCCTACTTTTACGGATACTGATTTTTTAAAAATCAAAAACAAAGGTTATTATCATTTGGTCTATCAAATAGGCGATAAAAAAATAGTCGTTTCTTATAGTCAGGCAAATTTGATGGGTGTTCTTGCTTACTTTTCTATTTTGCTGATTATCTTATCGGTTTATTTTTATTCTTTGAGTGTCATTTCGGATAATGATTTTTCACTGCTTTCGGGTAAAAGAATCAAAGATTTATTGTTGATGAATACCTTTCAAAAACAGATACAGGTATCTATGTTGAGTCAGGTGCTTTTTTCACTTGTATTAGTAGGATTGATGACCTTGTTTTTTTTCGATATACAATACAACCATTTTCACAATGACGGTTTAAGAAGGCGGGGCGCTTCTGTCGTAGAGTCTATCGGAGATATTTATCAAGAAAATTTCTTGAACACCGAAGATGTCGATAAAGATCAGATCATCAGTAATAAAATAAGAAGATTGTCTGAAATTTTCAGAATAGATATGAATATCTACGACTTAAACGGAAAGCTCACTTTTACTTCACAACCCGAAATTTTCAAAACCGGCATACAGTCAAATCTCATTTCCCCCAACGCTTTTGATGCACTTCATATTGATGGATTGTCCAGTTTTATACAAAATGAAAGAATAGAAAAACTCAAATATACTGCTGCCTATTTACCGCTGAAAAACGCTCACAGTAAAATCGTCGGCTATATCAATTTCCCGTATTACGGAAAAGAGCGAAACATCAAAAACGATATCTCTTTCTTCTTGGTTTCGTTGATTAATATCTATGTGTTACTCATCATCATTTCATCGCTCATTTCACTTTGGGTGTCTAATACCATCGTCAATCCACTGAGAATTATTACGGATAGTATTAGAAATGTCGAGCTTGGTAAAAAGAATCAACACATCGTATGGAAAAACAATGATGAAATAGGCTATCTCGTCAATCAATACAACCAAATGATAGACGTTTTGGATAAAAGTGCAGAACTCTTAGCCAAATCTGAGCGTGAAGGGGCGTGGAAAGAAATGGCCAAACAAGTAGCACACGAAATCAAAAATCCACTGACACCAATGAAGTTGAGCGTGCAATTCTTACAAAGAAAATTAGATGAAAAGAGTGAAGATTTAGAAGAAGTTACTCAAAGTGTCAGCGAAAGGTTGATAGAGCAGATTGATACACTTGCCAATATTGCCACTGCATTTTCGGACTTTGCCAAAATGCCTTTCACCAACAAGTCCAATGAAAATATCATCAGTATTCTTAAAAATGTAATCGGTCTTTTTAACTCGGATGAAAATGTAGAAATCGAATCTGATATTCCAGATGAAAAAATTATCACTTTCGTGGATAAAGAACAGATGACAAGAGTTTTTACCAACCTGATTAAAAATGCGATTCAATCTGTACCGGAAGAAAGAAACGCAAGTTTACAAGTGAGAGTTTCTAACCAAGCTGATACATGTATCATTGCTATTAAAGACAATGGTGTAGGTATTCCCAAAGAGCGGGAGGAAGATATTTTTGAACCAAATTTTACCACAAAATCATCCGGTTCGGGTTTAGGTCTGGCAATGAGCAAAAGTATTATTGATTCTATGGATGGGAAAATATGGTTTGAATCCGTGCTTCAGCAAGGAACAACCTTTTTTATTGAGCTTAAAAAAGTGTAGTAAATTTTTAGAAGCCGGTCCAAGGTCTGTCATACTTTCTGTATGAAAAACCACCATTGGCGATTCCTAAATTTCCTACTCCGAGTTCTATTGTCAGACCAAAATCTCTCCCAATTCTGACAGCAATAGGTGTCAATTGGAAAGTCAAAGCCACACCTAAATGGTTTTCATTTGTCGCTTGATATCTTGAATCTATTACTGACACACCTGCGCCCAATAGACCATACATCGCAAATTTAGGATTGCGAATATAATAGAAATCAAATCTTGGCATGAGGGATATTGTATGATATTTATCTTTATAAGCTTTATTGTCAGATGTCGTATAATTCACACCTGTATATGAATAGATGATAGATGTCCCTACACTTAATTTCCAGTGAAAGAAGTATTTGTAATTAAAAGCAACAGGACCAATTAGTGATATTTTTTCATTTTGATAATCCCTTTTGAAAATAGATTTATTAAAAATGGATGCAAAAGTGTTTCCAACTCCTATCGCCATCTGGTCAATCGAATTATATCCATAGCTGAATCCAAATTCATTTTGTGGATAAGGACAAGTAGTATATACTCTTGAAAAGGCATTTGAATTACCTAAGAGAAAGATCATACAAAGGATAGTTAACTTTTTTGTTATATTTTGCATTTTAATAATTTGAAGCAAAATTAGGTAAGCATTTGTATGAAAAGAGTATCTGTATTATAATTAACACAAATTTATAGAGAGTCTTCATGCAGACTCAGCTCAAACTATAGTTTGCATAGCCATTTTTCATGGGAATGTTGTCTCATTCTTCTGTTTGCTTAAGTTTTCTTTAATCTATCTTTAAAGTAAAAGATTTTTGCATCTTCTGATTCTTCATTTGTAAAAAGTAAATGCCTTTTGGCACAATAATATCATTAAGGTAGATATTTTCACCTTGCGCTTGATTTATCTTCCCATTTCTCAATTGAGACCCTAAAACATTGTATAATTCCCAAGTGGTAGGATAACCAGAAATAAGGTTTGAAATGATGATTTCTTTGGATAAGTTGTTGAAATAAACCTTTATATCTCCCTGTGGTTTATTATTACACTGAATGTAGATTGTGCCTAACCAATATGATTTTCCATCTATATCGGTTTGTTGTAAATGATAATAAGGTTCATCAGTTTTTGAATTATCTTCCCAAAGATACTCAGTAGGACTTATCTTGGTTCCCATTCCATCAACTCTAGCTATTAATTCTTTCTGTAAACCATCCTTTGATTTGTAAATACTGTAGTAATCGTTATTAAATTCACTTTCAGTTTTCCACTCAATTATTGGGATTCCATTCTCGCAATATCCTGATAATTCTCTTAGTGTAATAGGTAGCGTAGGAATATGAAACTCTACACTTCCATCCTCACCAGCTAATACTTCATAGGAGTCACCGTCATTATCGTCTTCACATATCTCTAATTCGCAGGAAAGAAAATCAAATGAACCATCATTTATTGAACTAACCCTATTATTATCATAAGTGATTGTAGGATCTTTTTGGGCTAAATGTAAAATAATATCTTCGGCTCCATCTTGTATAAAACCATTGATATAACATGTATCATTGGAGCTTTTTATTTCAATACATTGACACTGCAATAGATCTACTTCCGCATCACAGTCATATACTTTGCTGAGAATACAGGAAATTGTGTCGTTTGAAAATGTATTGGGAGTTACAAAAGTATTTGTTGCGCTAATTAAATCTAAAGCTTTCTTCATTGAACAACTATTACATGATACTGGTTCGGGAGGAATGGGTATTCCACATGAGCATTCAGGCGTAATGATGCCTCTGGCGCCGTTTGCTCCACTTGGACTACTTGTGCCTTTTTCGCCAACACCTCCTCCTGATAAAAGAATTTTATCCAACGAGGGCATACCTGAAAAAATAGAAAAATAGCCTTTCCCACCGGCTCCACCACCGCCTGGATTTCCTCCGGCTCCACCTTTTGCACCTCTACCGCCGCCGCCACCACATACACCATCGGGGCCATCATTTCCATTCGTACCTTGGTATCCGTTTCCTCCATTTTCACCTCTAAGGTCAAAAACTGTTGATCTTGTTTCGTCCAAAGAATTTTTTACTACTGTGTAAGCAACAAATGTGATGATTCCTCCACCGGCACCTCCATTCCCGCCGATACCTCCTTTTCCGCCGGTAGTTCCTTGAAGTCCATCGTCACACATGGTGCCACCGGAGCTACCTGAGCCTTTACCTCCTTGTCCGCCACGACCTCCGGCTGCTCCTCCTCCTAAATACAGGTAGCCGAGTGTAGAAATATTGCTACTTGGATTGCCACTGCCGGGGTAAAAGATGATTGTACCGTCTTGTCCTTGTGCTCCTCCATTGCCTTCAATTCCACCATAGCCTGCATTGCTCAAAACCCAAGCATACCTTTCCCATTTTTACCATTAGGTCTTCCCGCAGAGCTTCCAATTCCTCCATTTCCTCCCATTCCACCGACACCGCCCGGAAAACCTTTCCCTTTTACGTCAATGATTCCACCATTCATGTGAAAATTCTTTTGAACGAAAAATGCTACGACTCCTCCCAAGCCGGTAGAAAGATTAAAAGAAGAACAGGTGATTTTACCACCTTCATTTATCGTTAGATTTTTAAATTGAGGAACTCTTATTACTTGAATATTTGAACTAAATGAGATATCTTCAAATGCATCATATAGCTGAAGTGCAGAGCCTGAAATTGATTGAATTTTACCAAATTCAAATGACCCATTTGTCGCATCAATAGCTAATAAAATATCATTTACGGTAAACCCGCTGACCGACTGGACGGTGACAATGTCATCTACCAAATCTAAAGCTTTGGTTTTTATATTATCGGTATAATACGTTTGACCTTGTGAAATGGAAATGTCTCCGTCATTACCAGAGCCTACTCCTATCACGCGACCTTGTAATGTGAAGCTAAATAATAAAAATACTGATAGGAAAAATATAGAAGTAGAAAATAACCTTTTGCAACCTAACTCTGAAATCATATTATCTTATCTTTCCACGAAAGTACGCTTTGGTTGAACTACAATACAAACTTGAAAAAACAAACTATTTAACATTTAACAAATGCATAACACATGATTTAAAATGTCATGTTATCTAAATCACCAACTTATAGAAAATTAACCCTTAAATAAAGACCTTTCTTACTATTCTTTGGTTAATCGACTTACTTAGTAGATAGAAACATCATTTCTTAGTGGACTAGTTCCAACCATCCTCTTAAATAGGTAAATCTGTCTAATCCATTGTTCAACGTCTATCTCAACGCATCTTCCAAATCAGCTATCAAATCTTCCACATCTTCAACACCTACGCTCATTCTGATTAAAGAATCTGTCACTCCGGTTTTTAATCTCTCTTCCAAAGGAATAGAACCGTGAGTCATGGTAGCGGGATGTTCTACCAAAGATTCTACACCACCCAATGATTCTGCTAATGAGAAAAGTTTTGTATCTGATAAAAACTTCTTGGCAGCTTCTATTGAATCATCTTTTAGTGTGAAAGAAATCATCGCCCCCGGAAATCTCATTTGTTTCTTTGCCAATTCATAACCACGATGTGATTTCAACCCGGGATAATTCACTTGATTGACTTTGGGATGTGCTTCCAAATATTCAGCAATTTTCTGTGCATTTTGACAAGATCTTTCTACTCTTAGATGTAAAGTCTTAATACCTCGCAACACCAACCAGCAGTCATTAGGACCGGGTATCGCACCACTCGCATTTTGTATAAAGTGTAGCTCATCGGCTAATTCTTTATCTTTTGTAATCACAGCACCTAAAATCACATCACTATGTCCTCCAAGATATTTTGTGGCGGAATGACAGACCAAATCGGCACCCCAATCCAACGGGTTTTGCAGATAAGGCGATGCAAAAGTATTATCTACGCAGACCAAGATATTCTTAGCTTTGGCAATATTTACCAAAGCTTCTATATCTACTATATTGAGCATAGGATTTGTGGGCGTTTCTATCCAAATGAGTTTAGTACTGCCATTGATTTTCTCCACTACATTTTGTGGATCATTCATATCTACGAAATGGAATTTTAGTCCAAATTTTTCATACTGTTTTGTGAAAAGTCGATAACTACCACCATACAAATCATTGCTTGAAATCACCTCATCTCCCGCACTCAAGGTTTTGATGATTGCATCCGAAGCTGATAAGCCACTGGCAAAACAGATTCCGTATTTTCCGTTTTCCAAATGTGCCAGATTGTTTTCCAATACTGTTCTTGTCGGATTCTGTGTACGTGCATACTCGTAACCTTTGTGTACACCGGGTGCTTCCTGTATAAAGGTGGAAGTTTGATAAATCGGTGTCATAATTGCTCCCGTAGTAGGATCAGGCTCTATGCCGGCATGTATGACTTTTGTCCCAAATTTCATTTTATCTTCTTTCATATCTATTTGATTCTGTATTTAAAATCTAAAAACGTACTATAATAATAAAAATTAAACACTTTTGTTGCTCATCGGAATTTTTTATTTAATTGTCATCTCTTCAGAAGATGATACTTATTTTTTATTGATAAAAATGATGTACTATTTTGATATTTATTAAAATATCTTCTTTTTGTTTACATAAAGTTTACAAACTATAAAAAATATAAAGAACATCTAACACTGATTACATTTTCGCTTATTGAGATTCGTAAGCCAAAGAGAAAACAAATAACCTTTTTCAAAATCCATTAAAAAAACTTAGTAAAACCTTTACGCTTCAATACTAATTTTTGAGTGTTTCCAGAGTACAATAAAATAATTGATACACTGACACTTTATCGTTTATCTAAGAGCCCCAAAAACTATTCTCAACAATTTTTAAACCCAATTAAAATCAAAAAATTATGAAAACAGTAAAATTTTTAACATTGATTACAGCGATTGCTTTATTAACCTTTAGCTGTAAAAAGGACGGAAATGAAACCAAAGGCGGTGGCGGAATCCCAAGTGGTCTTAAAGTCAGCCCTCTTGTACCTACGGGAAAAATCGTGCCGGTAGGCGAGAGACAATTTGTGTTAACTGGCTTTTCCACAGGTGGAGATTTGAGAGCGGCTGATTCGCAAAAATGGTGGGAAGTAACCGACGGGAAAATCATCATGTTTGATTTAAAATGTGCCGGTCAATCTTTCCCTGATCAATCTGATGATATAACAGGTGATGACGAACGCTTCCATGCTTTTTCTCCTGATGGAAAGATCTTTTTAAAAGGTAACATCAGTGATGAACCATCATTAAGTGATGCTACTTGGAAATGGCATGACAGTAAAAAGGATGCATTTGACATTACTAATTTTGATCCTACGACCAACAAAACGGAGACCATCATTTATTATCTTACACAGTTAGATGAAGATCATGTAACTTATGTGGGATTTCCCACTTTGGAAGATGTAGGTATGAGCAGTGCTGATTGTAATGGCAATGTCAATATCTATGTAAATTGCAAGAAAGCTCAATAGAATCTTTCTTAAATACTTGAAAAGGCTATCCATTTGGATAGCTTTTTTTGTTGTTGGGCTTACTTTATGCAATCACTTGCCTGATAATCTCTAAAGAATTGAGTTGTTTGAATCCGGCGATGTGTATTTTAAAATAAGCAATTAAAATATGAAGAAGAGTCAGTCGCTCGCCTTTGGTGTAATTATCTTCATGCATTTGAATAAAGCGAGATAGGAGTTGACTTTCTTTACTATCCAAGCTCACTTGATGGAAAGATTTTTCCGGTTCAAATGTGGCAGTCTCCAAATTGAAAAAGCAGATACTCTCTTCATCTTGTAAAGAAGATGGCTTAATACCCAATTTCTCTGAAAGCTCGAAAAGGAAGATTTGTGGCAATAGAGGAGAGAAATGAAGATTCGTATCGAGCTTAACAAGATGTTTTCTAATAAAATCATACAATTCTGTATTAACTTCATGTTCTTGCACACATTTTGAAAGCACCTCCAAGAAAAAAATGGCAATACTTTGCCGCAACATATCTGTGTAAATTGTCTGATAGATATATGCCGGACGATACTCTTTGAGCTTTAGCAAATTTTTGTCGGGATGATAATAGATATCTAATTCTAAAAGCTGTAAAGCTTGAAATATATTACTCTTTGATTTATTGCCTTTTCCTCTGACTCCTCTGACGATAAAGCTATATAACCCAAACTCTCTTGTAAATACCTTAGTGATAACTGAGGTGTCTGAATACTTGATTGTTTTCAGCACCAAACCTTCTGTCTTGTGTAGCAACATGGTATAAGTAAAAGCTCTAAAATAAAAAAATCTCTGCACTTTTTTGTCCGTATCTTACCTGAATGGTACTATCCGGAACTCGTGCAGAGATTTTATCTAATTGTTGAATGAATCTTACATATCTTTCAATTCGGATACTACCTGTGTAATACTTTGTTTTGCATCACCGAATAACATAAGGCAGTTATCATAACCAAATAGTTCATTTTCAATACCTGCATATCCCGGTTTCAAGCTTCGCTTACAAACGATGACAGTTCTTGCATTTTGTACATTTAATACCGGCATACCATAAATAGGGCTGGCCGGATTGGTATTAGCAGCCGGATTGACTACATCGTTTGCTCCAATAATTAATGCCACATCTGTATTGGCAAAGTCATCATTGATATTGTCCATTTCCACTAATTTATCATAAGGTACATTTGCTTCTGCAAGAAGGACGTTCATGTGTCCGGGCATTCTACCTGCAACGGGATGGATAGCAAATCTGACATTGATATTTCTTTTCTCCAAAAGCTCCATCAATTCACGAACGATATGTTGTGCTTGTGCTACCGCCATACCGTAACCGGGTACGATGATGACGGAAGATGAAGAGTCAAACAGCATGGCCGTTTCTTCTACACCTATTTCTTTGGCTACAATCTCACTACCACCACCTGCTACTATAGAATCACCACCACCGGAAGTCTGACCAAATCCTCCTAACAATACATTCATTAAAGAGCGATTCATGGCTTTACACATGATTTGTGTCAAGATAATACCTGAAGAACCGACCAATGCACCTGCAATAATCAAGATTTGGTTGTTGATGACAAAACCTGTTGCACAAGCTGCAATACCTGAATAGGAGTTTAATAATGAAATTACTACCGGCATGTCAGCTCCACCAATCGGAATCACTACTAAAATACCTATCAACAAACTCAATAAGACGATTGCCATTATATAAGTGACTGCTTCTGGAGTATTCATTGCCATACCTGCCAGTATGACGATTGCTACAAATATACCTGCATTCAATCCGTGTTGACCACTAAAGGTAATGGCTTTGCCACTCACTTTTCCGTTGAGTTTTCCCCATGCAACAAGTGATCCCGTCAAGGTGACTGCACCAATTAAAATACTCAAAACGATAGTCAAAACTGTAATAGTATCCAAGCCGGCTACACTTTCGTCAGTTACATATTTATAGTACTCGGAAAGTGCCACCATGAGTGAACCTCCACCACCAAAACCATTGAGGAGGGCTACCATTTCAGGCATTTGTGTCATCTGCGCTCTTTGAGCCATTATTACTCCTACTATTGAAGCAACAATTAATACTGCAAAGATGATATAGTAGTTTAAACCACTATTTAAAAGGGCAGCCACGATAGCAATACCCATTGCAACAGCACTGATTTTATTGCCATCTCTCGCTGTTGCTACTTTTCCCAACATTTTAATGCCGATGATAAACATCACTGAAGCAACCAAGTAGGCTATTTTTACGATTATATCTAAGCTCATCTTTTATTTTTTCTTTTTAAACATCTTCAACATTTTGTCAGTCACCAAGTAGCCACCGACCACGTTTAATGTAGCCAAAAACAAGGCTATCACTCCGAGAACTATACTAATGATACCATGATCCGAATTGATGACAAGTATTGCACCTACTATGGTAATCCCCGAAATCGCATTAGAGCCTGACATCAATGGGGTGTGCAAAGTAGGAGGAACCTTAGAAATTAATTCAAACCCTACATAGGTCGCAAGCACCAATACATAAAGTAGTGCTATTAAAGTTTCAATATTCATATCTCCTATTTATTTTTATTTAGAATTTCTTTTGTAAATGCGTTTACCAATTCACCTTGATGTGTGATTAGACAGCCTTTTGTGACCTCTTCTTCCATTTCCCACTTAAATCCGTCTTTGTTGGCTAAATGTAAAAGAAGAGTACTGATATTTTTTGCGTACAACTCACTTGCATTCACACAAACCAAGGATGGGAGGTTAGATTCACCGATAATGGTTACGCCGTGTCTGACCACTGTCTTATCAATTTCGCTCAAAGTACAGTTTCCACCACTTTTAGTAGCCATATCCACAATCACAGAACCCGGCTTCATGCTTTTTACCATTTCGTCCGTCACAAGCACCGGTGCTTTTTTCCCGATTACAAGTGCCGTAGTAATAACAATATCGGCTTCTGCTACCCGCTTACCCACTAATTCTTTTTGTTTTTGTAAAAATTCTTGAGAAACTTCTTTGGCATATCCACCTGTGGTTTCCACACCACCGGCTTCCACTTCTATAAATCTTCCGCCGAGAGATTCTACTTGCTCTTTTGTTTCAGGTCTTACATCAGTCACTTCTACGACTGCGCCCAACCTTTTGGCGGTTGCGACGGCTTGAAGACCTGCTACTCCTGCACCAAAAATGACCACTCTCGCCGGAGTGATAGTGCCTGCTGCCGTCATCATCAGTGGAAAAATCTTGCCAAGTGCATCCGCCGCCATAATGACCGACTTATAACCTGCAAGATTAGCTTGTGAACTCAGTGCATCCATTTTTTGTGCTCTGGAAATACGAGGTACTGCATCCATTGCAAAGGCGGTCACCTTTTTTACATTCAACGCATCCACTATATCAGGAACGGTATAGGCATATAAAAATGAAATGACGACAGACCCCTCTTTTAGCATTTGAATCTCATCAACACCCGGTTCGTTCACTTTCAAGAAGATATCGGCATCTTTTAAAAGTGTTGCTTTGTCGTTTAAAATATCAGCACCCGAATCTTGATAGACTGCATCTAAAAAGCCTGTATCTTCTCCCGCACCTGCTTCAATGGAACACTGAAACCCGGCTTTTATCAAAGATTTTACTACATCCGGAGTCAGGGCAACTCTCTTTTCACCCTTTATTTGCTCCTTAACAACTGCTATTTTCAATGAATATTAATTTTTATTAGAAAATCGGGTAAAAGTAAAAAGTTTTTTTTAATTTAAACACTTAATTAGGGAAAATGTAATTTTAAATAAATATGTATGGGGATAATAAATTTAAAATTGTCGAAAAACTATACGTTCTATTATTGAGAAAATTTATTCAATCTTCTGTTTTTCCCGGAAATGGACTATCTCGGGTGCTTGACTCCAATGTTTAGGGACTTTGTC
This sequence comes from Chitinophagales bacterium, assembly GCA_023957215.1. Classification (GTDB taxonomy): domain Bacteria; phylum Bacteroidota; class Bacteroidia; order Chitinophagales; family JADIYW01; genus JAMLHH01. Next base: position 71,206 of record JAMLHH010000008.1, read on the forward strand.
CGTCGTTAATAACGGCATGGAAGAACTAATGCCACCCAGAAAATCAATCTTTTCTCCATAAACGACTTTATTGATCCTATAAAATCGGATGGAATATGAACACATGATGCATGGCTCATGTGAAGAATAAAGAGTGCAGTCAGAAAGGTCGTTTGTCTTTAGACTTTTAACCGCCATTCTTATAGCTTCAATTTCGGCGTGACAGGTGATATCATTTTTACTTCTTCCTGCGTCCTCCGCTTCGGCAATAATTTGTCCTCCTTTCACTACCAAAGCTCCGACAGGAGGATTTCCTTTTTCGGTAGCTTTTAGACCGATTGCATTACATCTGTTTATATAAAAAACATCATCCATTATGATATATCAATTAATAGTAAGGTCTAAAATAACAACAGAACTTAGGTTTCTTTCTATTTTAACGTGAATTTTATTTAAGCAATATAAAGATCTTGTTCAAATAAGGTAGGTCAGAAATCATCTTTAAATGGAAGAATATTTTTAGAGATGGCTTTTAGGGAAGAAGTGATATGTTGATAGAGTTGTTGACATATTAATCAAAAAACCCAGCTACTGCTCTATGTCCGAAATTACCTTAAAAAGTCATAGACACATAGCAAACAAAAAGAGGCTGTCTTTTCGGACAGCCTCTTTTTTGCATTCTTGATTGAAAGATGTTTCTTATCTTTTGCCTTTTCTTTCTAAGTCAAATAATAGAGAAGCATACACCATTCCACCAATCATTGGAGAGCCGAAAGCTTCAATATGCTTGTTATTCGTAATGTTTGAACCTCCCACTTGTAATGTAATAAATTTATCAAATTCGTATAAAACGTTCAAATCCAAAATCGTATAGTGAGGCACTTTCCCATCTCCAAAAGGTGACTCCCAAAAGAAAGATTCCACCCATTTAAGGTTTGCATTAAATCCAAATCCTTTGGCAACCCTTTGTCCACTAATACCAATATTAGCCTTGTTTCTTGGCGTATTAAAGCCCGGTAAAATTGGATCAGTCAAATCTTTAGTGTCTATGTTGGAGTAGGTATAGTTAAGATTTGCGGTTAGGCCTTTATAGAAGTAGTAATTTAAACCAACGGATGCTCCGTAAGTTTTTACCTTTTGGCTCGCATTTACTGCATACTGATAAGTATCAAACTCTCCTAAAAGTACTTGGTCAGAACCGGATTCTTTACCAACTACACCCGGAGCTCTTGGTGTCACTAATCTCGTGTTACCGATAAAGTTTTTGTATTGGTTAAAATAGGCTGTAAAATCTATAAATAATTTATTTTTAACAATACCACGATACCCAAACTCAATGGATTTCACTTGTTCATGTTTTAAAGGTCGAAACTCAGCTGTTTTTAGTTTATCGGGTCTAATTTTCAAGGTATTATCATAGTAGTCTCTATAATCTTGTACAGACTCCAAGGTATAACTCAAAGGCACACCATTTAGATTACCCTCTAAAGCAATAACTCCCAGATTTAATCTGATATATTGATCTTGTAATGTTGGTGCTCTAAATGCCGATTGAGCGGAAACTCTTAAAGTATGTCCTTTATGTGTAAATACGGCAGAAACTCTTGGTGACCATTGTAAGTCAAAATTCATGTGTTTATCAGCACGGATAGAACCGATTAATTTTAACTTCTCTTGAATGAGGTTAAATGTTCCTTGAATAAAACCGCCCGTTTCCCAAGTATTCAGGTTTTGCCATTTACCGTCAGATCTCATTGTATCTCTAAAGATAGTACCGTGAGATGCGGGGTGATAGTTTCTATAAGAAGCTCCAACATTAAAGCTTGCTACTTTTTTGATATCAAAATTATACTGACCTTCTACATGCTGCAAACTTGATTTATCATCAAATCTGGAGCCTTCATTCAAGTCGGGATTAGAAACAATTTCATTATAGGCTTCTTCAAATTCAGGTGTTCCTTTTTTTAAGAAGCCGGATGCATAAGCTGTCTTAAAAGCCGAATCTTTAGCCATTAAAACCATATCATTTCTCGGTTTATCACTAAAATCATTCGTATTTGCTTTAATGATATTGAAATAATCTTCTATATAATCTGCCGCAAAACCGGCAAATCCTCTTCTCGACAAACCGATACCGGTAAATTCGATATTATATGCATCACCGGAGTTTTCCATCGTGGTATAAGCTTTTACAAAAAATTGTTTGCCTTTTAGTTCTATCTTGTGTTGTTGAAAAGTAATGTTTTTGACGTTGTATCTGTTAGCACCTTGATAGACTGCTGAACCTTGACCAAATTTATACAGATAAGATAATTCTATATTGTCATTAATATTATAATAAAAAGCACCACTTGCTTTTAAACTTTTTGTATTGTTGTCAGAAAGTTCACTTTCCATATAACCCGGAGCTTCTACAGTTAAGATACCCGGTAATGCGTTGGGGTAGAAATCCAAGTATGCATTTAATTTTGTAAAAGTTTCGGCTTGTTCAGGGTCATCACTATATTGAAGACCTCTTACAATATCGCTAATTCTCAAATCAGTTTCTACTGCACCATATCTATTCCTTTCACCATCAGCCACCCAATCTTTTGCTCTCATGTATGAAAAAGCCACTTTATAGCCAAATCTCTTTTTAAAGTCCAATTGTTTTCCAAAAGAGCCGGCATATCTCATTTGTCCATCAAATAATGCTCTAGACCCACCTTTCACTTTCACTTGTAAACCCGGATAGTTAAAAGGATCTTTAGACTGCATACTGATGACACCTTGAAAAGCATTTGCTCCATACATAGCAGATGCAGCGCCAGAAATCAACTCTACACTTGCCAAATCAATATCACTTGCTCCTACCAAGTTTCCAACTGGGAAGTTGAGACCCGGTGCTTGATTGTCAATACCATCCACAAACTGAACCATTCTGACTGGTGCCGTAGTATTAAAACCTCTTGTGTTAATAATCTGAAATCCTAAAGATGAAGTGGTAATATCCACATCTTGAAGATTACCCATACTCTTGTAAAAATCACCTGATGCTGCATTGGCAATTTGAGTAGCATTCATCTTTTGAATGGTCACGGGCGACTCGGCAATCCGCTCACTAACTCTCGAACCTGTCACCACTACTTCCTGACCGACCAGCACCTCTTCACTCAATAAAATCTCCCCTATACTTCCCGATTGTATCACTTCATATTCTTGAGATTCATAACCTATATATGAGATAAGTAAAGTAACCGGTAATTTTTGCACATCAATGGAAAAATTACCATCCATATCCGTGATAACACCTTGATCCGAATCTTTGACAACAACGCTACTACCAATGAGCGGATCTTTAAAATCTTTGTCTAAAACCTTTCCTTTGATAGTAAGTTTCTGTGCATTGGCATATTGGAAAGTAGATAAACCTATAATGATGGCAAATAATATCTTACCTATATTTTTAATATTCAAACTATTCATGTCTATTATTCTTTTGATTAATAAATGGATACTGCTTTGGTTAATTTGCTTTCAGGACTGTTTTTTTCCTGAATTTCAATGAAATATTGACCTTTAGCTTGTCTTGACAAATCAATGTCTAACTGATTGTCAAAAGTAGTGGACAATACTTGTTGACCCATAGTATTGAATATATTTAATACAAATTGTCCGGATTTTGTAGGGTAAACGTTGAATTTACCATTAGATGGATTAGGGAAGATTTTTGCATCCCAATCTAATTTTGCAACTCTTTCTTTAATTCCTACAACTTTAGATTTTCCATAAACAGGTAAGATTAGTTGTGAAGGATATTCGGGACTAAATGCAACTCTTTGTACTGCTTTTCTTGGAGTCATCTCAACACCATTATATACATAAGTTTTTCCATCGCCCGGCTGTCTTCTAAAAAACTCTCCCGGATTGATAGGCAAGTTAGGATTAGCTTGATATCTTGGATGATTACTACTACTTAAAAGAATTTTTACTTTATGTCCTTTCCCAAAAGTATAACCAATAGGTAAGAATTTAAAATAGTATTCATAGATTTTTCCTGATTCTATATTAGAATAAGGAGCATTGTCATCTTCAATATCATCAGCATATAATCTCGCCCACTCTCTGGCTCTCGCATTTACGACACCTTCTTGTACAAAGTATTCATCTCCATTAGGATAGACATCCACGATTCTAACCATAAAGTCTGTATCTGTAGGATCTCCTTCAGAAGCTCCTGCCGGATTTGATTTAGCAAATAGACGTGCTTTAGGAAAACCTATAATAGATAATGTGTCTTCTAAAACATTAGTTTCAAATTTTAAAATACCTTCTCTGTCCATTGTAAATGGAGCAAAAAGAGGATCGCTTAATTTCATTTGACATTGGCTATCTCTATCACCCTGTGGAGTTTGAGTAATCATATTAGCACCACCCACTGTAAAAATCGGATCATCTGGATCGTGAATATATGTACCATATCCTTCATCTACACTTGGTGAGTTTTTGGACAATCTTCCCCCTCCTCGTAAATATAGACTTTCCCAATGAATATCATTAATTATAGGAAAAGTATCGGCAGAAAACCAATAATTTCCAACACCGGTATTTTCAGGGTCTAATTTCGGACTCGGACCTACTACATAAAATCTGGCAGGTGCTACCTCTTTAAAGTTAGCAATATTTAATTTATCCAATTTATCGGTGCTAAATCCTTCTATCAAAGGTGGCATTTTGGGTACATCTATATCAAATTGCTCTACAAAGGTTTTTAACAATCTAATTTCAACAGGAATTTTATCCAAACCAGCTGCACCTCCGATAAAATTGATCAGGTCAATATGTCTCATCGTAAATTCACGTGAAGGGAAACGTACTTCTATACCATCTAATATTTTTTGGAATTTTTTTGCTTCAGGTATAACGATAGTCGGCTCACCCACTTTAGCATAATCATTATAGTTTAATGTATATCTAAACCAGCCCAATAATTCCGACTGTGCAATAGCAGCTATGTTCAGATCACCATCTTCCAATTCACTTAGATTGATCTTTGTTATTTCAGTCACATTGTCAGGATATTCCATGTCTCCATTGCGTGTACTTGCAATAGTTTGATGCGACCAAGGACCCATCACCACTTTTATCAAATCTCTATTCCCATATTTAGGACTCATGTGAGATCTTTGAAAGTTAAAAGTTTCCAAAGTACCATCTACAAAAATATCCCACCAACCTCCAACATGGAAAGTAGGAACCTCCATATTGGTATATCTGCTATAAGTACCGTTTTTATCACTTTCACCGGTAGAATCTACCATCGCCCTACTACCATCCATATCTATACGTCCGGGTGCATTGGGGTAAGCTCCTGACGGCTTATTCAAATAGTTAACAGTGCTAAAATGGTCAATAGCCAAATTAGCTGCCTCAAACTTATCTCGGGTTCCATAGTCAAATGAAGTGTGGATGTCATTAAACATATCATGGTCAACATCCATTAGGTCATCTCTAGTATCTACAATCTGACCTCTCAACCAACCTGTTACAAGTTGTTCTCTAAAGACACCATTTTGAAAACCCGTACTCTTATAAAACTCCAAAGGTCCTACTATAGGGAATAGCGATTTCATCCCCGGTTTTGTAGGGTCAATCCTATGTGCGGCGGCAGCTTGTACTTGGTTATATCCCAAGGCCGAAGCTCCAAACATACCAATAGAACCATTATAGACTAAATCTTCTGTTTCTTTTACACCGTCACCATCTAAATCATACATTCTTTTTAATTGGGATTTAATGTATTCCACAGTATTGTAGCCATCTTCATGTTTATTAGAGTTCATGGGATGGTCTAAAGGTGTACGATCTAAGATATGGCAATATTCCGGATGATAAGCATTCTTATTCCAACTATCAGAATAGATAGGAAAATATACACCTTCAGAACGATATCTACCTCTCATATCCTGATTGAGACCCACATATCCTAAAATTGCAACAGCAGACCCAAGAGTCGGATCCTTTTTATTATAAGGCGTCCTACTCATCACCATAGGTAATTGATATGGATTGGGATTGGGTTTACCATTTAACGAATCATATCTGATATACTGAAACCCCTTAGGAATGACCGTCAGCTTGATTTTTTTATTGATAATCGGCACATCAAATTCAAAAGCCAAACTATCTTGGAAAATCGGTAAAAAGACATCTGTTTTTAAGATAGTACTATCCGGCATTTTCATTGGGATTTCTATCCTTTGTGAAAAATCAGACAAATCATCTAATGTTCCGTTTTTAGGAACATCATTAGACATATTGTAAGATCCCGGAATTGTAATGTCAAAATCTTGCGCCTTTATGTTAAGAGCAAATAAAATTGTAAAAAAGAGTAGATAAAATCGCTTCATACATTCGTAGTTTTATAAATCGGGGGTTAAAATAGTAATTAGATAGCAATTATTTAAAGGAAAAATAAATTTCTTTAATAATCATATAAAATATTTAAGACATTCTTAACAATACCCGTCGATATTAATCAGAAAGACCGTCCAAAATATAAATTATACAAATTGCAAGGCTATTATATGTTTTTTAAGTCTTTAGTTTCAATTACAACATATAAAATTAGATAAATTAAATAGTCTAATATAATGCGATTAGGTTTTAAAGCGCTTATTAACTTTAACTTCATATCTTTGAATTATGAAACGCTCTGATTTCATCAAAACATTAGGTCTAGGAGCAGGAGGTCTGATACTACCCAATAATCCTTTTGTAAAGTCTAAAGAGATTAAAATCTATGACAATTATGTAAAAGGTATTACCCATTACCAATACAAGAAAATAAGAGATGTTATCAAAGAGGGTGACAAACTGATTTTGAAAAGAGATGTCGAAAACAAATATGATAGCTTTGCTATCAGAATCTTTTACAATGAATTTGCACTCGGATATATAGCTGCTTATGAAAACATAATCTTGGCCAATATGATAGATGCAGGTGTAGAATTAAAAGCTTATGTAAGTGCCATAAATCTCCAAACAGATATTTACAACCAATTGTCAATATCGGTTTATGCAGAACTGATCATAGCGAATCCCAAATTGATAGCAAGTCTCTTATCGGAAAACAGAGCAGATGACGCACCTGATATTTATAGAAACAATGGTCGTTTCTTTGATTATGACCCTACATCTTAAACTGCGTCTAATGCTTGTGCAAAGTCCGCTATGATGTCTTCGATATATTCTATCCCGACAGAACTTCTTATCATTCCGTCAGTGATACCTATTGCTAATCGCTTATCTCTTGGGACGACACTATGACTGGTGGAGGCCGGATGTGTTACCAAAGTATCTGTTGTACCGAGTGACGCAGTACGGGTACAAAACTTGATATTTTTTTGAAACTTGATTCCGGCATCTAATCCACCTTCTAATTCAAAACTCATCATTCCTGTAGGACCAAACATTTGATTTTCTGCCAATTCTTGGTCAGGATGTGAATCCAAACCTAAAAAGTTGACTTTTTTGATTTTGGGGTGAAAAGACAAAAATTCAGCTAACTGTTGCGCATTTTGCTGGTGTTGTACCATTCTCAATGGCAAGGTTTTGATACCTATATTTAAAAGATAGGCTTCAAACGGACTTAAAATACCGCCGAAGTTTTTCTGAATTTTATATGCTTTTTGAAAATCTTCTTCATTTTTCACAACCACCGCACCCGAAAGACCTGTACCATGACCGTTCATAAACTTGGTAGAAGAATAAACGATAATATCAGCTCCAAATCTAAAAGGTTGTTGGGCATACGAAGTGGCAAAAGTATTATCTACAATTACCTTTATATCGTATTGTTTTGCAAGGTCAGCAACTGCTTTGATATTAACACAAGAAAGTGTAGGATTAGCAGGGGTTTCCAAATAGACCACTCTGATAGTAGGATTAGCTTGGATGATTCTTTTGACCTTTTCCATGTCTTTAAAGTCACTATCCACGCTTTCAACCCCTAATGCTTTGAAGCTATTGTGTATCAAATCACTGCTTGCACCATACGTAACGGCTTGGCATAAAACGGCATCTCCACTTTTTAATTGTGATAATAAAGCTGAACTAATCGCAGCCATACCGGATGCAAAAAGTAAACCTTTAGCTTCTTTGACTTCATCTACATCACAAGCTTCTAAGTCGGCAATCTTTTGAGCAACAAATCCTACGCTCGGATTTCCAAATCTTGTGTAAATAGGAATTTTATTCTCACCTCTAAAAAATGCAAATGCAGCATCCAAATCTTCATACGTAAATGTGGATGTAGCATAAATAGGAGGTATATGACCATGATTGTTTTCTATGGAAGGATCTTTAACGCATATACTTTTGTAGTGCGTGTTTCTTATATTATCAGTATTCATTCTTTTGTTATTTTCTATCAAATTTTAATCTTTCACCTCTTACATTCTTTTGTATCTCTCCATTCAAAAATGCAGGCTGACCACTTACAAAAGTATGTACTACTTGAGCTGACATTTTTTCTCCTTCAAGCGGCGACCAAGCACATTTATGCAAGATATTTTCTTTGCTCACTGTCCATTGACGTTGCATATCTACGATTGCCAAATCAGCTTTGTATCCTTCTCTGATGAAACCCCGCTTTTCAATATTGAAGCAGATAGCCGGAGCATGAGCCATTTTTTCGACTACTTTTTCTAAAGAAATCTTTCCTTGGTTGACATAATTCAGCATCAACGCAAGACTGTGTTGTACAAGCGGAAGTCCGGAAGGGGCTTTAAGATATACTTGTTGCTTTTCCTCCCAAGTATGTGGCGCATGATCTGTACCTATTACATCTATTCTATCATCTAAAAGTGCCGTCCAAAGTGCATTTCTATCTTCTTTTGTTTTAATAGACGGATTGCATTTGATTTGTGTTCCTAATCCGGCATAATCTTCTTGACTATAATGTAAATGATGCACACAGACTTCTGTCGTGATTTTTTTATTTTTTGTCAAAGCTTCATTTAAAAATAGAGCAGTTTCTAATTTTGAGGTCGTATGCAAAAGGTGAAATCTCGTATTAAATTCTTTTGCCATACTCATCGCAAAACTTGTAGATTTCAAACAACCTATATCAGAGCGTATTTCTGCATGTAAATTAACAGGAATATTTTCACCGTAAATCGTTTTGTACTTCTCTATATTTTTATGGATAATAGCATCATCTTCACAATGTGCTGACACTAAAATATCTACTTTAGAAAATAAATCTCTCAAAGTTTTATCGTCATCTACCAAAAGATTGCCGGTGGAGCACCCCATAAAAATCTTGATACCACATACTTGTGTTTTATCCGTTTTGAGAACTTCTTCAATATTCGTATTGGAAGTACCCATATAAAAGGAATAATTTGTCAAAGAAGTTTGTGATGCAGTATTATATTTCTCTTGCAAAAGCTCTTGTGTGGTAGCAGCAGGAACTGTATTGGGCATTTCCATAAAAGAGGTCACACCTCCCGCCACGGCAGCAGCAGATTCGGAAGCAATATTGGCTTTCTGTGTCAATCCGGGTTCTCTGAAATGCACATGGTCATCAATAATTCCAGGCAAAACATGCAAACCTTCTACATTGATTTCTTTTGCTGAAGGGTGATGAATCTGCTTGTCAATTTTGATGATGAGCCTATCCTCTATTAAAATATCTGCCTGAAAAGTCTTACCCTCATTGACAATTGTACCACCTTTTAACAAGAAACATGTTTTTGCCATTCAAATTCTTTTTTTCAAAATTACAGATTAAAGACAGCTTTTTTCAAGGATTTGAATGAATTATGTGTTAACTGCTATTTTCTTTCAGTAAATGATTGAAATTTTTGTGTAACGGCTTTCAAATTAGTTTCGCTTTCTTATCTTAGCACACTCAATTGAGGGCAATTAGCTCAGTTGGTTTAGAGCGCAGCCTTGACAGGGCTGAGGTCACAGGTTCGAATCCTGTATTGCCCACTTCACTGATTTAGCTTTTTTCTTTGTATTCTAATTTTGAAATTAAAAAATACTACGAAGTTAAGTATAGTTATTGAAGTGTCACCTGATTTTGCTATGAAAAATGACCATACACACCATTAGATTTTCTTATTAGATTTTATTGGTTGTTATATTTTATTTCTAGGCTCTGAAAAATAGATGCCAACAGTAAACCGCCTGAACTTTCAAATCAATTTGAAAATAATCTATTCATCAATTGGATAATGAAGCACTAGTTGAAGAGAAATACCTCAAATGAACAATTAGAAGTTCAACTCACGCTTCATACAGCCAATCTTACCCCTATGTAACATAAGTAGCCATTATGCTCAAATAACTTGTATTTCTTTGTGGCAGAAAACAAGTAGATATGAATATAAAACGATTTTTTTGGCTATCTGTAGGTGCATTGACCAGTACCGTCGTGTTTGCACAAACAGAAATTTTACAGTTAGAAGAAGCTATTATGGCCGCACACGCCAACAACAAAAACATTGAAAAAGCTGAGAAAGATATTGAAATTGCAAATACACAATACAAAAAAAGCACAGCGATTTTCTTACCACAAGTAGGGCTGTCTTATACAGCGATGACAACCAACAATCCACTCAATGCTTTTGGTTTTAAGTTACAACAAGGAAGCATTACACAAAATGATTTTAACCCTGCCCTACTCAACAATCCTGACAACACAGGTGATTTTATGACGCAAGCAAAATTGGAGCAACCGATTTTTAATGCGGATATGCTTTATAAAAGAAAAGCAGCTAAAGCACAAATAGAAATCAAAGGTTTACAAAAAGATAGAATCAAAGATTACATACAAATGTTGACCGAAAATGAGTTTATGCAGCTACAGTTTACTTATGAGGCGGTAGATGTGATTAAAGAAGCTTTGGAAACAGCTAATGCACTTTACAAACGCACCAATGATTTTTATGAGCAAGGTTATGTACAAAAATCTGACATGCTAAATGTAGGCGTACATATCAAAGCGATAGAAACTCAACTAAAAAGCACTGAAAATATGATAGAAAATTCTTCTGATCAATTGAGTGTTTTGATGGGAAAACCTACAGGTACCATTTATCAAGTAGAAGAATTGCAAGCTTTGATACCTCTTGAAGTTGTCAGCATTCCTGATAATCGTTCAGATTTTAAAGCTATGGAAAAAGGTATGGCTGCTTATGATTTGATGAAAAAAAGTAGCAAGATGTCATTTGTACCTAAGTTGAACGGATTTGCAAGTTACCAGTTCAACGATGCGAAGTTTGGAAGATTTCGTGCTAGATCTTATTTAGCAGGTTTGCAACTTTCATGGAATGTATTTCAAGGCAATACTCAAAAACATGAAATCGCAGAAAATCAATTAGAAAGAGAAAAGTTAGAAATTGATTTAGAAAATATGAAAACAGAGAGTGAGAAAGAATTACTCAAAGCTCAAAGAACTTTAATCGATGCAGATTTTCAAATCAAACAAGCTTTAAAAGCTATAGAACAATCTGAAGAAGCACTCAATATTACTCAAGCGAGATATGAGCAAGGTTTGGAAAACATCACCAATGTGCTGATGGCTCAAACTCAACTATCTCAACAAAGACTATCATTAAAGCAAGCTGTTTTAATAAAACATGACACTTGCTTATATCCAATTTTTAACTGCAAGTAATTAATCATTAGAAAAAAATAAGTTATGAATAGACAAATTAAAATTCTTGGCATTAGGTTTAGCACTTTCATTGTCACTGTATTCTTGCAAGTCAACAGATACAGAAGTTGACGATAGTCAGGTAGATCCAATCAAAGTGAGTATATCCAAACCTGTCTTGAATGAAAACGGTTCGCTCATCACTTCTAGCGGTGTTGTACAATCAGTACAAACTGCTCACATCAGTACACGTATGATGGGTACGATTACCAGTGTGAATGTGGATATCGGTTCTCATGTGAGTAAAGGACAAGTTTTATTTACTGTCAACTCATCTGACATCGATGCAAAAGGTGGACAAGTAGATGCAAATATTACAGTAGCTGAAGCTGCACTTAGAAATGCAGAAAAGGATTACGAACGTTTTAAAACTCTTTTTGAGAAAAACAGTGCAACTGCAAAGGAATTAGAAAATGTCACTTTGCAATATGAAGCAGCAAAAGCACAAGTAAAAGCTGCCAAAGAGATGAAAAATGAAGTCAACGCAAACCTTCAATACGTCAGAGTGACTGCACCTTTTTCTGGAGTGATTACTCAAAAAATGATAACTGTAGGAAATATTGCTAGTCCAGGAATGCCGGCATTGGTTTTAGAAAGTTCAGGTGCATTAGAAATTGCTACAACAGTTTCTGAAAGTGAAATTGTAGCCATTAAATCAGGAATGAATGCAGAAGTTTCTATTTCCTCTATTCAAGAAACTTTTACTGGAAAGGTCAGTAAAACAAGTTCATCTTCTTCTATGACAGGTGGTCAATACATAGTGAAAATATCTATCCCGGCAGAAGCTCAAAAGAAAGTTTTATCAGGTATGTATGCCAATATCGCTTTTGAAGGAACAGAAAACACTCGTACCAGCTCCGGACAAACAGCAAGTGCAGTATTCGTATCAGAAGATGCTATTGTACACAGAGATGAATTGACCGGACTTTATACCGTTTCAGATAACAATACTGCGCTCTTGAGATGGGTAAGATTGGGTAAATCCGCAGGCGGTCAAGTAGAAGTCATCAGTGGACTTTCTTCCGATGAAGCTTATATCGTAAAAAGTGATGATAGACTTTATAATGGGGTGCCGGTGATTGTTCAATAGACGATAGACGATGGACGATGGACGATGGACGATAGACGATAGACGATGGACGATGGACGATGGACGATAGACCACTGACCACAAAACTGTGGACTGTTGACTGTGGACTGTTACCGTGGACTGCCGACTGCCGACTGCGGACTGCGGACTGCCGACTGCCGACTGCGGACTGCCGACCAAAACAAAGTTTTTAACCAAAAAAAATAAATTATGCAAAATGGAATTTCAGGAAAAATAGCCAAAGCTTTTATACAATCTAAGCTGACAGTGCTATTGACCTTCGCAGGAATATTATTGGGGATTTATAGCGTGTATATGATTCCTCGTGAGGAAGATCCTCAGATAAAAGTACCTATGATAGATGTTTTCATAGGTTATCCGGGTGGGACACCTAAAGAAGTAGAAACGAAAGTGACTGCTCCACTGGAAAAAATCATTTCTAATATCAAAGGAGTAGAACATATTTACTCTACCAGCATGGACAATCAAGCCATGTTTATCGTACAGTTTTTTGTAGGAGAAGACTATGAAGCTTCACAAGTAAAACTATATAGTGAGCTCCTTAAAAACATGGATAAATTACCAGAGAATGCTACCATGCCGATGATTAAACTCAGAAGCATAGATGATGTACCTATTTTCGGATTAACACTTTGGAGTGAAAGATATTCAGATGCACAATTGCGTCAAATCGGTGATTATATAGCTGATGATCTAAAGAAAACTCCAGATGTTTCTGATGTGAAAGTTGTAGGCGGAAGAAGTAGAGAAGTGAAAGTGCTTTTAGATAAAAATAAAATGGAAGCACACCAAATCGACATTCTTAGCATCAAAGAAATACTTGAACCACAAAACATTCAACTTCCAGGTGGAATTTTGAGAGAGAACAATCAAGCTGTTTCAATTAAAACCGGTAACTTTTTGAGTAGTGCAGAAGATGTAAAAAATCTAATTGTAGGAGTCAATCAACAGCAACCTGTTTTTATGTATCAAATTGCTGATGTAGAAGATGGACTAGCTTCTCCTTCTCAATATGTAACTTATAGTTATGCAAAAGGTGACAGCAAAAATGCTCAAGCTTATCCGGCAAACTATCCGGCTGTAACTGTAGCTGTACAAAAGAAAAGCGGTAGCGATGCAATGGCATTGACCAAAAAATTAGAAGAGCAAATCAAAGAGCTTCAAAAAACATTGATTCCTTCAGATGTACAAACTTCTATTACAAGAAACACCGGAGAAACAGCTTCTGAAAAAGTTGCAGAACTGCTTTTACACTTAGCGATTGCTATCGTAGCTGTTACAGCATTCGTTATGTTAGCAATGGGTTGGCGAGGAGGTATGGTGGTTTTCTTATCTGTGCCAGTCACTTTTGCATTGACTTTGATGTCATACTATTTCTTAGGTTACACACTCAATAGAATTACACTTTTTGCTTTAGTATTTATTGTAGGTATTGTGGTGGATGACTCTATCATTATCGCAGAAAATATGCACAGACACTTCAAGTTAAAAAAACTACCTTTCTTGCAAGCAGCTATATTTTCTATCAATGAAGTAGGTAATCCTACGATTTTGGCAACATTCACTGTTATTGCAGCTGTTTTACCTATGGCTTTTGTAAGTGGTATGATGGGACCTTATATGAGCCCTATGCCTATCGGTGCAGCAGTAGCAATGTTTTTATCTTTAATAGTAGCATTGACTTTAACACCTTATTTGGGTTATATTTTCTTACGTGAAAAAGATAAAAAAGGCGAGAAAAAAGAAGAGCCTGCTGCTTTAGAAGATGGTAAACTCTTTAAAATCTATGACAAGGTTTTACACCCGATGCTAGATAATAGAGCTAAAAGATATGGCTTTGTGATTGTTACAGGTATTCTTTTATTAGTATCTCTGACTTTCTTCTACTTCCAGTGGGTCAAAGTAAAAATGCTTCCTTTTGACAATAAAAATGAGTTCCAAATCATCGTAGATATGCCAGAAGGTACTACACTAGAAGAAACTCAAGCTGTCACTCTGGAAATTGCATCTTATTTAGATCAAGAACCTATGGTGACTAATTATCAAACCTACGTAGGTACGTCCTCTCCTATTACCTTTAACGGATTAGTGAGACATTACGATTTGCGAATGGGAGATCATGTAGGTGATATACAAGTAAATATCATCCGAAAAGAAGATAGAAAAATACAAAGCCATGAAATCGTCACCGAGATGCGTAGAAAAATACAACCAGTGGCTGAAAAACACAATGCAAATCTAAAATTTGTAGAAGTGTCTCCTGGTCCTCCAGTGATGTCCACGCTTTTAGCTGAGATTTACGGTCCTGATGATGATGCAAGATTAGATATAGCTCGACAAGTAAAACAGCTCATGGCGGATGACCCTAACGTAGTAGATTTAGATTGGAATGTGGAAGCTGAACAGACTGAATATACTTTCGTAGTAGATAAAGAAAAAGCAATGCGCAGAGGTATTGTGCCACAACAAATTGCTTATACTGTCAATGGTATATTATCAGGAATGAATGCAGGAGTTTTACACCGCTCTGAAACTTATCGTCAGACTCCTATTCGTTTACAACTTAGTGATGACAATAAAGGTCGATTATCTGATTTAGATAATATTACTATCAAAAACCAATATGGAATGATGGTAGCTCTTTCAGATTTAGGTCAATGGGAAAAAGGTATAAAACCAAGAAGTATCACTAGAAAAGATCAAAAGCCAGTCATCTTTTTAATGGCAGATATGGCAGGTGAATTAGAAAGTCCAATCTATGCCATGACAGATATTTCTGACAAACTTAGTCAAGTACAATTACCTGAAGGATATACACTTCAAGAAGAATACACTTCAGCACCAGAAAACAATGAAAACTATTCGTTAAAATGGGATGGAGAATGGCAAATCACCTACGAAGTCTTTAGAGATTTGGGAATTGCGTTTGCAGTAGTGATTGTCTTGATTTATATCTTGATTGTAGGGTGGTTCCAAAACTTCATGACACCTATAGTAGTGTTAACTGCTATTCCACTTTCATTAATAGGAATTATTTTAGGTCACAGAGTGATGGGAGCATATTTTACAGCTACATCTATGATAGGCTTCATTGCATTGGCAGGTGTGATGGTGAGAAACTCTATCCTTTTGATAGACTTTATCAATATCCGATTAAAACAAGGTGAAGGACTCAAACAAGCTATCATTGAAGCTGGTGCAGTACGTACTACTCCTATCCTATTGACAGCAGGTGCAGTGATATTGGGTGCAGTGATTATTTTATTTGACCCGGTCTTCCAAGGTCTAGCTATCTCCCTAATCGGCGGAACATTGACTTCAACATTTTTGACCTTACTAGTCGTTCCATTATTGTATTACAAAATGCTTAAAAACAAGTATAAAAATTAAAGGATATGAAATTATTAATAGTAACAGCCATCAAAGAGTGTCGAAGTGAAATCGACAGAATTTTTGAAGAACACGGTATTCGGGTGTATAGCTTCACTAATATTCGAGGTGTAAGATATGACGAAGAAAAAGGTACTAAAACCAATTGGTACGGAAGAGAAATGGACGACTACTACGAGTCTGTGATGATGTTTAGTTTCGCAGAAGAAGATGTCGCTCAACAAGTATTAAAAGCGATAGATATTTTCAACAAAGAAAATGAAAACAATTTCCCATCCAAAGCCATCATCGTACCTATTGAAAGTGCGGTCGGTTTTAGACACATAAAAAATCAAGCATAACATAGTTTTTGGGTTCAGGTAGAGTGGTGTTGTTACTCACGCTGCTCTACCGTCCAAAACAATTTATAAAATCAAAACTTTAATATCATGAATAGAGAAAATATTGTAAGAATGGTAGCAGGTATTTTTGTACTTACAGGCAGTTTACTTGCATACTTTGTTAATCCAAGTTGGATTTGGCTTTGTGTATTTGTAGGTATCAATTTACTACAATCATCTGTTACAAAATTCTGTCCACTAGAGACCATACTCAATACCTTTAATATAGGTACAAAAGGAAATGGCAGCGCATGTTGAAATAAGTAGGTAAATAATTTGGTGTAGGGTGAGGCTTTGCTAGTAAGTCAAATTATTCTATACTTTATTCGCAGTTTGAGTCCTGTTAAAAAGTGTTTCTTAGACTTTCTCTAAAACACTAAGCTCTATACTCCATGTTTTTCCTTTGTATTCTAGTTTTGCTTTTTTAATTTGTAGTCATTACAAATTTTATGAATCAAAAGAACAATCCCAAAGTTGTTAAAGCATGGAAAATGTACGATTGGGCATATCAAGTACATTCCTTGGTGATAGCATCGGCCATTTTCCCTATATATTATGGTGCTGTCACTTTCTCAGGTACCGAAAACTCTATCAGCTTTATGGGGTTTCAACCGGAAGCCGCTTTTAGCTTTGCGTCTGCCGTCGGTTTTTTGATGGTGGTACTTCTGACACCTGTTTTAAGTGCTGTCGCAGATACGATGGGAAATAAAAAACAATTTTTAAAGTTGTTTGCCTATCTCGGAGCTATTAGTTGTATTGCTATGTTTTTCTTTATCGATGACCGTATAGGATTGGGGTTGGTCTTATATGCTACTTCAAGTATTGGTTTTTGGGGAAGTCGAGTTTTTTATGATGGCTATTTGGCTGAAATTGTCACAAAAGATAAAATGGATAAGACTTCTGCAGATGGATTTATCTACGGTTATATAGGCTCGGTTATTCTTATGCTCTTTTGTTTATTTTTAATACAATACGTAGGCAAAGGAAATGAAGCTTATTACACGCGCATTAGTTTTGTACTGACTGGTGTCTGGTGGTTAGGGTTTGCTCAAATTTCATTTAGACGACTACCTTTATCTGTTACGAATGAAAGTGTATCAACTGACATCATAAAAAATAGTTTTAGTGGATTGTGGAGTACGGCAAAAGAATTACATCGTCACAAAAGCTTAAGGGTTTTTCTTTCATCATTTTTCTTTTTGAGCTTAGGCATGCAGACTATATTTTTAATGGCAGCTTTATTTGGCAGAGCAGAAATAGGTCTCAATGCGGATAAATTAATTATCACTATTTTGCTGATACAGTTAGAAGCCATCATTGGAGCAAGATTGTTTGCTTTTTTATCAGAAAAAATAGGCAACAAAAATACGTTACTTTTTGGTATTTTTATTTGGATAATAGTCTGCTTCATTGGCTACAGTACCCGGAAAGGAATGCCTCATGTAGAATTACAATTTTATATAATGGCAGGACTTGTGGGTTTGGTAATGGGAGGAATACAGCCTTTGGCTCGCTCTACCTTTGCCAAGCTATTACCGCCGACAGAGCATTTGACAACTTATTTTAGTTTTTATGCCATACTTGAAAAAGTGGCACTCTGTTTAGGTTTGCTTATTTTTGGCGTGGCAATACAAATGACCTCCGGTATGCAGGTCTCTACCTTGGCGATGGGGGTCTCATTTTTTGTCAGTTTAGTAATTATGTACTTTTTAAAAACGATAAATACTGTATATAAATAAGAGAATTAAGCAACATGAACGCAAAGCTTCCTTCAGCAAATCTATCTAACAAACTATTAAGATTTTTTATTAAGTATCAACTTCAAAATAACTGGAGCTGTAACCAATAACACGATACCTAAGATAATAAACTCAAGATTGCTTTTCACCCAACTATTATTTCCCAAAACATAACCTAATGAAGTCAAGCTAGCCACCCATAAAACGGCTCCGAAAATATTAAAAAAAACAAAGTTCTTATAGTCCATTCTTACGGTTCCGGCAATAATAGGGGCAAACGTTCTTACTATGGGCAAAAAACGTGCTATAACGATCGCAAATCCCCCCTTTTTATCATAAAATTGTTTCGCCACATTGACGTGTTTCCTTTTCAGAAACCAAGTATCTTTTTCTCGGCTAAAAATGTAAAAAAACCTATTCCCAAACCAGTATCCAAAAAAATTCCCCAGAATTGTTGAACCCGTAAATAAAATCATCCAAAAAAATAGATTGGAAATACTGTCTGAAAAAGGGTAGTGTATCTCATTGGTAGAAGCTATAACCATACCCGAGATAAATAACAACGGGTCGCCTGGAAGAAAAAAGCCGATAATAATACCCGTTTCGATGAATAAAATTAGAAGTACCAAATACAGCCCTCCATTTTTCATAATCCAGTCGGGGTCTAAAAGGTGTTGAATTGATTCTATAAATAATTCCATTTTTAAAAATTTAGGGGTTGATTGTTAAAAAAACATAAGCAACCAAATTCACCAATAACACGACCCCATAAACAAAGTTACTTCTACCCCCTATTAAAGAAAGCATCACTGTAAAAATGGAAATAACCAACAATATAATTGGCAAAATTTCTAAACCTAACACTAATGGAAAGCCATATAAATAACTCGCAAATGAAACAGCAGGAATGGTTAGTCCGATACTTGCTAAAGCAGAACCTAAGGCTAAATTAAGGCTCGTTTGTAGTCGATTATTTCGCGCCGCACTTACAGCAGCAATTCCTTCGGGTAGTAAAATCACAAAAGCAATAATAATTCCTACCAAACTCTTAGGTAAACCTTGATTAACAAGTAAATCCTCTATGGGTTGTGACAGCGATTTTGCAAGTAATACAACAATAGTCAAACTAATTAAAAGAAATACTAAACTAATAACAAGTGATAAATTAGAAACTGTATTTTCTTTCACTTCATTATCAGTCATATCAGCTTTTGTTTGTTCGGGAATAAAATATTCTCTGTGACGTGCAGTTTGAGCCGAAATAAAAGCGATGTAAATCACTAAACAAGCGAAAATCTCAAAAATCAATTGAGACCTTGAATAAAATGGACCTATCTGACTATTTGTAAAAGTGGGTAAAATCATGGTAAATGCCACTATCGAAACTAAGGATACTAAAGCGATTTTTACAGAATGAAAAGAAAAAGTTTGTGTGTGAAACTTTCTACTTCCAATAAATAAACTAAGCCCTACAATACCATTAAGGATTAACATCACAGCAGCATAAACTGTATCTCTGGCAAATGAAGCATATTCTTCTCCTCCGGTAGTCATTAAAGAAATAATAATCGCCACTTCAATAATCGTAATAGAAACAGCTAAAATTATTGTCCCAAAAGGCTCTCCTACTCTATGAGCTACAATTTCGGAATGATGAACGGCTGTCATTACACAAAAAATCAATAAAACTCCTGCAATGGCTTGATAAAAAACATTATTATCTAAAAGCCCTGAATAGTATAAAACACTGGCTAAGATGGGAATTGAAGTTGTCCATTGGTAGAGTTTCTTGATTTTCTTCATACGCACTTAATATTTATAAGTTATCAAAAATATGACTCTGAACGGTTTTAAAGGTATTATCCTTGGTTGTTTTGACCCAAAAAAAGTTAAACTTACTCTTTGATAATTAAAGTAGATGGAATATCTGATAACCATAAACTTTTTGTTTCAATAAGATTTCTCCAGCTATCACTACTTATTATCATCAAATTTTGTCTTTTAAGCAATTCTTTTTCTACCAATTTATCATTTAGAATACTTATATGATTTGGCATTTTCATTTCAATCATACGAATATGCTCTTTTATCTCAAATTCGTTTTTTATACTACCTTGAATATCCCAAACAACTATTTGAGAAGCGTTGTTATTAATGAGTCTTTTTGCATATTCTATTAAGAAAATATCCCTTTTTGAAAAAATTGGAATAAGAATATTATCTGAATTTTCAAATCCTTTATTGATAAATACTCCCACTGGGATTTTAGTTCGGTTAATAATGCTCTTTGTTCGTACATCAAATGGAGAGTCTTCGAATAAGTTCTCTTTACCAGTAATTTGGTTCAATAAATTTTCAGGATTAAAAAACTTTGTTGTAAATCCTAAAACCTTGCCCAAAAGACTACCTTCAAAAATAGATTGTCTAATTCCAATCAAAAGTAGATCATAATCTCCTTTATTCGCAATTTCAATAATATCCGAATCAATATTACTCGACACCTTAAACAATGTGGTCAACTTTTGTTCTAACTCTTCTGCTTCTTCAATTATTGGGGAAAAGTTTTCTTCTTCATATTCATGCGTATCAAAGGAGTGGTGCTCGCCATGAGAAAGATGCATTGCGGTTAATTGAGCATTATTTTGGTTTTTCTTTATAAAATGATGTGCTAACCTCAATAATGTTTTTCCATTTTCAGGATTACCAAAAGTCATTAATATCTTAAATTTACTTTTCGCATTGAGTTCATTTGGAATTTCTTTTTCTTTGGATTTGAATATCCAGTTTATCATATTCAATATAGGTCCTGTCATAAAAGTTGTTGCAAGTGCCATAATCACAAGCATGGCAAAAATCTCTGGAGATAAAACTCCTAAATCATATCCTATGTTTAAAACAACTAATTCAACCAATCCCCTGGTATTCATTAAGGTGCCGATTATTAAACTATTTTTCCAACTTTGTCCAACAAACTTAGCGGCGATAAAGCTTCCTACAAATTTTCCTGTAACAGCCACAACAATTATAATTCCCGTTACTTTCCATAAGTCGACATCATTCAACAAGCCGATTTCTGTTCTTAATCCCGTGTAAACGAAAAACAAAGGAAGTAAGATCAACATCGCTACATCTTCTACTTTTTCAACAAATATTTCTCTAAACTTCATATTGTTTGGCATAATAGCACCTGCCATGAATGCTCCAAAAAGTGCATGAATTCCGATAACTTCCGTTATGTAGGATGAAATTATTAGTGTTAGAAAGAAAATACCTACAATGGATTTTGTCATGCTTTTCTTGGTCTTGTAAAGATTTCCAATTCGTCCTAAAAAGGGACGGACAACCTTAAGCATAATAAAAACATAGATGACCGCTAATGCAACTGTGTATAAAGCGCTAACTGGCGATCCTGCTTTTGCAATTGCAATCACTACTGCTAGCAAGCTCCAAGCAGTAATGTCATCCGCCGCCGCCGCAGTCATCACAATGGTTCCTAATCGTGTTTTGTGCATATTTCGCTCTTGAACGATTCTTGCCAACACAGGAAATGCGGTGATACTCATGGTTATTCCAATAAATAGGGCAAAAGGAAAAAATTGTACCCCTTCAGGGGCGAAACTATCGTAAATAAAATAAGTCAATCCAACACCTAAAGTAAAAGGAATGATAATGCTTGCATGACTAATGATAATTGCTTCTTGCGCCTTTGATTTAAGGACATTGAAATCCAGTTCCATGCCTACAACGAACATGTACAGTATCAATCCTATAAGGCTCAAGAATTCAAGATTTCCTAACGAGTTTTCGGGAAATAGAGTATTAAATAAATCAGGGAAATATAGGCCTACCAAAGAAGGACCTAATACAATTCCTGCTATCATTTCTCCAACAACTGTTGGTTGACCGATTTTTCTACAAATCCATCCAAAAATTCGGGCTACAAAAATAATACTCACAATTTGAGCAAGTAATAAAGCAACAGGGTGTTGTAAGTTTTCGACCAAGGAATCGACAAATTCCAGCCATTGACTTTTCTCTTGATTGACAGGTATAATATTTCTACCCTGTTCCAATTTAGCTCCTAAAAGAATTATCCAATACATTAATGCAAGTGCAAAACTTGTTACGCTAATATAAAAAATGGTGTTTTTGTATCTTCTCATTATTCATTGTTTTGTAACTATTACTATACAAAAATTCAAAATAATCGAATAGAAAAAACAGGTGTGAAATGAAAGGAAAAAAGGATGTAATAAGACTGAAAAAAAGTGTAACGACTTAGTTTCTAATTTTTCTTAAAAAGTCACCTCTAAAGTTCTCATTTAAAGATAAACGAAGGGGCTTCCCATCCAATAATAAGGTAGTAGTAATTTCGTCAAAAGAAAAAACTTGTATTGCTTTTATTGCCACTATCTCACTTTTGTTGATTTGGCAAAATTGGTCGATTGGCAAAAGTTTTAGTAAAACAGAAAAGGTAATGTTTTTTATAATAATCTCTTCCTCACCGAATAGTGTAACTACCTTATCTCTACTGTCATTTTCTGCAGTTTTGATATAAGCAATTGTATCAAAGAAGAGTATGGTTTTACCTTTGTTTGTGTTTAATTGTGCAAACTTTTTCTCATTTAGCGTAGTATTTGTAAGGTTTTTCTTTACTTTTTCAATGGCTTGCCTTAATCGGTCCTTGTGAATAGGTTTTCTTACATAATCAATCGCATTAAGATCAAAGGCGTCGCTTGCATATTCCTTGTAGGCAGTAACAAAGAAAAAAGGTTTTCCTTTCAGCAAATTAGCTATTTGAAGTCCGTCTATATTCGGCATTTCAATATCCAGAATACAAAAATCAAATTCTAAATTGGCTATTTCGTTTAAAAACTTTGTGGAGTCATTAAATGCTTTCACAACTTTGACATCTGGTATTTGCTCACAGAGCATTTTTAAATATGCTAATCCTGGCAATTCATCGTCTAGCAATACGCATTTTAGCTTTGTGTTCAAATAGATTAATTTTTAAATGTGATATATATATGTCGTTTTCTACGAATTGTTCCATGCTAAAGTTGTCTTGATAAATAATTCTCAATCGTTGTTTTAAGGTTTCAATTCCGATACCTCCTTTTTCTTTTATGATAGATTCTTTAGATGAAATTTTGTTGGCAACAGTAAGGGAAAATATATTGTCTTTAAAAACAAATGTAACGGTTATAAACGCATCTGGATTTTGCAAATCGGCATGTTTAAAAGCATTTTCAATCAAGTCAATCGAAATCAAAGGAGCTAATAAGCGCTGCTCATATAACGGTTCTGTTTCTCTTACCTTAACTTTTACGTCTAATTGAAATAATGGACTTAACTTGATTTTATTAATTTCTATCAAGTTCAAAGCAAATTCTATTTCTTCTTTTGGCGTTACAAATTTTCGTTTACTTTCATAGAGAACATAATCCAATACATAAGCCAGCTTATCCATAGCATAGTAGGTCTGATAGGCATACGATTGAATAGAGTTTAAAACATTCTTAAATAAATGCGGACTTAATTTTGATTCTAGCGTTTGCAATTCTAGCTTATTGACTTTGCTTTCTAATTCCCTAAAAGAATTTTCTGCTATCTTTCTTTTTTTCTCAGATTGAAACAGCCGATAAATAAGTACAGAAATTATCCCCACAAATAGGATTCCTATGCCTGTTAATAGATATATATAGAAGTTCTCAAAGTTCATACTAAGTTACGAATTTACTGTCTTCTAATCATTTTTAATGATTCTAAATTATTTGATGTTAAAATTATTACTAATAGCCTAAGTTTGATTATCCATTAACGTGAGTTTTGGATAAGAAATAGTTAAAAAAATATTTTATAGTTATAATACGCTGATAATAAGTATGTTAAAACCATAAAAACCAACAACTCACCATAAGTTTGAGAAATAAAGTAACTGAACTTTTTCATCGTTTTAGACGATTCTTATCAAAAATTTGATGTTCAAGTACAAAAACACTGGAATATCTATACCGATAAGACTGAAAAGTGCGTGCGTTTTCTTGGTTATTTCTAAAATTTTCCAGTCACCATTTATTTTTAGTTTGTAAATAGATTTGCTGAGCTCAATAATATCATTGGGGGAATATTTTGAGAGACTTCCTTGTTCTTTTAGACGTATATAAAGTTTGTAATAAGCCATCATAGCAATGAATCTGAACAAAATAAGTTTTTAAAGAAAGTTCTATAAGAAACCCTTATATCTGTAATTAGGAAAATAACATTTGCACAATCAGCACAAATAATGGAGTGGTTGTGTATAGAAACAGAAGCACATTTTATAAAAATCCCCCAAAAACAAAGAAGCCCCAAGAATGGTCTTGAGGCTTCAC
>JAMLHH010000009.1 GCA_023957215.1 Chitinophagales bacterium
GATGAATATAAGACCTTTTTATAAATAAATATTTATTTATCGAATGAAAACTATAACTCAAAGGGATGTGTATCTGTAAAAAAGACTGATTTTGCTTTGGGATATTACACACTTTTGGGGACACTATCAAAACTTTTTGCAGAAACAGACTTTTAGCCTGACTTGTGATGATAAAAACAAAAAAATAGCCCCGTTTGGGGCTATCACTATTTTATTGATTGTATGTTCTTCTATCAATTGTCTTATAAAACCAGATTGGATTTATAAAATATGCTTCTTGCTCTTTTCAGCTCATCTTCATTTAATATCCAACTGTATAAATCGTCTATTATATGATTTAGCTGTCCTAAATTGTTTTCATCTATTATTTGATGAACTGATTTACTTGCTATTTCTTTTTTTAGATGCGTTTGACTGATAATATTTGTTGCAAAAATGTCTCTATAATATCCATCTTTCACCATGTGTCTTTCCTTATTCCATTTTGCTATATCTTCTTCTGATGTTTTAGTTGTCCCTTTAACATATTTGGAATATTGACCTGAACCAATAGCAAATATTTCTGGGTATTTATCCTTTCTCCCGTAATACATGTAGCCGTATTCAATACTGAAATAACTATGTATATATTTGGTGAAATCTGACATGCTGAAATCAATCAATCCATGATTGAAGTATATCATAATTCCTTGATTATAACCAAATGCTATATCCACACTTAGTTCAATTTCTTCATTGGCATTTCTACGTGTGATATTTAGATATACATAGCTTATATTTTCTCTGATTTTCTTTTTAAAGGAGTCAATTTTTCCATCGTAGTCTTTGTAAGTTGAAGTTGTATATCCTCCATGTGTAAATTTTATATCCTTAGCAGAAAAGTAATCCTCTATTTCTTTTACTAAAGCAGATACAGATAATGTAGTTTTCGTTATTTCCGTACAAATAACAAAACAGTCTCTATCGACCTTTTTCTTAAATAAATCTAAGAGCATTACTTTAAGTTGAGTATTTGAAAAATTTTCAATGGGTCTTTAACATCTACAGAACCGGTTATCCCTTTCAAATTTTGAAAATTTGCGTTCCTATAAATTAATCTTGCTGGAATATCCGTTTTGGACTGTACTTCAATAGCTTTTACAGCTCCTCCTTTATACAAAACTCCCACATCCGGTCTCGGACCATATTTATAAGGAACTCTGCCGACTGCTCCAAGTTTTTTATACCCTAAATCAAGAGTAACTTTTTCAACTTTTGGGTTTAAAGCATATCTAAATGCCCAATAATAGCTTGTAGTAGCGTGACCTGCTGTACCTGTTTGCTGGGCTGTACCTACTATTTTTGAGGGAGCTGTTGCTACTCTATAAGCTCCTGCTCCTCCGAAAAAGCCTAAGCCGATATCTCCTGTTGTTGCAATGGCATTTGCTGTGTTATCACTCGCACCCATTACTTTTGCTGTAGAAGACAATCCTTGGTATGTAAAGCTTTCTGTACTTTTTCCTGTAAATAATTGACGTATTCCTGATTGAAAATCATCAGCCCCATGTGATAGAGCAATAGCTCCTCCTACTTTAGTCAACATGGTTGGTTCTGGTGTGAGTAGTAGTCCTACTCCTCCTACCATCTGTAGGGTTCCAGAGGCTGCTTTTAAACCTCCTGTAAATCTATTTACTAAGCTACTATTCGAGTTATTATCCTCACTACTACTCTCTCCTCCCTCACCATTTTCATCTATTTCAGAGATAGGACTATTCGCATAATAAGCATATGTACTCTGCCATACATATTCACTTTCTCTTGGGTCTGGTGAGAACATTCTGCCTATCTTAGGATTATACATCCTCGCTCCTAAATCGTAAGTCCCAAACCTGCCATATATCTCGTCTATGTTTTCTGCCCCGTTCCAGGCATACCTATACCCTCCTCCCTCCGCATACTGCGCTCCATCCGGGCAGACCATCTGCTTGATCCAGCCCTCTCTCAGCTCAAAGTCGTCTATAAAATAGTGGTTGGGAGACAGCTTAGACTCACCTATAATCAGTATAGGAATCGAAGACTCCACAGCAGTGAAGCGCAGTGACACACTATCGCTGATATCCAAACTGTCTATCGTCATGCCGGTATAACTCAGATACATATATGAAAGATAAGGATTTTGTTTGGATATTATACGCTTTTTTGTCATCACAAATAATATCACTTATCTCCATGTTCTTAAAGTCACTTATTATCTACTTATTTTTCTAACAAAATCATGGGAGTTGTGGGGCTAATCCATCATACGTATTTATTTGGCTTCCCTATGCTTTCCATCAGGTTTATAGTACTCAATTTCTAATAACCATTTGATTGCAGTATCCTTCTCTATCAAATCATCACAACTATCATCAAGCAATAGATCTGAATTTTTATAATTACCTTCTTCAAATATTACCTTATATACTTTACCTACACACCATGGATTATCAGGCGTACAATTAGAAAGCTCGTTTTTATCTAATCCTATAAGACCTTTCACATAACTACCATTTAAATAAAAAACGTATTGAATATCTCTATTTCCTCTTGTAGAAATACTGACTTTTGATATTACTGCACATTTATATACTGGTGCATTTAATCGTTTATTTTTCAATCTATTTTGATTTAAATATGCAGCAGCAAAAAATAAAACTCCAAAAATAAGGGCAAGTAAAACTTTTGTATTTTCTGTAAAACTCTTCATTTCTAGTCTTCTTTTGTCTTGCCTTCTCCTATTTTATTTACAATCACTTCTTTAATAAAATCTTGCGTAACATTTGTTAACTCTGGTAAAAGCTTCTTGAACATTTCTGGATCGGTATCTTTTAATGCACCTTGAAGTTGCTTAGCGTGTTTATCCATTAAAAAGGAAGCAGCCATCGCTGATAGGGCTTCTGCGCTTGAAGCCGTAAAATCTTTACCTGCAAAAGTAGTCGTGAAATTTCCATCTTTAAAGTCAACACCCGCTGATAACATATCCAAAATAATATTGCCAAATAATCCCTTCACAGGTAACATATCTAAACCAGCATCGACAAAATCTATTTTGGAAATATCTCCACCACTCAGGCTGTAGTGTTTGAATGCTGCATAAAGAAATGTAGCTGTATATCCACTAACACCTAACAACGGTGTAGCCAGTACTACTTCCGCAACGCCTCCAAGTTTGTCGGCAGCAGCATAATAGGGAGTAGGGTCATACGAGTCAGGGTTAGGTGTAAAATTATGCCATCCTGGCTTAACCTCTCCTTTTATAATATTTGCAGGAATGGTCTTGTCGGTATAGTACATATAGTTATTCCCATTCTTATTAATCCACCAGTATTTCTTTGTGATATGGTCATAAATATAGAAAGTAATTGAGTTGTTAGATTCGGTTCTTTGGTATCCTTTACCAGTATATCTTGTCCATCTTTTTGGTCCTGCCAATGGCTGATTTCCATCTTCATCAGTAAAATAAACTGGGTTGTTAAAATGAGTAGAATAGGATGAAAGGAATGGAAATTTATTTATATAAGGCTCTATATTCCAACGTTTTCCTAATCTCGAATCATAGCCAAAATCTCCAAAAGACAAGTGCCTTCCTTTGCCTTTTACTTCGTCATCGTTTTCATGTCCATTAAACCCATACCTATACCCTCCTCTCTCCGCATACTGCATCCCATCCGGGCAGACCATCTGCTTGATCCAGCCCTCTCTTAGGCTATAATCGTCTATGTAGAAATGATAAGGAGATACTCCCGACTTTCGTCCATTGATAGCCAGTATTAACTCAGGCTCTGTAGCGATAAATACCAGACTGAAAGTATCTGATATATGGCTTGATACCGTAGCTGTATCTGGATATAAAAACCCCTGATCAAATAGAGAGGAGCGCAACAAAACAGTCTCTACCGAATCTAATTCGCTGATTCCAGCCGTTTGCAATACGTACTGTATCCGATACGGCTTACCTACTTTTAAATTAGATAATCGTCGATAGACAGCCCCACTCATCATTAAAGAATCATCCTCCTCCCAAGATTCCACCATATCCACCCGCATCCTCTCGCCATTCGCATCATAAGAAAGAACGCCCGTATAAAGGGTGTCTCCCTGATGACTCATGCTAGTATAACTCGGATACATATATGAAAGATAGGGATATTGTTTGGATATTAC
The DNA here is from genome assembly GCA_023957215.1 of Chitinophagales bacterium. Taxonomy (GTDB): domain Bacteria; phylum Bacteroidota; class Bacteroidia; order Chitinophagales; family JADIYW01; genus JAMLHH01. Next base: position 4,183 of record JAMLHH010000009.1, read on the forward strand.
ATGCGCTTTGGGGGAGGATATCTTTTTGAGGTTTTCCCTACTCGGTTTTCAGGGCTTCATTTTTCATTTATTTTCGGCTCTTTTTCGCTTTTTTCGAGGACTTTTTATTGCTTTGGCAGAGCCACACCATTTTTTTACCCCTTTTTTTTGCTGCGAAGTAGTGAGAGAATGAAAAAGAAAGAGGCTGTCCGAAAAGTAAAATGAAAGCGATGAGAATTGCATAAACGAAATCTAACTCCATCACCTACCCGAATAAAAAGAGGCTGTCCGAAATGGACAGCCTCTTTTTATTCGGATTTTAAGTTTTAAAATTAATTTGCCTTCGCAAAAAGGCGGTCGGAATGGGAGTAATTGTTGATAGGATGCAGAGTTGTTAACTCTTGATTGATGATACTAAATTGTGACAGATAATCAGATTTTTCAATGCCTTTTAAAGCTCTTGCAAATCGAAGATTCTCATTAAAAGGATTGACTTGTACTCCATTTTTCCAAAAACGATAACAAACATGTGGTCCGGTAGCCAATCCGGTCGAACCAACATAACCTATCACTTGCCCTTGTTTTACCCGAGTGCCGTTTTTAATACCTTTGGCAAATCTTGACATGTGCAAATATTGTGTTGTATAAACATTATCATGTTTGATTTTGACAAAATTTCCATTGAATTTGGTAAAAGTTGCCGCTATTACCACACCATCCGCAGTTGCCAAAATAGGTGTTCCCTGTGGTGCTGCAAAATCAGTACCCAAATGTGCCTTGTTGGTTTTCAAGATGGGGTGAAATCTGTTCTTATTGTACTTAGAAGAGATACGACCATACTTCAATGGCTTCTCCAAGAAACCCCTTTCTAAAGAATTTCCTTCATTATCGTAATAACTTCCTTTGTCACTTTCATCTATTTTATGAAAAATTGCGTAATGTCTTTTACCACCGTTCGATAGGACACACGCCTGAATGCGATTTGCCCTCACTGCGACACCATCTAAGGTCTGCTCTTCATATTTTATACGAATGGTATCACCTTCACGTAATTTGTATAGATTAAAAGTGTATTTATAAATTTTATCCATTTGGTAAATCACACTCTTGGGAATATCCATCTCTTTAAAAGTGCTATACAAGTCTCCTTTGATAATCCCTGCTACTTCCCTATCTTCCGTTACTACTTCTTTTTCTTGAATATTGGCATTTGGATTTTCCCGATCAAGATCCAAAACGACAAATTCCCTGTAATTTTTTTTCAGAATGGCATATTTTAATTCGCCACTATTATTTTTAATCAGAGTCGTTTCTAATCCGGCAATGCTATAATTTAAGTTGACGATTAAAATGGCCGCTTTTCTCACCTTTTCATATAAGGTGTTACTTACCCCATTTTTTAATAGGACATTTTTGAAAGATTCTCCTTTTTTGGGGTAATAAGTTGTCATTGACAGAGTATCGATTCTGATGCCCATATAATAGGTCGCATTATCACAAACGGGATTTACATAAGGTAAATATGCTATCTCGATATTGTTGAAGATTTTAAATGCTGAGGAAATCAGAAAGAACATTGTTAAGACAGAAAACAGCTTGAAAAGACTTTTTTTAGTGCCCAAAATGATGCAGTTTTAGTTGATTGATAATTGATTGGGCATAAAAGTAGTAAATTGTCTTTTTGGAGGAAAGCTCCAAGCTGTTAAATAAATCCTAAAAAATTAACGGCTTCTAAACATAGAAACCATGATAATTTAAAAGTAAATGACAACTATCAAATTATATATGAAACCTTGATAACCTGAAAATTGTAATTCTCACCTAAGAAAATTCACTTGCAGATGTCTTTAGCATACACTTATTTTTTTTACATTAGCAAAAAACTAAACAAACGATGAAATACGGAATAGATGCTCAAAAAGAAATATACTTACAAGGCATGAGCGGTATCAAACCGATAGTACCTACTATATATGAAGATCTGGTCAAGGAAGCCAAAGAAAAGATGTCAGCGGAAGGTTTTGCTTATATCGCAGGAGGTGCAGGCATGGAAAAGACCATGAAGGCCAATTTGGATGCCTTTGACCATTATAAGTTGAATGCTCGTATGATGCAGGGATCTGTCAATATAGACATGAGTATCCACTTATTGGGTAAAAAGTATGATACTCCCATTATGGCTGCACCAATAGGGGCTTTAGAATTAGCACATCCAATAGCTGAAAAAGCCGTAGCTACGGCTTGCCGAGAACTTAATATACCCATGATATTTTCTAATCAGGCTTCTGTCAAAATGGAAACTTGTGCATCAGAATTAGGTTCTACGCCGCGATGGTTTCAACTCTACTGGAGTAAATCTGACGATTTGGTACAAAGTTTTGTCAGTCGTGCCGAAAAATGTGACTGTGAAGCCATTGTTGTCACTTTAGATACAACTACTTTGGGATGGCGTACCAGAGATTTGGATTTGGGCTATTTACCTTTCTTGAGAGGTGAAGGTTTGGCTCAATATAGCAGTGACCCTATTTTTAACGCCATCGTTGAAGAAAGAATGAAAAATAAAGTAGGAGCAAATGATCCCAAACCTCCTATCACGCTGACGACGATAGAAAATTTATTCAAAGTCTGTAAAAACTATCCGGGTGGATTTTTAAACAATTTGACTTCCGGTAAAGCTTTGGCGGCCGTCAAAACTTTTATTGATATTTATATGCGTCCGGAATTGGAATGGGCTGATATCAAGAGATTGAGAAAAATGACAAAACTACCTATTCTCGTCAAAGGGATTCACCATATTGAAGATGCAAAAATGGCGATAGATGCCGGTGTGGATGGTATGATTATTTCCAACCACGGAGGGAGACAAGTCGATGGAGGAGTAGGCGCATTGACGGCTTTGGATGAGATTGCTTTAGAACTCAAAGGAAAAGCAGCCCTTTTGTTTGATAGTGGTATTCGTAGTGGTGCAGATGTCATCAAAGCTTTGGCACTTGGTGCAGATGCGGTATTGATTGGTCGCCCTTTTGCCTTTGGTGTGGCTATTGCACAAGAACGAGGTGCGACAGCAGTCTTTAAGCACTTCTTGTCTGAGATTGAAATTCAATTGTCTTTGATGGGTATCAAGAGTATCAGCGAACTCAATCGGAATGTCTTGGCGAAAGACTCTGAGTAGGACTTTTTATTTCTCTTTAGATTAGATGAAAATATGCGAACGAGAAGACCTGTTATATTTATTGTTCCAAGCATAGTCGCCTTACTTTCGTTAGGACTTTTGGGTGTTTCTGTCTGGTATCACTGGATGGGTGAATCTTCGGGTGTCGGTTCGATATTTTGTGAAGTGAGTGATGGAATTATCAAACAACCGGTCAATACTTATAGCAATATTGGATTTATTGTAGTCGGATTGTTGATAGCATGGACACAATATCGTGGCGTGAATATACACAATAACAATTTGCTCACGCAAGGATCATTTTTTGCAACTTTCTTTGCTACGCTCAGTGTTTTATTAGGACCGGGTTCTATGGCGATGCATGCTACTGAGACGCATACCGGCGGATTTTTGGATATGTTGTCCATGTATCTTATCGCTTCCTTTATTTTCACTTCCGCTTTGATTAGATGGTTGCGCTTGGGCAATCTTGCTTATCTCTTTGGTTTTTCCTTCACTCTGGGCATACAGCTTTATGTACATTGGTTGCCCTACAATGATCTGCCGATAGTAGGTTTTATCGGTAGTTTATTTTTTGCTCTCTTCCTGATACTCGCTTTTATTATTGAGATCATTGCATATCAAACTTCTAAAAAGACGATTGCCCTCCGTTATGGCATATTTGCAATCCTTTCTATGATACTCGCATTTTCCATTTGGCAGATGTCATTGACCGGTCGCCCTTGGTGTGTGCCGGACTCTTTTTGGCAAGGACATGGTGCATGGCATTTGTTGTGTGCATTGGCTTTGTTTTTTATGTATTTGTTTTATGCTTCCGAGGACTTCCTGAGTGCTGCCATTCGATAAATTATTTTCTTTTTTGGTAGGCGTTCCGTCGCCGACCATCGCCCACGACTAAAGTCATGGGCTAATGGTACATCACTACATCACTACATCATTACGTCGGTACATTCACCTCATTATCCCACGATTAGAGTCATGGTCTAATGATTATGTCATTGGTATATTGCTACATCATTACATCGTCACATTCACCTCATTATCCCACGACTAAAGTCATGGTCTAATGATTTTGCATTGGTACATTGATACATCGTTATATCGGTACATAGATACATAGATACATTCTCACATTTAGAACTGTGTTCTATTACCATCCTACAAAACTCGTACTTTGAACTTTTAATTTTGCACTTTTATTTAACACGTGTGTAAAAACAAAATGTAATACGTATATTTGTATAAAACGAAGGAGAGATGAGCACGAAGTTGACATTGACTATGGAGAAAGAAGTAATAGCTATTGCTAAAGAATATGCTAAAGAGAAAGGTCAAAGCTTATCTGAAATAGTAGAGAACTACTTCAAGTTTGTAACTTCGGATAAACAAAGACCGAAAGTAAAAAAACTATCTCCAAAAGTAAAAAAACTTAGAGGTATTATAAAAACCGATGAGAACTTAGACTACAAGAAAATCTTGGAAGAAGAGCTTGCGAAAAAGTACGATGTATAAACTTTTTGTAGATACAGATGTGGTGATTGATTTTTTCACTGACAGAGAGCCACACGCTAGTCCTGCTAGTGAACTTTTTGAATTAAATGAGCAAGGTAGTGTTCAACTCTATGTTTCCGCTATTAGTATTAATAACATTTATTACATCGTCAGGAGGTTTTTAGGTCATCACAAAACGCTTGAAGTCATAGAAACACTCACTGAAATAACGGAAATAGTAGGAACTACAAAAACAGAAATCTTACAAGCACTCAGAAATGATTTTTCAGATTTTGAAGACTCTATACAATACTCCACTGTACTCACATTGGGTGATATAGATGCCATCATCACAAGAAATATAAAAGATTACCGCAAATCTTCTATTCCTGTCATGATGCCCCTGACTTTCTTAAAATTAAGGGAGAGAGGATTGTAGGGTTATCGTTATAATCTAAAATCTTATTTCCCCCCCCGTGGTCGGTATTCCGGCACCGACCACTTTCATACACCGACAACTACCCCAGTGGTCGGTGTTCCGCCACCGACCACTCAGACACCGACTACTTTTAGTAGATTATATAGAAGAACTATATTGGTTGGTGACGGAATACCAACCCAAGAAGCGAAAACTTAGCTTGAAAAGTTTGTTGATTTACCAAAAACTGGTAAATTTGAAGAAAGAATAGAAAATGAAAAATACATCAATATCATTAGGAGATTATTTTGAACAATTTGTCAGAAGTCAAATATCAATAGGTCGTTATAAAAATGTTAGTGAAGTTGTCCGTGCAGCACTTAGACTTTTAGAAGACGAGGAAAGTAAGGTTGTTGCTTTAAAAGAAGCTATTCAAAAAGGAATTGACAGCGGAATTGCCCATGATTTTGACTCTGTAACCCATCTTCAACAGTTAAAAGCAAAAAAGCAAAGGAATGGCGAGATATAAATTAACGAACGAAGCCGTTGAAGATTTGACGAAGATATGGAATTATACTTATGAGGAATGGTCAGAAAAACAAGCTGACAAATATTATGGTATGTTGATAGAAAACTGTCGACACATTGCGGATAATTCTGCAATGGGAAGAAATTACGATGGAATTAGGAAAGATCTTTTTGGTTTAAAATCAGGTAAACACATCATTTTCTATCGAATATTAAATGAAGGTTATATTGAAATAACAAGAATTCTACATGAACGAATGGATTTAAAAAGAAAGTTAAGCGAATAAAAGACAGCCCCCCAACCAAACGGCTTGCCAAAAGTGGCAATAATCGCTTCGATTTAAGGGTTTTTTTATATTTACACTTGTGTTCCGTGCTTGAGTTTATCGTTAAAATCATTCCCTCGCCAGGTGCCAGACCGAAGATGGAATAATTGTGAGAAGCGTCTGAGGATGCTCCCGTCCCGAGTGACACAATACCCTTTTCCGAATTTTCAAAGAGGAACGACAGTCGAACTTCCCCCCGTGGTTGGTATTCCGGCACCGACCACTTTCATACACCGACTACTTTCAGTAGATTATCTAGAAGAACTATATTGGTTGGTGACGGAATACCAACCAAAGGAGCGACACTGATCTAATTTGCTAATTAGTTAATTCGAGAATGTAGCAATGTACCGATGCAGCACCGGACATTGAGGTTTGGTCATTGAGCTTGTCGAGATGCTCGAAATGTCAAGGTGCGAATACACCAATGCTATATTAAATCATTCATGGTGATAACATCTATTTCACTAACAATTTTTAATCGATGATCATTCGTTAAAAAATAGTCTGCTCCGACTTCTAAACAAGTAGCCAGTTGTATGCTATCAGGTGTTCTTAAATTATATTTAGCTCTTAATTGAGCTGCTTGATCTGCAACCTTAGATGACACATCGTATAATTCTATACTTGGTGCGGTGGTTAAAATATTTTTGTAATGCAAGGCTATTTCATCTTGTTTCTCACGATATGACTTTACTAAAACTTCAAGATATCACTACCGGTGTCAGCTAATGAAGTTAAACTAACGGACTTATTCTTTTTGTGTTCATTTCTTTTCAGTAAATAAGCCATCTTTTGAAGAAGTACATACTGTTCTTCTTTATCAAGTTTTTTTACTTGTGAAAGTATCTCGTTTATAATCAATGATGTTGCCATAAATACTTTTATCAAAATTACATAAAAAATTGAATATACCAATGTACCAATTATCAATGTAGCGATTTGACCACAGACGATGGTTTGACAGGCTCACCAATCACTGACGACAGACCACAGACGACAGATCACCGTTTTTGTTGATGTGGTGAACTCTCTTTTTTATTTCTTAAAAAGATTGAATTAGATAATTTATTTTTAAAAAGCCGTATTTTAACCTACTTAAAACTTTTTTCTATGTTTAAGCCAAAGAACGTCTTATTATTTATCTTGATTTTTGCCGGAGTTTTGACGATTTGGAGCTGCTCTTCTTCCCAAAAAAACACTAAGCAAATTTCTCCTTTTGAGACTAATACTGAAAGTAAATACCAAGAGCAAAAGCAGCAAGCAATTGCATTACAAGAGAAATTGCCTTTGGATCCCAATGTCATACACGGCACGCTGCCTAACGGAATGCAATATTTTATCCGGAAAAACACAAAGCCTGAAAATAGAATGGAGCTGAGACTAATGGTCAATGCCGGTTCTAACCAAGAAGATGATGACCAAAAAGGTCTTGCCCACTTTTTGGAACACATGGCATTTAACGGCAGTAAGAATTTTGAGAAAAATGACTTAGTGAATTATGTGGAAAGTATAGGAATACCATTTGGTCCGCATTTGAATGCATAGACCACTTTTGATGAAACCGTCTATATGTTGCAAGTGCCTACCAATCAAAAAGACATGATAGACAAAGGTCTGTTGATACTTCAAGATTGGGCTGACGGACTGACCATTCCACAGGAAGAAGTGGTCAAAGAAAGAGGTGTCGTTTTTTCAGAATGGAGAAGTTCTCTCGGTCCGCAAGAACGCATGATGAAACAATATATGCCTGTATTGTTTAGAGGTTCCAGATATACGGAAAGATTGCCCATTGGTGATACTTCCATTATCAAAAATGCCAATCGGGATGCAATAGAAAGATTTTATAAAGATTGGTATCGACCTGATTTGATGGCAGTTGCCATTGTAGGTGATTTTGATCCCAAAGAAATAGAAAAAGAAGTGATCGCCGGATTTTCAACAATACCGTCTGTAAAAGATGAAAGAGAAAAGAAAATATATGAAGTACCGCCACATCAAGAGCCTTTGGTAAGCATTATTACGGACAAGGAAGCTCCATATACCCAAATTATCACATTTGAAAAACATCCTGCTGAAAGTAATGACAATATGATAGGTTATAGAGATTATTTGAAATACAGTATCATCAATAATGTTTTGAATGAGCGCTTTAAAGAGAAATTGCAACAACCGAATCCGCCCTTCTTCATGGCAATGGCAGATTACGACAATCAGGTGAGAACTTTGGATGCATTTACAGGCTTTGCCATAGGAAGTGCCGATAAAACGGAAGATATGCTCAAAGTACTTTATGAAGAAATATATAGAATCCGAAAATTCGGTATCACGCAAGGAGAATTAGATAGAGCCGTTGCCGATATAAAAAACAATTATGAAACGGCACTCAAAGAAAAGGATAAAACGGAATCTTCTGTTTATGCGGATGAATATGTTAATTACTTTCTGAAAGGGGATGCAGCTCCGGGTATAGAAATTGAAAACCAGTTGGTACAAATGCTGTCAAATACTTTTTCATTGAATGAAATCAATAATACGGTTAAAAAGTTGATTACCGGAAACAATTCGGTGGTTATTATTACGGCACCTGAAGCTGACAAAGATAAATTGCCCTCCGAAAAGAGAGTTTTAGAAATCCGGCAGGAAGTCGCTCTTTCCGATATTCAGGCTAAAACGGAAGATGCGGTTTCTACCCAACTGATTGACAAAACACCGGATGCAGGTGCAATCGTGTCAAGAGAAAAAGATACACACTATAATATAGATATCTGGACATTGAGCAATGGAGCAAAAGTGTATATCAAACCGACTGATTTTCAGAATGATGAAATCCTCTTCCAAGCTTACAGCCCGGGAGGAAGTTCTTTGTATAGTGACAAGGACTATTATACAATCTCTAATACGTCTCCAATTATTAATCAAAGCGGGTTTGGAAATTTTAATGCTTTGCAATTGAATAAAGCTTTATCGGGCAAAAATGTAAAATCTACCTCTTTTATTAGTGATTACAGTGAGGGAATTTCTGCTTCCTCTTCACCCAAGGATCTCGAAACTTTGTTTCAGTTGGTCTATCTTAATTTTACCGCTCCAAGATATGATTCTCTGATTTTTCAGTCTTATATTAGTAAAAACAAGTCACTATTTTCAAATCTTTTGGTCCATCCTTCTTATTATTTCCAAAAAACATATATCGATGCCCTTTATGACCATAATTTGAGAAAGAGCTTCCCGAATACAGAAGATTTTGACAAGATAGAATTAGATAAAATTGTTGCTTTTTATAAAGAAAGATTTGACAATGCTTCAGATTTTAACTTTATTATAGTGGGGAATGTAAATGAAGATTCATTAGAGACGTTTGTTAAAAAATATTTGGCGTCCTTACCTGCAACACAGCAAAAAGAAAACTGGAAAGACACCGGTATCAGATTAGCCGCCGGCAAAACCGATGTAGAAGTTGCCAAAGGTGCTGCCCCTAAGACCAATGTGCTTTTTGCATATAATGGTACTGAATCTTGGAGCAAAGAAAATGATATTTTATTGGATATGCTGTCTTCCGTATTAAATATTAAGTTGAGAGAAAGTTTGCGTGAAGACAAAGGAGGCGTCTATGGAGTAGGAGTGAGAGGTAGTTTTAGCAGAATACCCACCTCCGAATACAGCCTTTTGATTAACTATAATACCGATCCCGATCAGGCAGAAGATTTGGAAAATGAGACTTTGAAGGTGATAGAAGAGGTAAAAGACAAAGGTGTGGATGATGTCACTTTAAACAAAATAAAAGAACAAATCAAAAGGGGGATAGAAGTAGATTTGAAAACCAATGAATTTTGGGTAGGTGCAATAAAAGAATCTATCGTTTATAAAGAACCTATTGAAAATACGGACGAATATTTAAAAGCTATTCAAGCGGTGACTTCTGATGATATCCAAAAAGCAGCTAATCACTTCATCAATGAAAATAGAAAAGTAAGAGTAGTCATGTCACCGGAGAAATAATAATTTTTTGCGTTGAGATTAGAGGCGGTTTAATTTGAACTGTCTCTTTTTTCATATTAATGCACTCTTTTATATACTTTTGTAGTTGAAACTTATCCATCATGATTTTTAGATTTATTTTTTGGTTGATTTTTAAGTTAAAAGGCTGGGCTATTGAAGGAGAAATACCGCCTGAGACTGACAGATGTGTGTTGGTCGCCATTCCACATACAAGTAATTGGGACATCATTTTCGCATCAGCTGCTTTCTATATAATGAAAGTACCCATGAAGTTTACGATTAAAAAAGAGTGGTTTAGATTTCCTTTCAACTTAATCATCGGTCCACTCGGTGGAATAGCTATTGACAGAAGTCCTAAAAAACCGGGAGAGAAGCGCAAAAGCATGGTGGAAGCAATGGCGCATCTCTTTGAAGAAAGAGATTCATTAGCTGTAATGGTCACACCCGAAGGTACGCGAAAACGTACAGACGCCTTAAAGACCGGTCTATGGCATGTAGCCAAAGAAGCCGGTGTGCCAATATGCATTGGTTATTTGGACTACAAGAAAAAAAGAGCCGGTGTAGGGATGGTGATATGGCCCAAGGATGTGGATGAAGACATGAAGGCGATTGCTAAATTTGGGCAGACTGTCACACCGAAATATCCTGAAAACTTCGGCTGTGAGAAGTTGTTAGAGTAAGTTTATCAATAACCTCTTATCATGGATGAAAAACTGATATATACTAATCGTCGTGGCATTTTGCTTCATGTCATCAGTATAGGCTCAATGGCTATCAGTATTTATCTGTTGTATCTTCTATTTGGAAATATCCATGATTTGGTTTCCGAATTGCCCTCTAAAAACTTCGGGTATTTTATCGTCGTATTGTTAACGCTGCTGGTGTTTGTGATACCGGTATTTATCATCTGGTTGCATGGTCGATATGTACTCAAAATTATAAAAACAGTCTATCCCAATGAAATTGCTGTCACCACTTGGTCTTTTTTTGGCAACTATCGCACCAAGAAATATCCTGAAGATATTTTCTCTCAAGCAAAGTACAAAAAAGGGAAATACCTCAATCCCGACGGAGTCAGCGTCGATGCACCTTGGTTAAAAATTACCACTCCTGACAACAAAATTCTAATCATTGATTTGCAGGGAGATATTATGGATGACAAGATTTTGAAGTACTAAAATAAAGTTTTCAACCACAAAGTCCACAAAAAAACCACAAAGTTCACAAAGAAAACTCGTACCTCGTCTCTCTAACTTTGTACTTTATAAAATAACCACATAGGCACATAGGAATCATAGATGTTTATTTATACTGAAACCATTTTGAAATCTTGCTTTAAATTTATTATATATGATAACAAAAAGCTTTTTAGATGAATTAACTTATGAAGTATTGGGAGCTGCGATTGAAGTGCATAAAACAATTGGACCAGGATTGTTAGAATCTGTTTATCAAAAGTGTCTAATTGAAGAGTTAAACGAAAGAGAAATTTCCTATCAAACCGAATTAATTGTTCCAGTCCATTATAAGAATTTAAAGATTGATGCAGAGTTACGATGTGATTTGTTTATAGAAGAATGCTTGGTTGTTGAATTAAAGTCAGTTAGAGAGATGCTTTCTGTTTATGAAGCACAATTATTAACCTATATGAATCTATTAAATGCTCTGAAAGGAATTGATTAACTTTTTTTGTAGCAATCTATTTAAAGAAGGACAAAAGACGTTTGTAAACGAAATCTTTAAGAAATTACCTGATGAATAAACTTATTCAGCGAAATACACATCAACAAAGCTCTATGTGATGACCTATGATTCTATGTGTTAAAATAAAAAACATATCATATAAGCGACCGACTATTATTTGAAAACTCAGTTAATTGAATCACTTATTCAGTGAAATGCACATCAACAAGTTTTTATTTTTCCCCTCTATCCATGCGTTAAAACAAAGGCAAGTAGAATATCCTATACAATCATTCCCGATTTCTGATAAAATCTTTGTTCTTTTGCATAAAGTCTGAAATATGCAGGAGAAACTTTGGCAGAAAGGAAATTTAAGTCATTCTGAATTAGCACAACAGGTAGAAAGATTTACCGTAGGGAAAGATAGAGAGCTAGATTTAAACCTTGCACCATTTGATGTTTTAGGCTCATTGGCTCATATCCAGATGCTGACAGAAGTAGGTTTGTTAGAAAAAAGTGAATTGCCGATTTTGCAAGCTGAACTTCGGAAAATCTATGAAAGTACGGTTGATGGAAGTTTTACTATCGATGAGTCAACGGAAGATGTGCATTCTGAAGTGGAATTTAGACTGACCAAGGCTTTGGGTGAAGTCGGGAAAAAAATTCACAGTGGGCGCTCGAGAAATGATCAGGTTTTGGTGGATTTGAAGATGTATTCACGTTATGAGATTGAAGAAATCGTTAAAAAAGCGGATTGGCTGTTTCATCTTCTCATTGGGAAAGCGGATGAGTACAAAGAGATATTACTACCCGGCTATACGCATTTGCAGATAGCGATGCTTTCGTCTTTTGGATTGTGGTTCAGCGCGTATGCAGAAAGTTTGGTGGATGACATCAATTTGTTGTATGGAGCTTTTAGGGTTGCAAATAAAAACCCTTTGGGTTCAGGAGCGGGATATGGTGGTTCTTTACCTCTCAACCGTAAACGGACGACGGAGCTTTTAGGTTTTGAAAATCTCAATTACAATGTTGTTTACGCACAAATGAATAGAGGAAAAACTGAAAAAACCGTTGTTTCTGCACTTGCCTCTATGGCAGCTACACTCAGCAGAATGGCAATGGATATGTGTCTGTATATGAATCAAAACTTTGGCTTTGTGAAGTTCCCGGATGTATTGACGACAGGGTCGAGCATCATGCCGCACAAGAAAAACCCGGATGTTTGGGAGTTGATACGTGCAAAATGCAACCGCTTACAGAATCTTCCTGCTCAGTTTAACAGTATCATGACTAATCTTCCGAGTGGTTATCACAGAGATATGCAGTTGATCAAAGAAGACTATATTCCTGCTTTTCAAATCATCAAAGATTGTTTGGATATGGCGCATGTGATGTTGAGTCATATAGAAGTGAAAAAGCACATCCTTGATGATGAAAAATATCTCTATATGTACAGTGTGGAAGTCGTCAATGATTTGGTCAAAAAAGGCATGCCGTTTCGTGAAGCGTATATACAAGTCGGACAAAATATAGAAGCGGGCAAGTTTTCAAAACCTGAAACTGTCCATCATACGCATGAAGGAAGTCTGGGGAATCTGTGTTTGGATGAAATCGCCAAAATGAAAGATGACGCTTTAGCGCAGTTTCCTTTTGAGCATATACACCAAAAATTTGATGAGTTGTTAGGAAAATAATTAAAAGCTTTGCAATACGGCAATTTTAGGATATAAATTGAAAAATTAAAGACGTTTGTAGTATTGACTAAAAAAACTAACTTTACAAAAAAGCAGACTTGAAAAAAGGAATTTTCATTTTATTATTTTTGACTGCCTATACAGTATTTGCTCAAAATAAAGGCACGGTCAAGCTCGGTTTGCTCAAATACAATGGAGGAGGAGATTGGTATGCTAATCCGACTTCTCTACCTAATCTTGCAGAATTTTGTAATCAAAATCTCAACATGAATATTAGCAAGGATATTCAAGAAGTAGATCCCAGTAGCCCACAAATTTTCAACTATCCTTTCATACATATTACAGGACACGGAAATGTCGTCTTTTCACCACAAGAGGTAAGAAACATTCGTGCTTATTTGATAAGTGGAGGATTTTTGCATATTTCAGATAATTATGGTTTGGACAAATTTATCAGAAGAGAGATGAAAAAAGTTTTTCCCGAGCTTGATTTTGTAGAGCTTCCTTTTTCTCATCCTATCTATCATCAGAAGTTTGACTTTCCAAATGGATTGCCTAAAATACATGAACACGATAATAAGCCACCACAGGGGTTTGCATTAATCTATAAAGGGAGAGTGGTGTGTTTTTATGATTATGAAACTGATCTCGGAGATGGATGGGAAGACCAAGTCGTACACAATGATCCTTATGAAATACGGTTGAAAGCTTTAAAAATGGGTGCTAATATTATACAATATGCACTGACGGAATAGACTATATCAATTTAAAATTAATCAGTAAATCATATAGAATAATAGCACCTCCCGACATGACCAAAAATACGACGATAAAAAGTAGCCAACCATAAGAATTGTATTTGTTGTTGAGTCTTTTTTCAACCATTTGATAACCGATAAAAGATAAAAAGACAGTAATGACTCCCGAAAAAACCAAAATGACACTGACTATCAAAGATATATTGCCGGTAGCCGGATAAGAATCATTTAAAAACTCATAATTAAACTCTCTCAAAAAGAGTATAAACTTATTGATACCGAAACCAAAACCTATCAAGGATAATCCCGCTCTTATCCAAGCCAAAAATGTCCTTTGATTGGCCAAATGAGTACGTTCCTCGGCCAATTCTAAATTCCTGTCTATCCTTTCAGTCATTTCAGTAAAATTAATGAATTGAATAAGATATACCTAATGATACCTATTTTGAAGTGAAACATATAAATATAGCCACCTTAAACATAACTATATTTTTATCCTTATTTAATATTATTTTTAAAATTGTACATAAACAACCAGTTTTTTCTTAATAATGTTTATATTGTGTTAATATTAGCCTATCAACTAAACTTCTACAATATGAAAACAGTAAAATCTACCTACCTGAAAGCTATCTTTTTCTTTTTGGGTTATTTATCTTTTTCGCATGGTCTCACACAAGCTCAAAATTTATGCGGATTCGACCAAATCTATCAAAAAGAATTGTTAGAAAATCCTGACTTTAGGAGAAATGTTGAAAATTTTGAGCTGTCGTGGCAAAAAATCCAAGAGGATTTGCAAACCGGCAAAATCAGATTGGATAACAATGATACAATCTACGAAATACCTTTGGTTTTTCATGTTATTCATTTAGGTAGTGCAGTGGGGACAAAGTATAATCCTTCCATGGAAAAACTAACCGGAGTAGTTGATTACATGAATCAAACATTTGCTGCGACTTGGTCGGCTTATCCGGATGTCAATAATGGCGGTGTCAATATACCCATTCGTTTTGTACTGGCTAAAAGAGATCCAAATTGTAGTCCGACGGATGGCGTAAACCGTATTAATGCTTATGATGTGTTTAGTAGCGCAAAAGCAAGTACCTATAATACTTATGGAGTTAAACGTAGTGGAAGTAATGGTTTGGAAGATAGTGACATAAAAAGTATCGTACAATGGGATCCTTCACTTTATTATAATATCTATGTGGTAAGTAAAATAGATGGATGGGATGGCTATGTATCCGGTAGTGGCGTTGTGGGATATGCATACTTTCCGGGAGGAAATCCTATCAATGACGGCACCGTTATTATGGAAGCATTTAATAAAGCAGGAGAAAATACATTGCCTCACGAGTTGGGACATGCTTTTGGTTTATACCACACTTTTCAAGGAGGATGTGCTACCGGTAATTGTTTGACAACCGGTGATATGGTTTGCGATACAGATCCACATACACAACCTACTTTAGGCACTTGTCCTTCAGGTAACAACTCTTGTACAGGTCAACCGTTTGGAGCAGTTTCTCATAATATAATGAATTATACAAACTGTCCGGATCGTTTCACTCAAGGGCAAAAGGAAAGAGCTATTGCATCATTATTATCAATGAGATATAGCCTATTACAATCTAATGGTGCGACACCTATTGGTGTAGATAATTCTTATCCTGAACCACCACTTTCTCAAAACTGTATTCCTTTAAGTATTGGAAACCCCGGCAATCCTAATGGAATGGGCCCGACATCAATGAAAATAGGTACATGGACTTATAATACCGGAACATACACGAGTGATAATGAATTTTATATAGATCATGCTGCTAATTCATGTTTAATAGAAGCAATTCCTCCTATTCAGTTAATCAAAGGAGAAACATATCCTGTGGAAATAGGCACTCAGACCAATCCACAAAATGTCAGAATATGGTTAGATTATAATGGTGATGGAGAATTTAGTGAAACAAGTGAGCTTGTTTTTTCAAGCAACGGTCAAAGTGGAGACAAAACGAGAATCCATAGTGGTAATATCACCATTTCTACTAATGCATTATTAAATACACCTTTGAGGTTAAGAATTTTAGCGGATTATTATAGCGGATTTGCAAATCAAGCTTGTGGAAGTGGTTTGAGATATGGTCAATACGAAGATTTTTCTGTTATAATTCAAAATGAAAATCAAGAATGTCCGACTATTGAAGATAATGAAATTCATGTAAATATATGTCGCGGAGATGCTTACTTGTTACCTAATGGACAAAGTGTAAACCAGACCGGAACTTATCCTGTCACTTTACAGACCACAGCAGGTTGTGACAGTACAATTATTACTTATTTGACGGTACATCAACCCACAAATGATATTACTCATGTAAATATTTGTCAAGGTGCTACATATACACTTTATGATGGGACGGAGGTGAGTGTTTCAGGAACTTATATATCCACTTATAATGATAATTATGGATGTACAGATACAATTACTACTGTTCTTACTGTAAACCCTGTTTATGAAATGACCAACCAAGTCAGTATATGTCAAGGCGCATCATATACATTGCCTAATAACCAAACCGTCAGTCAATCCGGAACTTATCCTGTCACCTTACAATCCTCAGCTGGTTGTGATAGTACTATCATAACAGTATTAACAGTGAATCCTATCTACGAAAAATCTGAACAAATTGTCATCTGTCAAGGGACAAGTTATGAATTGCCGAATGGTCAAAGTGTGAGTGATGAGGGTGTTTATACAGTTAAGGTGTCATCTTCCACCGGTTGTGATAGTACAGTTACAATATATTTGTATAATTATCCCACATACAATGATACGGTTTATGCCGATATCTGTCAGGGAGAGATTTATCAACTGCCCAACGGTCAAACGGCAAACGAATCCGGGGCTTATCCTTACACATTTACAGATGACAACTACTGTGCAAATTCAATTTTAACTTATTTGACCGTTCATCCGGTTATAGATGACTCTGTTTATGTAAATATATGCCAAGGTGATTCGTATCTATTGCCTAATGGTCAGAGTGTCAGTCAATCAGGTGTTTATCCATATTCATATTCCGACAACAATAGTTGCATAAATAAAATTACGACTTTCTTAACGGTCAATCCTATTATCTCTGATTATATCAACGCAGGTATTTGTCAAGGATCAACTTATGAACTACCTAATGGTCATATCGTCAATGAAGAAGGAGTTTATCCTATTACACTACAATCAAGTGTAGGATGTGATAGTATTATTACCGTTTATTTAGCAGTTTATCCTACTAATAATGATACAATTTATGGAGAAATCTGTCAAGGGGCATCTTATGAATTACCCGATGGAGTGGTAGCGACAGAATCCGGAACTTATCCATATACTTACACGGATAACAATGGCTGTACCAATACACTTGTTACTGTTCTAACGGTAAATCCTACTTACGAGAAAGTCAACCAAGTGAATATCTGTCAAGGTACATCTTATACCTTACCGAATGGAGAAAGTGTCAGTGAAGCAGGTACATATCCTGTCACCTTACAATCCTCAGCAGGTTGTGATAGTACAATCGTTACTTATTTAACTGTAAGCGAAGTAATTGAAGAAACTGTTCATGCAAGTATCTGTCAAGGGGCATCTTATGAATTACCCGATGGAGTGGTAGCGACAGAATCCGGAACTTATCCATATACTTACACGGATAACAACGGCTGTACCAATACACTTGTTACAGTTCTAACGGTAAATCCTACTTACGAGCAAGCCAATCAAGTGAATATCTGCCAAGGTGCAAGTTATACCTTACCCAACGGTCAAAGCGTGAGTGAATCCGGAACATATCCTGTCACCTTGCAATCCACAGCAGGTTGTGACAGTACGATTATCACTTATTTAACTGTAAGTGAAGTTGTAAACAATGAAGTTCATGCAAGCATCTGTCAAGGTGCATCTTACGAATTGCCTGATGGAACAACAGTAAGTGAAGCCGGCACTTATATCGTTACAATGAATGATAATGAAACTTGTTCAAAAATCATTACGACAGTGTTAACAGTAAATGTAGTTACTCAAAGAAATATTTATGTGGAAGTATGTTTGGATAATGGCTATATTTTACCTGATGGGTCAATGGTTTATGAATCAGGTATTTATCCTGTAACTCTAAGCTCAAGTGCAGGTTGTGATAGTACGATTATCACCAATTTGACTATCCATGATGTAGTAGAAACGATAGTCTATGCAAGTATCTGTCAAGGTCAAAACTACATGTTACCAGATGGTAAAGTGGTTACGCAAGCCGGTACTTATTCTACGGCGATAACTTCTCCTTCTATCTGTGATAGTATAGTAACAACTATTTTGACCATCTTTGAATTACTGGAAAGACCTGTTATTACACAAGTAGGTAACATTTTGATTTCTAATTACAATGACGGTAATCAATGGTATCTGAATGGAGTGTTGTTGGAGGGTGAGAATAATCCAACGTTAGAGATTACCGTTTCAGGTACTTATACATTGTCTTATCAAGATGAAAACGGTTGTGTACAGATATCAGATGAATTAAATGTAGTTGCAACAGGAATACAGAACCAACAATTAGGTCTTGAAGATTTTAGAGTATATCCAAATCCTAATAACGGTTACTTTACGATAGAAGTGATTTCAACAAAAGATATGGATGCCACTTTAGAAATTGTAAATACAGTCGGACAAGTAACTTCATCAAAAATATTGAAAAACCTATTGGGCAAAAGGAGTTTACAGATAGATATGGGTAATTATCCGAAAGGAATATATTTCATCAATTTATCTTACGATGGACATATAAGTAATAGGAGAGTAGTGCTTCAATAAAAAATAATTTAGTCTAAGAAGAAAACGCCTACAGATTTTTCTGTGGGCATTTTTGGTTTGCTATGCATGTTCATTATCTATAGGGTTAAAGTCCCGATCGGGCTTATTTTGACGAGAACCGTTAGTTGAGGGCAAGGGTGTTTGCCGTGAGGTAAAATCTGAAAGAAGCCTAAAACAAAAGTTGGTACTGACCCTTCGGCAAGCTCAGGATAAACCTACGCAGAAACTGCATACTAAGGCTTACCCGGAGGGTCATGTGGCAATGGACACAGACGCCCGAAAGTCATCCGTAATCCGGGGTAGTAAATGCAGTAGTATTGACTGGAAGATAATGAACTTAACGTAGGAGGTCTCCAACCTGAGAGGGTCGGAGAAGTCAGCAGAAGCCATAGTACCGCTATAAATATTGGGTAACGCCAATACAGGGAAGAAACTGTTCATGCAAGTATCTGTCAAAAGGGGCATCTTATGAATTACCCGATGGAGTGGTAGCGACAGAATCCGGAACTTATCCATATACTTACACGGATAACAACGGCTGTACCAATACACTTGTTACTGTTCTAACGGTAAATCCTATTTATGAGAAAGTCAACCAAGTGAATATCTGTCAAGGTACATCTTATACCTTACCGAATGGAGAAAGTGTCAGTGAAGCAGGTACATATCCTGTCACCTTACAATCCTCAGCAGGTTGTGATAGTACAATCGTTACTTATTTAACTGTAAGCGAAGTAATTGAAGAAACTGTTCATGCAAGTATCTGTCAAGGGGCATCTTATGAATTACCCGATGGAGTGGTAGCGACAGAATCCGGAACTTATCCATATACTTACACGGATAACAACGGCTGTACCAATACACTTGTTACTGTTCTAACGGTAAATCCTATTTATCGAGAAAGTCAACCAAGTGAATATCTGTCAAGGTACATCTTATACCTTACCGAATGGAGAAAGTGTCAGTGAAGCAGGTACATATCCTGTCACCTTACAATCCTCAGCAGGTTGTGATAGTACAATCGTTACTTATTTAACTGTAAGCGAAGTAATTGAAGAAACTGTTCATGCAAGTATCTGTCAAGGGCATCTTATGAATTACCCGATGGAGTGGTAGCGACAGAATCCGGAACTTATCACTATACTTACACGGATAACAACTTGGCTGTACCAATACACTTGTTACAGTTCTAACGGTAAATCCCTACTTACGAGCAAGCCAATCAAGTGAATATCTGCCAAAGTGCAAGTTATACCTTACCCAACGGTCAAAGCGTGAGTGAATCCGGAACATATCCTGTCACCTTACTGCAATCCACAGCAGGTTGTGACAGTACGATTATCACTTATTTAACTGTGAGTGAAGTTGTAAACAATGAAGTTCATGCAGCATCTGTCAAGAGTGCATCTTACGAATTGCCTGATGGAACAACAGTAAGTGAAGCCGGCACTTATCCATATACTTATACGGACAACAACGGTTGCACCAATATACTTGTTACAGTTCTAACGGTAAATCCTACTTACGAGCAAGCCAATCAAGTGAATATCTGCCAAGGTGCAAGTTATACCTTACCCAACGGTCAAAGCGTGAGTGAATCCGGAACATATCCTGTCACCTTGCAATCCACAGCAGGTTGTGACAGTACGATTATCTTATTTAACTGTAAGTGAAGTTGTAAACAAATAAGTTCATCAGCATCTGTCAAGGTGCATCTTACAGGTGCCTGATGGAACAACAGTAAAGTGAAGCCGGCACTTATCCATATACTTATACGGACAACAACGGTTGCTCAATACAACGCATTACAGTTCTAACGGTAAATCCTACTTACGAGCAAGCCAATCAAGTGAATATCTGCCAAGGTGCAAGTTACCGCCACCTTTGGTCAAAGCGTGAGTCCGGAACATATCCTGTCACCTTGCAATCCACAGCAAGGTTGTGACAGTACGATTATCCTTATTTAGCTGTAAGTGAAGTTGTAAACAATGAAGTTCATGCAAGCATCTGTCAAGGTGCATCTTACGAATTGCCTGATGGAACAACAGTAAGTGAAGCCATCGCTTATATCGTTACAATGAATGATAATGAAACTTGTTCAAAAATCATTACGACAGTGTTAACAGTAAGTGTAATTTAACTCAAAAGAAATATTTATGTGGAAGTATGTTTGGATAATGGCTATATTTTACCTGATGGGTCAATGGTTTATGAATCAGGTATTTATCACCTTGCTCTAAGCTCAAGTGCAGGTTGTGATAGTACGATTATCACCAATTTGACTATCCATGATGTAGTGAAACGATAGTCTATGCAAGTATCTGTCAAGGTCAAAACTACATGTTACCAGATGGTAAAGTGGTTACACCAAGCCGGTACTTATTCTACGGCGATAACTTCTCCTTCTATCTGTGATAGTATAGTAACAACTATTTTGACCATCTTTGAATTACTGGAAAGACCTGTTATTACACACACAAGTAGGTAACATTTTGATTTCTAATTACAATGACGTGTCAATGGTATCTGAATGGAGTGTTGTTGGAGGGTGAGAATAATCCAACGTTAGAGATTGCCGTTTCAGGTACTTATACATTGTCGTATCCAAGATGAAAACGGTTGTGTACAGATATCAGATGAATTAAATGTAGTTACCTTGGGAATACAGAACCAACAATTAGGTCTTGAAGATTTTAGAGTATATCCAAATCCTAATAACGGTTGCTTTACGATAGAAGTGATTTCAACAAAAGATATGGATGCCACTTTAGAAATTGTAAATACAGTCGGACAAGTAACTTCATCAAAAATATTGAAAAACCTATTGGGCAAAAAGGTTTTACAGATAGATGTAAGGTAAATTATCCGAAAGGAATATATTTCATCAATTTATCTTGATGGACATATAAGTAATAGGAGAGTAGTGCTTCAATAAAAATAATTTAGTCTAAGAAAGAAAACGCCTACAGATTTTTCTGTGGGCATTTTTGGTTGCTATGCATGTTCATTATCTATAGGGTTAAAAGTCCCGATCGGGCTTATTTTGACGAGAACCGTTAGTTGAGGGCAAGGGTGTTTGCCGTGAGGTAAAATCTGAAAGAAGCCTAAAACAAAAGTTGGTGCTGACCCGCTCAACAGCTCAGGATAAACCTACGCAGAAACTGCATACTAAGGCTTACCCGGAGGGTCATGTGGCAATGGACACAGACGCCCGAAAGTCATCCGTAATCCGGGGTAGTAAATGCAGTAGTATTGACTGGAAGATAATGAACTTAACATGAGGTCTCCAACCTGAGAGGGTCGGAGAAGTCAGCAGAAGCCATAGTACCGCTATAAATATTGGGTAACGCCAATACAGGGACAGGCTGAATTTTCAATTAAGGAGTCCCGAATACTCGGGACAAATTGTAACAACTATGAAGAAGCCATGAAAATACGAGAACTTTCAGATGGGTCTTTTTGACGAATGGGAGAGTAGCCAAAAGGTGAAAGGCACTGACGTATTTAGTGCAGGAAGCGGATTGGTACGGCAAGAGTGGTTGTCAAGGTGCAGAAAAGAACGAGCCTTAACCCAAGATTTGATGAGTGAGATAGCGGACTTAAAGAATCTTGAATCCGCACTGCGGAAAGTAATCAGTAACAAGGGCAGTGCAGGCATTGGCGGAATGAGGGTTGAAGAACTCAAGTCGTGGTTTTCCACACATTACCGGGAACTTCAACATCAGTTAATGACAAACACCTATCAAGTTACAGTAGTTAAAGAGGTACTGATACCTAAGCCGAATGGCGGTAAACGCCCACTCGGTATTCCCACTGTCAAAGACCGCTTGGTACAACAAGCGATAAGTCAAGTTTTATCAAAACGCTATGATTCCACATTTTCAGACCACAGCTATGGTTTTCGCCCGAAGCGCAACGCTCATCAAGCCTTGCACAAAGCAGGCGAATATGTAGCCGAAGGCAAGAATTGGATAATTGATATTGACTTGGCAAAATTCTTTGACGAGGTAAACCACGACCGTTTGCTGTGGCAGTTAAGCACCCGTATTGGTGACAAGAAAGTGCTTAAATTGATTGGCAAATTCCTTCGGGCAGGAATGCTAAGTGGAGGGATGACTAATCAGCGGGTAAAAGGAACGCCACAAGGCAGTCCGTTATCCCCGTTACTGTCTAATATCGTTTTAGACGAATTGAATAAGGAGTTAGAGCGAAGAGGACATCGTTTTGTGCGATATGCCGACGACATTATTATAATGGTTGGAAGCGAACTGGCATCAGAACGAGTGATGAAAAGCGTTTCAGAATTTATCGAAACCCGAATGCGGTTAAAGATAAATCAAGAAAAGAGCCAAATCATCCGCCCTTATCAACTTAACTTTCTTGGACATAGGATTTTAAAGGATGGAAGTTTGGGTCTAAGTCAAAAGAGCACACAACGCTTTAAGGCGAAATCTATTTTTAACTTGTTTATTTAATTGGTTGTCAGGACATTGTATGGTAATTCAATAAAAATGAGCAAAGTATCTTTTAAAAGCCTTCCACTTCATTCTCCATCACTTTTCCCTGAAGATATCTTTGATAGGATAGCAGAAAACCATCCTGTACGATTAGTAAGTGCCGTAGTTGATGCTTTGGATATAAACAACATATTAAAAATATATAAAGGAGGTGGCTGTTCTGCATATCATCCAAGAATGATGATTAAAGTGCAGTTTTACGCCTATTTATCCAATATTTATTCTTGCAGAAAGATAGCAAAGCCCTTACCGAAAATATTCATTTTATGTATATTGCAGGGAACTCTACTCCTGATTTTAGAACGATTAACGACTTTAGAGGAAAAATATTAAAAGAGCATATCAAAAATTTGTTTGCAAAATACTTAGGCGGCACACCGGGCATCATCAGCATTTTGCATACCAACGGACAAGACTTGACCTTTCATCCACACATCCATTGCATCGTGAGTGGTGGCGGACTTTCAAAGGATGGTAAGTGGAAAAAGGAAAAGCGTAAGAACGGTAATTTTCTATTTCCAAGACGGGCGATGGAAAAGATTTTCAAGGGTTATTTTTTGGAAAAGTTGCAAGCATTATCCTCATCAGGAAAGTTAGAAATAGCGGATGAAACATCGTTTTTCAAAACCTTAGAAGAGGTACAATTTATCAAGTGGAATGTGTATGCGAAAGCGCCCTTTGCAGGACCACGCCAAATTATGGAATACTTGGGCAGATATACGCACAAGGTTGCAATCACTTCACATCGGATATTGGAAATAACCGATACAACCATCACCTTCAAATACAAAGATTACCAAGATGGGAACAAGCAAAAAGAAATGCCCCTGAGTCACGAAGAGTTTTTGCGCAGGTTTGAACAACATATCCTGCCCAAGGGATTTGTGAAGATACGGCACAGTGGTTTTTTATCTCATCAAAACAAAAACGAACGTTTATCTTCTATTTGCAGCGAATTGGACCTCCTGTTTTGAGAAGAATGTCTAATTTTATCCACGGTACATATTTTTAGTGTCGTAACTTTAAATATACACCTTTTAGATGAAACCTAAAAGTCTTGCAGTCCTTTTATTTTAAAGGGATTGCAGAGGTTTTTGTTTTTCTGTTGCGATTATTGGGCATAAGTACAATAGCGACTTTGGCATAGTTTTGGCACTATCTCGCTAAATAAAAAGTATAAGTATGAAAAATTTATTCTTAGTCTTATTAGGACTTGTCTCCTTTACTTTTAATGCCAATGCACAATTGTTTAAAGCAAATGATGTAGCCAAGGTGGCTGATTATGTCGTCAATGAACTAAAAATCAGTGGGAAGACTGCTGAAAGCGTTAAGTCTATTTATGCAGATTATGGTAGTCAGATGAAAGCTGTCATGGACAATCGCGGAAAGGGATTGCCTGTCAAGCAAAAAGAACTACAGACTTTAACAGACAAAATGGATGGTGAAGTGAAAGCGATACTCCCCAAAGATAAACTGAGTGACTATGATACAGTCGTAGCGCATTATAGAAAGAAAGGCATCGGCACAAGTGCTTTGAATATCGGTGACAATACTACCCAAATAACGAATGATCAAGTACAAAAACTACAAAAGGTCGATGGTTCAAGTGAATTGGGTAATCAATTGAAACAAGAGTTTAAAGATAAATTAAATGTGACTGACACTCAAGCTGATCAATTGGTGAAAATTACTTTTGAACACAACTTAAAAAAGAAACTTATCAATCAAACTTTAAAATCTGATGCGCCGGCAAGAGCGGCAAAAATGAATGAATTAAACACTGATACCAATAATCAAGTACGTAAAATTCTCAATCCGCAACAATATAAGGCCTTCTTAGGTATCTTAATCCAAAGTGCAAAAGAATAACAGAAAATAGTATCTGAATAGATGAAAAGGAGCTGTCCAAAAAGGTCAAGTTTTTTATTATTGCTTTATAAATTGTAGTGGTGATGAATATCCATCTATATCCAATAAATACAGATTTGATGGTAGTTGACTGATTTCTATTCTGTTACTACCATTTTCTAAAGAACCTGTCTGGAGTGTCTGACCTTGCAAATTCATAATGCTATATAATAGTTTTTCTTGTGAAGATCTAATAATATTTAAAGTTGTTTGAACCGGATTGGGAAAAATTCTGATTTCATCAGATTGATGGGATTTGATTGTTGTAGGTACTCCGGAATCTTCTTTGAAATGTGCTACTAAATAAGTATCTGTTTCAAACTTTGTCGTAAAATGAGAAGGAGTGCCTTCGGGCATATTTTCCCAATAATCAAATTGATAACCGGGAGTCGGAATGGCACTTATTTCTACTGTTAAGCCCGTAAAGTAATTTCCACTCCAAGGATACGTATCACTATTGACTCCCACTGTACTCGTATCAATTTTTATCGTGTTGACTTTTATCCTGTGATTTAGCTCCTTGTTGTCAACATCTAAAGTTAATTGGTAGATTTCTCCCAAAGAAAAATAATTTCTGAGATGTTTAAACATTTCATTTCTTCTACATTGTACATAAGCTTTTGATCTATCATTTGCTTTGGTAAATGCTTCTTTATCAAAGCCCCATCTTTTGATATGGTCATCTATATAAGGTCTGAGTACAGAAGATTGCTGTTCAATGATATTTAATAATCTGTCAGGTAAAAAAGTGGTATTGAGCAAGTCGGCAAAACGACTAATGAAATTTGCTTTGAAATCTTGGTTTTTCATCAGATTAGAAAGTAAAATCTGATAATCTTGTTTCCCATTTCCAATAGCAGTTGAGAGGGTATTGTTTGTACAGAGTGTCTTGTCCACCAATCCAAAAGCATAATCTAAATCAAATAACATCCATCTCCATTTTCCATCGTGACCATAAGAGGTTTGATTATTTATTCCATCGCTTTGATATCTCCAACACGAGACATTGTTTGTAATCCAATCTGTGTTACCTGAAAAAATTTCGGCTACATTGTAATCAATATAATTTTCTATATCTATCATTCCCTTGACGTCCTCATAATTTTGATTATTGGTCAAAGGATTCTTTTTGACAAAATTTATCATCTGGTTATAGTTATTGATAGTTCCTGCTTCCACGATGGAGTTATTTGAAATAATATCTACCTTGTCTTTATCCACTCCATATTTTCTCTCCAAATAGAACTCATCAAAACGTTCTTTTAACTCAAACATGCCAAAATATTCTCCATTCAAATAAGTGATAATAGGTCTATCTATACGTACATCCATTTTTAAATGTCTGACCATTGCCGAAAAGAAGGAATCTCCAAATCTTCGTCCATACAAACTTCTCATATCCAATCTTTTGTAGGAAGGATTTTCATCGTTTGGGAAAAAGCTGTACTTTAACTTTGACTTGCCGTATTCATCTCTTGCGTAAAGCTTGATTCCCTTTTGTGGCTGTATTCTTGTAGATTTCCCTTGCGTTCTGAACCCTAAAGTCTGTTGTAATACTTTAGATTTTGTTTGACTTTCAAACATTTCAAAAGTTAGAGGAAATTCATTTTCCCTGCCTCTTCTATTATAATTCGCCGGCCTACTGGGATTGACAGGACTCAATGCATCTTTTTTTCTCCAATCTTCAAAATCAACACCTGCTACGTAAATACCGTTGTCAAAATCAAAAAAATGAGTGTCGTTTGTACTGATAGAAACGATAGAAATCGGATTGGAAAAAGTTTGTTCATTTTCTATAAAGTAAGTATGACTTATAACTTCACTTTCTATACCATCCTTATATGCAATAGCTTTTATGATAGCACATTTAGGTAGGTTATAAGTAGGAAAATAGGTAGGATGAGCATTGTAAGTAGTAGATATATTGGCTATACTATTTCCTCTTTGTACGATTTCTTGGATATTGATATCTCCTTGATAAACAAGACTTTGATATTTGCCCTCCAATAAGTCGCCACTTTTATCTAACAAAGTCTCTTTGTATTCATTTTTGTAGGTGTATATCTGACCATTAATATGTTCAACAGATGGCTCCGAACCGTCAATTGTGTATATAATCACTGCACCAGCATCCGGATGTGAAAGTTTTAATTTAAAATTATTATTATAGAATCCACTTTCATCTGAAAAAATAGGAGCCTGAATAAAATCACTGGAAGGAATATTGACCTTTGACGGAGTAGGGATGTCTGATATTTGCCAGTTGCCGACACCATTTGGCAACCTCGCATATACAAAATCTTTATTTAGAAAAGGCACAGATACGGAATCAACCAAAAGGCCTGACTGATTTGACAGCGAGAGCGACTCTCCATCTTGATCTATCTTGAAGTTGGTGTGTATTTCTCCATTTTGGGTATATCTGTCTTTTGAAGATGCAAATACAATGACATAGCCTTTAGCCGGAATATATACTGAAGGAAATTGCCACTTAAAGATATTTTTTTTGCTATCGGATAAATAATAATTTTCCAGATTAATCTCTTCGTCACCTGTGTTGTATAGCTCTATCCAATCTGAAAAATCCCCGTCTATATCTTGGAAAGTAGTAGAATTGGAAGACATGACCTCATTGAATACAATATTTGAGAAAACAACATGATGAAAAAAAAGAGTAATAAATAAACTTAAAAATATGCGCTTTCTTGGTAAATGGTTCGGCATCGAAAAAGATACTATTAGGTGTTATAAAAAATGACAATTTGCAAATTAATAAAATTTCGTATATATTTTCAAATTCCTTGTCCAATAAATTGTCTTAATAGAGCAGTTTGGCTTTGATTCAAAAATATTGGTACTATTTTAGCAGTCAGTATTAAAATTTCTAATTTGAAAAACCTTTTTAGCCTTTATCTCTTATCTATTTCTTTGTTCAGCAATTTTGCATGGAGTCAGACAACGGATGAACTATTGAAAAACAAGCAGGAAAGCTTAGAAGTCCAACAAGAAAAAGTAAGTGAAATCTTAGATGAAATAGAAGATTTAAAACTGCAAAGACTGAGGGAGGTATTGGAAAAGTATATACCGCAAGATCCACAGAAATATGAAATAGTCACTCATTCTGCCATGATTTTGAGCTATAATGAAAAACATGAACAGGCTAATTGGGTGATGCATATTATACCAAAAGATGTCATAGTCGGAACAGTTACTCGGACCAATGATTTCAGACAGGACTCGTCTGTCAGTACCGGTACAGCAAATGTTGATGATTATTGGGAAAGTGGTTATGACAGAGGTCACTTGGCTGCATCGGCAGATTTTAGATGGAGTAAAAAAGCTTTGAGTGAATCTTATTATTATAGCAATATGAGTCCGCAAGTGCCGGGACTCAATAGAAATGCATGGAGTGATTTGGAAGCACAAGTAAGAGAATGGGTGGTAGATTATGGCGATTTGATAGTGATTACAGGACCGGTTTTAAATGACACGCTACCCAAAATTCCCCAAGGTTCACATCGTGTGAGTATTCCTACTGCTTTCTTCAAAATAATCGTTGATATGAACCAAGTAACACCAAGAGCGATTGCATTTCTCTTTCCGAATAAAAATGTTTCTTATCAGCCGAATAAATATGTAGTCACTATTGACAGTATTGAAAATCTCACAGGTATCAATTTCTTCCCCAATCTTCCTGATGCAGAAACTTTTGAATCGCAATCAGACTTGAGCAAGTGGAAATTGAGTAATACAAAACTCAATCAAGCACCACAAGTCGTTTATGATCTAGATCATGTCCCTACAAGACAAGCTATCTATTTTTTGGGTAAAGAATGCAATGTATGCGGTAAAGTGATTGCTACAAGATTTAACAAGTCCACTAAGACACAAATTACCTATATTAATTTTGATGAGCCATATCCCAATACACCTTTTACAGCCGTTATTTTTGGAAAAGATCGTATCAATTTTACTTACGAGCCGGAAGTTTATTTGAAAGACAAAATGATTTGTGTGTATGGTATGGTACAAACTTATAAAGGTAAGCCACAAATTATCGTCAACGACGAAAAACAATTTTCTATCTATAAGACGAAATGAAACAGGTGATTTCACCGCCTATGTAAGAAGTTTTTATGATCTCTGAAATATTGTCAGTGCGATAAAAGACAAGACTTCATTACTTATATTTCCTTTATGACAATTTGACTATTTACCGCATTGGCACACTTCATGCAATAGAGTACACGTAATTTTTAAAACAACTAAAACTTTTATATTATGGCGAAAAAAACTTTAAATATCCTGCCCTTAGCTGATAGGGTGGTGGTAGAGCCTGCAAAAGCAGAGCAAACGACGAAATCGGGTATTATTATTCCTGATACTGCAAAAGAAAAACCTCAAAGAGGAACTATCGTAGCAGTCGGTAGAGGTAAAAAAGATGAACCGATGACAGTGAAAATAGGAGATACTGTTCTTTACGGGAAGTATAGTGGAACAGAAATCAATGTGGAAGGTAATGATTACCTGATTATGAAAGAGTCTGACATATTTGCAATTGTTTAATTTTAAAGTAAAAATCATAAAGAAATGGGACATAAATTAATTAATTACGGAACTGATACTCGTGATAAGCTAAAAGTGGGTATCGATACTTTGGCCAATGCTGTAAAAGTAACATTAGGTCCAAAGGGTAGAAATGTTATCATCGACAAAAAATTTGGTGCACCTCAAATTACCAAAGATGGTGTGACCGTAGCAAAAGAAATCGAATTAGAAGATCCATTTGAAAATATGGGTGCGCAGCTTGTCAAAGATGTTGCTTCAAAAACAAATGATATTGCCGGTGACGGTACTACAACTGCGACTGTTTTGGCACAAGCAATTGTAGGTCCCGGACTAAAAAATATCACTGCCGGTTCTAATCCATTGGATTTGAAAAGAGGTATTGATAAAGCAGTTGTCGCTGTAATTGCCGAATTGAAAAAAATATCTACGGTTGTAGGTAGAGATTATAGTAAAATAGCTCAAGTAGCTACAGTTTCTGCAAATAATGATGAAACTATCGGTCAGTTGATTGCTGATGCAATGGAAAAAGTTTCTACTGAAGGAGTTATTACTGTGGAAGAAGCAAAAGGTACTCAGACCGAAGTAAAAGTGGTAGAAGGTATGCAGTTTGATAGAGGTTATCTCTCTCCATATTTTGTGACCAATGCAGAAAAAATGGAAGCGGAGTTAGAAAAACCTTTTATTTTATTGTATGATAAAAAAATATCTACTATGGCTTCTCTACTTCCTATTTTGGAAAAGGTTGTCCAAACAGGCCGTCCTCTTTTGATCATTGCTGAAGATGTAGAAAGTGAAGCACTTGCCACTTTGGTTGTTAACAGATTGAGAGGTTCTTTGAAAATAGCCGCTGTAAAAGCTCCCGGTTTTGGAGATAGAAGAAAAGCGATGCTTCAAGATATTGCAATCTTAACCGGTGGTCAAGTGATATCCGAAGAGTTGGGCTACAAATTAGAAGATGCCACAATGGATCAATTGGGTGTCGCTGATAGAGTTAGCATCGACAAAGACAACACTGTTATTGTTGACGGTGCCGGTAAAAAAGATGCGATTAAAGCAAGAGTGAGTGAAATTAAAGCTCAAATTGAATCTACTTCATCAGATTACGATAGAGAAAAATTACAAGAACGTTTGGCTAAATTGAGTGGTGGCGTAGCTGTATTGTACGTGGGTGCTCCTACAGAAGTAGAAATGAAAGAGAAAAAAGACAGAGTGGATGATGCACTTCATGCTACACGTGCAGCAGTTGAAGAAGGAATTATCCCCGGTGGTGGAGTTGCTTTAATAAGAGCTATTCCTGCATTGGATAAAATCAAAGGTGAAAATGATGATGAGCAAGCAGGTATTGATATTATTAGAGTTGCATTGGAAGCTCCTATTCGTCAAATCAGTGAGAATGCCGGCGTAGAAGGTTCTATTGTGGTATTCAAAGTGAAAGAAGGTAAAAAAGACTTTGGCTTTAATGCCCGTACTGATAAATATGAAAACTTATTGGCAGCTGGAGTTATCGATCCTACTAAAGTAACGCGTGTCGCATTGGAAAATGCAGCATCTATTGCAAGCATGATTTTGACTACGGAATGTGCTATTACTGATGCACCGGAAGATAGTCCTGCTCCTATGGGTGGCGGAATGCCGGGCGGTATGGGTGGTATGATGTAATATCATACAGAAACCTTAAATAAAAAAGAGGCGGTTTCATTTGAAACCGCCTCTTTTTTTATGTTGCTATTGAAAACTACTTGGTAGCAGCTTCAAACTTTTTAGCGACTGCATCCCAATTTACTACATTCCAAAAAGCTGAAATATAATCAGGTCTTCTGTTTTGATAGTTGAGATAATAAGCATGCTCCCAAACATCTAAACCTAAGATGGGAGTACCTTTGCATTCTGCAACATCCATCAAGGGATTGTCCTGATTAGGTGAAGAAGTAGCGCAAAGTTTTCCGTCGCTACCTACTGCTAACCATGCCCAACCCGAACCAAATCTTGTAGCAGCTGCTTTTCCGAAATCAGCTTTAAACTGTTTAAAACTTCCAAAGTCTCTGTCAATTGCTACTGCCAAAGATCCTGTAGGTGTGCCGCCTGCATTAGGACCCATGATCTCCCAAAACAAGCTGTGGTTGTAAAATCCACCGCCATTATTTCTTACTGCTGTAGAAGCTTTTGAAACATTTGCTAAAATATCTTCTATACTTTTATCAGCCCATTCAGTCCCTTCGATAGCTGCATTTAGGTTGTTAGTGTATCCTGCATGGTGTTTGCCATGATGGATTTTCATAGTTTGTGTGTCAATGTGCGGTTCTAACGCATCATACGCATACGGTAAATCTGGTAATTTGAAAGCCATTTTAAATAAGTTTTATGTATGAATTAATATATTTTCAAGAAAGTAAACATTCTAAGCCACTTTTAGTTTATCGAAGTCGGCATTATTTAACTTTTTCTCTGCATATTCCCTTGTCAATTCAAATTTCTTGATATCTTTTTGTGACGGTATTTCAAACATTGCATCGTTCATAATGCTTTCCATGATGGCTCTTAGACCTCTTGCACCCAAGTTATTTTCCAAAGCTTTTTCTACCACTAAGTCCAAAGTATCATCGTCCACCGTTAATTTGACATTTTCCATCTCGAAAAGTTTTTCATACTGTTTGATGAGTGCATTCTTTGGTTGGGTCAAAATGTTTCTCAATGTCTCCTTATCCAAAGGATCTAAATAGGTAAGTATCGGCAGACGACCTAATAATTCGGGTATCAGCCCAAAAGCTTTCATATCGGCATGAGTGACATATTTTAGAATATTGTCTTTGTCAATATTTTGCTCTTCACCATGACTTTTAAAACCGATGGCATT
The DNA here is from genome assembly GCA_023957215.1 of Chitinophagales bacterium. Lineage (GTDB taxonomy): Bacteria > Bacteroidota > Bacteroidia > Chitinophagales > JADIYW01 > JAMLHH01. Next base: position 36,940 of record JAMLHH010000009.1, read on the forward strand.
TCTTTTCATCCTTTTACCTATCACTCTTTCAATCCCGTCAAATGCTCCTCCACAAATAAATAAAATATCTTTGGTATTGATTTTGACCAACTTTTGGTCAGGGTGTTTTCTTCCACCTTGAGGAGGTACTAATACTTCTGTCCCTTCTAACATTTTGAGAAGAGACTGCTGTACACCTTCACCGGAGACATCTCTTGTGATAGACGGATTATCACTTTTTCGGGCGATTTTGTCAATTTCATCTACATAGACGATTCCTCTTTCAGCAGCTTTTACATCATAATCACAAACTTGTAGTAATCGGGTCAAAATACTTTCTACATCCTCACCCACATATCCTGCCTCGGTAAATACGGTTGCGTCCACGATAGAAAAAGGTACATTCAGTAACTTCGCAATGGTCTTTGCAATCAAAGTTTTTCCCGTACCTGTTTTTCCGGTTAAGATGATATTTGACTTTTCTATTTCTACATCATCTTCCTTAGGTTTGAATTTCAATCTCTTATAGTGATTGTATACAGCTACAGATATAACCTTTTTAGCTCTATCTTGTCCGATAATATAATCATCTAAAAATGCCTTGATATCTTTAGGTTTGAGATTCTCTGATAATTCAAAATCCAATTTTTTCTCCAAGTGGTGTAATTCCTCTTGTACGATTTGATACGCTTGCTCTACACATTGGTCACAAATATGAGCATCAATGCCTGCGACCAAAATAGTCACTTCATTTTTTTCTCTTCCACAGAAAGAACAACGCTGTCCATTATTTTTAGCCATTCAACTATATTTTTATTTGATAGCAATAACACTATACAAAGTATAAAGTTAGCTATTGTGAGCATTTATATTGAATGCTTATACCTATAAAGATATAAGTTTCAAATTTAAAACGTAAGAGTGAAAGAGAGTTGTTTACTTCTCTTTATTTCTTACTAAGACTTCATCTATCATTCCGTATTCCAAGGCTTCATTGGACATCATCCAATAATCTCTATCTGAATCAGCTTCCACTTTTTCAATAGTTTGTCCAGAATGGTTAGCTATAATTTCGTATAACTCTTTTTTCAATTTTAGAATTTCTTTCAAGGTAATCTCCATATCAGATGCTTGACCTTGTGCGCCACCCATTGGTTGGTGTATCATCACTCTACTGTGTTTGAGAGCTGCTCTTTTACCTTTAGCTCCAGCACATAGAAGTACAGCACCCATAGAAGCCGCCATACCTGTACAGATTGTAGCTACATCCGGGTTGATATATTGCATAGTATCATAGATGCCTAGGCCTGCATGTACACTACCGCCCGGGCTGTTTACGTATATTTGAACATCTCTTTTAGGATCAGTAGAGTCTAAGAAAAGAAGTTGCGCAGTAATAATGTTTGCAACATAATCATCTATCGGAGTACCCAAAAAGATAATTCTATCCATCATTAATCTTGAGAAAACGTCTAATGCAGCTACGTTCATAGGTCGCTCCTCTATAATGTTAGGAGTCAAGCTGTTGATTTGATATTTTTTATAGTCATCAAAAACGTGACTTGAGATCCCTTTGTGCTTGATAGCGTAGTCTCTAAATTCTTTTGAAAAATCCATAATTTGTTTTGTTTAAGCTTTAATAAAATCATCCAAACTTACTAATTCATCTTCAATAGTAAGCTGACTTTTGATAGCATTAAACAATTTTTGTTCCATAACAGCATCGTATGTCTTTTTGACATGGTCTTCTTTTCCTAACATACTATTATTGAAACTTTCTAAGTCATCATCAGAAAATGCCATTCCGCCGGTAGCATATTGAGTCAATTGTTTTCTTAAATCTTCTTTGGATCTTTCTTTCACTTCTTCGAAAGTTCCTTTGAGGTCGTTATCAGCAGTAATTTTATTTACGATGAGTGTCCATTTTAGATTTCTTGCAAAATCAGGATACTCTTCTTCTAATATCTCATCCGTAATAGGTTTTTCATTAGAAACTTTTATCCATTTCTTTAAAAACTCATCCGGCAATTCAATGGAAGTTTGATCTAAAAGGAGATTATAGATTTGACTATTTAACTTACCTTCCTCACTTTGAGACAAGTAATTATTGAGGTCGGTTTTAATTTTTTCTTTTGCTTCTTCTTCAGTTTTTACGACATCAGAACCAAAGGCTTTGTCAAAAAATTCTTGATTGATTTCGGAAGGTATCATTCTGGAAATTTTTACCAAATTCAATTCAAATTCAGGGCTTAAATCTTCAGGTTCATTTTCTAAGTTGAGTAAATGCTTGGAGATATGATGTTTATTCCTGTCCAAAGTTTTGAAAATATCTTTGACTTTAAAAGTATCTCCGAGTTTGGCAGTTTTTAATTTTTTGCTTAAAGTTTTATCCTTCACCATTTCCAGATTGATAGGCCCTTCACTTTCTGCACCATTTTCTTTTATAGCTCCATCCACCAATTCAGTAAATTTCACCTGTAACATATCTTTTTCTTCGACACCTTCTTCAGGGAAGATCATAGAACCAAAACGCAATCTCATGTTGTCCAATTCTTTGGTCAGCATTTCATCGTCTATGTTTACTTTGAGAGCTTTGATGACAGTGTCTTTTTTCAAAGCCGGAATTTCAAATTCAGGACTCAATCCCAAATCAAACTCAAAAGTATAATCTTCAGGATTTTTGATGTCAAATACTACATCTTTGGTAGTCGGTAAAGGCTGGCCTAAAATTTTCAACTCTTTTTCTTTGATATAATCGTTGATAGATTTGCTGACCATTTTATTCACCTCATCCACCATGACACTTTCGCCGTACATTTTTTTGATGAGGCTGATAGGTACCATTCCCTTTCTAAAACCTTTCATGGTCATAGTTTTCTTGAGTTGAGTAATAGCCTTGTCCACTACAGGAAGATAGTCTTCTTTTTTTAAATTAACGCTGAGTGTAGAATTGAGTGCGTCTTTGTCTATTTTGCTTATTTCCACGTTTAAACTAATTTACTAAAAATAAAATGACTTCTCCCAAAAAATGAGAGAAGTCTTTATGGTGCGGATGAAGGGAATCGAACCCCCATGGTTGCCCGCTAGATCCTAAGTCTAGTGCGTCTACCAATTTCGCCACATCCGCTTCATTTTTTGAGACTGCAAAGATAGGTAATTCATATCATTCGACCAAGAATTAGTTTTTAATATTTTATTTTTTGTAAAATTTATTTTTAAACTACAAAAATGAAAATAAAGAAATAGACAATTGAAGTTGATTTTTATGAGGATAGATATAGGTTTTTGGTACTTGTGATTGAAAAATAAAAAATATCATCAAAAAAATTGACTCGCTATTTTTTAGAAAGAATAATATACTATCTTTGCGCTCGGAAGAATGGCAGAGCGGTTTAATGCGGCGGTCTTGAAAACCGTTGACTGTAACAGGTCCGGGGGTTCGAATCCCTCTTCTTCCGCATAGACAAAACGCAATTGGTTGATCTTTAGCTGATTGCGTTTTTGTTTCCTTGAAATAGATTGAGATTACACCCATTAATATCTTTTTACGCCTCATTTTTCTGAATATCTAATCTTCAAGATTTGTTTTTGGGTGTGTCTTTTGTTAGTAATGAGACTATTCGTATTGAGACTTCTGTCATTCCCTAAATAGACATATTCTCCTGTGGCTGGTGTTCCATCACCGACCGTTGCTATTTGTTATAATCATGACAGTCTTTCGGACTTATTTGTGATAAATACTGATAAAACATTATAGTTTAATTGCTGTGGAAAGTGCAAACTATGAGTTTTCAAGAGCCAAGATTTGTCCTTTTTTAGAAATCAATATTTCTATACAGTATATTCCATCTGACGGATAGATTGGCAAAGTGAGAACTCCTTGAGCGTTCCTCTATTTCACTTTTGGCTTTACGGTATCTGTAATTGAAATCAAAAGCTATATTATGCCACGGCATGAAAGTGACGATGACATCTGTCAGATTCAATTTGGTTCTTACGCCCTGGCCTACAAAATTACCGTATTCTCTTTCTATATCACGATATGAATTAAAGACATCGCCTCCCCAATTGGTGCTATCTGTGTCTTCACCATATCTGGCTCTGATATGTTTCAGTGTTATAAACCATTTTGCGGCAGGTTGATATCTAAGAATGCTGACAATTTCAGTGAAATTAGCTCCGAGAGGATGTGCCAAAGGTAAATTATAATTTGTCCATGTAGTGACCTTGTCATCATGAGTATAAGTATAAGGTCTGACTAAGTTTACTTCGATTTGAAAGTCCAAATTATCCACTCCAAAAACATCTATATATTTCAAACCCAACTGTGTCCCCACTTTTGTTCCCCACCATCTTTTAGGTTTAAAGAGACCTTTGAGTTTCTGATTGGCAAAGTCAAACTCTTTTCCAATATTCATCTCGTCTAAAAGGAGTTGTCCGTAGAGAGAAAAATGTTTTGCAAAATTAGCTTTGAAATCGAAACCTATCATCGCATTATCGGGACTACCAAGTGTCTGTTCTAAAGAGCGATAGAAGATAATAGGATTTAAGTATTGTAGCTCAAAATGATTTTCTCTTGAAAATACTACTGCTTCAAATACACCTAAGTTGAGCCACTTGGAAACATTAAAGCTCAGGTGGTGTGCTGCCATGTACTTTTTGTTCAATAGCTTATCTGCACCTCCGTCATAATTGGCGGTAAGTTCGGCAAAGATATTGGTATAATTGAGCTTCCAAACACGTGTATTGAGTTTTAGAAAAAAGTAATCATTTCCATAATCTGAAAGAAATAAAGAGCGATATCCGTCACCTATAAAGTTTTTGTCATGTCCAAATTGAATACTGACATATTTTGAAGGTGAAAAAGTGACATAACCTTTGGCCCGAAAATAGTCATAACCTCCTTTTTTAAATGACTTGTAATATCCTGCTCCCGGGATACCTTTGGTCTCGTTGATTTTATCGGTGATAAAACCTTGATAAAAGGCTTGCTCAGAGGTGAAAAAGGTATAAAAACTTAATTTGTCTGTAATCTGTCCTCTTACTTCAAAACCTTTGGTGTTGAGTTGTTTGACTTTATTTCCACTTTTGCTATCTGTATCATAACCTACACTGACTTGTGCTACCGGATTGATGACTGCTTTAAAATTGGGTTTTACTACACTGAGAAAATTGGCAGGTTGTTTATAAAATACCTTTAAAATAGGTTTTTCGCTGACACGCATTTTCTCTTCGCTAAATTCCATATTGTCACGGTAGAGATAATCTATATTTGCCAAATCCACATCACTCAATTCACACGTACTGACAGTATCTATGTAACTGACAAATTCCATTGCACCGCGCCTGTCAATCGGTTTATTGACACTATGATACCCTTCCATCAATTTACCACATTTGATTTCCAAGCGATCCAGCATGTGATAGGAAGGCGAACCCATCGGAATGGTTGCACTTTGACTATAAGAAAATGAATGAAATAATAGAAATGTCAAAGTTGTCAAACATACTTTAACAGATAGAAGACGAGTGAATAAATAATCTTTCATTTGAATATGTATCAAAAGTAAAGTTTTTTAACTATAAAAGAAAAGTAGAAATGAAGATTGGCTTGTTTTCATTTTCCTTTATCCAATAATTCAAATCCATTACACGGCATCATTGTCCGCATATTCGGATTGATACCCTTTGGTGGCGTAATAAATCAAAAATAGCCATGCGGGTATCATAATGAGAAAACCTAACCTTTTAGAGTCCAATGCAAGAGCTAATTGTGTCATTAACGGTGGGATAATTGCCCCTCCGACTATCATCATCACCAAGATGGCAGATGCGATTTTGGTGTGTCTTCCTAATCCATTGAGTGCTAAAGGCCATATCACCGGCCACATGGCAGATTGTGAAAAACCCAATAATGCAAAAGATATGACAGCAATATATCCGTTTGATACAAGTGCAATGCTTAACAATGCAATACTTAATACGGAAGATAAAATCAGCGCAGTTCTTTGTTTGAGGTATTTGGGTATCAAAATGATGGAAGCAAAATAACCCGACAGCATCGCTATGGCGGTATAGCTTGCAAATTTTGTTGCTATTTGCTTTGTATATCCCAAACTAATACCAAAATCTGTAAAAGCATCATAACTGATGACTTTATGCCGATGTAACAGAATATTGCAACTGCACCCAATACCAAATTTCTATGTCCAAAGACAGAAGATGCTTCTCCGTGTGCGTGTTCGGGATTGTCTTCATCTTCATTTGGTTCGGGCAAATTGATATAGATTAATAAAATACCGAGTATGACAAAAAGTATAGTAATTACAATGTACGGATGAATCACTTTATGGGCTAAATCTTGAAGGACTATTACTTTTTCATCGGGTGATAATGTTTGAAGTGACTGTTCGATTTCATCTATATTATCCATGAATAAAAATCCTAATAAATGTACTGCGATAAATCCGGCAAGTTTATTACAGACTCCCATGATGCTGATACGTTGTGCCGCACTCTCTATCGGTCCTAAAATGGTCACATAAGGATTAGATGCTGTCTGTAAAAGAGCTACACCTGTTCCCATGATAAACAAACCGGTTAAAAATAATGGGTAATAAATCATTTTTGCAGCAGGAATAAACAAACCGGCACCAACAGCCATGATAAACAGACCTACTGCCATCCCTTTTTTAAATCCCAACCATTTCAGGATATATGAGCTTGGTATCGACATGAAAAAGTAAGCGGCAAAAAATGCACTTGTAACGAAGTAAGATTCGGTGTAAGTGAGTTGACAAGCTGTTCTTAAATAAGGTATCAATTGACTATTCGCCCAAGTGATAAAGCCAAAGATAAAAAAGAGAATACCGATTACGGTCAGCGGGAAGATATAATTGCCGGATTTGTTTGTCATATAGTCTGTTTACTAAAGTCTTTGACTAATCTAAATAGATTTTTTTTATTTATATACGTGAAAGTCTGAAAGATGTGAAAATTGTTTTAAAAAATCATGACTATGGCGTTTCCAAATCCGATAAGCCATTTTAATGAATCAAATTTTTCAATACTATCATCTTTGATAAACCAAGGAATAATAAGGGGAAATATCTCTTTTTGAGAATTTGTACCGCCTTTTCAAAGATATGGAACTTTCTACTTTTTCTCTTGACTAATATTAAGAAGCAGGATGATAATAAAGTTGTAAATTTGCATAAAAATGATGAAGATGAAAAGATATTTGGTGCTTTTTACATTGGTTTTTGTGACTTTTTCTTGTAAGCCTAATAAAGATGCTTTCGTAATACAAGGAGAACTCGCTGATGGAGGTACACAGGCAATTTATTTGATACATCCCGAAGAAACCGGCGGAAAAGTAGATACCATTAGTATGAAAAACGGGAAGTTTAGAATCAAGGGAACCACCACATTGGCGAATGTATATGAGCTGGCTTTTGGAGAGCAATACCCGCCTTTGGAGATTATTTTGGAGCCGGGAAAATTTGATGTGAAAGGTAGCCTTAGTGATTTTTATAATATAAAAGTGACAGGTGGTACACTACAAACCGAATACAACGAATTTATTGATAAGATGATTCCGTTTAATGATGCTTATACTGTCTTGTATAAAGAATTTTTGAATGCCAAAAGTGACACGAGTGGACTTGCACAAGAAAAACAAGAACGGTTGTACGATGAGATGGATTCTATCAAATCTGTATATTATGAAGCTGCTTACCAATTTGTAGAAAGTAAGCCTGTCAATATAGTCAGTGCAAAAATTATTGATGAAGTGCTGATGTCCAAGCCCGATTTGGATAGATTACAACCGATTGTTAACAAGTTTGACGACCCTATCATTAAATCTTCTTTTGGACAAAGGATAGGAAATACTTTGAGTGTCATGCTCAAAACACCCATAGGTAAAGAGGCACCTTTGTTTACGATGAATGATGTAAACGGAAACGAAGTGTCTTTGGAAAGTATGAGAGGAAAATATGTGTTAATAGACTTTTGGGCTTCATGGTGTCGTCCTTGTAGGGATGAAAACCCACGAATGGTGAGCCTGTATAATAAGTTTAAAAGCAAAAAGTTTGACATGTTGGGAGTATCAATAGACCAAAATCAAATAAAATGGAAACAAGCTATTATAGATGATCATCTTGCTTGGACACAAGTGATAGATGAAAAAAGTGTTTCAAGTACCGAATACGGAGTTTTGGCAATTCCTTCCAATATTTTATTGGATCCCAAAGGAAACATTGTGGGGAAAAACTTGTTTGGCTCAGAACTTGAAAGAAAATTGGAAGAGGTTTTAAATCTATAAAAAATGTTGAATAGATATCTGTTGCTATACATGCCGGTAGTGATAGGTTTTCAATCCTGCAAAAACGAGAAATGAAAATCTGTACAATACTTAAATACTTTTAATCTGACACTAAAAAATCTGTCTAAGAAATCAAGAGATTATTTGTAGATACTCTTTGATATCTTTTTATTTCACAAATAAGTTTCTTTCTTTTACACATCATATTAGAATGGATAAATGAATACGGTGTTCTTATCATTGGGAAGTAATTTGGGACTGCGTGAAAAAAATTTAAAAATGGCAGTGGACAGCCTAAAAGCCAACAATTTCACCTTTTTGAGTTTTTCTTCTATTTATGAGACCGAACCTTGGCATGTGCCGGATAAGCAACCTAATTTCTACAATCAAGTAATAAAGGTAAAAACAGGTTTATATCCTTTCGGATTATTGACTTTACTCCAAAAGATTGAAAAAGGTCTGGGTCGGGAAGGGAAAGGAACAATCCAACCACGCTCTATTGATATAGATATATTATTTTTTAACGATTGGAAGATATTTTCACCTCAACTGACAATTCCCCATCAGCAATTCAAAGAAAGGATGTTTGTTTTAAAACCACTCAATGAGATCGCACCTGATTGGATAGATCCCAATACACAAAAATCTGTCAGTCAGCTATATAAAGGGTGTTTGGATACACTTTTGGTAAATAAGATCAGCTAAATGCATTATAAATATATCTCTATAGAAGGAAATATCGGAGCAGGTAAAACCACATTGGCACAATTACTTTCAGAAGCTTATCAAGGTCGTTTGATTTTGGAAGAGTTCAATGACAATCCTTATTTGCCAATGTTTTACAAAGAGCCGGATAAGTTTGCATTACAGTTAGAGATGTCTTTTCTGCTTGATAGATACAAACAGCTAAATTCTATTTTAAGTGAACCGAATATCTTTAACAATTTTATAATTTCAGATTATATGTTGGCAAAATCCTTACTTTTTGCTAAAATTAATTTGAATCAGGGAGATTTTAAATTGTATTCTTCCTTCTTTCATTTGATACAAAAACGTCTGCCGAGACCTGAAGTTATTTTTTACTTACATGCAAATGCCGACCAACTAAAAAAGAATATTCAAAAAAGAGGCCGCTCTTATGAGCAAAATATCAATAAAATGTATTTATGCAAAATAGAACGTTATTATTTTGAGTTTTTCAAACAACATCCTGATTTAAAGGTTGTCATTATTGATGTCAACAATCGCAACTGGATATCGGATATGTATGCTTATGAAAGTATGATGAAGGTTTTTGAACAGGACTATCAGCAGGGTATTAATTATATTCAATTAGAACATAATGTTTAAAATTATCATAAAAACTTTCACTATATAGGTGTTATTTCATCCAAAACATCTAAATTAGACGACTAAAACAAACAAAAATTTAAACTTATGAAAAAATCAATTTTAGCTATTATGCTATTGGCGGTTTTCGCCACTACCTTTACTTCTTGTAAAAAAGACAAAGACAAGGATGAGGATGAAGTCGTTAATTTGGATAATAATAAATGGGATGTTGACGGAACGGTAGTTTCAGGATTAGGAGGAATGGTTCAAGATAGTATCCTATTTAGTCTATCTCAAAATCCTATCTCTGTTATAGGTGTGAAATTTGGAACAAATCCTACTAATGGAAGCTATGATATTACAGGAATTAATTTACCTGAATTGCCATCTGACCTCGATCCAAGTACAATGACACCTGAAGAATTACAAGACATTTTAAATTCATTACAAAATGGAGAAGCCGGTCTAAATATAGGTGTTAACCAATGTGTAGTTCTTCTACTTCAAGACAATAAACTTTATGTGAGTGTGCCCGATAGTGGCAAAAAAGTCAAAGTTACCGTTGAGAATGGTAAAGTAAATGCTTTAGTACCATCTGTTTCATTGAAAGAGCTTGGCGGTGCTACTTCTATTACCGTGAGTGCAAATATTATTCAAACTTTATAAAAGAAATGATTTTATGTCAAAAAAGAGGCTACAAATTGTAGCCTTTTTTTTTGACATCTTCGTCAGCCATCTATATTCTCCCTGATAGGTCGCTCCCCGGCAGAGCCTATTTCCGTTTATACAGACATTACAAAGGCCTTAAGACTTTGAATTTGTACAGCTATTTTGTCCATTACGACAATATTTCTAAATTAGTGGCGGAAAATTTATTTAGTAGAGTAGAATACTGATGACAGTTCATCATTTATTTTTTCCCATTGACTATGACATCATTATTTTCAAGTTGATTTCAGTACCGGTTTCAGTATTAGATTCTATGGTGATTGTACCACTCATTTCCTTGACTCTCTTTTCCATATTATTAAGTCCGTTGCCTCTTTCAATTTTTTCTTTGTCAAAACCATTTCCAAAATCTTTGATAATAAGATGAAGCTGTTGTCCTTTTTGCGATAAGTGAATGTTGATTTTATTGGTTTTACTGTATTTTCTGGCATTGTTAATGGCCTCTTTGAAAATCATAATGATATTCTTTCTTTTATTGGGGAGTATTTTTACTTCTTGTTGATCAATCTGAGTGTCAAAGATTAATTGTATTTCACTTGTACCAATAATTTCTGTAGCGACCTTTCTCAAATGCTCGACTAAAGCCTGTATTGTATCATTGCTTGGATTGACAGACCAAACAATCTCTCTGATGTTATTGGCTATTTTATTGGTGAGATTGGAGACTTGCTGTAAAGTGGCTCTTATATCCTTGCCTTGCTCACTCTGCTTGATAGCCAAATCGCTGAAGATTTTTATACTGGATAGGGTAGAACCTATATCGTCGTGTAAATCTCCTGCAATATCACTACGCATCTTTTCAAGTTGCTCTCTACGTTTGATACGTTGTTGGGTTTTGGTTCTATTGATGGCCACCATTGCAAAAGCTATCAGAAAAATGGCAATGCTGAGATAGATATACATTTTGATTTTATACGACTTGGCAATGTTTTCTTTTTCTGTCAATTCTAATCTATGATTGAGTGAATCGACCTTTGCTTTTTGCTCGAAATCATAACGGATACTAATTTTTTGATTTTCTATATCTAAAGATTCTTTAATTGAACTATCTTTTACAGCAAGTAATAAATTGAGATTTTCATAAGCTTTCTTATAATCACCAACTTTAGAATAGTATAGACTCAAAAAATTGTAGTGATTGAGTGCATAATTAGCAAAATCCAAATACTCTTTACAACGGCTGCAAAGCTCTATATATTTTTTGGCTTCTTTTATTTCATTTGCCTTGACCAAGGTATAGCCGAATGTTGAAACCATGCTACAATAGTAGTAATCGTGAAAATTGGGTTGATCATAAGATTGTATGGCTAAATTTCCATAATATAATGCCGAGTCATATTTTTGCACCTCTTCATAGACCATGGATAAATTAGAAAGGCTGGAACTTAGTAAGTTTTTATTACCCATTTTCCTATGTAAACCAATAGCCAGCAGAAAGTTTTTAATAGACAAAGGATATTTTTCAGAATCTTTATAAGAATTTCCAAGATTATTATAAAGCATAGCCATATTGGTACTATTGTTAATTTTTTTGGAGATTTCTAAAGCCTTGTTGATATACTTTAATTCATTTTCAGAATCTTTGATATCATTATATGCTATGCTGATATTGGTATAAAGATAAGAAAGTGCTTCCAGATTATTGCTTTCTTCAGCTAATCTCACTCCTTTAAACATGGTCTCCAAAGCCGGCTTGTATTGATTGAGGAATGTATAACAATACCCTATATTAGAGTAGCATCTGATTTCCTTTTCCTTATCCAACTTTGAATACAGCTGGGCTGCCTGACCACATAACTTGATAGCATCATCATACATTGAATGACCAAAAAGTGTTACACCTTTGTCCAACAAAGCGTCTGCTTGCGAAAAATATAGTTTTTTACTTTTAGCTACATCAATAGCTTGATCGAAAAGCTTTATTGCAGCACCAAAATCAGTTTGAGCAGTATCTGTAGCCTCCAAAACTAAATTTTTGATAAATAGGGAGTCTTTTTCATTTGCTTTTAAATTAAAAAATGAAAAGAGGATAAAACAAATAAAAGAAAGAGGTCTAAAAAATCTCATGCCAATTTTATCTTATTAAAATTAGTATTAAAATTTAGATATTTTAAGAATTGTACAAGAATATTTTTAACTATATAATATTCTCTTTCAAAGTTTTACTGACAGCTTCAGCTTGTGAATGAACATCTAATTTTTCATAAATCCGTTTAATATGTGTCCTGACTGTGCCGTCTGCTATTCCTAAGATGTTTGCCACCATCTTATAACTATTGCCATCAGTCAAGGATTGTAAAATCTCTTTTTCTCTATTTGTTAGCTGATAATCTTTTTTCTGTCTATTGGACTTTGAGATATGTTTTAACACCAAGGATGCTACCAAAGGGGACATCGGTGCGCCACCTTCTAAAGCTTCGTGTATCGCATCTGAAAGACGTGAAGAAAGGTGTTGTTTGAGGATATATCCCGTCGCCCCATTCTGTATGGCTTCTATAATATGTTTGTTGTCTTCAAATACAGTCAGCATCACTACCGGTATGTTATTATCGACTTTTCGTACTCTTTTTAATCCCTCAATTCCATTTACGATAGGCATATCTATATCCATTAAAATCAAGTCAGGGTCAAACATTTTCAAGTGAGACTCTATACCTTCACAATTAGGGAAAGATGCTAAAAGCTTAAATTCATCAGAGAAGCCCAATAGAGCTGAAAGGCTGAGACGTAGTTCCTGATTGTCTTCATAAAGCAGTATTTTTATCGTTCCCATATTATGACTTTTTGTATTTAATGATAATACAAATCTTGGTAAATTAAATTTTAAAAACAATACCCAATATAGGGTATGATTTGGGTGATCCCTTTTCAGGTCGGGCTATTTGCTTGTATTTTTAGTATTGAGACCACTTGTATTGAGTATAGAGACTTTTGTCGTCGCTTTTTGATTGTGGGCTTGTCTATATGAATGGAAGTCTATTGGGATCATGCATTTCTCCAGTCTCAATACTCACTACTCATTACTCACTACTCACTACTCATTACTCACTACTCACTACTCATTACTCACTACTCACTACTCATTACTCATTACTCACTACTCACTACTCACTACTCACTACTCACTACTCACTACTAAAACATATCGCTTCTATCCCTATCGCAATCATCAGTACTTCACCTTTACTTCTTCGCTCAGGTTTGATTTTAGTTCTCCATGGTCTTGCTTAACTTCTATGGCGTATCTATATGTATTACCCTTTGTTATATTTTTATCATTGATAATTAACTGAGTCTTATCAACAGCATCCCATATCGTTAAAGGGTCATCATTTTCAGCTTTGTAAATGACAAAGTAGTAATTTTTATTCTTTGGAATATATTGCCAAGAGATTTGTATTGCATTGTCTTTTTTTACTAGGGCAGCATTCAGAGAATTTATTTCAGGTAACAAATTGATATCATAGTTCATCGCCCAGACTGGAAAGGATACTTTAGAACGCAAACCGGTACTATCTACAGTACTAGCCGCATACACATATTTGAGATTTGGATGTATAGACGCATCATTGACATAGAAATTAATATTTTTTGGCTCTCTTGGAATCCAAGCTATCGTATCCCATTGGCTGGCATCTTTGATTTTACGGTAAATTTCATAGCCCCACACTCCTTCACTTTCACTGCCTATCCATTCGCTGTATATTGCTCCGTCTTTTGTGTCAATAGATTTGTTCACAGGAGCAGTAGGCGGTATTATAATAGGTTTAAGAACTTCGATAGCATTAGAAAATTTAGAATGATTTCCATTTTGATCGACTGCGACTATCTTATAATAAACTTTCCTATCGCGTGATCGAGTATTGATACTATCTAAGAAATAGGTTTCCTCGACAAATCTTCTAGATACAATACTATAAGGTCCTTCTATATTATATGAAATATAAACACTATATCCTTTGACATCCGCCTCAGGACTTTTTTTCCAAAATAGAGCGATATAGCCGATGGAATCCATAATGCCTTTGATAACCTCAGGAGCTGTCGGTGGGATACTGTCTGTCAATATACCTCTCCGAGGTATCGAATAGGAATAGTTTTGTACAGTATCCACCGAAACGATAGTATAATAATTAGGATGTAAAGCATCAGCGGTCGTATCGATATAGCTACGAGTACCCTTATTTAATAATTCTTGATGAAGTGGAAAAAATGGTCCCGCTGCATCAACACCTCTATTGACATAATAGCCTTTTAGATCGCCTTCAGTATCTGTATCTACCCAAGTGATTTTGATATGATTGAGTTGGATATTAGTGACACTATCAATAGTTGCAGGTGAAGGAGCAGTTAGATCTATTCCGTGTACTATCAGTGTATCAGAATAAGCGCTCAAGTCTGCAAAGGCATCAATACCGATAATTCTATATTGATAATCATAATAGTTTTTAGGAATAGTATCAAAAAACACATGGTAGTCTTTTAGAATATTATTGATTTTATACTCAGGACTGTTTTCGTCATAACTGATGTCAGGTTGATAGGTGGATTGATAGGCTATTTCATTGAGTCGATGAAATGTCTTGCCGTTGTCATCACTGCGGTCTATATAATATGTTGTAAAATTTCCGATTTGTTTTCTATCCCATTGTAATTCTATCTGTTTGTCTCTGGCGTAAGCTTTCAAATGATGAGGAGCAAGTGATTCGTAATAATTGATAATATTGGTATATCCGACTGTCATTGTATAGGCAACGTCTATGGTATCACAATAGATATAATAATCATACATTTTTCCTTTTTCCACGTTTTTATCGACATATCTCAAGCCTAATGCATTTGCAGCATTGATAGAGAGGTCGGCAGACTGCAATGCAAAGTAATACCTCATTCTAAACATATCACTGGCACTTTGTATCTGTTCGATTTCGCTCAATTGCTCGTCTGGGTTTGACATTGAAAAGTTTTGTCCATACATGGCTTGTGCTGCAAGTCCCATATATTGGTCTTCTTTTTTGCCGATGGCTTTGATTTGATTGGGAGTCATGGGCATGATAGCCTGATTAGTCAGTGCTAATGTATCTCTTGTCCCATTTTTGTTGAGTTCTACACGAACCAAATGATACCCTTTCTCTCTTCCCATGATCCAGCCGATAGGTG
Source organism: Chitinophagales bacterium (assembly GCA_023957215.1). Taxonomy (GTDB): domain Bacteria; phylum Bacteroidota; class Bacteroidia; order Chitinophagales; family JADIYW01; genus JAMLHH01. The sequence goes on from JAMLHH010000009.1 coordinate 52,466, forward strand.
TTGTAGGAGCCCATCGTAGGACGACAGAATCTCCATATGCTTTAGCATGTATAGGAATATCAATTTCCTTTATATTGGCTTTATGTTCTCCATCTACAAGAGTATCTTGAGTGATTGTATTTTGACTATAGCCAATAGTTGGCAGTAGCATAATGAGACCAACAAAGAATTTCTTTGTGAGCAGGAACTTGAAATAATGATGGATACTATTCATAATCTTAAAATCTATAAGTTAATAAATTATCTTTGCCCTACAATTGGAGGCCAAAGAACTGGAGGTGGGGGAGTGTTGTAAATAACATTGGATTGTGTGCTAACATTGCCATGGTTTATTGGAAGTGTCGCTCCAGTACCACTATTGTTAGTGTTGCCAGTTGTGCTTGGTATCGTGATTTTTACATCATTATCAAGTAAGACACCGAAATTTATTATAGCCTCCTTTTTCTCTCTCATTTCTTGTGAACTGATTAGTTTGACCTTTTTATTAATTGAAGGTCCATTAATTGGAAATATAGGATAATTATTAAAATCAAATCCTAATTTGAGATTCCCGTTTTGGTCTTTATTGTTCCCACCATTATATTCCCATAAATCAGAAAATTGGGAATGTCCATATTCTATGTATATAACATTATCATATTTATTAGAGACTTTGTAATCTAATAGCCGTACACTTTCCATTAATTTATGAGATCTCATCCCTATCCAAAAACTTTGGGCATACTTTACTTTGTCTTCAAAAGTTACTTTATTATCTAATACATTTACACTGATAGAGCCACCTGCATAAGTCGCTAATGTTTTATTATATGGTTTTAATATTAAATCCTTGAATTTAAAATAATTTGGATCGACCAAATAGTTGAAAAAAGTAAAGTCCACCTTGTCATAATATGATTTTAATTCTTTTCTTCCTTTAGCATATCTTTTTTCTGCTTCTTTGAATAAATAAAAATCAGTAGCTACAATCGAAGGAGATTGGTCGATGATACTCATACTTATACTGGAGTTTGTTCCTGCTGAATTGCTTGTACCCTCATCATTTAATAGAGTGAAGTAAGTACATTCATTTGACATCTTGTATGGATTTCGCGGAGTATCGTAAGTATTAAATACTTCTTTTGCCGGATTATAACTATAATCTGTTTTTGTACCTCTGATATATGGATTGGAGAAAACGATATGTAAAAAATTGCTATCAATTAAAGTTTTAGAAATAGAATACATGGGCATATCATAGTGAATATCTGCTGATAGTCTAGGTTGAGCATAAGCATGTAAAGTGAAATCAGTTTGAAATTTATTTGGATTGACTTTTAGTAAAGGAGGGATGGTATAATCAAATAGATGCGACTTGTCATATCCTACTTTCCTTTTCATTCCTTTGATTTCAAACTCGTCAAAAAGCTCTCCTGTGTTAAATATTGGAATTTCAATGTCATAAACGTTCGTAGCTTTAAAGACTGTTGCAATATCATATTTGTCCGGATTGTCTTTTACATCATAGTACCAAAGGTTAAAGATGTCTTTACTTGGAGTTTCAGCTGCATCTATCTCGGATCCTAAGCTTGCCATTTTATCTTTAAAAGAATTATACTTACTCGTTCTGAAGATGCTAGAGTATATGATTCTTCCTGATTCTGGCTGAAACACCTCTGTAGTATGACCTAATAGAGCTAAGGTATCTCCTTCTGACACAATATTGTCTTTATTAATGATCAAAGCATCTTGAAAAGCCTTGGGATTGGCGATGATATTAGACTTATCCAAAGCAGTAGAAGGGGAGCTTGGCGTTTGAGGTGTATTCGCATAAGGGTTGACAAGTTGATAGTTATTAGTATTTACCGATATGTTTGAAGCGGTACCTTTTGGGGTGCTAGTGTTAGGTACTACACTAGATATATTTCCAGATATTATAGGGTTGGCTGGTGTAGTACTATTGGTTTTGCCTTCAATGCTAATACTATTAGAAACAGCTTTTGTAGCATCATTGATAGTAAGGTTGACTCGTCCATTTTTATAGCGCAAATCTTTATCATCTATTTTTATTTTAGCAGTTAAACCTTTTGCATGATTTTTATCCTCTACGGTGAAATATACTTGATAGACGGTTTCGTTCTTTAGACTAGAAGGAATATCAAATGTAATATGTTGAGTTGGGTCAGCATAAAAAGTAGAATTAATTCTTGCTCCAGTGTTTTTTTCTACAAATGTGAGCTTCAACTCCGGTACAGTAGCATCTTCAAATGTAAAGTAGGATTTTGAATACTGATATAATAAAATTTTCCCCTTTCTATTAAATTCATTTTTCAATAAGAAATTTTGACCTTTCATAGGATAACTATTGACCACTGCATATTCGTCTATTACTCTTGGAGCTTTGCCGGTATTGAAGTAGATAGTAGAGTCTTGTGTAAATCCTTGAGGATGCTCTTTAGGATTTTTCCATTTATCACCAATTTTTTCAAAAGCTCTTCCTTTGATATAAGCACCATATAATCGTAGCTCATCGAAAGCATTTAGTCCTTTATTGATAAAGGATGCAGCATAGCCATTTTCGCTATATTGAAGTTCGATATTGCTTACTGCTGAAGAAGATGAACTTTTGTCGTTAGTAGCAAACTTTAAAATTTTAGCATCAACGACTTCAAATTTGTAAATACGTGAGATGATGACCGGCATATCGTTATCATCTAACACTTCCTTACCTTTACTATCTGTTTTAGGCACTTGAAATTCCACTTCAATAGGATCATATAGATTGTTGTTAGACATTGGTATGCTAAAAGTAGCATAAGGATTTGCGAAGATGCTGACATCTTTTTCAGCAGGTCCAAATTCTGAAATCATCTGAATATTTTCGAGTGGGTCGTCCCCGACAGAACATTTTGTACCCAAACTAAATCTCGCACTTGTATTGACACGGATTAGCCCGTTGAGCACTTCTCCTTGTATCCTGATACGACCATCCATCCAAGTCGGATTAGGTAGTCCAGCTTCCAAGGCGGCACCTATAGCTAATTTGACCAAGCTCACTTCTCCGGACCAGAACCACAAATCCAATATAAATCCTACATCCATCGTAAAGAAAGCATAGATTTGCCCATTGGCATACCACCCATTCATGCCAAAATCTGTCGGATAATCCTTTTTTTCTTTTAAGTCAACAGCTCCCCCACAAGGAGATTTTGTGAAATATCTAAAAGCGACATCAAATCCTATTTTTGCACTAGCTCTGGCATAAAATATTCCTAGTTGCAATTTGAGCCCTCCATCTACTGCTGCTCCAAACATAAACCCTGATTGACCTCCTCCTATATCTGAAAGCATTTTGCTCATACTAGAAGATTTGTCTCCTAAAAACTCATTGACTTCGTTGGGTAAAGGTGGAAATTGGGGTAGTTTGGTTCCAGCACAGAAATAGGCACTTGCTTTCAAATACACTTTGAGAACACTAGTGTTGATATCTATAAAAGTAAGGGTGATACGACGATATGCTTCTCCCATAGCACCTTCCGAACTTTCTTGTTTTGCAGGGTAGCCTAAGTAGAGCCAGTATTGATAGTCTTCTTTGTCCTTGTCGATATGTACCCATATCGGAATATCTGCGTTAGCTATAAACATTTTAACATTCGCACCTACATACATGTCAAAACGATCTTGAGCAAACTCTAAAGCAAGCTTGGCATTGACTATGCCTTGGCTCTTTTGTTTGCCGTCAGATATGACATTTGCCCATCCATTGATCATTATTTTATCAAACCCACCACTGCTATTGAGTTGTAAAGTAAATCCGGCATTGGCTTTAACCATTTCAGCTCGAATATAAGTGAGATCTAAACTCACATTAAAAGCCATTGTCCCTTTCTTTGGTTTAAAACTAAAAGGCCTGTCCCAGTTGTTTGTGTCACCAGCTATAAGATATAGATTTTGGTAGTATCCTCCTCCAAAACCATTGATGACCAATGGACCTATAGGGATAATGCCTGATTGCATATAGAGAGAAGCGCCAAATCCGAAATATTTATAATCGGATTTAGAACCAAAGACAACCGTAGCAGATATTTCTATTCCCATTGGAAAGGTTACATCTCCCTCTCCAATGACACCTTGTCCCCATTCATCGTCATTTTTAAACTCCAAAGTGGCTTTGGCACTTATGGCTTCACCAAAATTGCCATCTATAGAAACTTTATTTAGTTCCACTGTAGGATAACTATCTTTAGCAGTAGGTTTTAGAGCGGTTCCTCCCATGACTCCCCATACTGTAAAAGAAGTTTCACCGTTTAACTGTATGGCATCTGTACCTAATCTCAAACCTACTCCAAATTCAAGACCGACTGCAAAATGTCCATCTTTGGTAGATATCTTAGGACTAAAATTTTTAGGTTCAAAACCAAATCCACAAACGGTGTTGTCCTTAGATGCAGACCCTTCAGAGGAATTGCCATCAGGTCCGGGATAAGGTCCTCTTGCATATAATAGATCATTATTTTCATCCTCTGGGAATAGCATGCCTGTGCTATTGCTTTGCCCTCCACTTCTGGACAGCGTAGCAAATTTAATGTCACCGGAATAGAAATAAAATTCACCAATTTTTTGTTTGCTAATATTGCTTTCCTTCATGTTGTAGTTGGCGATTTGCATTCCTTGAATATCAACGGCATTGAGGATAACTTTAGGCTTATTACTGATGTCAATACTCAGTAGCAGATTCAAATCAGCACCTACTTTCAGTTTTGCATCTTTTTCTTTCACAATCTGAATACTTGTACCAGCCCCCAAAGTTGCATCTGCAATCCACATAGGTATTTTGTAATTTCCTACAGTGGAGATATTGAAGTTGTAATTGATATGACCATCTACAGTATTGAGCCCACATGAGTATGATAAAGTGTCATCACTGATAGGTAAGGCTACCACCCCTGACATAGCAGCACCGCGAGGTATCCATTTTTTGATAGGGATATTAATCTTATCTATACTAAATAACCAGCCTCCAAGATCTCCTTTCCCGAAATCGAGTAGCTTGTTGGCAGATATGTCCGCCCATAGACCATTTTCACTATTGATAAATAGATTTTCAATAAGGATAGTAGGTAAAGTTGTCGTAGAGCTTCCAGCAAAATCTTTTGGTAGATTCATTTCTAAGCCTTTCATGTAAAAACCTTTGTAGGTGTTACCTTCTTTTCCTTTAAATTTGATATCATCAGCATCTGTAGGCCAAGTAAGATTATTAGGATTGGCTTCTATAGAGTGGTCATAAAAAATTCCTGCTTTTGGATTGATGACAAATCCTGGAAGTCCTTCAATGGAAAATCTTGAATCAGTATTGAGATTAGCTATCCATTTCTCCCATTCTTTAAAATCAAATCGGGTATCCAATGATACTTGTCCACCTATTTCATTGCCTAAAGAATCTACTGGCTTGACATCTTTTGGTAAAGTAACAGATGCTTTTATATATACCCGTTCAAAACCATCTGTGCTATTCCATTTCACATAGGAGGTATTGCTTGAGTCTCCCAAAAAGCCACCTCTTAGTTTAAAGGCTACACCTCCACCCATATCAATACTTCTGTCGTTAGGTAAATACAATATACCATCAGCCACAGAAAATGTATTAGGATGAATACAAAATCCTGCTCCAGCAAGAGAGAGCCATTCATTTCCATCTCCTGCCTCAGGGATTTTCATTGTAAATAATATTCTGGCATCAGCACCTTTGGGAGTAAAGATGATACCCATGATGGCCAAAGTTGATTTTACACCTGCTATATTCTTGTTGTCTAGACCCAAAGGGAAATCCACAGGGCTATTGCCTGTAAGTTGGTTCAATGGTTTTAAAGCACTGTTGGCCTTACTAACGATTGCATCTGCTTTATCTTTTAAGTTGCCTACTTGATTTAAGAATTCAGGGACACTCACATTAATCATATTGATATCTTCTATAGCACTCGTTGTGATAATTTTTCCTGAGATGACTTCTTTTTTGCTGTTAAGAGTGATGTTGTCATATTTGACATTCATCATGATAGGACGAGAATAAGGTGACCAAGTAATCTCTCCTGTTCCCTTGAAGGAGTTTTCACTTTTAGTAGCATTGAGAACTTTCATTTCAAATTCTCCAATTTTGATAATATCTCCATTGCTAAGAGTGCCGGTAAATGTAGTTGAATTGTCAACCGTTGGCAATCCACAATCAATTGGCAAGTCAGGTATATCTCCTGACATGACAGTAGGTGTTGGTATTGGAGGAAGAGGAGGGTCTATGATGGTAATTCCACCTGGAAGAGTAGGGATATTGACCCCTGGAAACCCTGTTGGAGGTGTTGTTATAGTTGGATTTTGAGGATTTACGAATACGCTGGGTCTTGTGCCACCGCTATAGATAATAGGTGGATTAGAATTGGTTTTTGGTTGATATTTAAAAGCGATAATTTCACTATAACCTTGATTGCTTATTTCAAGTGGATTGTTGGGATTGTATTGTGTATTAGCTTTGACTTTAGCAATATAGCTTTTGCCGGATTTCAATACATTTCTATATAAAAGGGTGTCTAAAATAAATAAGTTGGTAGGAATATTTTCTTTTCTAAAAACATAGACATTATTTCTTGCGTCATTGATAGTTTGTCCGGGATAGAGTTCTCTGATTTCAAATTCATAGGTAATAAATCCGAGTGGAAACCCACAAGTGGTGGTAGGAGCCATCCATGCAAACTGTATTTGATTAGACATAGGTGCCAGTGTTTCAAAATCTCTACCTTGCATCATAATGGATGAAAACGGCATAGTAAACTGTGGAGCTGATGCGCTATAACAGATATTGAACGTAGCACAACCATACCCCATTGGAATGGTTTGTCCCAAATCATTGAAATCATAAGCAGTCACACAAAGCCTATACATTCCTTCGGGTAGTTTATAATTTAATGCGTTTTGTTTCAGAGATTTATAATCCATGTTGTCAAAAATCAATTCTTTTTTGGAAAATCCGCCAAATGCAGCATCTACCATTGCTCTATCTACACGTATCACCTGATTAGGTGCCATCAAGATGGGATTGGAAGGTTGATAGTTGGGATTGAGAGATATTGAGCCGTAGGTAGGACTTAATCTTTCTAATTTTGCACTCAGTTTGATTTGTCTTTGCTCAGGAGAGAGATTATGCAGATTGATGATAATCTTATCTTTTAGAGTGGAACCATTGGTGCCGAGTTGTCCTTGCTGTATCTCATTGACCAATTGTGGCAAATAAGGAGACATAGGCTGCATGACCATGACATTCACATTCACATTTTGCTGTCCCAATGCATTAGACATAAAAGCCAGATATGTAAGGATGCTGAAAGTAATTGTCTTTAGGATATTGCTTATTTGGATTTGATTTTTCATAGCCAAAAGATTTTAAAATTGATAAGAATAATTGACCCCCGCCGAGAAGTTTTTTGTATTGACAGAATAAGGAACGATTTCTAATTTATTGAGTGGGTTGAGATCGATAGGTGGCGTAATCAGATAACTGCTGAATAGACCAAAGCTATGTTTTTTGGCACTCATGTTTGCATTTAGATTAAAACTGATATTATTACCGGCTTTTTCACCATTAGAACGGTTGAAAAAGTAACCAACGCTTCCTTGTAAACCTAACTGATGTTCTTTTAATAATTGGGTATTGGCTCCCACATTAATACCGGTAGAGTGATACCTGAGGTTTTTTTGTCCATAGACACTATAATTGACTCCGGTGTTGATACCTGTAAAAGCTTTTAGAAACTGTATTGTATAATTACCGGATACATTGATATTATTGCCTTGTACTTGATCGGCAGTAGCAGGATTCTTGTCGTATAAATTAGTGTAAGTGGCCGTGGTGTTGACATTGTGCTGTATATTATCGGAACTGAATGTCAGATTGGGAGATACCATATAAGAGACCATCATTTGGTTCATTTTGACACTGTCACTTAATTCGATGATACCATCCTTTTGTTCAACTTTTGCCAATGTTCCGTTTCCACTGATATTAAAATGTTTTCCAAGATTGGCAAAAATATTTAGATTCCCCACACGTGACTGTACTTCTGAAATTAGTGATTTGCTGAGATTGTTGTGCTGGTTGTTAAAAGCTCCGTTGAGATTTAGTTTTCCTTTGAATAGGGTAGTAGAGGCCGTCGCACTATAAGTTTCTACGTCATTGACTGTATAAGGCATTCCGAGAGAAACATAATCGGGTTGTATTCTTTGATAATTGACAGCTAATTTGATGGGTTTTAGACTCAAGCTGATGCCTGTTCTACCGGCAAAGCTGAAAGTAGTGGTCGCATTGGAACTATTTAATTTGGAAACAAAGCCGGGCATCCCCAAATCTGTGGAGGCATCTGTTTCCGGATAAAAGGAGTTTCTATTTAACATACTCACCCCTATATTTCCTGTGAATGATAAAACTTTCCCTATTGAAACTGACCAATTACTACCTATCACAGTGTTTTCTTGAGGGAAGATGGTATTAAGGGTGTCTATAATAGTTTTGACAGATTTTTCATTGTCTTTGGCGTGAAAGAGCTGCACTCCAAAAGAGCCGTGACTTCCCTCATAAGCTGCTTTAATCCCATAACCAACTCTTGAATATTGAGGTTCTACGCGCCTGTCGGCAGTCGTATCTTCACTAACAGCTTTATTGAGTCTGCCATAAAATCCGCCTATTTTAAATTTACCGGGACTTAATTCTACCCCGCCACCAAGAAAAGTCTGTCCATCAAAAACAAATGGATTGAGCGACATGGTACGATATCCTACATGGACTTTTATCCATTTATAAGTAGGACTCATACCGAGCTGTGTAAATGGTACTGTATAACTGGTACTGAATTGTGCTACACTGAAAGAAAAAGGAAGCTCGAAGCCGTAGATTTTCATGTTGACATTTCCGTACAAATTCCAATTAAAAGGGTCTCTTGATTTGTAAGTTTCATTAGATGCATAGAAATTCGTTCCTGCACCTACACTACCTGAGATTTCAAAAGGCTTTTTTTCTTTTATGTCTGTAAAATCCTGAGCAGTCAAGTTTTTACAAAACAGAAGAAAAACGATGATGTAAATGCTTTTTGCTTTCATGTAAGAGTTTTAAAGGGTACAACAAATCAATAAATTATTTTAAATCTTATTAACTTATGTAAAGTTAAACAAGTTGTTTTTGGGATTCAATACCATAAATAGGGTATATTGGTTAAGAGTTAAGTGGTTCAAAATGTATAAAAAAATATGAAAGGCTGCTTTTAGGACAGCCTTTCCTTTACAAAACAGTTTTAACGATAGTGGTTTATTCCTTTTTCTCTCTCACGGTGATACCATTGTTGCTGATCCAAACTTTAAGATTTTCAATATCTGTTCTTAGTTGATTTAATTCAGTGTTTGTACTTGCTTTTAAAGTGCTGTTTTCAGATTTTAAGGAGCTGATTTCGGTTTTGAGTTGCTCATTTTCTTGTATCAGTTGTTGTATGGCAATCATCATCACTCCATCAATATCCGAAGATGCAATAGTAGTGTCATTTCCTACTGTACCGATGCCATCATGGCCGAAATAGTGGTAAAATTCTTGTGCCATCGGTCCGTAGTGTCTAAAAGTGGTCTTGTCCTGACCTTTATAATTCCATGAACCTAATTTCATTTTAGAAATTTTACTTAAAATATCTGAAGATGGCTGGAAGTTTTCCTTTTTGGTACTATCAGAAATAGTTACCCAACTATTGCCACCAGGAGCTACACCTAATCCAACTGTTCCATTAGCATCAGTATAAAAGCGATAGCCTCCTGCAAACAATCCGTAAAAAACATTAGGAGTACTTGTAAAGATTTTTGTATTACTGCTGCTACGTGAAGCATCAGCTAAAATGACACTTCCTTGAGAATTTTTATCTAAAGTAATATAAGACCCATAAACAAGAGAGTTATTTACTTCTGTTGTGGCATTTCTTCCCATAGCTATTGAATTTTCTCCTGCAGCCAATGTGCTAGTGCCCAAAGAAGTAGAGCTAATGCCCGATGCGGTAGTAAAAGACCCCATTGCGGTAGAATTATTACCTAAAGCATTTGAAATATATCCAGTTGCTAAAGAATTACTACCAGAGGCAGTAGATCCATATCCCATTGATTTGGAATTATCTCCTGAAGCAGTACTATTAAAACCTAATGCCATCGCATAAATATTTGTTGCTTGACTTGATGTTCCAATTGCAACTGCATTAATACCAGAAGCTAAATTAAAGCTACCAATAGCAACTGCATTTTCTCCACTTGCAGTAGAAGATTTTCCTAAAGCAATGCTACCTTCTCCAATATTATTTTCATCCCAATCTGTATATCCTACTGAACCTGCTCTAAAAGCACCCTTTTTGCTAGGTAAAAACATCAATTTATATTCAGCTTGTTGGCTATTTCCTCCAGCATAGTTGATAGATGAAGTATTCACTAGAAAACTCTTACCATAATCTGCAGAATCGTTATAAGTAATTTGATTATTATCAGATTTAAAAAAACTTGAAAAATTCTCTTTATCAGCTGGCTCCCATTGTTGACCGTTATATTCTAACACTTGACCAATCGTAGGAACTGTACTTGAAACACCTGTGGATTGCAATTGATTGGCATTCCAAATAGGTAAAGTGTTATTGGCAGAAATGGTATTACCTCCAGCAGAGATTGTAATTCCAGTCCCCGCAATATATGATCCTGAATCTCCTTTGTCTCCTTTGTCTCCTTTTGGACCTTGTAGCCCAGCTATACCTTGTTCGCCCTTCTCACCCTGAATACCTTGTGGACCGACTGCTCCAACATCACCTTTATCTCCTTTAGGACCTTGTGACCCTGCAATTCCTGCATCTCCTTTATCACCTTTAGACCCTTGTAACCCTACATCACCCTTGTCACCTTTATCCCCTTTAGAGCCAGTTGCGCCTATATCTCCTTTTGGTCCTTGTAATCCAACATCACCTTTGTCACCTTTATCTCCTTTTTGACCTTGCAGACCAGCTGTACCTTGTTCACCCTTTTCTCCCTGAATACCTTGTGGACCAGTAGCTCCAACATCGCCTTTGTCACCTTTATCTCCTTTTTGACCTTGCAGACCAGCTATACCTTGTTCACCCTTTTCTCCCTGAATACCTTGTGGACCAGTAGCTCCAACATCGCCTTTATCTCCTTTTGGACCTTGAATGTTTCCTACATTATCCCATCCGTTACCAGTCCATACATATAGTGAACCATCTATTAAGTATGCATCTCCATTGTTTCCATTTGGAGGTAAATTGTTAGGACTCGCAAGAGAACCCTTGATAGTAACACCCGTTCCTGCATCCCCTTTTTCGCCCTTATCACCCTTTTCTCCTTTATCTCCTTTTATACCTTGTGGTCCGGCCATTCCTGCATCCCCTTTTTCGCCTTTGTCTCCTTTAGAACCAGTTGTCCCTATATCACCTTTGTCACCTTTTGGGCCTGTTGCTCCGATATCACCCTTGTCTCCTTTGTCTCCTTTTATACCTTGTGGGCCGGCAATTCCATCATCACCTTTATCACCTTTCGGTCCTGTTGCTCCGATATCTCCTTTTGGGCCTTGCAGACCGGCAATTCCTGCATCGCCTTTCTCTCCCTTATCGCCTTTAGGCCCTTGGATATTACCTACATTTTCCCATCCGATTCCGGTCCAAACGTAAAGTGAACCGTCAATCAGATATGCATCTCCATTGTTTCCATTAGGAGGTAAATTGTTGGGACTCGCAAGAGAACCTTTAATGGTAACACCTGTTCCCGCATCACCTTTTTCGCCTTTTTCACCCTTTTCTCCTTTAGGACCCGGATTTCCATCTAATGCATACAAGGCATAAGGAACACTTGAGATTTCTTTTTCAGTAATGAGGTCATAATCCCCATTGTTTTGTGTGCTGATATAAACTTTCATGGTATAAGGACCTTGTCCCCAGTCTATATCCTGATTGCTCAAATCTAATTCCGTACTCAATAATCCGGCATTGTTTGTACTTAAATTGCTTGATACAGGCAGGGTGAATTGTTGAACTCCGTTAGAAATTTCAACCTTTAGACCTATTGATTGATTGATTGATGATAACTTGACCACTATTATCTCTAATAACAGCCTGATAGCTTAACTTTTTGGGAGGTTGTGCATATACGAACAACAACGAAAAAAGAAGACTTAATAGAGTAATACTTAGCTTTTTCATAAAATTGAATTTATTGTGAAGAATTTTTATTGTACCTTAATAATTTTGAAGTTTTTAATCACTTGATTATCAGCCAAAATATTTAATACCCAATAATCGCAACGGCAACATTAAGGGATACACTCTTTACAACTCAAAATACAGTAACGGAATGCCTTTTTCGGATTTTATATGCTGAAATCGTGGCTTTTAAGCATAAAATCCCTTACCTAGATTGGGGGAAATTTTCTTTTGCCCGTAAAAAAGTTGTTTAAATAATGAGAGGGCGGTATTTTTGGAACTGAACAGTACCAAAACCGTTTGAGCAAGTATGGCGTACAAACTTGGCAAGTACAGACGCACAATATATTTCATAAAGACTCGTTTGGTACGATGTTGTATTTCAATGCCCTCACTTGTTTTCACTAAAACAGACTTTATCCATCTAAAGATATTACTGCAAACTACCATCAGACCGATGTAAACCGTGTTGGTGTCTAAATCCATAAAAGGCAAACGATGAATATTGAAGTCATTAAGAAGGTTTTTATTGTTGCTGTTCTGAATCGTTTCCTCTTTTTGTTGTAAAACTTATCACGTCTAAGCGGCTCATTTCCATATTATTGGCAATATTGACTCCGTAATAAGTGTAGCTGTTCGAGAAAAGGATTGGGATGGCTTTCTGTTATCCTGGGTTTCTAGTTGTCGACAACCCTGTACCTTTCTCAAACTCCTGAAATGGAGCGTATCTTATGTTTGCCACTTCTTTTGTTTTCTCGTAATTTACTTATGTTTTCCCAGTTTTTCTTCAATGCAAATGCTTCTAAAACCTGCACTGGTGACGTTTCTGATGTAAAAATGTTTTGACATTTTCTTCCAAAACGGCAATCACGCCTTTTTGGTAGGATGCCGCATCACCTCGGAAGGATTTAATACTGATACTATTGTCTTTCAAATTTTTAAAACAATTTTCCAGTGCTTGTTCTTGGGCATACTTTGCGGGTGTATTTCCGTTTCTGTTTTCAAAATAAACGGTATTATTCCCAATATTTGCAAAACAGGGATGATAGGCTTTGGTCATTTTGTACGAGGTTCTCGCATCTTGTTTATTGTTGTTCAAGACGACGTTGTCAAAATCCAAAACATAGTCTTTTACATCCGGCTTTAACAATCCTAAATTCACACAAATACCTGCCAATAAGCTGTTTATGTTTTTGTTGTAATTGATTTGATGCGTAGTGTTGTTTTCTGTAACAACTATTTTATTCGGTACTTTTAATTTCTGAAAAGCATATTCCACCGTAATCATGAGAAGGAATTGACCATGTTTTGTGCAATTTGTTCTTTAGGTGCTTTAGATCCGAAACAAATTCAATTTCGTTGCAAAGTGAATTTTTAAGTAGAGAAAGAATGATGTCCGAATACGCATATTTTGCTCTATAATTGCGAAAACCCAATGTCCTGTCAATTAGACTATGCACATTACTTTGTTTCAACAAAGAATTGATGAAATTTAAACCTCCAAAAGGAGTGATGTTTTGAGAAGAATGTCTAATTTTATCCACGGTACATATTTTTTGTGTAGTAACTTTAAATATACACCTTTTAGGTGAAACCTAAAAGCCTCGCAGTCCTTTTATTTTAAAGGGATTGCAGAGGTTTTTGCTTTTCTGTTGCGATTTTGGGGTAATATATAAATACCGGATGTGAAAGTGGTCATATCAATATCTACTGAAGAACTGTTCATCTTTTTTGCGTGTAAATATTGGCCTTTCACATTGATTAAAACGTAATCTAATTTTTGAGGTAATTTTCCGTTGATACTAAGATGTACCCAATTAGATGTAGGATTGGGCCAAGCATCAATTTGTAAATTATCATATTTGGTAATACCGGTTGTTGTCGTATGCGACTCGAGCTGTTGTACTCCTTCAACAATTAGGTGGGAGTTGGTTTTAGAGGAAATATAATTTAATTGCCCTATTGAGTAGCTGACATTGGCAATATTACCATAAATATCTCCGCCCAAACTCACAAATGATTCTTGTGACATGAGTGTGTAAGAAGATAATAAAAGTAAAAAAGGAAGAAATATGCTTTTCATAAGATTAGATTTTAGGTTATAGAATAACGGTTTGCTAATTTATTGTAAAGCTATCTACTATAAATTGTTATGGCAATACCATAAATAGGGTACTCCAGTGGAAGTCAGGAGTTGAAATTCTTGGTAAATAGGGTAAAAATTGCTTCGTATTTGTATAAGAAGTAATCAGTAGAGGAATAATTGTGTGTGTATTTTTGCGAAAAAAGCTAAACTGCTATCCGTCCCATCTTTGACTTTTGAGTAAAATCTCGTGAGCGATTTTCAGAGCTTTGTATCCGTCTTCAGCACTCACTTTAGGTTCGTGATTTTCTATAATGGCCAAAGCGAAACTTTCCATCTGTTTGCTGAAAGAGTTGTACTCCACAGTGGTAATAAATTGTTGTGTGATATACTTCTTTTTCCCGTGAATGACAATGGCTTTTGCATTGTGTATGGGTTTGTTGGACAAAGTAGTATAGTCAAAATTCCTTTTTATCAAGTCCAAAGAAAGTCGTCTGCTATTTTCGGTAATATTTAACTTTTTGATTCTTTGTTCATGTGTTCTATATGCGTGCAATAAAGCAATAGTTCCATTATCAAAGCTGATTTGTGCAAAAATATCATCTGCTTGTTCACTCATTATAGTGGCACCTCTCGCTTCGATTTTCTTGATATTGGTATGAACCAAAGACAAAATCAAATCTATATCATGTATCATCAATTCAAAGATGACAGATTTACTGATTCGCTTTTGATTGACGATTCCTGCTCTATTGGATTCTATGATGATGGGATGCAAATCCATGTTTTGAGCCTCTGCAAAGACGGGATTAAATCTATCAATATGACCAATTTGCACCTTTACATTGGCCTCATTGGAAAGCTCTAAGATATGTTCGGCTTCTTCTAAATCTAAAGTGATAGGACTTTCTATAAAAACATGTTTCCCTTTCTTGATTGCTTTTTCGGCGTAGTAATGGTGAAACTTAGCCGGCGTACAAATGACGACTACTTCTGCTAAGTCTATCAGCTCATCAGCATGATCAAAAATCGCAACAGAATAATCATCATGTACTCGTTTTAACTTGTCTTCATCTTGATCAAAACATCCTACTAAATCAAAGTAAGAGGTTCTTTGGAAATAATCTAAATGAATACTTCCATGTCTGCCTATCCCAATTATTGCAGCTTTTAATGTTTGCATTATGCTAAAATACGTAGCTTTGCAATTAAATATTATAAAAAATATGCACAGTGTTGATTATTGTGCTTTTCAACTAAAAAATTAGAGGAATGTTGAATCTTGGAGAGACAGTTGCGTTTTATACATTAGGTTGCAAATTGAATTTTTCTGAAACTTCTGCCATCAGCAGACAAATGGAAATTTCCGGTTACAAAATCGTTGAATATGAAGATCGTGCAGATATTTATATCTTGAATACTTGTTCGGTAACGGATAATGCAGATAAAAAGTGTAGGTATTATGTGCGTAAAGCGCATAAAAATAATCCGGATGCTTATGTGATAGTCATCGGTTGTTATGCACAACTCAAGCCCAATGAAATCATAGAAATTGAAGGTGTGGACTTGGTTTTGGGTGCAAAAGAGAAGTTTCGAGTACCGGAAATTTTACAAGAAGTGGTAAAAAGTCCATGTGGACAAGTGATTACTTCTGACATCAAACAAGCCGATTTCTTTGTGGATGCATTTTCTTTAGGTGATAGAACTCGTTCTTATCTGAAAATTCAAGATGGATGTGATTATAAATGTTCTTACTGTACAATTCCTTTGGCAAGAGGAGCGAGTAGGAGTGATACACCGGGACATGTTTTGAAAAATGCAAGAGATTTAGCTGCACAAGGTGTCAAAGAGATTGTTTTGACAGGTGTAAATACGGGTGATTATGGAGCTGGATTGGAAGATGAGGAGTGGAATTTCTATCGGCTGATACAGCAATTAGACCAAGTAGAAGGGATAGAAAGATTTAGAATATCATCCATAGAACCGAATCTTTTGACCAATGAAATCATAGAATTTGTAGCGAACAGCAAAAGATTTGTTCCGCATTTCCACATCCCTTTGCAATCCGGTTCTAATGAAATGCTTGGTAGGATGCGACGTAGATATAGGAGAGAACTGTATGCTGAAAAAGTAGCTTATATTAAAGAGCTGATGCCACACGCATGTATCGGCGTGGACTTAATCGTCGGATTTGCTGGTGAGACGGATGCAATATTTGATGAAACAGTTGCTTTCTTGAAAAGCTTAGATGTTTCTTATTTCCATGTATTTACTTATTCTGAGAGGGCTAATACAACTGCATTAGAATTAGATGGTGTGGTGCCACAAGAGATCAGACAACAAAGAAATAAAGTGCTTTCTATCCTTTCCGAGAAGAAAAGAAGAACTTTCTATAGA
The DNA here is from genome assembly GCA_023957215.1 of Chitinophagales bacterium. Lineage (GTDB taxonomy): Bacteria > Bacteroidota > Bacteroidia > Chitinophagales > JADIYW01 > JAMLHH01. The sequence continues at coordinate 69,188 of JAMLHH010000009.1, forward strand.
CAGTTTGTTGACCAAGAAGTCGTCATAATTCCCGAAGATGATAACAAAGATGGTTTTATGCACGGATTTTCAGATAATTATTTAAAAGTATCTCTTCCTTACAACCATGATTTGATCAATAAGTTAGTCAAAGTGAAATTGACCGGATTTGATGAAAAAGGTTTCTTGTCCGGTCAGCTGATAGATGAAGTTGTAGCAGTAATGTAGATTAAATTTCTCTTTTCATCTACGACTGTTTTAACGAATAGTCTTTATCAAGTACTGGTTTTTGAATTCAAGATAGAATCATGAGCAGATGCTAACAAACTAAGTTTTATTTGATTTAATTTTATTTATTTATTTAATATTTATATATTTAGACACTATTTAATAATTTTTAAATCTTAATTATGAAAAAAGGATTTTTGCAAATTGCTTTTGGAGCTTTAGCTTTGACAGTAGGACTGACATCTTGTAAGAAAGATAAAGACTGTGACATTAAATGTGTTGACTTTGTGGATGATTATGGAAGCTATACCACATGTTCAGATGAGTTTCCAAGCATGAAAGCTTTTGATGCTTATGTTTCATCTTTGAAAGCTTACGGTTATAAAATTAACAAGACATACTGTAAATAAGCAACAAAGTTTATGATTGTTTTTCTGTACAGAAAACATAACTATTGGAGTATTTTACATTAGCTATGCAATTAAAAATACTCCAATGGCTTTATCGTTTTTTTAAAAACATTGCCGATAAAGCCATTTTTATCACAAGAAAGTTAAGTAAGGATATTTTCTTTTTCCAAATTGAAGATAGAGAGGATGATGTCTATATTGTTACCTTTCCCAAGTCTGGTACTACATGGATGCAGGTTATAGTTTATAACTTATTGACAGATGGAAATATGGATTTTAACCACATCTATGATGTATCACCTTGGCTTAGTAATATGCATATTAAAGGAGATGACCCCAATAAGGTAAATGAGTTACCTTCACCAAGGATTTTTAAATCTCATGATAGATATTCAGAGTATGTAAAAGGTTTTAAGAACAAGATTATTTATGTATATAGAGATGGGAAAGATGTCGCATGGTCATACTTCCATCACAACAAAAACTATCTCAACCCTGAACTTACATTTGATGAAAATTTTGAAAATCATTTCTCAAATACAGATAAGCCACTCAACTGGTTTATATACAATAAAGAATGGTTAGAAAATAAAAACGGATTAAATATTCTTTATATAGCTTACGAAGATTTAATGAATCATTTTATACCCACTTTACACAGAATTGCATTTTTCTTGAATGTAAAATTAACGCCTGAAATTATTGAAAGAACGAAACTACATTCATCATTTGAGTATATGAAAACCCATGAAACGAAGTTTGGCGAAGTTGCGCCAAAAAAGAAAGAATTGATTTACAATCAATTTATTAGAGAAGGGAAGGCCGGTAAAGGACAAGAATATATGAGTGAGGAGCAAATAAAAATATTTGAGAAAAATTATAAAGAAATTCTCGAGCCTATTATAAAAAATAAGATACGGGAATCAGTGAATTAAAAGATAGATTGAAACTTTTGGTCGTTGACTGATTATTTTAATTTCAGATTGAGTGGTATTAGATGAGTTAAAAAATTTTTCACTGAATATTTCTCAAAATGACAATTACCTTATAGTGGAAATCCGGGATGAGAAATTGTAAAACCTTGTCTTACTTAACAATTGTATGACAGCATTCATCATTGTTTGTTTGTATCTTTATGCTTTATGAATATAGAGTTACAACATCATTTCAAAGGGCACGCATGGGCGGTTTATACCTTTACTAAAGGTATAGAAGAAGATAGTTTTTACAGTGGGAGTGCAGATAAATTTGTAGGTTCATGGAATATAAAAACCTTAGAGTTCAATGGACCGCTTGTGAAAGGTTCAGGAAGTATATATACAATAGTTTTAGATAGAGATAGGAAATTACTCTATGTCGGTCAACGTGATGGTGTCATTTTGATAGTAGATTTGACTAAAGAAAAGCCACCAAGAGCCATACAGGCACATGATGGAGATGTATTTGCAATGGCACGTGATGATCAAGGTTGTATTTATTCCGGTGCAGGAGATGGTGTATTGAAAATTTGGACATCAGAAATGGAATTGATCAAAGCACATCCTTTGAGTACTAAAAATATCAGAAGCATACATATTTCACCTTACGGTCAAGAGTTTTATGTAGGAATCTCTGACCATACTACACGTGTATTTGATATAGAAAGTGTAGTGCAAAAACAAGTGCTGGTCGGTCAACAAAACTCTGTTTTTACCATAGAAACTTTAGATGAGAATCGTATCATCACTTCGGGTAGAGATGCAACTATCTTTCTTTGGGAAAAGCAAAATAATGAGTGGTTCAATACTACAACCATTCCTGCGCACAACTATACCATCAATCATTTGTCAATTTCACCTAACCAACAACTTTTTGCCAGTGCCGGACGGGACAAAACGATTAAGGTCTGGGATGCTAAAACTTTGGATCTTCTCAAAGTATTGACACGTGAAAAGTATAAGGATGCACATACGCATTCTGTCAATCGACTTTTGTGGTACGATGACCAGACTTTGATTAGTGGCGGAGATGACAGAAAAGTCTTGGTTTGGAAGTTGAGTTAAATAGATAGATGACAAACTAAGATTGCCAGCTATCTTTAAATACGGTCATATTGCCAGACCCTAAAGACAATTGTAAGGATTTTCGTGTTATAAAAAAGTATTAAAAAACATTCTCAATGAAATTTGCTTGATGGTTCAAAATATTACTCAATCACCAAGCTTCATCGTAAGAAATCTTGATTTTGTCAGTCAATGGATGTGATTGACAGGTTAAAATAAATCCTTCATCTTTTTCTTCCTCGGATAAAGGATCGTCAGAGTCCATTTTTACTTCACCTTCCATCAATAAAGCCATACAAGAACAACATGCAGCGGCTCTACAAGAAAAAGGAGGATCTATTTCAGCTTCAATAGCGGCTTCCAATACGGTTTGTCCGTCTTTTACTTCTATTTCGTACTCTTGACCATCCAATATAACAGTTGCTGTAGTTGACATCATTTTTATTTTAAAAATTGAAAATAGATAATTTATTTAGAATGCATGCATTTGTTTTTATAAAAATTATACGTAAAACATTTTAATAACATCACTTACGCTAATAACAACTGTCCTGTAAATGAGTTGCAAATATATAAAGTATTTATTTTGAATTGACTGTAATTTTACAATGCTTCTCGTGGCTATAATTTCCATAACTTCCCTGAATATATGACCTTTTTATTATCCAAAAATTGATAGAGATAGACTCCGTTTAAAAGTGGTTTGATGGTGGTAGAGTATGTGGAAATACCTTTAGAAATATTGAGTTTTTGGGTCTGAATGAGTCCTCCACTCATATTGTAAATATGGAGTGTTAATTCTTTATCCGTATCAAAAGAAGTATAGATATAAATGGAAAAGTCATCATGGAATAAGGTGGGAGTGAGTTCTATTTTATTGTTTTGAATAAGTACAACATTACTGCACTCATCATAAGTAGCAATGGGATTACATTGAGCCACCGGTAAAATATTTTGTTCGGAATTGACTACTTTTTTGATAGTTTGGCACTGATTACACAATATATCCTGTATAAAGTCTATAGAGCGAGTCAGTACATCATTGAGTCCCCAAGGTATTTCTCTCAAAGCATCTCCTTCTGCCGCCAAATCATGCCCAAAACCACAGTAGATGTAGCTATGATAACAAACCTTTTGCTTGTCTAAAGCTGTAGTTAAAACTTTTGGTCCGTAATAATATCCTAAACTACTACAACCTGCTAAATATTGTTGCTCATAAGGAACTGCATTGTCACAAGTACCGTGAAAAAAACAAACCGGCGTATCGAAGTTATTTTTAACATACGGACTTAAATTGGCTCCTTCAAAACTGAGCAAACCTGCCACTTTGGTACTATAATTACTTTTTTCTTCTAAACTACCTAATCTTTCTGCTCGGTTATCATCTTTGGATATCCATTCATCCTCTAATCGAGACACAACAAGTGTTGCCCCCGAACTAATTCCTAGCATAAATATCCGATTGGTATCAAAACCAATGTTTTTAGCCTGACTTTTGAAATATTGTACCAAAGCTCTTTCGTCTTGCATAGCTCTGTATTGCGCATCCAGATAGTCTGACTGTTCTCCGCCACCACATAAAGGTGTCTTATCCGAATCTTTCCAACCTTTGCGATAATCGGGACTGACTGCTACATAACCTCTTTGTGCGAAATATCTTGCGATAGACTGCATGATGGCAGTATTTCTGCTTCCTGATTTTAATCCGCCACCGTGATAGAGAATAATAAGTGGTCTCTCATTTTTATACGCTTGAATTTTTAAATCCAAAGATTGATAAATATCTGCTTGCAAACGGATCTCCTTTCCCAAATAATCTTTTGCAGTCCGGTAAGTTTGTGTAGATTGTACAATATTGGAACTTACTATCTGATGAGTGAATTTATTTTCATCTTTAGGACAAAGAGGAGTTTGGGAAAAGGCTATAAAATTTGTAAAAAGACCTATACAAACCAATATAATCCAATTCCGAAACTTTGTGGCCAAATCAGTTGTTCTTACTAAACTCATGTAGCCATCTTTCAGGTATTTCACTATTAACAGCTGTTAAATAATCGTTGTATGAGCAAGGTACAGTCCGATACAATAGACTTTTTATATTATCGCGAAGGAGGGGGATTTTCATCCACCATCTATCCGTTCTTTTGCTCTTAATGAAGATAAGTTCGTATTCGTGATCTTCAATATTGATAATAAATTGCTGAAAATTGTTGTCTTCATCATTCGGGAAATCATCAGTTCTCAAATTGAGACCTTCGAGAAAATACCATATCATTTGCGCAATACCTATGGCGGTGATATTTCTATCATCATAGTCAGGATTGTAATTGTATATGCCGAGTGTCATCAATTTATTGGCAGCTCCGGCATATCGCATGATTTGACATGCTTCATCCGAAAAAAAACCGTTGGGACTCATGGCGACATATCCGGGCGCATCACAAGCTTTGATGGCACTGATATTAAAAGATAAAATATCGGAATCCCGTATCAAAGGTTCTACTTCACGGATATCCTCTCTCAAAACTCCTAAGCGATATGTATCCATCAACATTTCTTCCAAAATTTCCAAATCTCTTTGGTGATTGAAATAGGTTTGATAGCCTAAAATCTTGAGTTCTTTTAAGGTATTGGGTTGTGTAGTCAAAAGTTTGTATAGATAATTGGTCTCATGTACAGAATCTTCTTCTTCCGCTTCTTTAATGACTATTCTTTCATCAAAAATACTGATTTCTGTCTGCTCATCTTTATTTGAAACACCGAGATATTGCCCTAAAGTCAGGCTCATGTCTCCACCCAAAATAATTGTTACAATCTTTTTTCTATATAAAAATTTGATTACCTCTTTGAGTGCAATCATGGTATCAGAAAAATTTTCACCTGCGATGATATTCCCCAAATCGATAAAAGCTTTCTCTGAAAAGAAATTATGTAAAAGATAAAGCTGTTTCCTGATGGCATCCGGACCTTCAACACATCCTGTGTTTTCTACATGACCTCTTGCATCTTTTACCCCTAAAATAGCAATTTGAAATTCATTTAAGTCTTCATCATTTCCGGTATAAAAGAAAACCGGTTTCCCGGCTACGGAATAAGTATTTTCAGGTATCGGTTGTAAGTAATCTGTCAGCATATTCTTTATTCAGCACTAAGATAAGACTTCCCTGTTTTTATCATAAAAACATTTATACACAATTTTGAAAACAACGAGATTCGGGAAATTAAAAACTAGAAAATCTGAAACTTTGAATTTTAGAAACTCAGTGATTTGAGAGTATGTGCTTAAAAATCAGGTCACATTTGCTATATCTATACATCATTACATTCTTAACATACATCAATGTACACAAGGTATCTCTTCTGTAACTTTGCACTATAAAAATAACAATAATATGAAAACAAGAAATGTAGAATTAGTAGCAAGTCCGAGACCGGCACACTTTGTCGGTGATGGTTTTAGAGTACACAATTTTATCCCTTACGGATATAGATTGGAGATGGAGCGCATGAATCCTTTTATCCTATTGGATTATAATTCCAAATTTTTTGTAAAGCCGAGTGATAGACCGAAAGGAGTCGGCGTACATCCACACAAAGGTTTTGAAACCGTCACTATTGCATATAAAGGGAAAGTAGAACACCACGATAGTCATGGTGGTGGTGGTGTAATAGGTGAAGGTGATGTGCAATGGATGACTGCCGGTAATGGAGTTTTACACAAAGAATTTCACGAAAAAGAGTGGAGTAAAAAAGGGGGCATCTTTCAGATGGTACAGTTGTGGGTCAATCTTTCTGCTAAAAATAAGAAACAAAATCCTAAATATCAAAGTATAGTAAATCAAGCTATTCCTCGTTATTATTTAGATAACGACAAGGGGAAAGTAGAAGTGATAGCAGGCGAGTACAAATCCGTCAAAGGGACTGCTTTGACTTTTTCACCTATTCACATGTATAATGTAAAAGTCAAAAAGGGTGCAGAATTAGATTTTAGTTTCCCGGTACATTACAATACCGCTTTGCTTGTCATCGAAGGGAGTATCACAGTGAATGGACAAGAGCATGCACCTACCAATCATTTAGTCTTGATGCTGAATGATGGTGAAGATTTTAAGGTCAAAGCTGATGAAGATACCATTGTATTGGCTATTAGTGGAGAGCCTATCCAAGAACCGATAGTTGCTTATGGTCCTTTTGTGATGAATACCAGGGAGGAAATTGGTCAAGCATATCAAGATTTTACTTTAGGAAAGTATGGGGTTTTGGCTGATTAAACTTAGCCAACTATTATATTAGTGAAAAATATAAATCTATAGATTTAAGAATATTAGAAATGGACGTTAGTTTTATCCCAGATTATGTGATAGGAGTTTTTTGGGATAAATCTATGGGGTAAGCCCATAAGGCTGCAAACCATTTCCGGCGTTTTTTAATCAGAGATATTTTTAGTTTGAGTACATCATTCTGTCTGGGAGTAACTTTCCACCCGAATATCTTTGCCAAAGCCCTGTCTGACCGGGTCACTTTTGTATGTATAAACCGATTGACACCACACCATATACTGGTCATAAATGACTCCAAAAGAGTGGTTACTCGATGGGTTCTGTTGAAATTTTGAGTAGGAAGGGCTTCACAATCTTCAATAAGTCGTCTAAGCCCGATTTTGTCCAACAATTGCTTCAAAATACCATTTCGCCCCATGACGTACTCTCTTTATTTATAGCTGTAAAACTAATAATTTTTCTATTGCTGAATCTGGGTTAAAAACTTGCCAATTCGTTTTTATATTTGTGCCAATTTGTTTTTTGGGTTATACTAAAGCGTGAAAAATGAATGAAAATTTGACCCGACTCAACTTTTATTTCTTACAGTCGTTTAACTTTGAGCTATTAGCATTTATATTTGATGATATGGAAAAGAATCTTACCGACCTGAGAGAAAATTACAAAAGAGGAGAGTTGAATGAAAAAGATTGTCCTACTGATCCTTTTGAATTGTTTGGCAAATGGATGAATGAAGCTATTGATGTTATTCAAGAAGATGCAAATGCAATGACGGTATCTACCGTGGACAGTCAAGGACGACCTTCATCAAGAAATGTATTGTTAAAAGCAGTACATGAAAATAAGTTGATTTTTTATACCCATTATGAAAGTAAAAAAGGCAGACAACTCCAAGCTAATCCTCATATCTGTTTGTTGTTTTGGTGGAAAGAATTAGAGCGTCAAGTAAGGATAGAAGGGCTTGCTCGAAAGGCTTCCAAAGAGATGAGTGAAGCTTATTTCCATTCCAGACCAATTGGTAGTCAAATAGGTTCGGCAGCTTCACCACAAAGCCAGGAAGTAACGAAAAAACAACTTATACAAAACTTTAAAAACTTGGAAGCGCAGTACGGACAGCAGAGTCAGATGCCCAAACCTGAAGATTGGGGTGGTTTTGCTATCACACCGAGTTTAATAGAGTTTTGGCAAGGACGACCTAACCGTTTGCATGACAGAATAGAATATCAAATAGATGAAAACGGGACTTGGTCAAGACGGAGAATAGCTCCGTGACAAGTATTTTTATTTGTGGATACTTATTGATTTCTCTTTCTTGCTGATTTTGTAAAACACATCAATATAATCTTCCACCACTTTGTCCCAACTGTATCGTTCAAAAAGCTTTTGAATCAAATCTTCCGGGTATTGGTAATTTTTGAGGTACTTATTATAATAAAAATCGGCGACGGCGTGACTAATCTGAATAGGTGAGTTGTGATCAACTATTTTACCGTTGACATCATCTTCCACCATTTTATCTATATCACTGACTAAAGTTGAAATGACATAAATTCCCCTCGATACAGCCTCCAATAAAACAAGCGACATGGCTTCTTCTCGACTTGGCATGATGAGAATATCTGCTTTCTCATAAGATTTTAAAACTTCATAATGGCTGACTTGCCCCATGATTTGAATATTGGGAAGATTAAATCTCAAAGCTAATTTTTCGACTTGGGCTTTTAAAGGACCGTCACCTATCATTTTAAACTGAACAGGAATTTTCAGTTTATTGATTTCATGGCAAGCTCTGATAAAAGTAAGCGGATCTTTTTGATCGACCATCCTTCCTACGAAAAGAATATTCATTTCAGCATTAGAGTTATCAAAACCCGATTTATAATTGTCCATCAACATTCCGTTAGGAATCACTTTATTTTTATGTATAAATTCTTTACCGATAAATTTATCGGCAGCTTTTTTTAAATCTTGGGTCAAAAGGATATTCTTGGAAGAAGTTCGCATGATTTTTCTTATCCAAAAATAAGTCAACAAATGCCAAGGAAACATTTGATGTGGAGCAAACCACGGAATATCGTGTCCATGACTTAAAATGATATACGGAATATCCCACTTCTCTTTGATTTGTTTGGCAACAATACCGCCGGGTAAAGTGAAATTGGCAAAACAAACGTCAAAATGAGGATGCTCGTCAATATTTTTAAAATAATTCAAAGCTTGTCTTGCCCAAGAAGTCATTTCAATGGGATTTGATTTGTAAGAAACCTTTCTCCTTGATTTTAATCTGATAATGGTAAGATTGTCCTCCGAGCTATATTCAGGATATCCGTCAAACCATGTCGTTACAATTTGTACATGATGACCTGATTTTGCAAAATGCTCCGCCAAATGCTTGGTAGCAATACCCGCACCACCGCCGAGGGGAGGATACTCATAGTTGAGAATCAGTATTCTGAGTTGTTGTGTCAAGCTGTAAAATCTTACTTATTAAAATATGCTTTGGTTGTAAAAGTATCTATTATTTTTAATTGTTGCAAACTTTCAGTTCTATACTTCTCTCTCAAGGAAAAATTAAATTTATATTTAGAATATGTATAATCAATTGAATTTGGATATTCTAATAAAATGATGTCTGTATAAGATATACTGATGGGCATTTCTTCTACTTTTTCCCTTTAGAACGGTTATCCTACAAAATATATTAATCAAAATTATAGTCGTAACTTGTATGTTATTAGGTATTTCTAATTAGGTCTATTGTTATATTTGAATTAATATTCTTAATTTTTTGTGAATATTTACTTTAGCTTTTGAAAAAATTAAATTTCAATATAACTTTGTCCCCGAATCAAATAAATATTTATTATTATGAAAAAGACTTTTTATTCTTTCGCACTTGCAAGTTTATTTTTAGGTGCTGTTGCTTGTGGTAACCAAGCTGAACAAACTCAAGAAGAATCAACTGACGCTGTAGAAACAGTTGATGACACTGTTGATCAAGCTGAAGAAGCTATCGAAGATACAGCTGCACAAGCAGAAGAATCTGTTGACAACGCTGCTGACCAAGTTGAACAAGCAGTTTCTGCTGAATAATTATAGCGCGAAAAACAAAGCAAAAAGCCTCGAATTTCGAGGCTTTTTTTATTTTTATACTTTATGAAAAGATATACAGTGATATTTTCTTTTATTCTAATGTTAGTCGCCTGTCGGTCAAAAGAAACCTTGCCGGATTTTATCAAAGATGATTCAAAAGAAAATATGGAAAAACAAGCCGATAAGGCTCTACAAGAGGCTAATCAACTCTTAGATTCTTTGGAACAAACTCCTATCCTAAAACCTAAGAACTAAATCTTATTGGAGTACTTCATCCAAAAAAATAACAATGTCACGCCAAGCTCTTTTTGCCATCAAAGGATTATAGTCCATTGATTTTGGATCTGTGAAAGTATGTTTTGAATGTGCGTAAGCATTGAGTTGCCAGTCTGCATTTCCATCTTTTAGCTCTTGAATCAAGTTGTCAAAGTCTTTTTGAGATACATAATCATCGTCAGCAGGATGAATGACTAATACTTTGGTGTTGATTTTCTCATTCGTTCTTGTAGAATCTTTTGCTAAACCACCGTGAATACAGACCGTCCCTTTGACATCAAGTCCGGCTCTCATCACTTCTATTGCCCCGGTTCCTCCAAAACAATAACCTATAACAGCCACGTTTTCAGGTCGGTGAACTTGTTTTTTTAATACTTGTAATGCTAAGTCTATTCTGTGTTGATATAAGGTGTAATTGGTTTTGTAATGAGAAGATATATTTGCAGATTCTTCATAATTATTAGGCACATTCCCCACTCCATAAATATCTGCAATAAATGCAATATAGCCTTTTTCTTGAAGGTTGAGTGCTGTTTGCCGGGCTTCTTCATCAATGCCCATCCAAGCGGGTAAAATGAGTACGCCGGGTAAATTTTGATCGGCATTGCTCGTGATATAACCTTGTAATGTCTGTGATCCGTCCGTGTATGTATATGGTATTAAATTTTGTGCCTCCATTGTAGAAATTATTATGAGTGCTAAAAACAGTGTATAGAACTTTTTCATCGAAATGAGTTTTTGTGTGAAAGTAAATATAGGGAAACAATTCTAAAATGTATAAATGACCTAAAAAACAGATGGACGATATCTTGATGGATTTTTGAAAATAGTTTACTGAATGTGCAAATGGAATAGATAGACTTTTCCAATTTTCCAATTTTTACATCAAAGTATCATCTTCTATAATTTCAGGAATCTGATACAGGTTTCTCTGAAATAACTCATATTTCTTTTTGGATTTATTGCTGAGAGCCTGTATGCGGATACGTTCTATATTGCTATGTTGATCAAGGAAAAAAGTATGTATGATTTGTTTGGGGAAATTTTCTGCTTCTAACTGTTCTTTTAGAGGGAGCGTGTCATTGGGAATGTAAACTTGGTCAATTTTTTTAGAAACAGTAGAAGGTTGTATGCTAAACCTTGCAATGGACAATTTATAATTTCCCGAATAAGTGATACCGTCTTTTACTATAAAATGCTCGTTCCAAAACCAAGTATATATTTGATATAAATCTGCATCACTCGTGTCGATACCGACTATTTCTACTGCTGCACTACTAAAGCAACTGTCGGTCTTGCAGGCAAAATTTTGTTCTATCCACTTTTCACACACTACATCATAGACTTTGGATAATTCTATCTCGTGCTGCGAAAGTTCATAAGGAGTTTCCCTACATGCGTATATAAGTAGTACGACAAAAACATAAAGCCATTTCATCATAAGCTTGAAAGATATAAAACGAATGCCATTTTTTTGAATCGTGAGAGAAAAACAACAAAGTTTTAATGTTTTTTCGAGTTTTGATAAAGGAAAAAAATCAGAACCGTCTAAGTAAAATCTATAAAATTAAAATTTCTTATCATTTTAGAAACTGAGAAAATTTTAACTTAGCCCATCACCAAACCCAAAAGTTTCAAATGAAAACATTTTTTGATTATTTACTAATAGCATTGTTTTTTGTTTTTACGACTTCTATCCATGCTCAAACACCCATACAAAAAGATGCAGCTCAGATATATCAAGACTTACTTAGATTTGATGAGGTCGGTACAGTATTGTATGTAGCGGCACATCCCGATGATGAAAATACAAGACTTTTATCATGGTTGGTTAATGAAAAAAAAGTGCGTACAGCTTATGTGGCGCTTACACGTGGTGATGGGGGCCAAAATTTAATAGGTAACGAACTCGGCTTCCTTTTGGGAGCTATCCGGACACAAGAGTTGTTGGATGCAAGAAATTCAGATGGTGCGGAGCAATATTTTACACGAGCATTGGATTTCGGCTTTTCTAAAAATCCGGAAGAAACACTCCAAAAGTGGAGTAAAGACAGCCTATTGGAAGATTTGGTGGTGCTGATACGCACATTGAGACCTGATGTCATCATTTGTCGTTTTCCTACAACAGGCGAAGGTGGTCACGGTCATCACACGACTTCTGCGATATTGGCACAAGAGGCTTTTGATATGGCTGCAAATAAAAATTATCATGTTACAGGTAATTTGCCGGCTTGGCAGGTCAAAAAACTTTTTTGGAATACTTTTCGTTTTTCAAGTGGTATCAACACTACTTCCGAAGATCAGTTTCAAATCAATGTAGGGAAATACAATCCACTGTTGGGTAATACTCCCGGCGAAATTGCCTCTCGAAGTAGAAGTTTTCACAAGTCACAGGGCTTTGGAACGGCTACGACTCGTGGCGATGAAAAGGAATATTTTATCCAATTAAAAGGCAAAACGGCAAAAAATGACTTGTTTGAAGATATCAATACTTCATGGTCAAGAATTTCCGGAAGTGAAGCCATTCAAAAAAAAATAAATCAACTTATCAAATCCTATAATTTCAATCAACCGAGTTTTATTTTGCCCGGCTTACTTCAATTGAGGACTGATTTACTGACATTAAAGAAAAAATCTCAAAATCAAGCTGATGAAAGTACCCTGATTGACTATAAGTTAAAACAGGTGGAAAACTTGATACAACAATCTGCGGGTCTTTGGTGGACGGCTAATACCTATACCGATGAATTGAGTCCGGGAGACAGCACCTCTTTGCATTTTGAATGGATACAAAGGACAGATTTACCTGTTACGATACAAAAAATCAGTATCGGAAACCAAGTGATAGCTAAAAATATCTCTACTGCTGACAACCAACTTTGGAAAGTAGATAAAAAGATAAAAATTCCTGAAAACACATCTTACTCATCTCCTTATTGGTTGAGTAATCCGGTAAATGATAATTTATTTCAGCCGGAAGGAGATGTACATGGAAATGCTGCCTATATTTATAAGAATCGTATTGTGAAAATTGATTATAGTATAGACGATAAAAGTTTTACGACAGACATTCCTATCCAATATCGTTATGTAGATCCAGTGAAAGGAGAGTTTTTTAATCCCGTCGTCTATCTTCCCAAAGTGACTATGGAATGGTCTTCACCTTTTTCTATTCACCCCAATGGTAAAGAAGAGCAAGTCCAATTAACTGTGACTGCTCATACTGATATCAATGGTGGACGATTAAATTTGTCATCACCTGAAAAATGGAATGTTGTAGTGGAAAATGGTAACGAATTACCACAAATGGCTAAAGGTCAAACTTATACTTTTCATATTTCGATTTCTTCATCTGTAACTACTACACAGACTGGAACTTTGACATCAGAAATTCAATTAGACGATGCGACTTTTGACTTGCAGTTAGATGATATCGTATATGAACACATCTCGAGACAAACGGTTTTGACGAAGTCTCAATTATCGTTGACAAGTTTCCCTTTGGATAAAAAGTTAAAGACTATCGGATATATTGTGGGTGCAGGTGATTTGGTCCCAAAATCTCTTACTCAACTTGGCTATCGAGTCGTTTTTATTGATGATGAAAATATTCAAAAGACAGACTTAAATAGTTTGGATGCTATCGTGACAGGTATTAGAGCATACAACACAAATGATTGGCTCAATAAAGCTTATGTCCAATTGATGGAGTATGTGCAAAATGGCGGTAATCTCATCGTCCAGTATAATACCAATAGTTACTTCGGACCATTGACAACTAAGATGTTTCCGTTTCAAGCAGAAATCACCAGAGATAGAGTGACGGTAGAAGAAGCATCTGTAACATTTGTCGATAAAAATTCACCTGTCATCAACCAACCCAATAAAATCACACAAGAAGATTTTGATGCTTGGGTTCAAGAACGGGGATTGTATTTTGTAGGTGAAAAAGATGCAGTTTGGAAAACGGTTTTTAGTATGCATGACCCGAATGAAAGACCTTCAGAAGGAAGCTTGATTTGGACACCGTATGGGAAAGGTAATTTGGTATATACCGGTTTGTCATTTTTTAGACAGTTACCGGCAGGGGTGCCGGGAGCATATAGATTATTTGTTAACTTGTTAGAGTTACCTAAAAATGTAAGTAAATAATCATGGAGCAAAAGCAGTTGACGGAAAAGAAATCTAATGAGACAGAAAAAGTGCCAATATTCGGTTCTTGGAAAGGTTGGTACATATTTACAGTGTGTTTTTTACTCGCTTTGATACTATTTTTCTTCACATTGACAACAATTTTCAATGACTAATCTCGATTGGTGGGTACTCTTTGCTACACTTTCCGGTATCGTCCTATATGGAATGTACAAAAGTAGAGGTCAAAAAAACCTCAAAGGTTATTTGTTGGCAGATAAGCAATTGCCTTGGTATCATGTCGCTTTGTCAGTAATGGCTACACAAGCCAGTGCAATTACATTTCTGTCTGCACCGGGTCAAGCTTTTAGAGATGGGATGAGTTTTGTACAGTTTTACTTGGGCTTACCTTTAGCCATGATATTTCTGTGTATTGTTTTTTTACCCATTTATCATAAGTTAAATGTCTATACGGCTTATCAGTTTTTGGAAAAAAGGTTTGATGTCAAGACCCGGACTTTGACCGCTTTGCTCTTCCTTTTACAAAGAGGACTTTCTACCGGGATTACTATTTATGCGCCTGCTTTGGTTTTATCCCACATATTAGATATGCACATTTACTATGCTATCGGTATTATCGGCGTGGCAGTGATTATTTATACTGTTTATGGTGGAACCAAAGCGGTTTCATATACACAGATGATACAAATGGCTATCATCTTTTCAGGCTTGTTTGTCGCTGCTTCGATGGCTGTTTCTTTATTGCCGGATCATATCGGTATCGTCAAATCCTTGAAAGTTGCCGGTGCTGCCGGACGTATGAATGTGTTGAGCTTTGACTTTGATTTGAATAATAAATATACGCTCTGGTCAGGTCTGCTTGGTGGTTTCTTTTTGCAACTGTCTTACTTTGGCACGGATCAGTCACAGGTGGGTAGATATCTCACTGCAAAATCAGTTTCGGAAAGCCGTTTGGGTCTATTGATGAATGCTTTGATAAAAATTCCGATGCAGTTTTTCATTTTATTCATAGGTATTTTGGTCTTTGTCTTTTATGAAATCAATCCTGCACCGATTAATTTTAACAAAGCGGCTCTTACGAGAGTGGAACAAGTTGTAGATGCCAATGAATTTTCACAAAAGCTGCAAGAATATCATGAAGCTGAAAATCAAAAACACAATGCCGCTTTGGCGTATGCAGAAGCTTTAGATACACGTAATGAAACTGTTATCGCACAAACAAAAAAAGATTACCAACTCAAACATCAAGCATCACAAGATGAGCGCACTTCTATTAATGAGTACATGCAACAACACGATAAGCAATTAGATCTCAATGATTCTAACTATGTATTTCTCAACTTTGTCACCAACCAGTTGCCAATGGGATTAGTCGGATTGCTGATAGCGATTATATTTTTAGCATCTATGGGTTCGGCGGCTTCCGGTTTTAATTCTTTGGCTTCTACAACAGTCATAGATATTTATAAACGCTGGTTGAATAAAAAAGAACTGACAGATAAAGAGGATTTACGGGTTTCGAGATTGGCTACACTTTTTTGGGGTATCTTTTGTGTCATAGTGGCTATCAATGCATCAAAATTGGGAAATTTGATAGAGGCAGTCAACATTTTAGGCTCTCTATTTTATGGAACGATTTTGGGTATTTTCTTGGTCGCATTTTTTATAAAAAGGGTAGATGGCGTACAAGTCTTTATAGCGGCTATTTTGGCGGAAGGTATCGTTTTTGCTTCCTATTCTCAAGATTTGGTGGAATATCTTTGGCTCAATGTCATCGGCTGTGGGGCTGTAATGCTGATAAGTTATTTACTATCTTTTGTCATAAAGTCAAGAAAAGTAGAGGCTAACTGAAAAAATGACATTTAACTTAAATTGGTATCGTAATTGTTATAATTCAAGACACATTATTTACTTTTACGGCGCAAAATAAAAATTTAGATGTTAGATATCATTACCAAAGGCATTGCCAAAATTTTTGGCAGTAAATCCAAGAGAGATATTAAAGAGGTGATGCCTTTAGTGGAGGAAATAAATACACTATACGAATCATTTCAATCTCTGTCCCACGATGAACTTAGAAATAAAACACAGGAGTTTAAAGAGAAAATAGCAGAGGCACTTTCTGAAATCAATGCTGAAATTGATGATTTAAAGTCAAAAGCCGAAGCTGATGATATAGATTTGGAAGAAAAAGATCAGTTGTACAGCAAAATTGACGAACTGACCGAGAGCAGAGATGAAGTTATTGAAGATGTTTTAATGGAAATATTACCTGCTGCATTTGCAGTGGTGAAAGAGACTGCGAGACGTTTTCAAGAAAATGAAAGTATTACTGTAAAAGCTACACAATTAGACAGAGATTTGTCTGTCAGTCGTCAGTTTTTGCAAATCAATAATGACCAAGTAACTTATCAGACGACTTGGAATGTGGCAGGTAGCGATATCAGATGGAATATGTTGCACTATGATGTACAGTTGATAGGTGGTATTATTTTACACAAAGGGAAAATTGCCGAAATGGCAACAGGTGAAGGTAAAACCTTAGTGGCGACTTTGCCTTCATACCTCAATGCATTGACCGGATTGGGTGTACATGTGGTAACTGTCAACGATTATCTGGCAAAACGTGACTCTGAATGGATGGCTCCGATTTTTAACTTTTTGGGTCTGACCATAGACTGTATTGATAAATATCGTCCACATTCTGCCCAAAGAATAGCCGCTTACAAAGCGGACATCATTTACGGAACTAATAATGAGTTTGGTTTTGACTATTTGAGAGACAATATGTCTCACACTTTTGAAGAGCAGGTGCAGCGAAAACATCATTATGCAATGGTGGATGAGGTGGACTCCGTATTGATAGATGATGCGAGAACACCTTTGATAATTAGCGGTCCTGTACCAAAAGGTGATGAACAGGAATTTGATTTGTTAAAACCGAGAGTGGAAAGATTGGTAGGTATGCAAAAGAAAGCCACTTCACAATTTTTACAGGATGCTAAAAAACTTATCAAGGAAGGAAATACCGGATACCATGAAGGAGACGGCGGCTTGGCATTACTCAGAGCGCATCGCGGTTTTCCCAAAAACAAATCTCTGATTAATTTTTTAAGTGAGCCCGGTATTCGTCAGATCTTAAATAAAGCCGAAAACTATTACATGCAGGATCAAAACAAAGAGATGCCTGTCTGCGATGCAAAGCTTTATTATGTGATTGACGAAAAAAATAATCAAATTGACTTGACGGATTTAGGGATAGAACAAATGACTCAAACTTCCGAAGAAGATAATTTCTTTGTCTTACCTGATTTGGGAGCTGTATTGGCAGAGGTCGAAAGTAATGACGAGTCACTTGATGAAAAACAACAGAAAAAAGATGAAATCATCAAAGACTTCTCTATTAAATCTGAGAGATTGCACACCGTCAGCCAATTGCTAAAAGCATATAGTCTTTTTGAAAAAGATGTAGAATATGTCGTAATGAACAATAAAGTCTTGATAGTCGATGAGCAGACCGGTCGTATCATGGATGGTCGTCGTTACTCTGACGGTTTACATCAAGCGATAGAGGCAAAAGAAGGTGTGAAAATCGAAGCGGCTACTCAAACCTTTGCAACGATTACTCTACAAAACTATTTCCGTATGTATCACAAGTTAGCGGGTATGACCGGTACGGCTGAAACAGAAGCGGGAGAGTTTTGGACGATCTATAAATTGGATACTGTCGTCATTCCTACAAATAGACCGATCATTAGGGATGACAGGCATGATTTGGTATATAAAACCAAACGTGAAAAATACAATGCCATCATTGATGAAATAGAAGAATTGAGGCATGCCGGAAGACCGGTCTTGGTCGGTACTACCAATGTGGAAGTTTCAGAGTTATTGAGCTCTTTGTTGGAAGAAAAGAAAATTCCCCACAATGTATTAAACGCAAAACAACACGCCAGAGAGGCGGATATCGTGGCAGAAGCCGGACTGGCAGGCAAGGTAACGATTGCAACCAATATGGCAGGTCGTGGTACGGATATTAAATTGGGTGAAGGTGTAAAAGAAGCTGGTGGTCTTGCCATTATCGGTTCTGAGCGCCATGATTCGCGACGTGTGGACAGGCAGTTGAGAGGTCGTTCCGGTCGTCAGGGAGATCCGGGAAGTTCACAGTTTTATGTCTCTTTGGAAGATGACCTGATGCGTTTGTTTGGCTCAGAGCGATTAGCAAAAGTGATGGATAGAATGGGCTATAAAGAAGGTGAGGTGATACAAAATGGTATGGTCACCAAATCTATCGAAAGAGCTCAGAAAAAAGTCGAAGAAAACAACTTTGGTATCCGTAAACGTTTGTTGGAGTATGATGATGTGATGAACTCTCAACGTGAAGTAATCTATAAAAGAAGACAAAATGCACTCAAAGGCGAAAGAGTAGCTTACGATATAGACAGTATGCTGTTTGACCTTTGTTTTGATATCGCTGAGACTGCCAAATCTTCCGAAGATATGGAAGCTCTGAAAATGGATGGCTATAAATTTTTAGGTGTAGAATTGATTTATGATAAAGAGCATGTTTCAAAACTCACTGCTGAAACTTTGGCAAATGATATTTATGATCATGCAGTAGAAGCATTTGATAGGAGAATGAGTGCTATCCGTACTGAAAGTCTTCCTGTCTTGAAACAGATCCAAGAAAATAGAGGAGATACGGTAAAAAACATTTTGATTCCATTATCAGACGGTAGTCGTACACTGAATATCACTGTAGAACTCGAAAAAGCAATTGCGACAGATGGTAGAGAAGTCACTAAGACTTTACAGCAGAATATCGTTTTATCTTTTATCGATCAATATTGGAAAGAACATTTGCGTAAAATGGATGACCTGCGTCAATCTGTACAAATGGCTGTACACGAACAAAAAGACCCATTGCTCATCTATAAATTTGAAGCTTTTGATTTATTCAAAGCCATGTTGAGAGATGTGAATGAAAATGTCGTTTCTTTCTTGATAAAATGTGCTTTACCTGCACCTTCAGAGGAAGATTTGAGAAGAGCGCAAGAAATGGCCAAACGCGCGGCTGCCAAACAAATAAAAACTACCGAAAGTCGCGGATATGAAGATGATGAAGAGGCAGTTTCAGCAAGACAAGCCGGCGAAAATGTCAGTCAGAAAGAAGATAGACAACCTATCATAAAAGATAAAAAAATAGGAAGGAATGACCTTTGCCCTTGCGGTAGTGGGAAAAAATATAAACATTGTCATGGGAAAAATGTATAGCATGGGTTATAAATCTTTTTTCTTGGCTTTAGCACTTGCTTTTTCATTTCAAGTATCTGCTGATCAAGTTGAAGGAGAAAAGAATGCAAATATTTATAAAGATCCTAGATTGGATTATTTATTAAAAGTGTATTCTTTAAAAGAACCGGTTGAAGTAAAAGCGAAAAACCTTTATAGAGTACAGATTATTTCCACTAATTCAAGAGAAGAAATCAATGAGGCGAAAGCCAAGTTTGCTTCAAAATATCCCGGGATTCCTACATTGATGAGTTTTAATCCTCCTAACTTTAAATTGAGAGCCGGAGGTTTTAGTAGCCGTGAAGATGCAAATGCATTTTTGAAAGAAGTAAGAAAACTTTTTCCTGCCAGTTTCATAGTTGAAAGCCACTTTAAATAATCAAAATAAAAATCAAGATGTCTAAGAAAGTTTTGTTTGTTGACCGTGACGGTACCATTATTAAAGAGCCGGCAGATTGGCAAATAGATAGTTATGAAAAACTTTCTTTCTTGCCCGGAGTTATTACTTATTTAGGTAAGATAGCGAAAGAGTTGGATTATAGCTTGGTCATGATAACTAATCAAGACGGCTTAGGTACGGAATCTTTCCCGGAAGATACTTTTTGGAAACCACACAATTTGATGTTGGATATTCTCAAAGGAGAAGGAGTGGAGTTTGATGAAATTTTAATCGACAGAACTTTTGCAAAAGACAATGCACCGACCAGAAAACCCAATACAGGTTTGCTAACGCACTATTTTTCGGATGAATATGATTTGGCAAATAGTGTAGTCATTGGTGATAGATGGACGGATATCCAATTGGCAAAAAATATAGGTGGCAAAGGTATTTTGATAGGTAGAAGTACAGATACATCAGACGATGATTTGCTCAATCAAGAAGCCTTAAAAGACTTTTTACTGAAAGATGTCAACTCTTGGAAAGAGATTTATCAAACTTTAAACTATCCACCGAGAAAAGCTTCTGTTATTCGTAAAACCAATGAGACAGATATCAAAATTGAAGTCAATTTAGACGGTACAGGTCAGCAAGATAATCATACCGGATTGGGTTTTTTTGATCACATGCTTGACCAATTAGCCAAACATTCTAATTGTGACATCAGTATTCATGTGGATGGTGATTTGCATATTGATGAACACCATACCATAGAAGATACTGCTATTGCATTGGGTGAAGCTTTTAGAAAGGCGTTGGGAGACAAAAGGGGAATAGAAAGATATGGCTTTTTACTTCCGATGGATGATGTGTTAGCTCAAGCAGCGATAGATTTTTCCGGTCGTCCTTGGTTGATTTGGGATGCTGAATTTAAGCGTGAAAAAGTAGGGGATATGCCCACCGAAATGTTTTATCACTTTTGGAAATCATTCTCAGACGCTTCTGCTTGTAACCTCAATATCAAAGCGGAAGGGCAAAACGAACATCACAAGATAGAAGCTATCTTTAAAGCTGTTGCAAAATCCATCAAAATGGCGGTAAAACGCAGTGGTAAAGATTTGCCGAGTACGAAAGGGTTGTTGTAGAACCAAGAGCTACTATCGCACTTTCATTGACCACCAACCGGCTAATCCCTGTTGTTGTAGAACCAAGAGTCAAGAGCTACCCACGGTTCGACAGGTTCACCGCTCGAAGCAAGACGATTTTTTAAGTACGAAGTACAAAGTGAGAGTTACGAAAATTTAGAAATGTGCAATGCTACCACCGGACATTGAGGTTTGAAAATTCTCGATGTCAAGGTGAAATTACGCAGGTAGTATCCCTAAAAGTGTGTAATATTTCCTGACCTTGTGCATATTTCGCATACCAATCAAGAGCATTTACAAGTTGAATCTACCAAACTTAAAGATGATTTTGGTCAAGAATAAAATATAGAGAAAGGAAAAGAAAACAAACAAATTGATAGAGTTATAAATACTTTAAACAACGGACCACGAAAGAGATTTGACTCACTATAAAACTTTTATCCTTATCTCCATCTATTTATCTATACAATCAAGGAAAACACTATTGGATTTGTAACTCGCTTGACTTATCGCCTTTAAATAGAATCTTTCATAATCAACAATACCCGTTTTTTTGTTTTTGACTATTGTTTTAAAAAGTATTTTTGAATTATCATAAAAACATTGAAAAGTAGCATTTATTTGATTCTGGTAACTTTTAAAGTCAGTTGTGAGTTCTTGTCCCAAATGAAAATCACCGTTGATGGATGTACTGTAGTGAAAAAAATCTCCGTAGATAATCTCAGCACTCCTTCTAACACTCAATTCTTTGAATTCATTTTCAAAAAGATCAATCGCATTTACCCAGACCAATATGCTATCTCCTATTTTCCCCTTCAAAGCGAAATATAAATATTCAGGTTTGGAAATAGTTCTACCTTGTATTTGTATTTCTACTTTACTATTTCTAAACAAGATATCTCTATATACAAAACCCCATTTGTTTTGAATAAAACTAGCTTCTTTTTTCCCCTCGGCGTTGCGAGTTCGCAGTATCGGTCCAAAAAGCCCTTCTGCTTTTGTACCTATTGTTTTATTAGGAGAAAAGCCAGTTAATTCTTTATATACTACGGAGGGCTTTTCTGCAATATAATCTTCGTATGTATCATAAACCTTCACTTCATTCTGAGCAAATGAAACGTTTATTGATAATAACAATAGGAAAACATTTAAGAATAATAGTTTCTTCATAAGAATACTTTTTTAATTTTTTTTAAGGAAATACTTATCTGAGTTTAAAAGTAATATTATATCAGTGATTTCACAAATGAATGTGAAAAGTAATAAATCAAAAATAGATTTAACTATCTTTAGATATATGAATAAGAATTTATCGATTAAGGATTTCTCAACTCATTTATTCTGGGATGTAGATATAGATAAATTTGATTTAGAGAAGCACAAAGTTCAATTGACATATAAAGTTGTAGAATTTGGACAATTATCAGATTGGAAGAATTTATTGTTATTATATGGTGAAGAAGAAGTGAAAAATATTGTTCTCAAT